>DASRVH010000001.1:0-43233 GCA_035655155.1 Woeseiaceae bacterium
CGAGCCAGGCGGAGACCGGCGGCGCCGCCGCATTGATGAGGATGCCGATCAGCATCATCCAGGTGTCGAAATTGGTGGCGAGCACCGGCATGATGTCGATGGAGCCGGTGTGCACCACCGTGCCCTCGATACCGACCTTCAGGATCACCCCGCCGATGAGGTGCATCACCGCATAACGGATGCCCGCGGCCCGCGCCGCCGGCGTGCCGCCGGCCCAGACGATGACCGTGGAGAACAGCGCCATCAGCTCCCAGAACAGGAACAGCGTGATCAGGTCGCCGGCGAAGCTCACGCCGACCGCGCCGGCCGCATAGGCATTGGCGGCGGCGAGTTCGTACCAGCGCGCCTGACGGAAGGAGAACAGACCGCCGGCGAACGCCATGATGGCGAAGATGGTCGCGAACAGGCGGCGGACGTCGCTGCCCTCCACCGGTTCGATCTGGTAGTCGAGGAACGGCACGGTGACAACGACGCCGTCCGGCACCTGCCAGATGGCCCACAGGGTCGCCAGCGGGGCCAGCAGCACGATGGCCGATCGCAGGTGCCCGCGTGTCGGCCCGATCAGCAGCGCCGCGACGATCAGGATTACCGCGGGTGGCAGATATTCAGGCATCCCGCTTCTCCCTGTCCTCTAGGTAGCCGCCCTCCAGGTAGTAGTCCTCGTCGCGCTTCAGCGAGTAGCCGAGGGCCTTCGCCACCAGCACCATGGCGAGGCAGGAGAAGAACCCGAAGACGGCGCCGAACGCGAGCCAGCCGTCCACCACGAAGTGTCCCTTCACCGGAATGAAGAACTGGGCGGCCACGGTGAGAGCGAGGACCACCCAGAAACCCCGCCACAGCAGCCGGATGTTCTCCGGCCTGGCGAGCCAGTGATCGCGTTCGTCGCGTTCCGATTGCCCGCTCATTCCCACACCTCGATCAGCTGCCGTTCGAGCTCGATGACCGGCCCGTTGAAGAAGAAGAACAGAATCGTCAGCGCCGCGGTCACCGTCAGCGCCAGCACGGCGGGGAAGGGCGCCTCGCCGTGCTCCTTAGCGCCTTCCGGTTCCCTGCCGAACCAGGCCAGGTACACGATCGGCAGGAAATAGAGCGCGTTCAGGGCCGTGCTGGCGATCATCGTAAAGATGGCCACGTAGTTGTCGGCCTGGAAGGCGCCGGCCAGTATGTACCACTTGGAGACGAAGCCGCCGGTGGGCGGCACGCCGATCATGCTGAACGCGCCGATGGTGAAGGCCGCCGTGGTCCACGGCATGCGCCGGCCGATGCCCGCGAGCTGGAAGATCTCCGTCTTCTTGGACGCCGTGTAGATGGCGCCGGCCGCGAAGAACAGCGTGATCTTGCCGAATGCGTGGGCCACCATGTGGATGGCCGCGCCGACCTCCGCCAGCGGTTTCAGCACGTCCGCCGCCAGCACGATATAGGAGAGCTGGGAAACCGTGGAATAGGCCAGCAGGCGCTTGATATTCGTCTGGCGCAGCGCCACCGCACTGGCCGCGATGATCGTGAAGGCGGCGGCATACAGCAGCCACTGGCCGCTCGGCTGGCCGAACAGGTAGTCGACGCCGAAGATATAGACGATCAGCTTGGTGATGGTGAAGACGCCGGCCTTGACCACGGCGACGGCGTGCAGCAGCGCGCTGACCGGCGTCGGCGCCACCATCGCGGCGGGCAGCCAGCGGTGCACCGGCATCACGGCCGCCTTGCCGATGCCGAACACGAACAGACCGAGCAGCAGCCCCAGCAGCGGGCCGCCGAGCTTGCCTTCCAGGATCCCGCCCGGCGTGAAGTCGCCGGTGCCGGCCACCATGTATGTCCAGATGATGGCCGGCAGGAACAGGCCGATGGAGGTCGTCAGCAGGATGCCGAGATATACCCGGGCGGAGCGGACGGTGGCCGCGTCGCCCTTGTGCGAAACCAGCGGATAGGTGGAGAGGGTCAGCACCTCGTAGAAGAGGAACAGGGTGAACAGGTTCGCCGCGAAGGCCACGCCCATGGCCGCGGCGAGCGAGATGGCGAAGAAGGTGTAGAAGCGGGTCTGATTCGCTTCGTTGTTGCCCCGCATGTAGCCGATCGAGTAGACCGAGTTGACGATCCAGAGCCCGGACGCGAGCGCCGCGAACAGCATGCCCAGGGGCTCGACGCGGAAGGCGATCTCGATGCCCGGGACCACCTCGGCCACGCTCACCGCCGGACGGGCGCCGGCCATGAGCTCCGGGATCAGGCTCCATACCACCACGGCCAGAACCGTGGCTGTGACCAGAGTGACGGTTTCGCGCAGGTTGTCGCTCACGCGGCCGGCGAGGAGGATGCCCAGCGCGCCGGCGAGCGGCACGGCGAGCGCCGCCAGGATGGTAGCCGCGGCGGTCACGGCGAGTACCCCAGCAGGATGTCGGCGCCCTGGCCGGCCAGCGCCAGCGGCACGTCGGGCGAGAGGCCGAAGAAGATGTTCGCCAGTGCCGCCAGCCAGGCGGCAGCCACCAGCATCACAGGCGCCTCACCCGTCTTTGACTCTGTCGTCCCGGTGGCGGCCGGCTCCTCGAAATAGGCCGCCTCTATCACCCGCCAGATGTAGGCCAGTGCCATCAGGGAGGTCACGACGATGACGGCCGCCAGCGCGGCTCCGTGGCCCTCGGTGGCGATTGCCGCCGAGAGCAGGTACCACTTGCTCACGAATCCGGCCGTGCCCGGCACGCCGACCAGGCTCAGACCCGCGAGCACGAAGGCACCCATGGTCCAGGGCATGCGCCTGCCCGCGCCGCGGATCTGCTCCAGCCGGACGCCGCCGCAGCCGGCGGCGAGTGCCGCCACGGCGAGGAACAGTGCTCCCTTCGCCAGCGCGTGGTTGAACATGTGCAGAATGCCCGCCGTGACACCGGTGGCGGTGAGCAGGCTGACGCCCAGGGTCATGTAGCCGATCTGGGCCACCGACGACCAGGCGAGCAGGCGTTTCAGGTTGCGCTCGAACAGCGCCACGCCAGAGGAGACGAGCAGGGCGAGGAGGGCGAGCGGCATCAGGAACAGCGCGAACTGCAGGCCGTGCTCGGCGAGATTCGGCTGGAACACCATGAAGTCGAAACGGATCAGGACGTACAGCGAGACCTTGGTGGCGCAGGCCGCGAGAAAGGCCGTCACCATGTGCGGTGCGTAGGTGTAGGCGTTCGGCAGCCACAGATGCAGCGGGAACACCGCCGCCTTCAGTGCGAGCCCCGTCGTGACGAAGCCGGCGGCCACCAGCACGGGCCGCAGATCGCTTACCTGCCCGACCCGCTCCGCCATGTCGGCGAGATTCAGGGTGCCCGTCATCATGTAGATGAGGCCGATGCCGATCAGGTAGAAAGTGGCGCCGATGGTGCCCATCACGAGGTACTTGAATACCGCCGGCAGCGCCCGGCGGTCCGGCCCGCCGGCCACCAGCACGTAGCTCGCCAGCGAGGAGATCTCCATGAACACGAAGACGTTGAAAGCGTCGCCGGTGACCGCGATGCCGGCGAGGCCCGAGAGGGCCAGGAGCCACGCCGCATAGAAGAGCGGCTGGCGCTCGTCCTCGATCTGGGAGTCGATGCTGCGTGCGCCGGCGAGCAGCGCCACGCTGGAGGCGCCCGTGACCAGCAGCAGGATCAGCGCGTTGAACGGGTCCACCACCAGTTCGATGCCGTAGGGCGCGGCCCAGCTGCCCATCTCGTAGTGGGGCCGGCCGCCGGCGAGCACCGCCGCCGTCAGGCTCAGCGCGATGGCGAACGCGCACAGACTGGCGGCCGTCGTGGCGGCCCAGGCGAGCCGCCGCGGCCGCAGCAGCATTACCAGCGGCGCGGTCAGCATCGGCACTACGACCTGGAGTGCCGGGAGGTGCTGCTCCAGGGCCGTCACCGTCCCCCGAGCTCCCTGACGACGTCTTCCTCGACGGAGCCGAACTCCTCCTTGATGCGCACGATGATGCCGAGGCCGAGCGCCGCCGTGGAGATCCCGACCACGATGGCGGTCAGGATCAGCACCTCGGGCAGGGGATTCGAGTACAGCACGTCCTCGTCGCCCGGCTTGAGGATGGGGCCGGTGCCGCCCTCGACCTTGGCCATGGTGATGTAGAGCAGGAACACGGCCGACTGCATCAGCGCGAGACCGATGAGCTTCTTGAACAGGTTGCGCTTGGCGATGACCGCGTAGATGCCGCTCATCAGCAGCAGCGGGAACACCAGATAGTGATACAGCCCGAGGAACTCCATCATCCGAATCGCTCCCGGGCGGCGAAGGCGTGGAAGATCGTGAGCAGCACCCCGGTGACCGTGATGCCGACTCCCGCCTCGATGATCAGCAGCCCCATCTGCTGGCCCTTGACCGGGTCGCTCGCCAGCACCGAGTAGTCCAGGAAGTTCCCGCCGGCGAGCATGCCGGCGACGCCGACGGCGCCGTAGAGCAGGGCGCCGCCGGCGGTAAGGCCGTTCAGCACCCGGCGCGGGATGAGCCGCAGCGCGCGCTCCTCCCCCTCGAGCAGCGCGTAGAGAATGATGGACGATGCGATGATGGCGCCGGCCTGGAAGCCGCCGCCGGGGCTGTACTCGCCGTGGAACTGCACGTAGAGACCGAACAGGAGAATGAACGGGATGAACAGCCGGCCGACGACCCGCGGGATCAGATAATGGCGCAGGCCGTTCTCCCCGCTGGCGATCATGGCCGTTCCCCCGGGCTTCCGGGACGGGCGCACGCCCAGGATGAACATCACGCCGATGCCGGCGGTGAAGACGACGAACACCTCGCCCAGCGTGTCGTAGCCGCGGTAGCTGCCCAGCACGGCCGTGACGATATTCGGTATGTCGATGAACTCCGGCGTCTTCTCCAGATAGAAGGGCGCCACGTGGACGTGCACCGGCGCGTCAGGGTCGCCGTAGCTCGGCATGCCGAGGGTGGCATAGCCCAGGACCAGGGTGACGGCGATGAAGATGCCGATGGCGACCGGCCGGTAGGCTGAAGGAGTGCGCTCCTTCTCGGCGGTGAGCGCGAGCGCGCCGAGGAAGAACACGGTTGCGACGCCGGCGCCCACGGCGGCCTCGGTCAGGGCGACGTCGGCAGCGTCCAGCAGGAAGAAATTGATGGCGATCAGCAGGCTGTAGATACCGGTGAGCATCACCGAGACGAACAGGTTGCGGGTCTTTACCGCGGCCAGCGCCGTCACGACCAGTAATGTCAGCAGGAACGCGCTGAAGATCTCCGTCATGAACATCAGGAGGCGTCCTCTGCCTCTGCGTCGTCCCCTGCCTCATCGAGCGTCTTCGTCCCCGCCAGCAGCGCGGCACTGGCCAGCGCGTTCGAGGCGGTGGGACTGGTCAGCATCAGGAAGACGAGTATGGCGACCAGCTTGAAGGTGGCGAGCGAGAGCCCCGATTGCAGCATGATGCCGGCCAGAATCAGCGGCGGCCCCATGCTGTCGGTCACGCTGGCGGCGTGCATGCGCGTGAACAGGTCCGGCATCCGCAGCACGCCGAGCCCGCCTATGAAGACGAACGCGCCGCCCGCGGACATGAGAATCCAGCTCGCGATGTCCAGCGCCAGCTCCATGCCGTCAGCCCTCGCCGCCGGCGGGCTGACGGGAGGCCCGGTTGCGGAAGAACTCGAGCACGGCCAGCACGCCGGTGAAGTTGATCAGTGCGTAGGCCAGCGCCAGGTCCAGGAAATCCGGGCGGTCGTAGAGGAAGGCGATCACGGCCGTCAGCAGCACCGTCTTCGTGCCGAACATGTTCACGGCCAGCACCCGGTCATAGAGTGTGGGGCCCAGCAGCGCCCGCACGAGCGCGAGACCCATCGTCACGATGACCGCGATGCTGACCACGTAATACATGCTCAGCGCCTCCGCAGCGAGGCCACGCGCCGGTCCATCTCGCCGCCGAGCAGCGACTCCGCGCCCGCGCGGGTCAGGCTGTGCACCTTCAGCACGCCGTCGTGCACGTCGAGCGTCAGGGTACCCGGGGTCACCGTGATGGAATTGCCGAGGATCGCCTGGTCCATCGGATGATCGGCGGAGGCCCGGATCTCGATCACCGTCGGCTCTATCGGCAGCCCCGGGCTGAGCACCGCCCGGGAGACCTGCAGGCTGGACAGCACCATCTCCTTGAACAGCCAAGCCAGGTAGCCGACGTAGCCGACGCCGTAATTGAGCGCATAGGCCTGCCGATGGAAATGGCCCATGCGATAGACCAGATAGAGAGTCAGCAGACAGGAGAAAGCGCCGAGGCCGAGGAGCAGCGGCTTGTACAGCCCGGACCACAGCAGCCAGGCCGCGACCAGGGCGACGAGCAGCAGGAGCTTCTCCGCGTTGGACGATGTGCGGCTGGTCTGCATGAGGAGTGCTTCCCCGAGTCGAGTTAGTGCGTTCGCGTCGCGGGCGCCGCCATCGGCCCCGCGTCCCCCGTTCATGGCGACCGCAGAAGATACCGTTCCGGGCGCCCGGTTTCTAGCGCACAGAGGCTCCGGCCGGCCGCATGCGGCGGGTCGGAACGTGTCTCGTCGCGCTCCGGAAGGAGGAGCGGCTCGGAGCATAAGGAAAAGGAAATATGAAAACAATATCTAGTCTTAAATAGCCGGAAAGAGTTAACCTGTCTCGCCGGTACGCTGGCCGGCAATTTTCTGGAGTCACGCGCTTGGAGACACCCGACCACTGGCGAGGGCGGCTGGGCCGCTGGATCGAGACCGGCTGGCCGCACTACCTGGTTCTGAGTCTGATCGTGGCCAATGCGGTCACGCTCGGCCTCGAGACGTCGGATGCGGTCGTGGCGGAGGCGGGCGGCTGGCTGCGGGCTTTCAACGTCGTCGTGCTCGCCGTGTTCAGCGTCGAGATTCTGATCAAGCTGGTCGCTTTCGGCCCGCGTTTCTTCCGCAGCGGATGGAACGTGATGGACTTCCTCGTGGTCGCCATCTCGCTGGTGCCGGCCACCGGTCCGCTGTCCATTCTGCGCAGTCTGCGCATCCTGCGGGTGCTCCGGTTGCTGTCGACGGTCCGCCGCCTGCGCCAGCTGACCGAGTCGCTGCTCTCCGCCATCCCCAGCATCGGCTGGATCACCTTCATGCTGGGGCTCGTCTTCTATGTGTTCGCCGTGATCGGCACCGAGCTCTTCGGCGAGCGCTTCCCCGACTGGTTCGGCAACGTTGGCGCCAGCATGTACACGCTGTTCCAGGTGATGACGCTCGAGAGCTGGTCGATGGGCATCGCCCGGCCGGTGATGGCGGTCTATCCCTACGCCTGGCTCTATTTCGTGCCGTTCATCCTGATCTCCGCATTCACCATCCTGAATCTGTTCATCGGCATCATCGTCAACTCCATGCAGGCGTTGCACTGGGAGGAAGAGGAGAGCCGCCGGCAGGAGACCGAGGCGAAGGCCCATGCCGAGCGCGAGGAGATGCTGCACCTGATCCGCGAGACGGCCGCGAGGCTGGCTCGCATCGAACGGCGCCTCGGGCGCGAATCATGAGGAGACGGGATACCCCGTCCGGAGACTGGTCATGCGCCATCTGAATTACGGGCATCTGCAATATTTCTGGGTGGTGGCCCGCGAGGGCAGCATCGCCCGCGCGGCCGAGGTGCTGCACGTCACGCCCCAGACCATCAGCGGACAGCTGAAGCTGCTGGACGAGGCGGTGGGGGAGCGGCTGTTCCGCAAGGCCGGCAGGCGGCTGGTGCTCTCGCGCACCGGCCAGATGGTGTTCGAATACGCCGACGAGATCTTCAACCTCGGCGCGGAACTCGCCCAGGTGGTGCGCGGACGACGGCCCGACGTGCCGCGGCACCTGAACGTCGGCATCGTGGATTCCATCCCCAAACTGGTGGCCTGCCGCATCATCGCGCCGGCGCTGGAGGCAGAGGACGCGCCGCGCATTCGCTGTCAGGAAGGCACGCTGGACCGACTGCTGGGAGAACTCGCCGTCCATCGGCTGGACCTCGTGCTGTCGGATCAGCCGCTGCCCGCGGGTCTGAACGTCAAGGCCTACAGTTACGTGCTGGGGGAGAGCGGCACGTCGTTCTTCGTCAGCGAGGCGCTTTACGCTCGCTACCAGGGGGATTTCCCCGCGCTTCTCGACGGCGCTCCCATGTTGCTGCCCGGCCAGGGCACCGCCCTGCGGCGCAGGCTCGAGGAGTGGTTCGAAGCAAACAACCTGGTGCCGGTGGTGGCGGCCGAATTCGACGACAGCGCCCTGCTGAAAGCGTTCGGCGAAGCGGGGGCAGGGGCGTTCGCCGGTCCCACGGCCATCGCGGACGAGATCTGCCGCACCTATGGCACCCGCGTCATCGGCTCGACGGAGGAGGTCCGGGAGCGCTTCTACGCCATCTCGCCGGAGCGGCGCCTGAAGCACGCGTCGGTGGTCGCCATCACCGAGGCGGCGCGGGAGCAACTGTTCGGCGCCGACGGGCCCTAGACGACGAATCATGAAATTCGGGAAAACCTCCTCCTGGCGCATGGATGCTTCGGTCTGGCCGAAGTAACGCCAAAGCACAATCCGCTGGTCACCGGGGCTCCCCGTGGGCAATCTCCAGGCTCAACCCCCGGCAAGGAGCATGCCCATGGACCTGAATCGAGCACTGGAAGGCCTGATGCGGAGCGGTATCGGCGGTAGCCTGGCGGCCGGACTGGCCGGCGGGCTAGCCGCCAATGCGATCAGTGGCAAGAAGACCCGCAAGCTTGCGGGCTCCGCGCTGAAGATCGGCGGGGCCGTCGCCGTCGGCGGACTGGCGTGGAAGGCCTATCAGCGTTATCGCGCGGCGGACGGCGGGACGGCGGCCGGCGCTGCGCAGTCGAAGAGCTGGGCAGGGCTTACCGAGCGCGGCTTCCAGCCGGCGGAGCCGGCCGCGTGCCGCCACCGGGACCTGCTGATCATACGGGCGATGATCGCGGCCGCCCACGCGGACGGCCACCTGGACGAGAGCGAGCGCCGCCGCATCTTCGACCGCATCGACACCCTGGATCTGGATGCCGCCGAGAAAGGGCTGTTGTTCGACGAACTGCGCCGCCCCCTCGGCGTGGACGAACTCGCGGCCGCCGCCGGCACCCCCGAACTGGCCGCCGAGGTGTACGCCGCGGCACTGCTGGCCGTGGACGAGACACAGGCGATCTCGCGCGCCTATCTGACCGAACTCGCCGAGGCGCTGGCGCTGCCGACCGCGCTCGTGGTCGAGCTGCACCGCAGTGCCGGCCAGTCGATCCAGGCCCTCACCGAGGCTGCGGCCGGAGCGAATCACAGGGCTGCCTGATGCCCGCCTGGGCCGGGGTACGGTGTCCACGGCCGTGCCCCGGCCATTTTTTTGCTGGCGTGCAGGCCTGTCCGGCCGCGCGCCCGGCGGGGGCGTGACCGCAGCCGACGACGCACGCCGGGGCCGATTCGTAGATTCACCTATTCCTTTCCCGGCTTCGGTTGTCGAATGCTGGCAATCGGCGCACCCACCGTCCGACGGGCCATCATGAGCATTCTCGTACTGAACAGCGGCAGTTCCTCCATCAAGATCGCTCTGTTCGCGCCCGAGACTCTCGCGCGGATCGGAGGAGGAGTTTTCGAGCGCATCGGGACCGATTCCACGGCATTCTCGTGGCGGGCAGGCGCGGCCGGCGCGGCGCCCGACGCGCGCGACACGCCGCTGCCGAGGGCGGATCATCGCCGCTGCCTGGAGCATCTGTTCGACGCATTGCCGGAGATCGCGCCCGAGGCGGAGCCGACGGCGATCGGCCACCGGGTCGTGCATGGCGGTGACGGCTTCGCCGCGGCCGCACCGGTGGACGATGCCGTGCTCGAGAAGATCGAGCAGACCGGCGTGCTCGCGCCGGTGCACAACCCCCTCAACCGGCTGGGCATGGAGGTGGCCAGCCGTCGCTACCCGGACACCCCGCAGGTTGCCGTATTCGACACCGCCTTCCACCAGAGCATGCCGCCCATGGCCCGGCACTATGCGATCCCGGAACGGATCGCCGCTGCCTGGGGCATCCGCCGCTACGGGTTTCACGGCACCTCCCACCAGTTCCTCGCGCGCAGGGCCGCCGCCATCCTCGGCAAACCGCTCGCCGAGACGCGTCTCATCACCCTGCACCTCGGCAACGGCGCCAGTGCGGCGGCGGTGCGCGGCGGGCTGAGCGTCGATACGTCGATGGGAATGACGCCGCTGGAGGGTCTCGTCATGGGCAGCCGCTGCGGCGATCTCGATCCTTCCGTCGTGACGTATCTGCAGCGCGAAGCCGGCATGAGCGCGGCCGAGATCGACGAGCTGCTGAACAGTGAGAGCGGTCTGCTCGGCCTGGCCGGCGTCAACGACATGCGCGAGATCCACCGCCTGCGCGGCGAAGGGCATGCCGGGGCGCAGCTCGCGTTCGAGGTCTTCTGCTACCGGGTGAAGAAATACATCGGCGCCTATCTCGCGGTGCTGGGCGGGACGGACGCCATCGTTTTCGCGGGCGGCATCGGCGAGAATGACGCCGAGGTGCGGCAGGAGTGCGCCGCAGGGCTGGAGGCTCTCGGCATCGTCGTGGATCCGGCCCGAAACCGCTCGGCCGGAGACGGCGGCGCCATACACGGGGACGGCTCGCCAGTGGCGCTGCTGGTGATCCGCTCCGACGAAGAGGCGGAGATCGCCAGAGAGACGCTGCGGGCGCTTGCGCCCGAATAGGGAAGCAGGGCGCTTGCGCCCGGGCAATGAGATAAAAAGGGCCGGAAGGAGGTCAGGGATGAACAGACAGACGAACGAGGCGAACGCGGCGGTCATCGACGAGCGGGAACTGCAGGCCATCGATGCCTTCTGGCGTGCGTGCAACTACCTCGCCGCCGGCATGATCTACCTGCGCGACAACCCGCTGCTGCGCGAGCCGCTGCGGCCGGAACACATCAAGAACCGTCTGCTCGGCCACTGGGGAGCGAGCCCCGGCCTGTCGTTGATGTATGCGCATCTCAACCGCCTGATCCGCCAGCACGACCTCGAGGCCATCTTCCTCGCCGGGCCGGGCCACGGTGCGCCCGGCGTGCTGGCCCCCGTCTATCTCGAGGGCACCTATTCGGAGATCTATCCGGACAAGAGCCAGGACGAGGAGGGGATGCGCCGGTTCATGAAGCAGTTCTCGTTTCCCGGCGGCGTCGGCAGCCACTGCACGCCGGAGACGCCCGGTTCCATCCACGAGGGCGGAGAACTCGGCTACAGCCTGTCACACGCCTTCGGCGCCGCATTCGACAATCCGGAGCTGCTGGTCGCGGTGGCCGTCGGCGACGGCGAGGCGGAGACCGGTCCGCTGGCGACGGCCTGGCACTCGAACAAGTTCCTGAATCCCGTGACCGACGGGGCCGTGCTGCCGATCCTTCATCTGAACGGTTACAAGATCAACAACCCGACGATCCTGGCCCGTATCCCCGAGGAGGAACTCGCGAGCCTGTTCCGCGGCTACGGCTGGGTGCCGCATTTCGTGACCGGAGACGACCCGCTCGACGTCCACCGCCAGATGGCGAGCACACTGGAGGAATGCCTCGGCGAGATACGCGGCATCCAGCGCGAGGCGCGCGAAAGCGGGCGCGCTACGCGGGGCCACTGGCCCATGATCGTCCTGCGCACGCCCAAGGGCTGGACCGGGCCGGAGAGCGTGGACGGTCACCGCGTGGAAGGCTACTGGCGCGCCCACCAGGTGCCCATCCCCGGCGTTCGGGACGACCCGGAGCGGCTGCAACAGCTGGAGGAGTGGCTGCGCAGCTACCGGCCCGAGGAGCTGTTCGACGAGAGCGGCGCGCCGAATGCCGAGTTGCGGGCTCTCGCGCCTGTCGGCAACCGGCGCATGAGCGCGAATCCGATCGCCAACGGCGGTCTGGTGAGGCGCTCGTTGCGAATGCCTGATTTCCACGAGTTCGGCCTCGGCGTCGAACGGCCGGCGGTGTCCCTCGCTGAGAACACGCGTCCGCTGGGACGATTCCTGGGCGAGGTGATGCGTCGCAATTCGCGGAGTTTCCGGGTCTTCGGACCCGACGAGAACAGCTCGAACAAGCTCGACGCCATCTACGAAGTCAGCAAGAAACTCTGGCTCGCCGACTATCGGCCGGAGGACGAGGACGGCGGCGAGCTGTCGCCGGACGGCCGCGTCCTGGAGATGCTGTCAGAGCATACCCTGGAGGGCTGGTACGAGGGCTACGTACTCAGCGGGCGCCACGGCTTCTTCTCCACCTATGAAGCCTTCGTCCACGTCATCGACTCCATGTACAACCAGCATGCCAAATGGCTCGCCATCAGCCGCGAGATTCCGTGGCGCGCACCCGTCTCGTCGGTGAATCTGCTGATTACCTCCACCGTGTGGCGCCAGGACCACAACGGCTTCACCCACCAGGACCCGGGCTTTCTCGACGTGGTGGTGAACAAGAACCCGGAGGTCACGCGCATCTATCTGCCGCCGGACGTGAATACGCTGCTCTCGGTCGCCGATCACTGCCTGCGCAGCACCGACAACATCAACGTGATCGTCGCCGACAAGCAGCAGCATCTGCAGTACATGGACATGGACGAGGCGATCCGCCATTGCACGAAGGGGGTCGGCATCTGGGACTGGGCCAGCAACGATCAGGGCGGCGAGCCCGACGTCGTGATCGCCGGTTGCGGCGACATCCCGACGCGGGAGGCGCTGGCCGCCACCGCATTGTTGCGGGAGAATTTCCCGGATCTGAAGATCCGCTTCATCAACGTCGTGGATCTCTTCCGCATGCAGCCCGAGACCGAGCATCCCCATGGCATGTCCGACCGGGACTTCGACAGCCTGTTCACCGTCGATCGACCGATCGTCTTCAACTTTCACGGCTATCCCTGGCTGATCCACCGGCTGGCGTATCGTCGCACCAACCACCGCAATCTCCACGTCCGCGGTTACAAGGAGAAAGGCAATATCAATACACCGCTCGAACTCGCCATCGAGAACGAGATCGACCGCTATAGCCTGGCCATCGACGTGATCGACCGGCTGCCGCAGCTCCAGGTGGCCGGCGCCCACGTGAAGGACCGGCTCCAGGATCAGAAGATCGACTGCCGCCGCTACGCCCACGAGCACGGAGTCGATGAACCGGAAGCGGCGGCATGGCACTGGCCGTTCTGAGGGAGCCCGGGGCGGAGAACCAGGCTTAAGTAAGGTCTATAACGGCAGGAAAATAAAGATTAATTGGAGTCCGTTTTACAGGTCACATAGGCACCGTGACGGGTGCCGATAGCATGTCGCTTGTCCGGCGCCCGGTAACCGACCAGCAGGCGGTGACGCGCCTCGATGCTGCCGAGGAGATCGTGCCCGAGTTCCAGTGCCGCGCGCGCACGCGCCGCCGTGTAATCGTCGATGACGGCCCGCGCCATCTCCGACTCGTCCGCCCGAAACAGCGTGACGGCCCGTGCCTCGATGCCGGCACGTGCCGCGATGCTGCCGGCCTCGAAGGCCGCGAGCGCTTCGGTGACCTCGCGCAGGAAGCGCTCGGGGTCGTCGCAGGTGTAGTACATCAGTCGCTTGAACAGCCGGCCGGCGAACAGCGAGGCTTCCTGGATGGCGAAGTCGGGCGTGACGAAGGTCGAGGCCTGATTTCTGGTGAGGTAACGGTGCTTGCCGTACTCGGGCAGGACCTCGCTGCCGGCGATCCAGTAGGGCACGAACGGCGCCGTCACCGAACCGGTGGGCGCCACCCAGAGCATCTGCAGTTCGCCGTGCGCCAGATCGGGCCGCAGGTGCGCCACCTGGCCATAGCCGTTCCTGTCGTTGGAGATAATCGGGTCTCGCACCGCGGTCATCATGTCGCGCAGCGTGACGCCTTTATCCCTGGCCAGCTCCCTGAGACGCGCCTCGAAGAGCCGCACCACCTCGGCGCGCCCCTCGCCGTTACCGTAGATCGCGTTGACGTTGAACGGCGCGCCGCTGTCCGGGTCGTACCAGCCCTGCGCAACGGCGAAGGCGATGAAGTTCGCCGAGCCCATGTAATCCGGATGTGACCGGAAATCCGTCGGGATCTCCAGGATGTAACCGGGATACGACATGCGGACTTCGTCGCCCGCCAGTCGCTCGGCTATCCACAAGCCCTGACCGCCGGCGAAATTGATGAGCACCCAGGCTTCGTTCACATCCGCGAACAGGTGCGAATTGCCGCCGTAGGTCGAGTAACCGTACTCGTCGATCAGTGCGCCGACGATCTCCACGGCTTCGCGGGCGGTGCGAGCCCGCTCCATGACGATGCGAGAGAGATCACTGTAGCTGGGGCCGGTCTGCGGCTCCGGCGTCATATCCCTCAATTCCTGCCGGGACGGCGACCAGATGTCACGGGCGGCCACGCCATACTCGTTCAGTCCGCCGTTGGTGAGGGGTGGCGGGAAGCCTTCGAAATCGGTGTAGTTCATCGTGATGTACTTGGCCGTCTCGGCGACCTGTGGAATCTCGATGAACTGGCCGGGAAAAGTGGCGCGGTCGTCGACGCCCACGGTGATGGTGGCGCCCTCCGGATGGGTTCGCCGCGGCACGATTTCGAGCCAGTGGCTGGAAACCTCGTCGCCGGTGCCGCCGAGGAGCACGCTGCCGTCGGCCGTGAGATCCCGGCCGACATAGATGCCGTAGCTCGCGCCGGCGGGTGCCGCGAGGAGGAACAGCCCTGCGGCAGCCAGCAGATACAACCCGTTGGTTCGACTCATGACTGACTCCCGGGAGCGATTGGGGTCGAGTGTAGCGCGCGTGACCGGATCAGTAGCGTGGAGCGACTGATCCTTGCCCATCAGTATTTGTTGAATAGACTTCAGAGCATTTGCAGAAGAAGCTGCTAACTACATGAACAAATGAGTGTAATTACAGAATCACTTGAAGCGGCGACTTAATGTTTATCTGAGTTAGCTCCAGCCAGAATTTAACATAATATACATTATGCGCGGTTATGCCGGGGGTCGACCCCGCCCTCAATAGCGGAATCCCGCCTCCCCGAAATCCGGACAGACCTCCACCCGTCGTGGATCGGCAGCCTCGTCCCGGCTGTCCCTCAGCCAGCAGTCGTTGAATATCGAGCAGTAACAGAATCGCAGTCCCGTGTCGGGCGACGCCACCACCGCGCGGAACTGGGCGACGATTGCCCGGTCGCGAGTCTGCAGCAGCGTCACCGACTCGCCGGGCGTCAGCACGCGGTCGATGATGAAGTTGCGGCCGAAATCCCGCTCCGGGGCGTCTTCCGCGACGAGGCTCGCAACGGCAGCCTCCCAGTCGCGGACCGGCGCCCGGCGAGGTACAGCTCCATGGCACGCACGCGGGCCGGACCCACGCCCGCGTTCGAGAACGCGATAGAGAATCCGGCGCCGCTCTCGTTGGCGTAGTCGCTGACCTCCAGCTGCAGATACGGCCATACGGTGGCCGCGGTCTGCTTCCGCGCCGCCTCGGACTCCGTCAGCGCCGCGTACAGGGCCACCACGCCGATAAACACGCCGGCGACGGACAGGACCGTCTGCCAGACCGATACCCTGACGAACAGCTTCTCGGTGCGCGACATCGCAGGGGTCTCGGACGCGGTCTCCTGCGACGCCTCCGCCGGATCGTCGTTGTCCCGGCTGCCGGGTGTTTCCTGGGTTTCCAATCGCCTGCTCCGGATGATGGCACTCCCCGCCCCCGCGGCAGGCGCCTGCCGGCGGCATTCTACCGGATACCCGGTGCGGCCGGCCCGGTGGCTGGCAGCCATGCGAACGACGCGGATTCCGGTTACCCTCTGCGCTCCGCCTCCCATCCATACCCTGAAGGACACCACTGATGGCACGCCGCGGCGCCACGACGGCCGAGATATCGCCCCTGTTCGAACCCCGCTCCGTCGCCCTCATCGGGGCCAGCGAGCGGCCCGGCTCTCTCGGGACGGTGACCTACCGAAACCTGCTCGAGGGAGGCTTCGAAGGCCCCATCCACCCCGTGAACCCGGCCCACGAATCGGTCCAGGGTCATGCCTGCGTGGCCAGCGTGCTGGACATCGACGGCGACGTGGACCTGGCGGTCATCGTGACCCCCGCCGCCGCCGTGCCCGGCGTGCTGGAGGAATGCGGAGAGGCGGGCGTGCCGGTGGCGGTGATCCTCTCGGCCGGTTTCCGCGAGGCCGGCCCGGAGGGCCGGCAGCTCGAGGCCGACGCACTGGCTGCGGCAAGGCGCCACGGCATCCGCTTCATCGGCCCGAACTGCCTCGGCATCATGCGCCCCGACGCCGGGCTGAACGCGAGTTTCAGCCAGGTCATGGCACGGGAAGGCCACATCGCGCTGGTGTCCCAGTCCGGGGCACTGTGCACCGCCCTCCTCGACTGGGCCGCACCGCGCAATATCGGTTTCTCCTGCGTGGTCTCCAGCGGCACGGCGGCGGACGTCGACTTCGGCGAGATTCTCGACTATCTGGTGGTGGACCCCGCGACCCGCGCGATCATGCTCTACGTGGAGGGCATCCACGACGCGCGCCGTTTCATGAGCGCCGTCCGGGCCGCCTCACGGGCCAAGCCGGTGATCGTGATGAAGGCGGGACGGCATGCCGATGCCGGCCAGGCGGCCATCTCGCACACGGGCGCCATGGTCGGCTCCGACGACGTCTTCGACGCGGCCGTCAGCCGCGCCGGCGTGGTGCGGGTGCACAATTACGTGGATTTCTTCGCCGTGGCCGAGACCCTGCACACCGGCGTGCGCACCCGCGGGCCGCGGCTCGCCATCATCACCAATGGCGGCGGCCCGGGCGTCATGGCGGCGGACTTCCTCGCCGACAAGCGCCTGCCCCTGGCGAAACTGTCGGAAGAGACCCGGGCGAAGCTCGATGGCGCCCTCCCCCGCGCCTGGTCCGGCGCGAATCCGGTGGACGTGCTGGGCGACGCCGATGCGGAACGCTACGCCCGGGCCCTCGAGTTCGTGCTGGAAGACGACGGCTGCGACGGGGTGCTGGCCATCCTCGTTCCCCAGGCGATGACCCAGCCGGAACCCGTGGCCGAGGCCGTGGCGGATATCGTGGCGCAGGCCAAAAAGCCCGTGCTCACCTGCTGGATGGGCGGCCGTTCGATGGAGGCCAGCCGGGAGACGTTCCGCGCCCGCGGCATCGCCACCTATGCGACGCCCGAGGCCGCCGTGGAGGCTTTCTCGGCGGCGGCGGCCCACCGGGCCAACCAGGAGATGCTGCTGCAGGTGCCCAAACCGCTCGGACGTCGGGAGGCACCCGACCGGGAGGGAGCGCGGCTGATCATCGACGCCGCCCTGGCCGAAGGCCGCCGGGTGCTGGACGTGATCGAATCGAAGGCGCTGCTCGGGACCTTCGGCATCCCGGTGCTCGAGAGCCTGCCGGTCCGCAGTGCCCGCGAGGCTCTCACGCTGGGCGAGCAGCTCGGATTCCCGCTGGTGATGAAGATCCACTCACCCGACATCTCGCACAAGTCGGACGTGGACGGCGTGCGGCTCGGCATCGCGAACGGGGCCGAGCTCGGCACCGCCTATCGCGAGCTCGTGCGCTCGGTGAGCGAGCGCATGCCGGATGCACGCATAAACGGCGTGCTGCTGGAACGCATGTGGCGGCCCCGGAACGGCAGGGAGATCATGCTGGGCGTCATGAACGACCCGGTATTCGGGCCGGCGATCACCGTCGGCCTGGGCGGCACCCTGGTGGAGGTGATCCGCGACCGGGCGGTCGGTCTGCCGCCGCTGAACCGTTTCCTCGTCCGCCGCATGATCGAGGAGACCCGGGCGTCGCGCTACCTGGACGAGTTCCGCGGCAAACCGCCGGCCAACCGGCGGGCGCTGGAAGACGTGATCCTGCGCCTCTCGGACATGGTGTGCGAACTCCCCTGGATCGAAGAGCTCGATATCAATCCGCTGGTGGTGAACGAGAACAATGCCGTGGCGCTGGACGCCCGGGTGGTATTGCGCGAGAGCCGTGCCTCCGCCCGGGAATACGGACACATGGCCATCCACCCCTACCCCAGCGGCCTGGTGGGCGAGCACGTGCTGCGAGACGGCACGCCGCTGCTCATCCGGCCCATCCGGCCCGAAGACGCACAGCTCGAACAGGCGTTCGTCAGCAGCCTGTCGGAGCGCTCGAAGTACCTGCGCTTCATGTATGCGATGAAAGAGCTCACGCCGGCGATGCTGTCGCGCTTCACTCAGATCGACTACGACCGGGAGATGGCGCTGATCGCGCTTGCCGACGTCGACGGCGCCGAGCGTCAGGTGGGCGTCGCCCGCTACGTGACCTATCTGGACGGCCGGGGCTGCGAGTTCTCCATCGTCGTCTCCGACGCGTGGCAGAACCGGGGCCTGGCCACCGAACTGCTGCGGCGGCTGATCGACGTCGCCCGGGACCGGGGCCTGGAGGAGATGGACGGGGTGGTCCTGCGGGAGAACCGGGGCATGCTGGCTCTTGCGAAGGAACTCGGTTTCACGCGCAGAACGTCCCCGGACGACCCGGAGATCGTCTACATCACCCTGTCGCTCTGAGGCGCCTCAGGCGTTCTGCTGCCAGAGCTTCCGGACCTCCTCGGGCATGGCCTGGCGCACGTCCTCGATCTCGCCGCTGCCGATGAACTCGTCCAGCACGGCGAACACGGCCGGTTCGGTCATGGTCTGCACCTCCGCTCAACGTCGTCCCGATTGATCGACGCTAGCCGCTGCGGCCGGCGCGCCCATTGCGATTCTGCAATCGGGCGGTCGCCTCGCGCGGCCGTGCGCGTTTGACGAGCCCGGCCGGGCGGTCCAGACTGGCGCGGCATCGCCTGGAGTTCCGGTGAAGGGGCATGACCGAGTCGTCCGATAATCCTCCTCCGTCCGCCGCGGACGCAGAGAAGCGCGCGGCGCTGGCGGCGAACCTGGCCGAGGGTGCCATCGTCCCGCCCCTCGTCCAGCCGGACCTGGCCGGCCGCGACGATCTGGCGATCGTGGCCTGCCTGACCGGCGCCAGCGACGACGACGCCATCTTTCTGCCCGCGCTCGACTACTGCCAGATTCCTTCCCGCATCGTCCGCGAGACGGGCGACCTGACGGCGCAGCTGGAAGACGGGGCCGGCCTGCTGCTGATCGGCGACGAGGCCGTGACGGACGACGTGGTGGGCCGCCTGGCCGACTGGTACGGGACCCAGCCTCTCTGGTCGGCGTTGCCGCTGGTCGTCGTCACCGGCGGCGACACCGGCACCCTTCCTGCCCTCGCCTCGGCGGTGCAGCGGATCGGCGCCAGTCACCATACCGTCCTGCCCCGCCCCATGCGGCCGGAGACGCTGCTGGCCGTCATCTATGTCGCGGTGCGCTCGAGGGCGCTGCAGTACTCCCTGCGCGACCGGCTCGGTCTGCTCGACGCGCCGGATGCCTCCCCTGCCGAGGCGCTGGCGGAGGAGCTGCGCACCATCTACGAGACGGCGCCCATCGGCCTCTGCCTGCTGGATCGGGACAAGCGCTACGTGCGCATTAATCAGCGCATGGCCGACATGAACGGCGTACCCGTGGCCCGCCATCTCGGCCGACGCGTGGACCACGTCGTGCCTGGCCTCGCGCAGAGCGTGAACTTGGACATGCAGCGCGTGCTCGATACGGGCGAACCCGCGCTGGACCGGGAGGTGGTCGGGGAAACGCCGGCCCGGGACGGCGTGGAACGGGCCTGGGTCGAACAGTGGTATCCCCTGCGGGATCATCACGGCGACGTGACCGGCATCAACGTGATCGCCCAGGAGGTCACCGAGCAGCGACAGGCGCGCGAAGCGCTGCGCAGGGCCCATGCCCGGGAAAAGCAGATCAACGCAGAGCTGGAGATGCTGGTGGCCCGGCGCACCGGCATGCTGGAGCAGCAGGCCGTCGAGCTGAAGCGCCTGACGCTCGCCCTCTCCCGGGCGGAACACGAGGAACGCAAGCGACTGTCGGAGGTGCTCCACGGCGGACTGCAGCAGAACCTGCTCGCCACGCGTATTCAGCTGCAGGACTGGGCCGAGCAGCGCGGCACCACGGTGCCGACCACCGCCATGCGGCTGCTGGACGATGCGCTGAACCTGGCCCGGACCCTCTCCTACGAGCTGAGTCCGCCGCTGCATCCGAACGCGAGCCTGCGCGAGGAACTCGACTGGGTGTCCCAGTGGAGCCGCGAGCACCATGGCCTGACCCTCGAGCTGGACATCGGCGCGATCGGGACCGAGCCCGGCGAGACGCCGAGGCTCTTTCTCATGCAGAGCCTGCGCGAGCTGCTGGTGAACGTGGTGAAGCACGCCGGGGTCCGCGAGGCCCGGGTGCGGGCGCGGGAAGAAGCCGGCCAGCTGGTCGTCAGCGTCAGCGACCGCGGGTCCGGCTTCGACCCCGCCGTCCTCGAGCAACTCGAATCCCGGGAGGTGGGCGGATTCGGGCTGCGTACCATCCGCGGCCGCGCGCTCGCCCTCGGCGGCGAGCTCAAGGTGTGCCGCCGCGGGGGCGGCGGCATGGAGGTCTCCATCCGGATCCCGGCAAACAAGACCGATTGACGTTCCACAATGAAGGGGGTTCCCCGCCCCGTCCATACTCCGTGCTCCTGCAGTGGCCTTTTTTTGCGGCACGGAGAGCTCTGGATGGACAAGCCGACGGATCAGCAGTTTGCAGCCAGCGTGAGAAATGAACTCGGACGCGACGCCCGGGTGGAGGGCCGTCTGGGCGGCGTGGAGATCGCCGTGCGCGACGGCCGGTTGCGGCTCGGCGGCGTGGTGGAGGAATTGCCGGCCAAGCGCATCGCCGCCAATGTGGCCCGCCAGCTTGCCGGAGAGGAATTCGAGGTGGTCGACCGGCTGCGCCTCGCCGCGCCACGTCTCAAGGCGCCGATGCTCGCCCGCCAGGTGATCGACAACCTGGTCCGGGAAGAGACCTTCAGCGACTACGTGATCGTGCTGCACCAGGAATGGCGCGTCCGCATCGTACAACAGCCGATGGGGGCGGCTTTCGGCATCGAGGTGCGGGCTCAGCGGGGCGTGGTGTCCCTGGCCGGCAAGGCAGGCTGTGAGAATGCCCGCCGCGTGGCCGAGGTGCTTGCCTGGTGGGTGCCCGGCTGCAGCCGGGTGGACAACCATCTCGCCGTAGACGGGCCCGATGGCGAGTCGGACGAACTGCTCACCGAAGCGGTCTACGGCATCCTGGTGCGCGATCCGCTGGTGGATGCCCGGACCATTGAGGTGTCCGCGGCCGCCGGCATCGTCGAGCTGCGGGGCCGGACGCCGGACGACGAGTCCCACCGTCGTGCCGTGCGCGACGTCTGGGCGGTGCCCGGTGTCTGGGACGTCTACGACCGCCTCAGCAACGATGCCTGAGCGACCGGCGCCACCCCGCTTTAGGGGCGCCGGACCTCCCGCTGCCTAGCCTTCGGCGTATCGCCGCGCGACACCCAGCCGGTTCTGCTGCAGAACACGGACGAGTTCCGACCAGGATTCGGTGAAGCGGGAGATCCCGTCCTCCTCCAGCGCTTCGGCGATCCCCGCGAGATCGATACCGAGCGCCTCCAGCCGCTGCAGGTGGCGGTCGGCCTCGTCGATGCCCTGTGTCAGCCGAGGGAGCACCTCTCCGTCGTGCAGGAAGGCCTCCAGCGTCCGGCGCGGCACCGTCGCCACCGTATCCGGGCCGATCAGCGCCTCGACGTAGCGCGTCTCGCGCTCATCCGGGCGCTTGGTGGCCGTGCTGGCCCACAGCAGCCGCTGGGGCAAGGCGCCCCGGCTCTGCTGGGGCCGGAACTCCTCGCCGCCGAAGACCTGGCCGAAATGCCGGTAGGCCAGCCGCGCACAGGCGATGGCGGTGGCGCCGCTCAGCGCCTCGGCCTCGTCGCCCTCCTCGGCCAGCCGCCGGTCGACGGCAACGTCGATGCGGCTCAGGAAGAACGAGGCCACCGAGCGCACGCCGGACGGATCCGCATTGCGGGCGAGCCCGCGCAGATAGGCGTCGGTGACCATGCGGTAGCGGGCGAGCGAGAAGAGCAAGGTCACGTTGACGTTCACGCCGGCGCCGATGAGGCGCTCGAACGCGTGCAGGCCTTCACGGGTGCCCGGCACCTTGATCATCACGTTCGGGCGGGCGATCTGCTCGCGGAGATGCATCGCCGCCTCCACGGTCTCCCCTTCCCGGTGCGCCAGGTAGGGTGGCACCTCCACGCTGACGAAGCCGTCGCGGCCGCCGGTATCCTCGTAGACCGGCAGCAGCAGGTCCGCGGCGCGCCGGGCGTCCTCGAGCATCAGCCAGCGGGCCAGGCCGGCGCCGTCGATCTCGTGGTCCGCCTGCATCAGCGTGCGCATCGACTCCGCGTAGTCGCGGCCGTCGCCCACGGCCTGGCGGAACAGGGTCGGGTTGCTCGTGACGCCGTGCACGCCGATGCCGATGAGTTCCGCCAGCGAACCGTCCTCCAGCATGCGCCGGTCGAACCCGTCGAGCCACAGGGACTGGCCGTACGTCTCAGTCAGCGTCCGTATCCGCGAATCCATCTTCGCTACTCCGTCATTGGGTCGTGATTGCGTCGTGATTGGGTCAGGGGGATCTTTCGGATTCCATCCTTCACGCTAGCGGGCGCGCCGGGGCGGCGCATTGAGCGACGTCAATGGGCGCCGGAGCAGCACCCCCCGGCTCAGTCGTCGACCCGGGTCAATCCTTCGCGGATGGCGTAGCGGGTCAGTTCGACCACGTTGTGCAGCTCCAGCTTGCGCATGATGTTGCGCCGGTGAGTATCCACCGTGTTCGCCGAGATGCAGAGTCTCTCGGCGATGTCCGGGGTGCTGTGTCCCTCGGCGATCAGCTGCAGGACCTCGCGCTCGCGCGGGCCGAGGCTCTGCCAGGGCGTACCCGGGCCCGACTCGGAGTCGCGGATGAGGTTGGCGGCCTGTCCGGCGGCCGCCGGACACAGGTACGTATCGCCCCGCTGCACCGCCTTCAGCGCACGGCGCAGCTCGGAGTAGGCATTCTCCTTGAGGACGTAGGCCGCGGCTCCGGCCCGCAGCATCTCGGCGATGAAGCGGCTGTCGTTGTGGCTGGACAGCGCAACGATGCGGATGCCGTTCTGGCGTCCGAGGATGCGGCGGGTCGCCTCCACGCCGTTCAGATCATCCATCGCGACATCCATGATCACGATGTCGGGACTCAGTTCCTTGCACAGCTGAACGGCCTCGAGACCGCTTCCTGCCTCGCCGACGACCTCAAGCGCAGCGTCGCGCTCGAGAATCGAGCGCAGCCCCTCGCGCATGAGCGCGTGATCGTCCGCCAGCAATACCCGGGCGTTCATCCCCCTCCCACCAGCCCCATGACTGCAATCCATAGCTTATGGAATATGACCACTTTCCCGGGGGGGCGGCAATGCGGGTTATTACGTCCGTATGCCAACGGACACGAGGCGTGGCGGGTTCAGGCCTCCCGGGACTCCGCCAGCGCGGCGATCCTCGCCAGCTCCACCAGGGAACGGGCGCCCATCTTCTGCATCAAGCGCCCGCGGTAGGTCTCGACCGTGCGATGGCTGATCCCGAGCTGCCCGGCGATGGCCCGATTGGAGGTGTCCGGCCCGGCGATCAGCAGCGCCAGGACCTCGCGCTCGCGAGTCGAAAGCTGCCGGTAACGCCGGCGCGCTTCCGCCTCTTTCTCCTGCGTTTCCCGCTGCAGCCGATCGGATGCCACGGCCGCGTCGATGGAGTCGATCAACGCGTCCAGGTCGTAGGGCTTCTCCAGGAAGTCGAAGGCGCCCTTGCGGACGGCGCTCACCGCCATCGGCACGTTGGCGTGAGCCGTGATGAAGATGACAGGCAGTGCGCTGTCCGCCCGTTTCAAACGGTCCTGCAGTTCCAGCCCGCCGATGCCCGGCATGCGAATGTCGAGCAACAGACAGCCCGCCCGTCCCTCGCAGCCGGCCTCGAGGAATGCCTCAGCGGAGGCGAAACTCTCCACCGTGTAGCCGCGCTCCCGGAGAGCCACCGACAGCGCCCGGCGCACGGCCGCATCGTCTTCGACAACGAAGACGGTCGCGGGAGCATTCACCGCTCGGGCTCCACCGCGTTGTCCGCCGCCGGCAGGCGAAGCTTGAAGACGAGTCCGCTCCCGGCCGAGTCCTCCGCCCATAGCCGGCCGTCGTGAGCCTCTGCAATCGAACGGCTGATCCACAGGCCCATGCCGAGACCCTCGGGCCGGGTGGTGTAAAAAGGCTCGAACAGCACTTCCGGATCCCCTTCCCACGCACCTCGCGCATTGTCGCGGACCGACAGCAGCACGCTGTCGTCTTCCGTGCTGGATGCCACGTGGATCTGCCCCGCTGCCGCCGCCGACTCTTCGAGCGCTTCCATGGCGTTGCGCAGCAGGTTCAGCACCACCTGACTGATTTCGACGTCATCCACCGGCACGGCCGGCAGATCGTCCTCGGCGGAGAAACGCAGCCGTATGCCTTTCTCCACGCAGCTGCTCTGGACCAGGCCGATGGTTTCGCGCACGATCCGGTTGAGATCCCGCGGTTTGCGCACCGGTCCGCGCCGGCTGAGAAACCGGCGCAGGCTGCCGATGATATCGCCGGCGCGCCGCGCCTCCGCGCTCGCGTCGGTCAGTATTTCCTCCAGTTCCTCCGCGCGGTCGCTGTCCGCCTTGCGCGCGATGGAGAGCGCGGCGTCGCAGAAGTGCAGACAGGCGGTGATCGGCTGGTTCAGCTCGTGCGCGAGGCCCGCCGCCAGCTCGCCGGCGGTCGTGATACGGGCGTCCCGCGCGAGCTGCGCCTCACGCCGGCCGGCCTCCGCTTCCCGCAGCAGGCGGAGATCCCGCTCGGTGATGCCCACGGCGTAGGCCTGCCCGGTCTCGTCGCTCAGGGCCGTCATGGCGGCGGCAACCTCCACCTCGTGGCCGTCCTTGGTGCGGCGCGTCAGCGGCACGTTCTGCTGCGGCTCGCCGGCGCAGGCCAGCGAGAGATGATGCTGCCACTTCTGCCGCTCGCCGGGTGCCAGCAATTCCTCGGCATCCATGGCGAGGGCCTCGCTCTCGGAGTAGCCGTAGAGGCGCTCCGCCCCCCGGTTCCAGGCGAGGATACGCCCGTCGGGGGTCTGCGCGGTAACCGCGTCGCTGGACTCTCGCAGCACGGCGGCGAGCCGCCTGGCTGCCCTGGCATCCCGCAGGGAGCGGGTGGCCTCCACGAAACTCACCACCAGCCCGCTGACCTCGCCGCCCTCCTCGATCTGGGGCACGATCCTGACCAGGTAAGTGCGGCCGTCGGCGTCGATCTGGGTCTCCACCGTCGCCGCCGTCCTGAAAGCCCGCGCGATCTCGCGCCCGAGCTCGTCGGCGTCGAAGACGCCGCCTACCGCCTCCAGCGGTTTGCCGACGGATATCGGCATGGCATCGAACAGTGCGCGGCTCGAGGCGGAATAGCGTGTGATGCGCAGGTCCGCGTCGAGCACCACCACCGCGGAGGCCACCGTATCCAGGATGCTCTCGAGATCCCGATTGGCGGCGGCGAGTTGCTCGGATTGCGTGCGCAGCTCCTCGTTGAGCGTATTCAGCTCCTCGTTGGAGGACTGCAGCTCCTCGTTGGTGGCCTGCAGCTCCTCGTTCGAGGTCTGCAGCGCCTCCGTTGCGGCATCGTGGTCGTCCTCCAGTGACAACAGTTCCTCGCGGGCTTCGCCGAGTTCTTCGGCGGACATCAGGAGAAGATCGCGGGTCGCCGCCAGCTCCTCGTCCGCTTCCCGGCGCTGCGCGGATTCGTCCAACCCGCCGCCCTCGCCGGAGTCGCGCGCCAAAGGCTCGAAGACCACCAGCGTCTGGCTCGCTGCCGCCTCCTCCTGCTCCAGGGCCATGGCGATCAATCGGACGGTCTCGCGCCCCTGCTCGGTTTCCACCGTCACGGGGCGGCTGCGCACGGTCTTCTCGCTGCGCTGCAGCTTGCTCAGCAGCAGCCGGAGTTCCAGCCGCAACGACTCGGGCAGCAGTTCGAGAATGTTCAGGGTGGCGCCGCCTGCAGGCAGATGCATGAAACGAGCGGTGTCGCCGTGGGTGTAGATCACGTTCAGCTGCCGGTCCACCAGCGCGCACGGCGGCATGTAGCGGTCGAACAGGATACTGCCCAGCCGAGCCGCGATATCGCCGTGAGGGGCGCGCCTTTCGCCGCTGCCCGCGGGCCTTTTCTGCCGCGGCGCCCGCGGCTGCCTGCCTGCAACCGGCCGCTCGATCCGTGCCGATCGCTCGCGGCGCCGGAAAATATTCACGTTGGGCACGAGGCGGTCGAACAGACCGGTGCGGTAACCGATACCCTCCGACTCGCCCAGCATCAGCAGCCCGGAGGGGTTCAGGCTGTAGTGGAAGAGGTTCAGCAGGCGCTCCTGGGTCGCCTGCTTCAGGTAGATCAGCACATTGCGGCACGCGATCAGATCGAGACGGGCGAAAGGGGGGTCCTGAAGCAGATCGTGGGTGGCAAAGGTCACCATCTCCCGCAGACTCCCGCGGACGCGCCAGGCCCCGTCGGTCCGGATGAGGTATTTCTCCCGCAGCCGCTCCGGCACGTTGTCCACGGCGGTCGCGAGAAACACGCCCCGGCGGGCGCGCCGGATCGCCGTCTCGTCGATGTCCGTGGCGAAGATCTGCGCCTCCAAGCGCTTGTTCGATGCCTCGACGGCGTCCGCGATCAGCATGCCGATGGAATAGGCTTCTTCGCCCGTCGCGCAGCCGGGGACCCACACCCTGATCGCCTCGCCCTGCCGGTCCCGGATCAGCTCGCGGATGGCATCGGCGAGTACGTCGAAGGCCTCCGGGTCCCGGAAGAGCTCCGTCACCGAGATCAGAACGTCCTGCTTGAGCCGTTCGGCCTCGTCCGGCGATTCCCGCAGCCATTCCAGATACTCTGCAGGATCGCCCCGGCGGGTAACGAACTGCCGCCGCCGGATACGCCGACGGAGCGTGCCCTCCTTGTAATCCTCGAAGGGGATGCCGGTCTTGCGCGCCAGCACCCCGACGATCGCCGGCAGCATGTTGTCCTCCGACGGCTCACGCTCTTCGTCGTCGGCCGCCGCGGGCCACGTCTCGAGCTGGGTCAGTTCCCGGCCGACGGACGCCGGATCCGTGACCACGTCGGCAAGCCCGCGGTCGATGACCGCCGCGGGCATGGCCCCGGAACCCGCGGATTCCGGGTCCTGGGCGATGACGATGCCTTCCGCGGCCTTGATGGCGCGCGCGCCCTCCAGGCCGTCGCTGCCGCTGCCGGAGAGCACCACGCCGATTGACCGGGGGCCATACTCGCGCGCCACCGTCTCGAAGAGGATATCGACGGTGTGATGGCCGCCGCTGAGGCCGTCCTCCTCGGAGAGCGCGAAGCGTCCGTCTCGCACGCCGCCTTCCTGGCCCGGCGGCAGCAGATACATCCGGTCCGGCTGCAACGGCTCTTCGTCGGCCGCGAAGGCCACCCGCATGTCGGTGAGCCGTTGCAGGATCTCGTCCAGATAACTCGGCTGCTCCGGGTCGGAGTGCACCACCAGCAGGTAGGCGGTGGCGTCACGGGACGGCAGTTCCGGCAGCATCGCCTGCAGCGCGCTCACACCGCCCGCGGAGGCGCCGATAGCGACGACCTGGCGTGGCGATGTGCCCGGGGAGCGCTCGTTCATGCGGCTTGACCGTTTGCGGACCGTCTGTTGATCGATTGTTGAACGGATGTGGGATGCTCGCAGAAAGCCGACAGCGTGTCATCTCGCCCGGCGCGCCGCTTCATTGCGAATTCGCAATGCTCTCCACCCGGGGCCTCCGGATGATGAGGCTATTGAACCAGCGTGAACCGAAGAGGACGGCGGCCGGGCCCTGCGGGCACATCGTTGCCGTGCGGGGCAACGTGGTCGACGTCAGTTTCCCGCCGCCACTGCCGCCACGGGACCGTGAACTCAGAAGCGGCGACGAGGGCGAGGTGGTGCTGGAGGTACAGAGCCACCTCGACACACGGACGGTGCGCTGCATCGCTCTCAACTCGGCCCGGCGCCTCGGCCGCGGACTCCCGGTGCGCGACTGCGGCGCCTCCCTGCGCATGCCGGTCGGCCGGGGGTTGCTGGGCCGGATGCTGGATGTGTTCGGCAACCCGGTGGACGGCGGTGAGGCGGTGGAGGCCGAGCGGCGCTGGCCCATCCACCGGCCGCTGCTGCCGCTGGCCGAGCGCACCACCGGCACCGACGTCTTCGAGACGGGCATCAAGGCCATCGACCTGCTCGCACCCCTCGAGAAAGGCGGCAAGTCCGGCATGTTCGGCGGCGCCGGCGTGGGCAAGACCGTGCTGATCAACGAGTTCATCAACAACATGGCCGAGCAGTACGAGGGCGTGAGCCTGTTCTGCGGCATCGGCGAGCGCATGCGCGAGGCCGAGGAGATGTACCGGGCCATGCGCGAATCCGGCGTGCTGGAGCAGTCGGTGCTGATCTACGGCCAGATGAACGAGCCGCCGGGGGCGAGGTTCCGGGTGGGGCACTCGGCACTGACCGTGGCCGAGTACTTCCGCGACGTGGTCCGGCGCGACGTGCTGCTGCTGATCGACAATGTCTTCCGCTTCGTGCAGTCGGGCACCGAGGTCTCCGGGCTGATGGGCCGCATCCCCTCGCGGGTGGGCTATCAGCCGACCCTGGCCAGCGAGCTCGCCGCCCTCGAGGAGCGCATCTGCAGCTCCGCCAATGGCAGCATTACCTCGGTGCAGGCCGTCTACGTGCCTGCCGACGACCTGACCGATCCGGCCGCCACCCACATCTTCGCCCACCTCTCAGCCTCCATCGTGCTGTCCCGCAAGCGCGCGAGCCAGGGCCTCTACCCGGCCGTGGACCCACTGCAGACGGACTCGAAGATGCTCACGCCCGGGGTGGTCGGCCGGCGCCATTACCGGGTCGCCCAGGAGGTCCGCCGCACCCTGGCGGAGTACGAGGATCTCAAGGACATCATCTCCATGCTCGGCATCGAGGAGCTGTCCCGGGACGACCGGGCCACGGTCAGCCGCGCCCGGCGCCTCGAGCGCTTCCTCACCCAGCCGTTCTTCACCACCGAGCAGTTCACGGGCAAGCCGGGCCGGCTCGTGACCCGGGAGCAGACCATCGACGGCTGCGAGCGCATTCTGGCCGGCGAGTTCTCGGACGTGAACGAGAAGGCGCTCTACATGGTGGGCACCGTCGACGAGGTGCGCAAAGGGGCCCGCGACGATGACCCGGGAGGCGGCGATGGCGGCGAGTGACCGCGACATGCGCCTGCGGGTTCTCCTGCCGACGGAGGTCCTGGTGGACGAGGCGGTGGACAAGATCATCGCCGAGGCCGCAAACGGCAGCTTCTGCCTGCTGCCCCGCCACATCGACTTCGTCGCAGCCCTGGTGCCCGGCGTGATGTCGTTCACGCGGGGCGCATACGAGTACTACGCGGGGCTCGACCGCGGCATCCTGGTGAAATGCGCCGGCGAGGTCACCGTATCCACGCTGGACGGGGTGCGCGGCGACGAACTCGGCGAGCTGGAGGAGCACGTTCGGCAGCGTTTTCTCGAGCTCGACGAACACGAGCGCAAGGCCCGCTCCGCCGTGGCCCGGCTCGAGGCGGGCACGCTCAGGACCTTCCGGGAGATGCAGGAGCGCAGCCGTGGCTGATCCCGGCGGCAATTCCGGCCGCAATTCCGGCCGCAATTCCCGCGCCCGGCCGGAGGACCGGGACCATGGCGACGACCGCCGGGCCCTCGACGAGGAGGTCGGCCGGCAGGCCCGCCGCAAGCTCCGCGCCCGCCGGCGCGAGAGCCGCAGCGCCTGGTTCGGGCTGGGCATGTTCGGGCTGGTGGGCTGGTCGGTGGCGCTGCCCACCCTGATCGGCACGGCCATCGGCCTGTGGCTGGACGAGCGCTATCCCGGCGACGTCTCCTGGACCCTGACCTTCCTCATCATCGGGGTGGCGGTGGGCTGTCTGAACGCCTGGTTCTGGGTGCGTCAGGAGAGCAACCGTGAGTGAGGGCAGCCCGATTGCGGCCATCCTGATCACCTTCGGCGGGCTGTTCCTCCTCGGGCTGGTCGCCGACCTGGCGGGACGGCATTCCCCCCTGCCCCGGGTCACCCTGCTCCTGATCGCCGGCTTCCTCATCGGCCCCTCGGTGCTCGACTGGCTGCCGCCTTTCACCGACCAGTGGTTCACCGTGCTGACCAACATCGCCCTCGCGCTGATCGGTTTCCTGCTGGGCCAGAACCTGACGGCGGAGCGTTTCCGGGAGCTCGGCCGGCCCGTGCTCACGATGTCCGTCGGCGAGGTCGTCGGCACCTCGCTACTGGTGTTCGCCGCGCTGGCCCTCGTCGGGGTGCCGCTGGAACTCGCCCTGCTGCTCGCGGGGGTGGCGCCGGCCACCGCGCCCGCGGCCACCGTGGACGTGGTCCGTTCGTCGGAGGCAAAAGGCAGGTTCACCGACACCCTGCTCGGCATCGTCGCCATCGACGACCTGTGGGGCCTGCTCGCCTTCACGCTGCTGCTGGCCGTGGCCGAGGCGCTGGGCGAGCGCAGCGGCGCGGCGCCGATGCTGCTGCACGGGCTGCGCGAGGTGGGCGGCGCGGTGCTGCTGGGCGTCGCCCTCGGCTATCCCATGGCGAAACTGACCGGCCGGATCCGCCCCGGCGAGCCCACCCAGGCCGAGGCGCTCGGACTGGTGCTGCTGACGGCGGGGCTGGCGGAGTGGCTGCAGGTCTCCTACATACTGGCGGCCATGACGCTGGGCGTCATGGTGGCGAACCTGGCTTCCCATCACGAGCGCCCGTTCCGCGAGATCGAAGGCATCGAGTGGCCCTTCCTGATCCTGTTTTTCCTGCTGGCGGGCGCCTCCCTGCACCTGGACGCGCTGGCCACGGCCGGCTGGCTCGCCGCGGGGTACATCGGGCTGCGGGTGGCCGGGCGGATGATCGGCACCCGTCTCGGCGGCCGCCTGAGCGGCGCGGAACCGCAGACCCGGCGCTGGATCGGCATCGCGCTCCTGCCCCAGGCCGGCGTGGCGGTGGGCATGGCCCTGCTGGCGGCCCAGCGCTTCCCGGAACTCGCCGACCGCATCCTGCCCGTGATCCTCGGCTCCACCGTGGTCTTCGAGGTGGTCGGACCCGTGCTCACCCGCTACGCGCTGACCCGCGTGGGCGATATCCCTGCCGCCAGCAAAGGCCGGGAGGCCGGGGCATGAGCGGGAGCGCCACCCTGTTGGCCGCCCTGGCCGCCGGAGCGGCCGCCGGAACGGCCTATTTCGCACTGCTGTGGTGGACCGTGGCCGGCATCCCGACCGCCCGCCGGCCCGCCCTGCGCCTGGCCGGCGGCATGTTGGTCCGCCTGGCGGCTGCCGGCGCCGGTGCCGCGCTCGTGGCCTGGCTGGGCGGCTGGCAGCACCTGCTGGCGGGTGCCGCCGGTTTCACCGCGGCACGCATGGCGATGGTCCGCCGGCGGCTGCCGGGCATGCCCCGGGAGAAAACGCCGTGACCATCAGCCCGGACGGCATCGTCGTCTTCGAATGGGGCTGGCTGCGGCTCACCGCGACCGTGGTCTGGACCTGGGCCGTCATGGCGCTCATGACGATCGGCTCCTGGCTGATCACCCGCCGGCTGCAGACCGGCACGGAACTCAGCCGCTGGCAGAATCTGGTGGAGGTCATCGTGACCGGCATCCGCGACCAGATCCGCCAGGTCAGCCACCAGGAGCCGGGCGGCTATCTCCCGTTTGTCGGCACCCTGTTCCTGTTCATCGCCACCGCGAATCTGCTGAACGTGGTGCCGGGCTACATGGCGCCGACCGGCTCGCTGTCGACCACCACCGCGCTCGCCATCTGCGTGTTCGTGGCGGTGCCGCTGTACGGCATCGTCTACGAAGGCCCGCTGGCCTACCTGCGCCATTACGTGCACCCCACCTGGCTCATGCTGCCGTTCAACGTGATCGGCGAGATCTCGCGCACCATCGCCCTCGCCGTGCGGCTGTACGGCAACATCATGAGCGGCACGGTGCTGGTGGCCATCCTGGTGAGCCTGACGCCCTATTTCTTCCCGGTGGTCATGCAGCTCCTGGGACTGCTCACCGGCATGATCCAGGCCTATATCTTCGCCGTGCTGGCGATGGTCTACATCGCCTCGGCCACGTCCGCCCATGAACGCCAGCGCGCGGAGGACGACGACGGCGACTCATCCTGACAGCGACGAGGTACCACTATGGAAGGCTTATCACTCATCGGAATGGTCTCGGTCATCACGGCCGGCATCACCATCGCCATCGGTTCCATCGGCCCGGCACTCGGCGAGGCCCGCGCCGTGGATCGGGCGCTTGCGGCCATCGCCCAGCAGCCGGACGAGTCGGCGACGATCACCCGCACCCTGTTCGTGGGCCTGGCGATGATCGAGTCCACCGCCATCTACTGCTTCGTGGTGGCCATGATCCTGATCTTCGCCAATCCGTTCTGGAACGCACTGAGCCAGGCCGCGGGCAGCTAGGGGGCCGTTGACGCCATGCAGATCGACTGGATCACCGTCTCCGCCCAGATCGTCAACTTCCTGATCCTGGTCTGGCTGCTGAAGCGCTTCCTCTACGGACCCGTGGTGCGTGCCATGGACCGCCGCGAGGAACGCATCGGCGAGCGCATGGATGAGGCCCGCGACCGCGAGACCGAAGCCGAGCAGCGGGCCGAGAGTTACGAGGAGCGGCGCCGGGAACTCGACGAGCGCCGGGACGAACTGCTCGAGGAGGCCAGGGACGAGGCGGCGGACGAGAAGAAGCGCCTCGTCGACGAGGCCCGTGCCGAGGCCGACGAGGCCCGGGAGAAGTGGCTGCGTCAGCTCGACCGGGAAAAGGACGCCTTTGCGGACGATCTCCGCCGGGACATCGCCGCGGTCTTCCGCAAGGTGGCCGACAAGGCGCTCGCCGAGCTGGCCGACCGGAGCCTGGAAGAACAGATGGTGGCGCGTTTCGTCGACCGCCTCGAGGCCCTGGACGAGGAAACCCTCGAGACGCTTGGCTCGGCAGAGGACGGCCTGCGCGTGACCAGTGCCGCTGCCCTGGAGCCGAATGTGCGCAGCCGCGTGACCCGGGCGCTGCACGAGCACGTCGCCGCAGATGCCGAGGTCACCTACGACGAGTCGGACGAACTCCTCTGCGGCATCGTGCTCCACGGCGGCGGACTGCGCATCGGCTGGAGCCTGGCCGACAGCCTCGAGGGCTACGACGAGCAGGTGCGGGATCTGCTCGCCGACGCCGGTGCCGCCACGGCCGGTGCAAAGGGCTGACAGGCATGCTGCGCGAACTGCTGCGGGACACCACGCAGGTGCTGGAGCGGGCCGGCGAGGCCTGGTCCCCTGCCCTGCGCGCCACCGAGACCGGCACGGTCATCGAGACCGGCGGCGGCATCGCGCGGCTGCGCGGCCTCGCCGGCATCCGCGCCAACGAGCTGATCCGCTTCCCGGACGGGGTGCTCGGCATCGCCATCAACCTGGACCCCGAGGAGGTCGGCGTGATGCTGCTGGCCGACAGCGATCAACTGGTGGCCGGCATCGAGGTGAGCTCCACCGGGCGCGAGGCGGATACGCCCGTGGGCGACGGGCTGATCGGCCGGGTCGTCGACGCCACCGGGCGGGTGCTCGACGACGGCGGCCCGCTGGAGGCCCGTGAACGCCGTCCGCTGGAGCGCCCTGCCCCGGCCATCATGGCGCGCGCCCCGGTTACCGTGCCGCTGGAGACGGGCATCAAGTCGGTGGACGCCCTGATCCCCATCGGCCGCGGCCAGCGCGAGCTCATCCTCGGCGACCGCCAGACCGGCAAGACCTCGGTGGCCGTGGATACCATCATCAACCAGCGCGACCGGGACGTGGTCTGCGTCTACTGCGCCATCGGCCAGCGGGGCACCGCCGTCGCGCGGGTCATCGACACGCTGCGCCGGCACGGCGCCATGGACAACACCATCGTCTTGACCGCCTCCGACGACGATCCGCCGGGGCTGCGTTTCATCACGCCCTATGCCGCGACCAGCATGGCCGAGTACTACATGGAACAGGGCCGCGATGCGCTGATCGTCTACGACGACCTCACCCGCCACGCGCGCGCCTACCGGGAACTCTCGCTGCTGCTGCGCCGTCCGCCCGGCCGCGAGGCCTATCCCGGCGATATCTTCTATATTCACTCCCGCATGCTGGAGCGGGCGACGCACCTGGCGGAGGACCACGGCGGAGGCTCGCTGACGGCCCTGCCGGTCATCGAGACCCAGGCCCAGGACATCTCGGCCTACATCCCCACCAATCTCATCTCGATCACCGACGGGCAGATCTATCTCTCCCCCACCCTCTTCCACAAGGGGCTGCTGCCCGCCATCGACGTGAGCGAGTCGGTCTCCCGGGTGGGCGGCAAGACCCAGTATCCGGCGTTCCGCGCGGTGGCCGGCGATCTCCGTCTGGCCTATTCTCAGTTCGAGGAGCTGGAGACCTTCGCCCGCTTCGCCACCCGGCTGGACGAGGAGACACGGGCGACCATCGAGCACGGACGCCGGGTGCGGGAGGTGCTGAAACAGGACGAGCATCGGCCCATCCCGGCCGCCGAACAGGTGGCCGTCCTCAACGCGGTGAACGAAGGCCTGTTCGACGAGCTGGCGACGGAGCGGGTGGGCGATGCGGAGGCGGCCATCCGTGAACGGGTCACCGATGAGCTGCCGTCGATCTGCGAACGCATCGAGGCCGGCGAGGAACTGGCCGACGAGGACTGGCAGAAGCTGACGGAGGCCGCGCGGGCGGCCATCGCAGCGCTGTCCGGGGAGGATTGAGACCATGGAGACCATCGAGAGGCTCGAGGACCAGCTCGACAGCCTGGGTGAGCTGAAGACCATCGTGCGCACCATGAAGGCGCTCTCGGCGGCCAGCATCCGCGAGTACGAACGGGCCGTGGAGGCGCTCGCCGGTTACGCCGAGACGGTCGAGCGCGGCTTTCGCGTGGTGCTTGCCGACCTGCCGGCCGGCGCAGGGCCGGTCCCGCCGGGCGACGACGCGGGCCCCGCCGGGGCCATCGTGTTCGGCTCGGATCACGGTCTCTGCGGCCGCTTCAACGAGACGGTCGCCGCCCACGCCGCGGAGGCCTTCGCCGCCGCGGGCGGGCCGCAGCCGCGGGTGCTGGCCGTCGGCGAGCGTGCCGCCGCGAGCCTCGAGCACGCGGGTTGCCGTGTCGCCGACCGCGTACTACTGCCCGGCTCCGCCGCCCACATCACGGTGCTGACCCGCAAGCTCCTGGTGCGTGTGCAGCAATGGCGGGACGAGCACGGCATCGCCTCGGTGCGGCTCTACTACAACCGTCACTCCGGCGGTCGCGGCTACGAGCCCGTGGAGGCCGCTCTGCTGCCGGTGGATCTCGCCCGGCTGCGGGATGGCGGCGGCTGGCCGTCCCGGGGCCTGCCGACCTATTCCATGGACCCGTGGCGGCTGCTTCGCCACCTGATCCACCAGTATCTGTTCATCACCCTGTTCCGGGCCTGCGCGGAATCCCAGGCCAGCGAACACGCGAGCCGGCTCGCGGCCATGCAGTCCGCCGAGGGCAACCTGGAGGAACGGCTGGAGGCCGTCACGATGACCTTCCGGCGGGCCCGCCAGAACGCCATCACCTCCGAACTGCTGGACGTGGTGTCCGGCTTCGAGGCCATTACTTCCGGCCGGGGACAACGTTGATGGGCATGAAAATCTCCCAGGTCTGGCCGGGCCGACCCTATCCCCTCGGCGCCACCTGGGACGGCGAAGGCGTCAACTTCGCGCTGTTCTCGGAGCATGCGGAGAAGGTCGAGCTGTGCCTGTTCGAGAAGCCGCGGGGGCGGGCCATCGAACGCATCGAGCTGCGCGAGCGCACCGATCTGGTATGGCACTGCTATCTGCCGGATGCCCGCCCCGGGCTCCTCTACGGCTACCGGGTGCACGGCCCCTACGCGCCGGCGGAGGGCCACCGGTTCAACCCGAACAAGCTGCTGCTCGACCCGTACGCCAAGGCGCTGAAGGGCGGGCTGCGCTGGCACGACGCCAACTTCGGCTATCGCATCGGCCACGACGACGAGGATCTCTCCTTCGACAAGCGGGACAACGCCCGCTACGTGCCGAAGTGCGAGGTGGTCGAGTCGGCGTTCAGCTGGGGCAGCGACGAGCGGCCGGATACCCCGCTGCACGACACGGTGATCTACGAGATGCACGTGCGCGGCTTCACCATGCGCCACCCGGACGTGCCGGAGCACCTGCGCGGCACCTACGCAGGACTGGCGACGGAGCCGGTGATCGACTACCTGAAGCGCCTCGGCGTGACCGCCGTCGAGCTGATGCCGGTGCATGCGTTCGTGGACGACCGAGTGCTGGTGGAGCGGGGTCTGAGCAACTACTGGGGCTATAACACCATCGGCTACTTCGCGCCCGAGCCGCGCTACTCCGCGACCGGACAGATCCGCGAGTTCAAGACCATGGTGAAGACCCTGCACTCGGCCGGCATCGAAGTGATCCTGGACGTGGTCTACAACCACACCGCGGAGGGCAGCCGGCTGGGACCGACGCTGTGCTTCCGCGGCATCGATAACGCCGCCTACTACCGGCTCGTGGCCGACGACCCCCGTTACTACATGGACTACACGGGCACGGGCAACACGCTGAACATGATGCACCCCCGGGTGCTGCAGCTGATCATGGACAGCCTGCGCTACTGGGTGCTGGACATGCACGTGGACGGCTTTCGCTTCGACCTCGCCTCCGCCCTGGCGCGGGAACTGCACGAGGTGGATCGGCTCGGCGCCTTCTTCGACATCATCCACCAGGACCCGGTGCTCTCCCAGGTGAAGCTGATCGCCGAGCCCTGGGACCTCGGCGAGGGCGGCTACCAGGTGGGTAACTTCCCGCCGGGCTGGGCCGAGTGGAACGGCAAGTACCGCGACGCCGTCAGGGACTTCTGGAAGGGCCACGGCGACGTCATCGGCGAGGTGGCCTCCCGGCTCTCGGGCTCGAGCGATCTCTACGAACGCGACGGCAGGCGCCCCTATGCCAGCATCAATTTCGTCACCGCCCACGACGGCTTCACCCTCACCGACCTCGTGAGCTACGAGCGCAAGCACAACGAGGCCAACGGCGAGGACAACCAGGACGGCACCGACGACAACCGCAGCCGCAACTACGGCGACGAAGGCCCCAGCGACGATCCCGCGATACGTGCGCTGCGCCGCAGGCAGAAGCGCAACTTCCTGGCCACGCTGATGCTCTCCCAGGGCGTGCCCATGCTGCTCGCCGGCGACGAGATCGGCCGCAGCCAGCAGGGCAACAACAACGCCTATTGCCAGGACAACGAGATCTCCTGGCTCGACTGGGACCTCGGCGAGGAGGATCTGGCGCTGCTCGGCTTCGTGCGGGAGCTGATCGACTTCCGCCGCACCCATCCTGCCTTCCGGCGCCGGCGTTTCTTCGAGGGGCGGCGCATCGGCGAGGCCGAGGTCAAGGACATCTACTGGCTGGATGCGGACGCCTCCGAGCTGACCGGCGAGGAATGGGAAGGCCGTTCCGCCGGCTGCCTGGGCGTGTGCATGCCCGGGGCCGGACTCGCCGAGACCGGGCCGCGGGGCCAGCCGGTGCGCGACGACGACTTCCTGCTGCTGCTGAACGCGGGCGGGGAAGACGTCGATTTCCGGCTGCCGGAGATCGGCGACATCGGCCACTGGACCGTCTGCTTCGACACCGATGCCCGCGGCGCGGTCTCGAGGCGGGAACTGTCGGCGGGCGAGGATTATGCGCTCGCCGCCCACTCGCTCGTGCTGCTGATGCACCGGAGACTGGCGGAGTGATACGCCGCCACACCATGCCCTGGGGCGCGCAGGTGACGCAGGACGGCCGCGTCCGCTTCGCCCTGTGGGCGCCGGCGGCGGCAACCGTCTCGGTGCTGCTGGGCCGGGGAGACGGCGGCGCGGAGCTGACGCTCGCGCCCGGCGACGCCGGGTGGTTCTCGCTCGCCACCGGGGCGGCCGCGCCGGGCAGTCTCTATCGCTTCCGGATCGACGGGGCGGACCTCGTCCCCGACCCCGCCTCCCGCTCCCAGCCGCACGGGGTGCACGGCCCGAGCGAGGTGATCGACCCCGGTGGCTTCGACTGGCAGGACGCAGACTGGCGGGGCCGGCCGTGGCACGAGGCAGTGGTCTACGAGCTGCACGTCGGCGCCTTCAGCGAGGGCGGGGACTTCGCCGGGGTGGAGCATCGACTCGATGAGCTGGCCGATCTGGGTATCACGGCGCTGGAGCTGATGCCCGTCGCCGCCTTTCCCGGCACCAGGAACTGGGGCTACGACGGCGTGCTCCCGTACGCGCCGGAGCGCTCCTACGGCGGTCCCGCCGGACTGAAACGGCTCGTGCAGGCGGCCCACGGCCGCGGACTCATGGTGCTGCTGGACGTCGTCTACAACCATTTCGGGCCCGAGGGCAATTACCTGCACCGCTACGCCCCGCAGTTCTTCACCGCCCGCCACCGCACCCCCTGGGGCGACGGCATCAACTTCGACGGCGAGCACAGCGGGACGGTGCGCAGCTTCTTCATCGAGAACGCGCTGTACTGGCTGGAGGAATACGCCCTGGACGGCCTGCGCCTCGACGCCGTCCATGCCATAGCCGACGATTCCCGCCCCGACATCCTCACCGAACTCGCGCAGCGGGTGCGCGAACGCTACGCGGGCGAGCGACCGGTACACCTGGTGCTGGAGAACGACGACAACGCCGCCCGCTACCTGGACCGGAACCGGGACGGCGGCTACGACGCCCAGTGGAACGACGACATACACCATGGCCTGCACGTGCTCCTGACCGGGGAAAGGGACGGCTACTACGCCGACTATGCCGACCAACCGGCGGCCTCCGTCGCCCGCTGTCTCGCAGAGGGCTTCGCCTACCAGGGCGAGCCTTCCCCCCACCGGGACGGCGAGGCCCGCGGCGAGCCCAGCGCAGCCCTGCCGCCCACGGCTTTCGTGTCCTTCCTGCAGAACCACGATCAGATCGGCAATCGGGCGTTCGGCGAGCGCATCCACGCGCTCGCTCCCGCGGCCGCGGTGCGCGCCGCGACGGCACTGCTCCTGCTGGCCCCCTCGCCGCCGCTCGTGTTCATGGGCCAGGAGTTCGCGGCCGACACGCCGTTCCTGTTCTTCTGCGATTTCGGGGAGGGGCTCGCCGAAGCCGTGGCCGAAGGCCGGCGGCGGGAGTTCGCCCGCTTCGAGCGCTTCGCCGCTGCCGCCAGCCGCGCCGCCATCCCGGACCCGAACGACGAGGCCACGTTTCTCCGCTCCCGGCTGGACCGCGACGCCGCGGGCCATGCCGGACAGGCGCGCGAGGTGCGCTTCTTCGCGCGCCTGCTGGCGCTGCGCCACGAGGAGATCGTGCCGCGGCTCGCCGGCATCGGCATCGGCGGCGGCGGCGGCGGCGCCGGCCGGGTGCGCGGGGCGCGGGCCGGGGCGCTGCAGGTCGAGTGGACCCTCGCGGACGGGTCGGTGCTGGCCGTCGCGGCCAACCTCGACGACGGGGCGGCGCCGCCCGGCGTCCTCCGGGCGCCCGGCGGACGGGTCCTGTTCGCCTGGCCGGAGGCGGCGGCGGCGGAACTGGCGGCCGGGGCGCTGCCGCCCTGGAGCGTGGTGTACACGCTCCTCGTAGAATCGAGACCATGAGTCCGACGCCGATGATGCCCCGGGCGACGTACCGGCTGCAGTTCAACGGGGATTTCACCCTGGACGATGGCGCAGCGCTGGTGCCTTATCTCGACCGGCTCGGGATCAGTCATATCTATGCTTCGCCCCTGCTGAAGGCGAGGTCCGGCAGCAGCCACGGCTACGACATCGTCGAACACGACAGTCTGAATCCGGAGGTGGGCGGCGAGGAGGCGCTGGCACGGCTCACGGACGCACTGCGAGCCCGCGGGATGGGCCTGATACTGGACGTCGTGCCCAATCACATGGGGGTCATGGGACGAGACAACCCGTGGTGGCTGGACGTCCTCGAACACGGTCCGGCATCCCGCCGGGCCGGCTACTTCGACATCGACTGGGACCCGCTGAAGGACGAACTCCGCGGCAAGGTGCTGGTGCCGGTGCTGGGCGATCACTACGGCAACGTCCTGGACAGCGGCGAGCTGGTGCTGGCCCACGACCCGGCGGAAGGCACATTCGCCGCGGAATACTACGAGCACCGCTTCCCCATCGACCCGCGGGAGTATCCACGCCTCTTCGCTCACCGAACCGACGACCTCGCCGGACGGCTCGGCGAAGACGGCCCCGCCGCCGCGGAGCTGGCGAGCCTGCTGACGGCGTTCGGCAACCTGCCGCCCCGCTCCGCGGTCTCGGCTGCCGATCGTGACGAGCGCGCCCGGGACAGCGCCATACACAAGCGTCGCCTCGCAGACCTCCGCGCGGAATATCCGCAGATTGCCCGCTTCATGGACGAGGTGGTCGCCGACTACAACGGCGCCGGCAGACGGCCGGGCGACGCGGCGCTGTTCCACCGTTTGCTCGAAGCCCAGGCCTGGCGGCTGGCGTACTGGCGCGTCGCCGCCGACGAGATCAACTACCGGCGCTTCTTCGACATCAACGACCTCGCGGCCCTGCGCATGGAGGACGAGGAAGTGTTCCGGGCGACCCATGGCAAGGTCCTGGAAATGGTCGCCGCCGGCCGGGTTCAGGGCCTGCGCATCGACCATCCGGACGGGCTGTACGATCCGGCGGCCTATTTCGAGCGTCTCCAGGCGGCTGCCCGGTCGGTCGGCCGGCCGGCTGCAGGTAGCGATCCCGGGTCCGATGCCGAGGCCGGCACGGGCCTCTACGTGGTGGTGGAGAAGATCCTCGCCGCCGGAGAGCAGCTGCCGACGAGCTGGCCGGTGGCCGGCAGCACGGGCTATGAATTCGCGCGCAGTGCGGGGGGACTGTTTGTGGCTGCGCGGAACGAGGCCGAGATGGACCGGATCTACCGCAGCTTCGCCTTCGCGGACGGCGACTTCCGCGCCGTCGAGAGGAATTCGCGGCTCACCATCATGCAGGATGCCCTGGCGAGCGAGCTTGCGGTGCTCGCCACGGAACTCGCCCGCATTGCGGAGATGGACACCCATACGCGGGACTTCACCCGCTCGGCGCTGCGCGAGGGCATCTCCGCCGTGGTGGCCTGCTTTCCGGTCTACCGCACCTACGTCACCCGCCAGGGCTGCTCCGAGGAGGACGCCGGGCGCATCGAGGCCGCGGTCGGCGAGGCGCGCCGGCGCGCCGCCCTGCCCGACGAGTCGCTGTTCGACTTCCTGCGCGACGTTTTGGTGACCCGCCGGGCCGAGGCCCGGGAAGCTCGTTACCGCGACCGCGTCGTCGCGTTCGCGATAAAATTCCAGCAGTTCACCGGACCGGTGGCCGCCAAGGGCGTGGAGGACACCGCCTTGTACCGCTACCAGCGGCTGATCTCGCTGAACGAGGTGGGCGGCGCACCCGATCGCTTCGGGACGCCGGCGGCGGAGTTCCACCGTGACAACGCCGCACGCCTCGCCGCCTGGCCCGGCGGCTTGCTCGCCGGCTCGACGCACGATGCGAAGCGCTCCCTGGACGTCCGCATGCGCATCCACGCCCTGTCCGAGTGGCCGGCCGAGTGGGAGGAGCGCGTGGCCCGGTGGCATGAGGCGACAGCGCCACTCAAGCACGAGGTCGACGGCCGCATGGCCCCGTCGGCGAACGACGAGTATTTCCTCTACCAGACGCTGGTCGGGGCCTGGCCGGCGGCAGGCCGGCCCGGCGGCGACGGCTGGGAGGACTTCGTGCAGCGCATCCGGGCTTATCTGCGCAAGGCGTTCCGGGAGGCCAAGCGGCACACGGAATGGGAGAGCCCCGACCCGGACTACGAGGCCGCCGTGCAGCACTTCGTGGCCGGCGTGCTGGACCCGGCACAGGGTTCAGCGTTCCTCCACGACTTCCTGCCCTTCCAGCAACGCATCGCCGCCGTCGGCCGCTTCAACAGCCTGGCTTTCCTGGCGCTGGAATACACCGCTCCGGGCGTGCCCGACATGTACCAGGGCGACGAGCTTCCCGATTACCGGCTGGTGGACCCGGACAACCGCCGGCCCGTTGCGTTCCAGGCGCGTTCCGCCGCACTGACGGCGCTGGAGTTGTGCTGCGACGGGAATGGCTACGCGCCCGCCTCTCTCGTCCGGGAAGCCGTGGGGGATCCGGCAGACGGCTCCCTGCGGCTCCAGCTCGTCCGCCGGTGCCTCGCGCTGCGCCGCCGCTGGCCGTCCCTGTTCGCGCGAGGCGAGTATCTGCCGCTGACGCCGCGCGGCGAGCACGCCGACCATGTCTGCGGTTTCTGCCGGCGGGACGAGGGCCGATGGCTGATGACGGTGGTCCCCCGTCTCGTCGGCGGCCTGTGCGACGGCCGGCCTCCGGTCGGCAAGGAGATCTGGGACGAGACCGCCCTGGTGCTGCCCGCCGGCCTGGAACCGCCGGCGCTCCGGCACCTGTGCACCGGGGAGACCCTGCGGACGGCGCCCTCGCCGGAGGGTCGGATGATCCGCGCTGCAGACGCGCTGCGGAGCTTCCCCGTCGGGGTCTTCGCGGCAGCGAATCAGGCCTGAGCGGGGCGCTCAGAAACTCTCCACCAGCCGCAGAGCCTGCCGGGGACAATTGCTATCGCGATCGCAATCGCCATCGCCATCGCGATCGGGACTGCTCATCTCGGCGAGCGTCTCCCGGGTCACGAGCACGGTGTGCGGGGTTCCCTCGCCCGGATTCTCCTTTCCGTCGATGACCGTTCCTGCCGGCACGCGGCAGCCGGGGCAGACCACCGCATTCCTGATCCGGCAGTCCTCGCCGATGCGGGCGTCGGGCAGCAGGACCGAGTCGAGGACCTCGGCGCCGGGCCCTATCTCGACGCCCCTCGAGACGATGGAGCCCGTCACCCGCGCGCCGCATATCGACGTGCCCCGGGCCACGATGGAATCCACCACGGTGGCGCGTCGGCCGCTCTCGTCGCGCTCCAGTATGGCCGGCGAACAGGCGACATCGGCCGTGACCACCTGCCAGCCCGGACGATAGAGGTCGCGGCGCGCCGCAGGATCGAGCAGCGCCATGCTCGCTTCGTAGTAGGCGTCCACCGTGCCGGCGTCCCGCCAGAAGCGAGGCCGGCCGCGATCGTCGACGAAGGGGAACGCGAGCACGCGGTAGTGCGCCAGCATCGCCGGCAGCACGTCGGCACCGAAATCGTGCAGCGAGCCGCCGTCCCCGCCGAGCGCGGCAACCAGTGCCGGCAGCCGGAACGCGTAGATGCCCATGGACACGTAAGCCGCGTCCGGACGGCCCCGGATGGGTACCGGCCCGTCGGGCTTCTCGGTGA
>DASRVH010000002.1:0-7546 GCA_035655155.1 Woeseiaceae bacterium
TTCTTCCTGTACGAGTCCGCGGAGTTCTCCTCCGAGGACACCTTCGAGGGCGGCGTGAAGTTCGGTTACGGCAAGATCGACGGCTCCTGGGAGGTGGCGGTCTTCGGCCGCAACATCACGGACGAGGAAAACGTGAAGGGCGGCATCGACTTCAACAACCTGACCGGCTTCGTGAACGAGCCGAGGATCTGGGGCGTGTCTTTCAGCGCGAACTTCTAGCGCCGACACCGTGCCGCCGCTCCGGCGGCGGCTGCCCGTACCTGGAAGCCCGGCCTCCGCGCCGGGCTTCTTCTTTTCCGGCGGCCGGATTCCTGCGACCATGCCGCGCATGCTGCCCGCCTCCCGCCTGGTGATGTTTGCCTTCGTGCTCGCCGCACTCGTCGCGGCGTGTTCGCGCGAGACGCCGTCCGCGCCGCCATCCGGCGCGGGCTACGTGCGCGCGGCGGTGGCAGGCACGCTGCAGTCGCCGGCCATCGTGGAGGCCAGCGGGCTCGCTCATTCCCGCCGCCGGCAGAATCTGCTGTGGGTGATCAACGACGGCGGCGAAGAGCCTCTGCTGCATGCGGTGACACCGGAGGGAGAGGCTCTGGGCGCGGTGCGCGTCGCCGGGGCCGAGAACCGGGACTGGGAAGACCTGGCGGCGTTCAGCTACGAGGGTTCGTCCTGGCTGCTCGTCGCCGACATCGGCGACAACGGCGGCATCCGGGATCATCTGACCCTGTACGTGGTGCCTGAGCCGGAGCCGGCGGATGGCGAGGTTGCGCCTGCCTGGACCGTGCGCTACACCTATCCCGACGGTCCTCACGACGCCGAGGCGGTGGCCGTGGATGGTGAGGCGGGACATATCTACGTGCTGACCAAGCGGACCGAACCTGCGGAACTGCACACGCTGCCGCTGCGCCCGGCGGCATCGGCCGGAGTGCTCATCTCCACCCTCGTTACGGGCCTCGACAGCCTGCCGGCGCGAGAGGAGGCGGCGGGCCTGCTGGCCGCCGCGGTGCCTTACCACTGGCAGCCCACCGGCATGGACATGGCCGCCGATGGCAGTGCCGTCGCCGTACTCACGTACGCCGATGTCTATTATTATCCGCGACGCCAGGCCGAGACGTGGGCCGACGCGCTGGCGCGCGAGCCGCTCCCGCTGGGCATGCCGCTGGTCCCGATTGCCGAGGCCGTCGCCTTCGACGAGCGCGGCCGTTCCCTGTTCATCACCGCGGAAGGAAGACATGCACCGCTGCTCAGATTCGACCCCGAACCGCAAGCCGACTGACCTCGGCGCCCTTGCCCTCGCAGGACTCGCGCTGTTGCTGTTGCAGGCCTGCGCCCGGCCCGCCGGCGAGGCGGACGCACCGACCCCTGCGCCCGACTCCGCGCCGGCGGCGGAGACCGTGACGCTGATGACCTTCAACGTCGAGAACCTTTTCGATGCGGAGGACGATCCGGGCAAGGACGACCGCACCTATCTGCCCATCGAGGCGAAGCGCGATCAGGGGCATCGCGCGGCCTGCGCGAAGATCGACAATCCCTACTGGCGCGACCAGTGCCTGAACTGGGACTGGGACGAGCAGGTGGTGGAGCGCAAACTCGCCGCGGTGGCGGCGGCCATCCTGCAGGTAGAGGACGGCAGGGGCCCCGATATCGTGGCGCTGCAGGAGGTGGAGAACCTCCGCATCCTCGAGCGGCTGCGCACCGGCTACCTGCAGGATGCCGGCTATCGCCCGGCCATCCTGATCGAGGGCGCGGACGACCGCGGCATCGACGTGGCCTTCCTGAGCCGGCTGGAGGCGGTCGGCGAAGCCGAGCTGCATGCCATCCCGTTCAGCGGCTTCCCGGAGGAGCGCATCGCCGATACCCGGGGCATCCTGGAGGCGACGTTCCGCCTGCCGGACGGCACGCTGCTGACCGGCTACTCGGCCCACTTCCCGGCGCCCTATCACCCCCACGAGATGCGCATCCAGGCCTACCGGTTCCTCGCAGAGCTGCGCGACTCCCTGCCGCCGGGCCGTCCCGCGTTCGCCGCGGGCGACTTCAACACGCCCTCCGACGAGGACCGTGAGCAGGACATGCTGGAGCGTTTCGTGAGACCCACCTGGAAGGTGGCCCACGATGCCGGCTGCCCCGGCTTCTGCCCGGGCACCCATTACTACTCGCGCGGGGAGAGCTGGTCTTTCCTGGACATGATCCTGTGGTCCGGCGGCGACGCCGGCTGGGAGCTGGTGCCCGATTCCGCGCGTCTGGCGAACCGCACCCCGGCGCAGATGACGCGGGAGGGCCACCCGCGCCGTTTCCGCATGCCGGAAGCGGAGGGCGTCAGTGACCACCTGCCGCTGGTGATCGACATCGCGAAGCGCTGACCCCGTGTAGGAGGGCCTTCAGGCCCGATTTCTGCCTACCTGATTCCCTTCTCTCGTGGCCGCCCTGCAGGGGTATCCCTCTTGCTCCCGACAAAAGGTCGCGGCGAGGGATACCCCCGCATGACGGCCACGCCTGTGGCGGCGTGAAGGAGATGCCAGTCAGTAACCTCCACTGACCGGTGCCAGACCTCTCGGCTGCGGGCCCGTCGGCGGGTGGGTCAGGGTGGCGGGGTCGTCCGGGCCGACTGGAGCCATGACGGCGGGAAGGAGGCCTGGCCGAAGCGAAGGAGGGCAGGACGTCCGACTGAGCGTCCCCGCGACCCTGGCCCACCCGATGACGGGCCAATGCCAATAGAAAGCCGAAGCGGGCCTGAAGGCCCTCCTACGTTGGGGGTGGGGCGGGGTTCTTTTTGGCGGCTTCGATGGCTTCCATGACGGTGCGGCGCGCCGCCTCGGCGTTCTCCCAGCCGACGACCTTCACCCACTTGTCTTTCTCCAGCGCCTTGTACTCCTCGAAGAAGTGGCTGATGCGCTCGACCAGGATGCTCGGCAGGTCGGTGTATTCGTCCACCTCGTCATAGAACCGGGTCAGGCGCCGCGCAGGCACGGCGAGGATCTTCTCGTCCATGCCGGATTCGTCCTCCATCATCAGCACGCCCACCGGACGCGCGCCGAGGACGCATCCGGGGATCAGCGGCCGGTTGCCCACGCACATGACGTCCACCGGATCGCCGTCGTCGGAGAGCGTGTGCGGGATGAACCCGTAATTGCACGGGTAGTGCATGGCCGTATAGAGGAAGCGGTCGACGAACAGCGCGGAGCTCGCCTTCTCCATCTCGTACTTGATGGGGTCGCTGCCCCGCGGGACCTCGATGATGACGTTCACTTCGTGCGGCGGATCGACGCCGATGGGTATGTGGTCGATGTTCATGGCGATCTGCCTCGCGAAGGTATATCGTGACCCGGGCACTCTAACGGACGCGCCGCTTGCCGGGTAGCGATCGGAGTGTAACTTGCCGGACAGTTCGATTTGACGAATGACCGTGACGAAAACCGGGACGGTGACCATGGCTCGCCGGTGTCCGGCTCGGATCGCGGTTCGCTGCTGAAGCTGTTCCTGCCCTCCGCCGGATCGCTTCGACCGGCTCTCGCGAGCCCCGGACAACTGCGGAACGATCTCTTCGGCGGTCTGACCGCCGCCGTCGTCGCGCTGCCGCTCGCCCTTGCCTTCGGTGTCGCGTCGGGGGCGGGGCCGATGGCCGGGCTCTACGGGGCGATCGCCACGGGGTTCTTCGCGTCCCTGTTCGGCGGCGTGGGCGCCCAGATTTCCGGCCCGACGGGGCCGATGACCGTGGTGATGGCGGCGGTCGTGGCCAGTCATTCCCAGAATCTCGCCGAAGCCTTTACGATCGTCATGCTGGGCGGGATCATCCAGATGCTGTTCGGCATGCTGCGTGTCGGCCGTTACGTCGAGCACACGCCTTACTCGGTTATCTCCGGGTTCATGACCGGTATCGGCGTCATCATCCTGATCATTCAGATTCCGCCGTTTCTCGGCATGCCGGCCTCGACGGAGGGCGTCGCCGGGACGTTGCGGTCTCTCGCGGGCATGGGTCCGTCGTCCGCCGACGCCGCCGCGCTGATCGTCTCCGCGGCCTCCCTGTCCCTCCTCGTGCTCTGGCCGGCCCGTCTGGGAGCCGTGCTGCCGGCTCCTCTGGGGGTGCTGGTCCTCGGCACGCTGGCGGCCGTCACCTTCGCGTCCGGTATCCCGCGTATCGGGGAGATTCCGTCGGGTCTGCCGTCGCTCGTGCTGCCGACCGTATCCGGCGAGGCGCTCCCCGAGGTCATCCAGGCCGCTTTCGTCCTCGCGCTGCTCGGTTCCATCGATACGCTGCTCACCGCCCTCGTGGCCGATTCCATCGGTCGGACCCGGCACGACCCGGACAAGGAACTGGTCGGTCAGGGCATCGGCAACCTGGCTGCGGGACTGATCGGCGGGCTCCCCGGCGCTGGTGCCACCATGCGCACCGTCGTCAATCTGCGTGCGGGCGGACGCACACCGGTCTCCGGGATGCTGCATGGCGTCGTGCTACTGGCTTTCGCGCTCGGGCTCGGTCCTCTCGTCGCGAAAGTGCCTCATGCCGTGCTCGCCGCCATCCTGATGAAGGTGGGGTGGGACATCATCGACTGGGGCTATCTGCGCCGGCTCCGCAGGGCGCCGCGCGACAAGTTTCTGGTCATGCTGATCACGTTCCTGCTGACGGTGTTCGTGGACCTGATCACGGCCGTCGCCGTCGGCATCATCATCGCGAGCTACGTGACCGCCAGGCGGCTGGCGGCAGAGCAGATCAAGGGTCTGAGGCGCTCGGCCGATGCGGACGAGCTGGACCACCTGCGCGATGCCGAGAAGAGCCTGCTGCGGGAGGCCGACGGCCACGTTCTGGTGACGATCCTGACGGGCACGTTCTCCTACGCATCCGCCCGCGAACTGAGCCGGCGCGCAGGTCTCGTGACCGGTAATCCCCGCGTCGCCGTCTATGACTTCTCCCAGGCCGGCTATATCGATACCAGTGCCGCACTGGCCATCGAGGAGATGATCGAACTGTCCCGTTCCGGCGGCCAGACGGTGCTGGTCAGCGGACTGACCGGCGAGGCGATGCGGACGCTGGAGGGTCTGCGCGCGCTGGAGCGGGTGCCGGAGGCGCAGCGCTTCGAGCATCGGCACGACGCCATCGCTGCAGCGGTGACCCTGTGCCAGGGCTCGCACTGAGCCGTCGGCGGCCACCGACGCCGGTGTCGGTCCGGGAGCGACCGAGGCATAATCGTCCCTCACGCAATCCCGAGGACACTGCCGATATGATCCCCACGAGCCGCTCGTCACGCTTTTCGCTGCACCGCCTGCACGCCGTACTCCTCGCCGCCGCATTCGGCGTCACGACCGGCTGCGTCTCCGTGGAAGTGGAGGAGAAGAGCGAACCGGCCGCGGAGATCGAGCGGCCCGATCTCGCGGTGCGCTGGGTGACCGAGAGCGCCGAGTATCATGCGCTCAGCCGCCAGGTGTACCGGACGGCGGGCGCCGCGCTGGACGCCGTGATCGCCGACGAGGACTGGTCGGCGCTGCCGTCGCATCCGGCGGATGCGTCCCTGCCGCCCGCCATCATCCTGGACGTGGACGAGACGGTGCTGGACAACTCCCCGTTCCAGATCCTGCTGGGCGACAAGCCGTTCAACCGGAAAGACTGGGACCAGTGGGTGGCGCGGGCGCAGGCGGATGCGGTGCCGGGCGTGGTGACGTTCCTCGAGCAGGCCCGGCAGGCCGGCGTGGCGGTGTTCCTGGTCACCAACCGGGACTGCATGCGGCGGCCTGGCTCCGACGACCGTTGTCCGCAGGAGGACGATACGCTCGACAACCTGCGGCGGATCGGCCTGCAGTTCGACGCGGAACACCTCATGCTGAGCAACGAGCGGCCGGAGTGGACCGACGAGAAGAAGGTGCGCCGGGACTACGTGGCCCGGGATCATCGGGTCATCATGCTGTTCGGCGACGACCTCGGCGACTTCCTCGACTGCGTCCGCTCCCGCGTGATCGCGCCCTGCGAACGCCCGGCCACGGCCGCCGAGCGGCTGCGCATGGTGCGCGCGCACGACGAGTACTGGGGCCGGGGCTGGTTCGTGCTGCCGAATCCCATGTACGGCTCGTGGGCGTCCGCGCGGTAGTCAGGTACACGAGGAGCGGGGCACGCCGATGACGGAATGGTCCGAACTGATGGATGGGGCGCTGGCCGTGCGTGATCACGCCCATGCGCCGTATTCCGGCTATCGGGTGGGCGCAGCCGTGATGGACGAGGCCGGCCGGGTACACGCGGGCTGCAACGTGGAGAATGCGGCGTACCCGGAGGGCCTGTGCGCCGAGGCCGGCGCCATCGCCGCCATGGTCGCCGCCGGCGGGCGACGCATCCGGGCCATCGCGGTGGCCGGTGGCCACGACACCCCCGGCGCCTGCACGCCCTGCGGCGGCTGCCGGCAGAAGATCCGGGAGTTCGCCGACGCGGATACCCGCATCGTGCTGCTGGACGGCGCGGGCGCCACGACGAGCTACGGCATCGACGACCTGCTGCCGTATTCCTTCCTGTTACAGACCGATTAGCACGCTCGCGAGCGCCGCGCTCATCAGGTTGGACAGCGAGCCCGCCGCCACCGCCCGAAGGCCGAAGCGGGCGATCAGGTCCCGCTTCTCCGGCACCAGGCTGCCGAGTCCGCCAAGCAGGATGGCGATGGACGAGAGGTTGGCGAAGCCGCACAGCGAGAAGGTGATAACGGCCTGGGCGCGCGGGCTGAGGCCTTCCACCAGCTCCCGGTAGTGCAGGAAGGCCACGAACTCGTTCAGGATCAGCTTCTCGCCGAATAGCGCGCCGGCCACCTGGGCCTCCTCCCAGGGCACGCTCAGCAGGAACATCAGCGGGCCGAAGACCCAGCCGAGCATGTCCTGCAGCGTCAGTGCCTCGACCCCGGCGAGGCCGCCGAGCCAGCCGACGAAGCCGTTGAACATGGCGATCAGGGCCACGAAGGCGAGCAGCATGGCGGCGATGTTCACCGCGAGCTTGAGGCCGTCCTGGGCGCCGACGGCGGCGGCCATGATCACGTTCTCGTAATGGCTCGTGCCGGCTTCCACCTGCGGCGTTTCGCCGGGCTCTTCGCGCTCGTCGGGCTCGTCGGGGATGATGAGCTTCGCCATCAGCAGGCCGCCGGGCGCGGCCATGAAGCTGGCCGCGAGCAGGTATTCGAGCTTCGCCCCCATGGAGGCGTAGGCGAACAGCACCGTGCCGGCCACCGAGGCCAGCCCCGAGACCATGATGGCGAAGAACTGGGGCTCGGTCAGGCCGCGGAGATACGGGCGCACCACCAGCGGCGCCTCGGTCTGGCCGACGAAGATGTTGGCCGCGGCGTTCAGCGACTCCACCGACTGGGTGCCGATGATGCGCCGGAGCGCGCCGCCCACCAGCCGCACGACCCACTGCATCAGCCCGAGGTGATAGAGCACGGCCATCAGCGAGGCGAAGAAGATGATGATGGGCAGCACGTTGATGGCGAAGGAGAGATTCTCGTAGTCGGTGGCGAGCTTGCCGAAGACCATGTCGATGCCGGCGCCGGAATAGCCGATGACCGTCCACACGCCGTTCGACAGCGACTGG
>DASRVH010000003.1:0-3245 GCA_035655155.1 Woeseiaceae bacterium
ATGGTCACGTTGGCGAGCTGTTCCGTGGTCTGGCGGTCGTCTTCGCGGAAGGCTAGCCGCACGCCGATCTCGCCGTCCGGCGTGCGGAACTCGCGCAGCGGCTGGCCCCGCATGGCCACCGAGACGGCCCGGCCGACAGCCTGGCTGGTGAGGCCCACCCGGGCGGCGCGTTCCCGGTCGACTACCACCTGGACCTCCTTCGGCCCGGCGGTCAGGTCCGACGTGAGTCCCTCCAGGCCCTCGACGGTGGAGAGCACGCGCCAGGCCTCGCCGGCGAGTTCCGCGAGCCGCTCGGTGGACTCGCCGGTGAGCGTGATGCCGAAGCCCGGGCCGCCGCCCTGCTGCTGCCACTGGAAGTCGGGCCTGCCGATGACCAGTTCCGGCATCTCCTCCAGGATGGTGTCCATCACCGTCTGCGCGTCCATGCTGATCGCGTCGCCCTCGGTGAGCAGGATGCTCGACTGCGCGCGACCGGTGTCGTAATAGCTGTAGACGGATTCGATGTCGAGGCGCCCGGCGTTCTCGAACAGGAATGCCTCCATGCGGTTGACCGCCATCTCCACCCGCTCCACCGGGTAGATGTCGTCGATGTGATAGATGAGTTCCAGCCGCCGCGACGGTTCCTGGGGGAACATGTCGGTCTGCAGCATGCCGAGGCCGACGGGCGCGGCGGGCGAGGCCAGGACGATCACCGCGGCCAGCGCGGACCAGCGGGGATGGCGCAGGGTCCAGGCCAGCGCGCGGCTGTAGCGATCGGTGAGGGTGGCCATGGCGCTGCCGGCTTTCGGCGGCGGCGGTGCCGGCACCCGGCTGGCGAGCAGCGGTATCAGGGTCTGGGAGACGAGCAGCGAGAGCACGATGGCCACCGATATGGTGACGCCGACGTGCCACAGGAACACGGTGATGTCGATCTGCTCGCCGAACACGATCGGCAGGAACACGCACACCGAGGTCGCCGTGCTGGCTATGACGGCGAGCCCCACCTCGTCCACTCCCTCGAGCGCAGCGCGCCGGGGCTCGTCGGGGTACGCCTGCCGGTAACGGAATATGCTTTCGGTGATCACGACGGAGTTGTCCACCAGCATGCCCACCGCGAGCATCAGGCCCATCAGCGTGAGGATGTTCAGCGTGAGGCCGCTGAAGTACATCACACCCAGCGTGATCACCAGGGAGACCGGCACGGCCAGCATGACGATCAGGGTGGTCGTGACCTGGCGCAGGAAAAGATAGAGCACCAGCACGGCGAGCAGCGAGCCGATCAGTCCGGCCTGCAGCAGGTCCGCCAGGGACGAGCGCACACTGTCGGCCTTGTTGTCGATGTTGAAGATGCGGATCCCCCGCATCGACGGCAGTTCGGCGATCTTCTCCAGTTCCTCGTTGACCCGGTCCGCCACCTGCACCATGTTCGCGCCGCTGGCCCGCGTGACGCCGAGCCCGACCGCCTCGCGGCCGTCCAGATGGCGGCCGTAATTCCGCTCCTCGGGCACCAGGCGGATGTCGGCGATATCGGCGAGGCGCAGGTTGCCGCCGTCGATGATCAGGTCGCCGATCTCGGCCAGGCTCCGCAGTTCGCCGTCCGAGCGCAGGGTCCAGCGCCGCTCGCCGCTTTCCAGCCGGCCCGCGCTGACCGAGAAGTTGCTCCGCTGCAGCAGTTCGTAGAGTTCGTACAGGTTGATGCCGTGGGCGGCGACCCGGCCCGAGTCGAGCAGGATGCGGACCTCGGGCGGCTCGACGCCCTGCAGGTCCACCTTGGACACCCCTTCGATGCGTTCGATGCGGCGTTTCAGCACGCGGTCGAGCATCAGGTATTCCTGGGACAGGTCCCGGTCGGAGGACAGGCGCAGCGTCATGATGGGCTCGTCGTTCAGCGAGCCGCTGTAGACCATGATGCGCTTCAGGTCGGGGGGCAGTTCGTCGCGTATGGCATCGAGCTTCACCCGCGCCTCCACCGCCTCGGTGGCGGCGTTGGAGTTGAAGCCGTACTCCATCCAGATCTGCGCGCCGTCCGCCCGGGAGGTGGAGCGCATCCGCTTGACGCCGGAGAGCGTGGACAGCGCGGCCTCGGCGGGCCGGGTGATCAGCCGCTCCACTTCCTCCGGCGTGGATCCCTCGTAGGGGATGTTGATGAAAAAGCCCGGCCACTCGATATCCGGGAATTGTTCGAGCGGGAGCAGCCGGGATGAAATCAGGCCGATGCCGGCCAGCGCGGCGAAGATCATCGTCACGGTGACCGGCCGGCGCAGTGAGAATTCGGTGTGGCGCATGCCAGGCCCCCGGGGCGTCAGGCCCCTTGCGGCGCCGGGGCGGGCGCGTCGGCCGGTGCCGGCCGCTGGTCGCGCTCCACGAGGGAATAGACGACCGGGATCACCAGCAGGGTGAGCAGGGTCGAGGTGATGAGTCCGCCGATCACCGTGATGGCCATCGGTGCGCGGATCTCCGCGCCCTCGCCGAAGCCCAGCGCCATGGGCAGGAGGCCGAGTGCCGTGGTCAGCGTCGTCATCAGGATGGGCCGCAGACGGCTGCGGCCGGCCTCCAGGATGGCTTCCGTCTTCGCGACGCCGGCGCGGCGCAGCTGGTTGATCAGATCGATCAGCACGATGGCGTTGTTCACCACGATGCCGGCCAGCAGAATAAAGCCGATGAAGACGACGACACTGAGGGTGGTGCCGGTGAGCCACAGGGCCCAGAGCGCGCCCACCGCCGCGAGTGGGATGGAGAAGAAGATGACGAACGGGTATAGCAGCGACTCGAACTGCGAGGCCATCACCAGGTAGACCAGGAAGAGGGCCAGCGCGAGGGCGAAGAGCAATGATTGGAAGCTGGCGGCCATCTCCTCGCTCTGCCCCGCGACCCGCGTCGACAGGCCCGATGGCACTGAGAGGCTTGCCAGCACGCCGTTGATCTCCTCGATTGCGGTGCCTAGGTCGCCGTAGCGGAGGTTGGCCGTGACGAGAGCCACGCGTTGTTGGGCGGATCGGCGGATTTGGCTGGGGCCGACGTCCACCCGCACGTCGGCAACGGCGTAGAGGGGGATGGGCCGGCCCGGGTCTGTGTTCACGATGAGCTGACGGAGCTCTTCAACTGTCGCCCGACTTTCTTCCTGTGCCCGCACCCGCACGTCAATCTTGCGGTCGCGCCACGAGTAGCGGGTGGCCACGTCGCCGCGCACCTGCTGCACGACGCGGTCGGCCACCTCGTGGACGGCGAGGCCGAGGGCGGCGGCGCGCTCGCGGTCGAAGTGAATC
>DASRVH010000004.1:0-39846 GCA_035655155.1 Woeseiaceae bacterium
GTAGGCGAGCCGCTCGATCATCTCCATGCCGCCGCAGATCCAGAAGACGTAACCCAGGCTGCCGAGGGCGGCGAAGGTGCCCAGCTGTTTGACGTCGCGGACGGTGGTGCTGTGGTCCTGGCTGGTCATGCGTCCCCCCGGCGGATGGTCCCGAACGGACGGGATGCTACACGGGAACGCCCCCACAGGCATGTAGGAGGGCCTTCAGGCCCGACTCCTCCCGGCCCGATTCCTCCCGGCCCGATTCCTCCCGCCCCGATCACCTTCTATCGTGGCCGCCTCGCGGTGACCGAGAGGATCCGCCAGTCAGTGACGCCTGCTGACTGGTGCCAGACCTCTCGGCTACGGGCCCGTCAGCGGATGGACCAGGGTTGCGGGGTCGTCCGGGCCGAGTGGAGCCATGACGGCGGGAAGGAGGCCCGGCCGAAGCGAAGGAGGACAGGACCGTCCGACTGAGCGTCCCCAGCAGTCCACCCCAGCCGATGGCGGGCCTACGCCAGCAGAAAGCCGGGTCGGGCCTGAAGGCCCTCCCACAAAGAAGTCAGAACCAGAACGAGACGAACAGCTGCACCACGTCCGCGTCGAAGCCGTACAGGGGTTCCTCGCCGGGGGCGGCGCCGCTCACCCTGAGGTCGCGGAAGTTCTCGTAGTCGAAGCGGATGCGGTCCCAGAACAGATTCAGCGAGCCCTTCTCGACCACGCTCCAGCCATCGCTGACGAACTCCCAGCTCACGCCGGCGCGGATGGTCGCGCTCTCGAAGGTGCTGAGTTCCTTGTCGCGGCCCATGAAGTTCTGCGCGCCGGATCGGGGGAACAGATCGGCGTAGAAGTCGGCCTGTTCCTGGGTGTAGTAGCGGTAGCGGGTAGAGAACGTCAGCCCGTGCTTCCAGGGATGGACGTAGCCGATCTCCCCGGTGTGCGACTCGACGCCCCAGGTGTCGGAGAAGTACCGGTAGCTGCCGTGCAGCGCCGCCCGCCAGGGCATGCGATAGCGCGCGGTGATCGCGCCCGCGCCGCTGGTGCGGGTATTCGGATACACCTCGGGCTCGAACTGGTAGCCGGCGGGCTGATCCGCGGCCAGGAAGCGCACGGAACGGTAGGGGTTGTTCAGGAAGCCTTCGTCGGTGATGGCATCGAAAGCGAAGCTCATGATCAGGCTGCGGGTGACGATCTGCGTGACCGACAGACTGTACTGCTGCCGGTCGACCTCCCGGCGGAACTCCGGATCGTTGGACTTGCCCACCTCGTCCCAGCCGAGGGCATAACCGAGCGTCACGGTGGTCATCTGGCCGAACAGGTCCTGGCTCACGCTGAAGTTCAGGCTGTTGGCGGCGTAGTCGCTCTCGTCGCTGCGCGTGTAGCCCATGTTCATCAGGGTGTTGCCGTAGAGATAGGTCACGCCCAGCGAGCCCTGCTTGCGCTCCTCGGTGTAGGGGCTCGCCGTGGTCACCACGTCGATGGAGGCGCTGGAGACCATGTCGAGGTAGTAGTTGGCCGAGAGCGAGAAACTCTTGCCGACCTGCTTTCGCAGCAGCACCGACGGACCGTCGATGGTGACGCCGCCGCCCTCGTAACGATGGTAGAGCACGTCCGCCCGGTCCTCCGGCAGCACGGTGGCGAGCACCGCGCCCGGCAGCAGTGCGAGCAGGACGAGCAGACTTGCGAGGTGGCGGGCGATCATGGCGCGGTACTCAGTTACAGCCGCAGCCGCCGCCGGCGCCGCCCGTGCCGCCGCGGGCGCCCTCGCGGGCATCCCAGACATGCATCTCGTACGCGCTGGCCACCGGATGCATGTCCAGCGCCATGATCGGATCGGCCAGGTGGTCCCGCTCGTAGGGCTTCACCCAAGGCTCGATACTGGAGCAGCCGGCGGTCGCCATGAGTACCGCGCAGGCCGCCGCCGTACGGATCAGTGTCATTTTCATCGTGTTCACCCCGTTACCCGGATCAGAAGAAGATCGTGAAACCGATATGCCCCTCGATGTTGTGGGCGGTCTTCTCCTCGCCGAGGATGTCGATGTCGAACAGGTGGTCCCGCACGTCGGCATGCAGCGCGATCACGTCGTTCAGCAGCAGCCGATAGCCGAAACCGAAATTCACCGTAAAGCGGTCGTCGCCCGCAAACTCCGTGCTGCCTATCCCGGCGATGAGATACAACGCCTGGGAGAAGGCCAGATTACGGCCGACGAACGCTTCGCCCGGTAACACGTTGTAACCGATCGATGCGTTGTAGTATGTGAACTCGCGCTCATCGTCGGTCAGAATCTCCGCCGCGCCGCTGAGCCGCTCGAAGCTGGTCTCCTCGGTGTCGGTGCGGCCGTACGCGGCCTCGACGAACAGGCCCTCGGTGATGTGATAGGCCAGGCGCACCCCGTAGACCGGGTTCACGCCGAAGTCCTCGACGCTCATCAGTCCGGTGTAGGCGCCGATCTCGAAGTTCTCGGTATCGATCTTCGGCGGCTCCACGTCGCGGCGCTCCACCTCCGGCTCGATCACCTGCTCCGGCACCTCGGCCACGGCATCGCCCGGCTCATCGCCGCCCACGAACGGCAGGCTGCCGCAGCCGGTCAGGGCGAAAGCGACCCCCGTCAGAAAAAGAACCCGAATCCGAGCTTCCATTCTTCGATTTCCTCATTCTCGTCGCGGCTGGTGAATACGACATAACTTTTGTATTCGGCGCGAAAAATAAAACGTCTGGTCACCCAGGCCCGTATGCCGGCGCCCACGTGGGCCGTCTGGTCGGTGCGGTCGATCGGCTGCACCAGCGTGGCCACCGGCTCGATGCGCAGCACACCGGTGCCGAGGGTGAAGAACGGCGAGACCCGCCAGTGCGGCCAGGTCTGGTGCACGACGCTCACGTTAGCCATCCAGCCGTCGGAGAAGTTGCCGAGCAACTGGGTACCCCACAGCTCCACCGACAGGTTCGGCGTGAACGAATAGCCCACGTAGCCGCTGATGACGTTGGCGCCGCCGAAGTCGCCGGTGAGGCCGCCGGATTCCCAGCGCCGCACAAGGTATTCCTCGCGCCCCGTGGTCTCGAACTCGGCCGGCGTGCCCGCCTCGTCCAGCGTCATCAGCATCTCGCGCTCGTGCACCCAGCCTTCGCGGCCGCGCGCATCGCGGACCTTGAACCACTCGGTGCGCCGCTTCAGGAGTTCCACCTCGTCGCCGCGCTCGACGACGTTGAAGACGGGATAGCCGCGCCCCGGCCCGGTGTGCATCTCCAGATAGGGCTCGGCCACCGTCACCCGGCGGTATTGCTCCTCCGCCTGCGCGCCCGTGACGAGCGCGCAGCAGAGCACGAGGGAGCACACTACCGCCAGAGCTCTCATGGCATCAGTTCTCCGGCGCGTCGAAGGGGTTGTTGTAGTACTGGGCGCCGACGTCCAGCCACTCCGACACGAGCTTCAGCTCCGCCGGCGTGAGCCAGCCGGCGTGACTGCCGCCCGGCGCGAAGCGGTCGAAGAAGCGGCCGGAGGCGTTGGCGCCGGCGGTGCGCATGCTCGGCGGCACGGTGACCGGCTCGAGGATGGGATCGCCGGTCTCGGGGTCGACGCCCACCTCCACCAGGCGGTCCACCAGGGCGCCCATGTCGAGGATCTGCTCGTTGTCGGCGGCCAGCAGCTCGCGATACGCGTTGAAGTGATCCGGCTCGTCCGGCGAGGCGCCGTCGGTCAGCTCGAGCTGGCCGTCGGGCACCTTCAACTGCCCCATCGCATCGGTGCGCGTGTGACAGGTGATGCAGGTGTTGTCGGCCTCGGGTATGCCGTCCTGGTCCACATCCACTATCCGCGGCTTCGACCACAGCGGATGGATGTGGGCCTCGTAATTGATCACCGCCCGGCAGGTCGCGCTCCAGTCGCCGATGCAATCGGGGGTGGTCGGCGCCAGGGTGTCCAGGCCGGATTCGCCGGGCACCACCGTGGGGCCATAGCGCCAGGCGAACGGCTCGTCCTTCGCCCGGCCGGCGGCGACCTCGTCGGTCCAGACGTCCTCGTAGACGAGGTCCAGGGACGGCTCGATGGCGGCGCAATCGGTGGAGCAGCTGGTGCGCGCCCGCACCTCCGCCATCGTCTCGCCCACGTCGGCGAACAGGGCCGGGTCGGTGTTCGGGAAAGGCTGGCCCGTCACCTCGGCGCCCTCGTTCAGCACGGCATAGGCATCCGCGCGCCCGTGGGACTCGCCGCTGCCCGGGTCGTGGCAGCCGGCGCATTCCATCAGCTGGCCGGGCCTGAGCTGCAGCCAGTTGTTGTGCCGCGGCCCGATGCGCCGGCCTTCGCCGTCCAGCACGCTGACGCCGAGGGCCACGTTGGCAGGCACCTTGATCATCACCGAGCCGTCGGGCTCCACCTCGGCGTAGCCGACGATCTCGCGCATGCCCTGAGCGGCCGAGACGCCGAAAGCGCTGTTGTCGAAGTCGCGCACGTCCTCGTCCGGCATGGAGACGGCCTTCACCACCCGCAGGAAGCGCGCCGGCCGCTCGGCCGCGGTCGTCTGGGCCGGGTCGGCGAGCACGTCGATGCCGACGCCGGAGACGTCCTGTCCGGCGATGTCGTAGACGCTGCGGATGTGGATCACGGCCGCGCCTTCGGCCGCGATGTCCGGGTCCAGGGTGAAAGGCTCCGAATCGTCGAAGATCACCGGCGGCGTCCCGGTGCCCGGCTCCGCGGCGACGATGTCCGTGTACATGAACCCTTCTTCCGGCGCGACGACCGGCTGCTGGGTCTCGTCGCTGCGGTCGTAGATCCAGATGCCGTACAGCGGCGGCGCCTCCGCGAGTGCCGGGTCCGCCAGGTTGTCGTCGGTGCACGGCACGATCCTGAGATCGACCGGGTCCTGCAGTCGGCACTGGCTCCAGCTCACCAGCAGGCGTTCGGTGCCGTCGCGCAGCGGGAACACCGAGTTGTAGCGGCCGCCGGGCGAGGGTGTGCCGTCATCGATCAGCACCTCGTTGATGGTGGCCGCCGTCTGCGCCGGGCCGGACAGCACCCCGATGTTGTCCCGGTTCGGCTGGGCATTCTCGATGTAGTTGGCGACGTCGATCTCGATGATGTCGCCGCCGCCCCCTGCGCCGTCGAAGGGGCGCAGCAGGGCCATGACATTGCCGTTCGGCAGCTCGCGGGGGCGCAGGAACTGCACGGGCTCGCCGCCGCTGCCGGTGTCGTGACTGTTGGCGCCGTACAGCAGCTCCAGCGCGGCTCCGTCCGGGTTCATGCGGTAGAGATGGATGCCGTCGTTGCCCGGGGCGTTGTCCCAACGGCTGAACACCACTTGTCCGTTGGAGAGCACGGCGGGATCGAGATCGTGACTCTGGTTGAAACTCACCTGGCGGATATCGGTGCCGTCGGCATTCATGACGTGCAGCACCAGTGCGGGCACGTTGCGGTCCTCGTCGAGGGCCGAGAACTGGGGCTTGCCCTCGTCCAGCAGCACGGCACCGGACTGGCGCTGGCGGGTGGACGAGAAGATGATGCGCTCGTCCGGCAGGTAGGCCGGCGCGAGGTCGTGGCCCGACTCCGCCACGATATCCGAGGTGATGATCCGCCGCAGCGTGTCGCCCGGGATGTCGTATTCCCAGACGTTCCAGGTCGGCTGGTCCTCCTCGTCGGCGCCCTCGATGAATTGGGCGCGCATCGCGAACAGCACCTTCGTGCCGTCGCGCGATACTTCCAGGTCGCGGACGTCGCCCAGGCCCTCGGTGATCTCTCCGGTGACATTGACGTCGGCGGTGCTGGGCGAGGCCCGGTCGCGCACGTAAAGGTCGGCGCCTATGTCGAAGGTGACCGGCTCGCGCACGTCGAAGTCGGTCGGGTCGCCATTGTCGTCGACGGGAACCGGCCGCTTCACGTAGGCGATGGGGAAGTCGAGCACGACGGGATCGGGATCCTGCCCGCTGCCGAAGCCGATTCGGCCTTCGCCGCTGCCGCCGCCACCGCAACCTGCAGCGGCCACCATCGTGCAGGCGACGGCGATGAGAGCCGCCTTTACTGGCACCCTCCGGGTATCTTTCTGCATCGTGCTGTTCATGGGACATCCTCTTTCCTGCAGCCGTCACGCGACGCACTCCTGCGATCGCTGCGGGAATGCTGCAGGCGCCCTGCACCGCCGGTCCTGCGACACGCGGCCCGAAGGCTCGCGGCCAGCCGTGACCAATGGTGGACAGGGGCCTCACCGCATTCTGTTAACAACATCACAAATCCATGGAGATCGTTGCGCGCGCATCCTGGTACCTGACGAGCGGCGGAGTATAGGGACGACTCCGGGGCGCGCGTAATGTGGAATTTCGGCGACAGCGAAAGCGCGCCGGCGGCCTTGCAGCGGCTGCCGTGCGATGGCGCCGGCCCTGTCACAACGAGGCGCGCTGTCGTCGTTCGGCGACAAGCCGAAACGCGCATCGAATCAAGCAGTTGTCCACGGGCCGTCGCCAGAGTGTCGATTTCCGCCGACAAGCGGTTGACATATGCCGGCGCGAACAGGAAACCCGAATCGAGCGCAAAGCGCTGTTTCATAGGGATTAAGTGTTCCTGTGCGAAAAGCGGCGCGAACTGGCACGCCGCTTGCAGACAGTGTTCGCGACAGTAGCCCGCCACGGGGGAGCACGCGTGACGGGAGTCCCGGAAGACTGCGGGACTTGTGAATGGAGTCACGGTGGCCCTGTCGGCGATCTGCGAGCATCGTCACGTTGGACGCTTCGAATAGCGCGACGCGCACGCAGGGCTTCTGAAAAGGGCAAACCCGTCGAAAGGCGGGGACGCAAAGCCAGCGGTCTACGGATTCACGTCCAGGACGGCGACGCTGCCAGGAGCGACAGCTGACGATCAGCACGGATGATTCCGCATGGACATCCTCCGCTCCCGACGGTCTCCGCCGCCTGGCAGGAAGGGAAGACGGAAACGTATGAGCAGGATCGTCATGAACGCACCCATGAACGTACAGAAGCAGTTCGCGCATGCGCTTCCGCGCCGCGCTCTCCTCGCCATTGCCTGCCTTGCGCTCGCGCTGGCCGCCACGGCCGAAGCCGGACCGCGGGAACAGGCCAAGCGGCTCCACGACCGTCTCGCCGGCGTCCCGCCCACCGAACAGGTGCTGGCCGGCATGGAAGCCGACATTCTCGCCGGCAATCCCGTCGCCGCGGCGGAGACGGCCATGGAGAACAGCGCCTTCTACAACGTGACGCTGAAGAATTTCGTGACGCCCTGGACGAACCGGGAGCAGACGGTCTTCGCGCCGCTCAACGATTACACCGCCACGGTCATCGGCATGATCCGCGACGACGTGCCGTTCAATACAGTGCTCTCCGCCGACATCCTCTATGTCGGCGACAGCGGGCTCGGCCTGCCGCCCTACTCCATGTCCGACAACGCCCATTACGAGGCCATGGAGGAACAGGGCATCGACCTGAAGAGCGCACTGGTACAGACCAGCCAGTCGGCAGTGACCGATCTGCCGCCCTCCGCCACCGCCGGCGTGGTCACCAGCCGCGCCGCCGCCGAAGCCTTCTTCATCGCCGGCACCAACCGCGCGATGTTCCGCTTCACGCTGATGAATCACATGTGCAACGACCTGGAGCAGGTCAAGGACGGCTCGCGCTCGCCGGATCGCATCCGCCAGGACGTTTCGCGCAGCCCGGGCGGCGACAGCCGCGTCTTCCTGAACAACTGCGTGGAGTGCCACGCGGGCATGGACCCGCTGGCACAGGCCTACGCGTACTACAACTTCAACCCGGACTCCGGCCGCATCGAATATACCGAAGGCCAGGTGCAGCCCAAGTACTTCAATAACGACGCCAACTTCCCGTTCGGCTTCCGCACACCCGACGACCGCTGGGACAACTACTGGCGGCAGGGTCGCAACGCCAGTCTCGGCTGGGATGCGTCGCTCCCCGGCAGCGGCAACGGCGCCAAGTCACTGGGCCAGGAGTTCGGCGCGAGCGACGTCTTCGCCGAATGCCAGGTGAAGAAGGTGTTCGAGGCCGTGTGCTTCCGCCAGCCCCAGGACGCGGCCGACCGCGCCGCCCTCGACAGGATCACCGGCGTATTCCGCGCCGATCAGTACCGCATGAAGACGGTGTTCGCCGAGACCGCCGTGCACTGCATGGGCGAATGAGGAGGTCGGCAATCATGGACAGGAATAATATGATCTCTCTACCCGCCCGCGCTCATCTCGTCGCCGCCCTGGTGGCGGCCGCCGCACTGGCCGGCTGCTCCAGCGGCGCCAACGTCGAGGAGAACCCGGTAACGAGCGTCGCTCCGTCGCCGGACTACACGGGCCCGGCGCCCGCCACCGACGACGTGCAGTCGTTCAAGATCGAGGTGTGGGACAACGTCCGCCCGGAGAACCGCTGCGGCGCCTGCCACGGCACCGGCGGCCAGGCGCCCACCTTCGCGCGCACCGACGACGTCAACCTCGCCTACGAGGAGGCCAACGCCATCGTCGATCTGACCTCGCCGGCCGACTCGCGCCTGGTGACCAAGGTGGCCGGCGGCCATAACTGCTGGGAATCCAGCGACGCGGTCTGCGGCGAGATCCTGACGACCTGGGTCACGAACTGGGCCGGCGATGCCGCGGGCGGCGGCAAGAACATCGACCTGGAAGCGCCGGTGGAGAAGCAGCCGGGCGCCAGCAAGAGTTTCCCGGTCGACAGCGGCGCCCTGTTCGGGCAGACCGTGCACCCCGTGCTCACCGAGTACTGCGCCGGCTGCCACACCAGCGCCGCCGCCACGTCCCAGTCGCCGTTCTTCGCCGAAGCGGACGTGGCCGCCGCCTACGACGCCGCGAAGTCGAAGATCAATCTGGACGACCCCGCAGCGTCGCGCTTCGTCGTGCGCCTGGCGAGCGAGTTCCATAACTGCTGGAGCGACTGCACGTCGAACGCGGCGCAGATGCAGTCTGCCGTGGAGGCTTTTGCCAATCAGGTGACCCCCACCGAGGTGGATTCTGCGCTGGTGCTGAGCCGCGCGCTGGCCCTGACCGACGGCATCGTCGCCTCCGGCGGCAACCGCTACGAGCGCAACGTGATCGCGATGTGGGAGTTCAAGACCGGGCAGGGCGACACCGCCTTCGACACCAGCGGCGTCGAGCCGGCGCTGAACCTGACCGTCAGCGGCGACTACAACTGGGTCGGCGGCTGGGGCATCGCGCTGCGCGAGGGCAAGGCCCAGGGCACGACCACGGCCAGCCGCAAGCTGCACGACCTGATCAAGGGCACGGGCGAGTACGCCATCGAGGCCTGGGTGGTGCCCGCCAACGTCGTGCAGGAGGAGTCCCGGATCGTCAGCTATTCCGCCGGCACGGCCGCGCGCAATTTCACGCTGGGTCAGACCCTGTACAGCTATGACTTCTTCAACCGCTCGGATGCCACCGACGGCAACGGCGACCCGGCGCTGACCACCTCCGCCGCCGACGAGGATCTGCAGGCGACCCTGCAGCACGTCGTCGCCAACTTCGACCCGGTGGAGGGCCGCAGCATCTACGTGAACGGCGTCCACACCGACGACATGGACCCGCTCGGCACGGGCGGCAGCATCGCCGACTGGGACGACACCTTCGCCTTCGTGCTCGGCAACGAGGTGTCGGGCGACCGGCAGTTCGCCGGCACGTTCCGCATGGTGGCCATCCATAACCGGACGCTGACGCCGGAGCAGATCGTGCAGAACTTCGACGTGGGCGTCGGCGAGAAATTCTTCCTGCTGTTCGGCGTAAGCCACCTGATCGACGTGCCCGAAGCCTACGTCCTGTTCGAGGTGGCGCAGTTCGACAGCTACTCGTATCTGTTCACAAAGCCCCACTTCCTGAGCCTGGACGACGCGGCCACCTGGAGCGGCATCGCGCTCGAAGGCATGCGCATCGGTCTGAACGGCGGCGAGCCCGTGGCCGGCCAGGCGTACAAGACGGTGTCTACGACACTGTCGAGCGATGCCGCCACGGCGGATCTCGGCCAGCCGCTCGCGGACGTTGGCACGATCATCGAGCTGCAGAAGGGCCCTGAGTCGGACGAGTTCTTCCTGACCTTCGAGGTGCTCGGTGCCAACACCAACGTGCGCACGGAGCCGACGCCGCTCACGCCTGCCCCGACCGACCGCGAGCCGTCGCCGGACGTGGGCGTGCGGGTCTTCGACGAGCTGAACGCATCGATGTCCCAGATCACCGGCGTGCCCACGACGCATCCGGACGTGGCGCAGACCTTCGAGACCGTGAAGCAGCAGCTGCCCACGGTGGAGAGCTTCGGCGCGTTCTCGTCCTCCCAGCAGGTGGGCGTGTCTCAGCTCGCCATCGAGTACTGCAATGCGCTGGTCGAGGACACCGGGCTGCGCGCGCAGGTATTCCCGGGCTTCGACTTCGACGCGGCGGTGACGACGGCCTACGGCTCGCTGGCCGCGCGCGACCAGCTGCTGGACCCGCTGATCACCCGGATCAACAACACCAATGTCGTGAGCCAGCCGCACCCGGACGACGTGAAGGCCGAACTCAACAGCCTGATCGATCGGCTGACCGTCTGCGGCGGCAGCTGCGAGCCGGGCCGCACGGCGACGGTCGCCAAGGCGACCTGTGCCGCGCTCATCGGCAGCGCAACCCTGACCGTCCAGTGATCGACGGGTCACAGACAACGCATCAATCGAGGCAATGACCATGTCAAACAAGTTCGCCACCACCAACCCCGATGCGCCGCTCTGCCATCCGGATCACCCGCGGCCAATCACCCGTCGCCAGCTGCTCTCCCAGGGCTTCATCGCCGGCACGGGCACGCTGATGGGCTCGGGCGTGATGAGCCTGTTCGCGAACCCGCGGGCCGCCTATGCGGCGCTCAGCCCGGATCTGCAGGCGCTGACCCAGTCCTGCGGCATCGCCGTGCAGGGCGCGGGCAAGATCCCGTTCATCGCCTTCGACCTGGCGGGCGGCGCCAACATGGCCGGCTCGAACGTGCTGGTGGGCAAGGAAGGCGGCCAGATGGACTTCCTGTCCACCGAGGGCTACGCCAAGCTCGGCCTGCCCGGCGACATGATCCCGCCGGTCACCAATCCGCAGACCGGCACCAACGACTTCATCAACACCGACCTCGGGCTCGCCTTCCACTCCGACAGCGCGTTCCTGCGCGGCATGATGATGCACCTGTCGCCGACGACCATGGCCAACGTCAACGGCTGCGTGATCCCGGCGCGCTCGGAGAACGACACCGGCAATAACCCCCACAACCCGATGTACGGCATCGCGCGTGCGGGCGCCGACGGCGAGCTGCTGACGCTGATCGGCTCGCGCTCGTCGGATTCCGGCGGCAACTCCATGGCACCGGCCATGCTCATGGACCAGTCGGTCCGTCCCACGAAAGTGGACAGGGCGAGCGACGTCACGGGCCTCGTGGACACCGGCAAGCTGGTCGGCCTGCTGGCCCAGGAGGACGCCGTCGCGGTGATGGAGTCCATCCAGCGCATCAGCGACATGAAACTCGGCCGGGTCGACACGAACCTGGAGATCACCGCGGACGACGTGCTGAAGGACCTGGTGAACTGTGGCTACGTGAAGGCGGCCGACCTGGCCGACCGTTTCGGCGAGCCCGGCATCCTGGACCCGGACGCCGACCTCGACATCGTCGGCGACGACCTCGCGAGCATCTTCAGCCAGGCGGATTACCAGGACGAGCGGGAATTCCGCAAGACCGCCGCCGTCATGAAGATGGTGGTGAACGGCTTCGCCGGCGCCGGCACCGTGGCCATGGGCGGCTACGACTACCACGGCGGCGCGCGGCGCACCGGCGAGGTGCGTGACTTCCGTGCCGGCCGCTGCATGGGCGCGTGCCTGGAATACGCCGCGCGCAAGGGCCTGCCGCTGATGCTCTACGTGTTCAGCGACGGCTCGCTGTCCGCCAACGGCACCATCGACAATTCGGAAGACGGCCGGGGCAAGTTCGAGTGGACCAGCGACAACCAGTCCACGGCGGCCTCGTTCTTCCTGGTCTACAACCCCACCGGCAGACCGCAGCTGCTCGACGGCAACGGCGGACCCGAGCGCCACCAGCAGATCGGCTGGTTCCAGGCGGACGGCTCCGTGCAGAACGCCTCGACCCCGGCGGCGAACAACGTCAACCTGCTGGTCGAGACGGTGATCCTGAACTACATGGCGCTGCACGGCGAGCAGGGCCTGTTCCCGAACGTGTTCCCGGGTCACGGCCTCGGCAACAACCAGCTGCGGGACAGCCTCACCGCCTTCCAGCCGATCGTGAACGGCACGATCTAGACGATCTCTCCCTGGCCGGCCCGACCCTGCCGGCAAAAAACGGGGGCAGTTAACCCGATTCGTGCGGGTTAGCTGTCCCCGGCACTTCTTCGGCCGGCGGCCATCCGCGCTTCCATGAAGGCAGCCATCTCCAGGATGGCCTGCTTCGCCTCGGGCATGCGGCCCACGAAGAAATGCCAGACATGCCACATGCCGGGCCAGACCCGCAGCGTGACGTCCACACCCGCCTCCCGCGCCTTCTCCGCCACCCGGGTCGAGTCGTTCAGCAGCACCTCGTGATCGCCCACCTGCAGCATCAGCGGCGGCAGTCCTTCCAGCGAGGCGTACAGCGGCGATACCAGCGGATGGCGGGGGTCCGTGTCCTGGTGGTAGTTGCGCGCCATCGGCGCGATCTCGTCGGCGTCGAACCAGGGGTCCTTGTCGTTACGGCTCTTCAGCGAGCCGCCGGTCGCGGCCAGGTCGGTCCAGGCCGAGATCAGCGAGGCGGCGCCGGGCAGCGGCGTCCCCTCGTCCCGCGCCGCCACCATCACGGCGAGAGCCAGGCCGCCGCCGGCCGAGTCGCCGGCCAGGATCACCTTGCGCGGGTCCGCTCCCCGCTCCAGCAGCCACCGGTAGGCGGCGAGTCCGTCCTCGAGCGCGGCGGGGAAAGGGTGCTCCGGCGCCAGCCGGTACTCGGGCAGGAGCAGCCGTATGCCCGCGGCCCGGGCGATGTGGGAGACCGCGTTGCGGTGGCTGGCACAGGAGCCGGCCGTGTAGGCGCCGCCGTGCAGGTAGAGCACCGCCTCGTCCTCGGCGGCACCCTTGGGCACCAGCCACTCCGCGTACAGGGCGCCGACCCGCTCCGGGACGATCCGCACGCCGTCCGCCGCGGCAATGGCGCCGCCCATCCGGTCCAGCCGCGCGCGCCGCTCGGGCATCGGCGTGTCCGGCTTGCGCAGGCGCACGCGCAGGCGCAGCAGCGCCCGCGTCAGTCTCGCTCTCAGGCTGATCATCGAAATCCCGTCACCTTCCCCGTGCCCTCCCGGTCAGCCGGGCTCGCCGGCGGCGCGGGTGCGCTCCTCGAACCGCCGGCCGAACCACAGCACGAGCCGGGGGAAATAGCGCTGCAGCAGGTGCAACCGACGCGCCATGGGGTCCGGGAACACGTACTCGCGGTCTTCGCGGATGCCCTTCAGTATCGCGCGGACGACGTCGGCCGGCTCCGTGACGATGTCGTCGGGCACCTTGCGCGGCGGGTCCTCGCCGAACTGTATCGAGTCCAGGATGGGCGTGCGGCTGAAGAACGGGAAGACAGTGGTCACGCGGACGCCGGTCTCGTCCAGGTCCCGGGTGAGGCTGTCGCCGAAACCCCGGACGCCGAATTTGGAGGCGGAGTAGACGGACATGCCTCCCGCGGCCACCCAGCCCGCGATGGAGGAGACGTTGACGACGTGGCCCGAGTCACGCTCGAGCATGTGCGGCAGGAACAATGCGGTGAGGCGCATCACCGAGAGCAGGTTCACCTGCATGAGCGTCTCCCACTGCTGCCAGGGAATCCGGTCGATGCGCCCGCTCATGCCGATGCCGGCGTTGTTCACCAGGATATCCGGCACCGCGACCGCCCTGACTTTCTCGTAAAGGCGCTCGCAGCCGTCCCGGGAAGAGAGGTCCGCCTCCGGCACCGCGAGAATCTCGCCCCGCCCCCCGGCCTCCGCCTGAATGGCCCGGGCCGCCTCCGCCAGTGCCGCGGCATCCCGATCCGTCACGATCAGCCGGCTGCCCGCGGCCAGGAACTGGCGCATCATCTGCCGGCCGAAACCGCCGGATGCGCCGGTCACCAGCACCGTCGCACCGTCGAGGGTCGTCATAGCGCATACTCCGCCGTCGTCCAGCGGCGTAATGTACCGGAGCCGGCCCTATAATGCCCACGGTGAGCGACCCCAGCGACAACCCGCCAGGCACGCCGGCGGCCGACCGCCCGCCCCGGGATATGGCCCGGGGCAGTCGGCGTAACATCACGATCCTCGCCGCCGGCGCCTGCACCGGCATCGCGCTCGCGGTCTACGGCCTGCTCGCCACGGAGGCGCCGCGGGACCTGCCGGCCGACGCGGCGGCGCGGGTGAACGATCGCCTCATCGGCAACAGCGAATTCGCCGACGCGCTTGCCGCCCTCGGCAGCGATTCCCGCGACGCCCTCGACCCGTCGGACCGCGAGTGGATACTGCGCCGCCTGGTGGAGGAGGAACTGCTCGTGCAGCGCGCGCTGGAACTCGACCTCGGACGCACCGACCGCGCGGCGCGGGACGCGCTGGTGGACGCCATGATCCGGCGCATCACCCGTGACGCCGCGGCCCGCCGGCCTTCCGAAGACGAGCTGCAAGACTGGTACGCGGATAACCGTGCCCTGTTCGCCGGCGCGCCGCGGCTGCGCGTGCAGGCGCGCGCGGCCCCGGACGAAGCGGCGGCCCGCGAGCTGCGGCAACGGCTCGTGAGCGACGGCGGCGAGCCATCGGCTGCGGCGGCAGGAGAGCCGGTGACCGGCCTGCCGGATGCCCTGCTGCCGCCGGCGAAACTGCGCGACTACCTCGGGCCACGCGTCACCGCCGCATTGAGCAATGCAGCGACGGGCGAATGGCTGCCACCGTTGCCCTATGCCGGGGGCTGGATCGTCGCGCGAGTGGCCGGGCGCAGCGAGGCCGGGCCGCCGCCTTACGCCGGCATCCGCGACCGGGTGGAGGCGGCCTGGCGGCGCGCGCAGATGGACGCCGCCCTCGCCCGCTATCTCGACGAGCTGCGGGCGCGCGCGGATATTGAGACGGCGGAGACGGCGGCGCGGTGAGCCGGGCTGCGGGTGCACTTCTGCTACTGTCTCTGCTCGCCGGTGCCGCGGCGGCGCACACCCGCAGCGAATCCTGGTCGGAATGGCACACGGGCGTTGTCAGCGCCACCGGCATCGTGACCGTGCCGGCGCGGGAGGTCACCCGCCTGCCGGAAGTGACCCGGGACGGCCGGCCCCTTGGCCAGTCTCTGGGCCGGGTCTTCGCCGACTACCTGGCGGCGCGCGTCGTCGTCCGCTCGGCGGACGGCCCCTGCACGCTGACCGGCGCCGAGCCGCTGACGTCCCGGCCCGGCTACGTCAGGGTGGAACTGCGCTACGCCTGCGCAGGGCCGCCAGAAAGCGTGCGGGCGGGCGTGCTGTTCGACCGGGTGCAGGGCCACACCCACTTCGCACGCCAGGCCGGCACGCTCACCGAATCCCTCATACGCGAGGGCGACCCGGAATTCCGGCTCGACGGCGGCGGCGGCACGCCGGCAGGCGACCATGCCGGTTTCGGCGACTACTTGGGTCTCGGTACCGCCCACATACTGAGCGGGCCCGACCATATTGCGTTCCTGCTCGCCCTGCTGCTTGCCGCCGCGCACTGGCGCAACGTGGTCGTCGCCGTCACCGGCTTCACCATCGGGCACAGCATCACGCTGTCGCTCGCCGTCACCGGTCTGGTGCAGGCCTCGCCGCCCCGGGTGGAGGCCTTCATCGGCTATACCATCGCCCTGGTGGCGGCGGAGACCGTCGCACTGAGAGACGGCTACTGGCGTCGGCTCGCCGTCGCCGCCGCCCTCGTCGCCGGCGCCGCCGGCCTCGTCGCCTGGGCGTTCGCAGAACTGCCGCCCCGGGGCCTGGCCGCCTATGCCGGTCTCGCACTCTTCTCCGGCTGTTACCTGGCCCTGGCGGGCGAGTTCGACGACCGCACCCGGCGCAGCGGTTTCCTCGGCGCCGTCGCCATCCTGTTCGGCCTCATCCACGGCCTGGGCTTCGCCGGCTTCCTGCTCGAGACCGGCCTGCCCGAGGACGCCGTCGCGCTGCCGCTGGTCGCCTTCAACATCGGCGTCGAGCTGGGCCAGCTGGCCCTGGTGGCCGCCGTGCTGGTCGCGGTGGCGGTCGCGGGCCGGCTGTTCCGGGTGACGCGCGCCGAACCGGTCCAGACCCTGCTGGCCGCCGTCCTCTGCGGCCTGGGACTGGCCTGGTTCGCCGGCCGCAGCCTCGGCTGAGCGCCTCGTCCGGGCGCCGGGTCCGGAAACCCGGGCGCTTGCGTCCCGGGCCGGCAGGACCTGAGAATGAGGTCCGATCAACAGGGGGAGCCGCCATGGAAGTCCTGAAGACACCGCCGGAGCGATTCCGGGATCTGCCCGACTACCCGTTCGCCGAGCACTGGTGCGAGGTCGAGGGGCTCGCCCTGCACTACGTGGACGAGGGCCCGCGGGAAGGCCGGCCGGTGCTGCTGCTGCACGGGGAACCGAGCTGGTCCTACCTGTACCGCCACATGATCCCGGTCATCGTCGATGCCGGCCACCGCGCCGTGGCACCGGACCTGATCGGTTTCGGCAAATCGGACAAGCCGGCCGCGGTGGCCGACTACAGCTACCAGCGCCACATGGACTGGCTCACCGCGTTCATGCTGGAGCTGGATCTCTCGGACGTGACGCTGGTCTGCCAGGACTGGGGGTCGCTGCTCGGCCTGCGGCTCGCCGCCGAGAACCCGGAACGTTTCAGCGGCATCGTGCTGGCCAACGGCGGCCTGCCCACCGGCGATCAGCAACTGCCGGCGGCATTCAGGATATGGCAGCTGTTCGCCCGCTGGAGCCCCTGGTTCCCCATCGGGCGCATCGTCGATCAGGGCACCACCACGCCGCTCTCCCCGGAGGTCATCGCCGCCTACGACGCGCCATTCCCGTCGGCACGTTACAAGGCGGCCGCGCGGGCCTTCCCGCTGCTGGTTCCGACCCGGCCGGACGACCCGGCGGCGCCGGCAAACCGCAGGGCGTGGGAGGTGCTCGAACGCTGGGAGAAGCCGTTCCTGACCGCCTTCAGCGACAAGGACCCCATCACGCGCGGCATGGACAAGGTGGCCCGGGCGCGCATCCCCGGCGCGGCGGGACAGCCGCACACGACCATCCGCGGCGGCGGCCATTTCCTGCAGGAAGACCGCGGGCCCGAGCTGGCCGGCGTGGTGGTGGAGTTCATGCAGGGCACCGGTCCGGCCGCCGGCAGCGGCTGAGACGGATCAGGCTTCGCCGTCGTCCGGCGAGCCGGTCTCGATCAGCCTCTGCAGCCGCAGCAGCTGCTCGGTCAGCACCCGGTCCACTGCCGGCGCGATCTGGTCCAGACCACGGGGGTCGTAGCCGCCCACCGCGTAGTCCAGGGCGATGCGGGTGCGCCCTTCCTCCGCGGCCAGACTCCAGGTCATGTTGCCGTTCACGCCCATCAGGCCGAGGGGCCCGAGCCCGCCGGTCAGACGCAGCATGCGGCCGGGCTCGACGAAGGTGACGGTCATGTGCACCACCGCGCCGTCCTCGCCCAGCTTCTCGCAGAAACAGCCGTTGGGGCGGGTCTCGATGTAGAGGTTGTGCGCCGCGCCGGAATAGGTATGCGCGCCGCTCCACCATTCGCTCACGTGCGCGGTCAGCATGCGCCACACCGTCTCCGGCGGCGCGTCGACGGCGGCCTCGGCATGCACCGTGAAGCCGTGCGCCGCCGCTGCGGTCACTTCGGCGCCGGCGGGCGGCGGCGCGGAGATGACGGCCAGCAGCACACACGGCAGCAGCATGCGCAAGCCCCGCATCTTCACAGCACCAGCTCGATGAGATTGGGGCCGGCCTCCGGCACGAAGTCGGCCAGCGCACGGTTGAACTCCTCGAGCGTCGTCGCCCGCCGGGCGGTGACGCCCATGCCCTCGGCCAGCGCCACCCAGTCCAGGTCCGGCCGGCCGATGTCCAGCATGTCCCGCGCCTTGGGTCCCGGCTCGCCGGCGCCCACCCGCATGAACTCGATGTTCAGGATGCGGTACTGGCGGTTGGCGAAGATGACGTTGGTGACGTCCAGTCCTTCCCGCGCCTGGGTCCACAGGGACTGGAGGGTGTACATGCCGCCGCCGTCGGCCTGCAGCGCCAGCACCTTGCGGTCGGGACAGGCAATCGCGGCGCCGGTGGCCACGGGCAGGCCCTGGCCGATGGAGCCGCCGGTGAGCATCAGCCAGTCGTGGGGCGGCGCAGTCGCCGTGGCCGGTAGCAGCCCGCCGCCGCTGGTCGCGGATTCGTCGGAGACGATGGCGTTCTCGGGCAAGACCGCAGCGATGGCGAGTGCCAGCGTCTCGGCGCCGAGGTCGCCGGTCGGCGGCCCGGGCTGGCGGGCCGATGCCAGCTCGGCTCGATCCGCGCCGGCGCCGAGTTCGTGGGCCAGCGCCTCCAGCGCGCCGATACCGTCCTCGCCCGGCTTGGCCAGGCTCACGATGTCGCAACCCTCGGGTGCGATGCGGCTCGGCACGCCGGGGTAGGCGAAGAAGGTGACCGGCTCGCGGGTGTTCACCAGCACCAGGTGGCGGATGCCGGCCAGCGCCTCCCGGGCCTCCTCCGCGAAATAGGGCAGGCGGCCGACGACGGCGCGGCCCGCGCCCCGCTCCTGGCGGCCAACGAAGGTATCGGTCAGCAGCCGGGCGCCGCTTTCGTTGGCAACGCGGCTGGCGAGTTCCAGGCCGCGGCTGCGCAGCACCGGACCGTTCACGAGGATGGCGGCCGGTTCGCCGCTCGCCAGCGCCCGGGCCACGGCCCGGATGCGCTCGCCGTCGACCGGCGCGGGTGCGGCCGCCGGCAGGGCGTCGACGGGCGGCGGCCCGTCCTGCCAGGCAAGGTCCGCCGGCATGATCAGCGTGGCGATCCCGCCCGGCGGCGACGTGGCGGCGGCCACCGCCTCGGCTGCATCGCCGGCCAGCGCGCTGCCGTCCTCGCAGGTGCGCACCCAGTCCGACACCGGCCGGGAGACCCCGGCGATGTCGGAGGTGAGCGGCGCGTCCAGCTCGCGATGCCAGGTGGCGTGCTCGCCGATGATGTTGACGATGGGCGTGTGGGCGCGCCGGGCGTTGTGGAAATTGGCAAACGCGTTGCCCATGCCGGGGCCGAGATGCAGCAGGGTGGCGGCCGGCACGCCGCGCATGCGCCCGTAACCGTCCGCCGCGCCGGAGACCACGCCCTCGAACAGGGCCAGCACGCTGCGCATGCCGTCCACCCGGTCCAGGGCGGCGACGAACTGCATCTCCGAGGTGCCGGGATTGGTGAAGCAGACCTCGACCCCGGCGGCGAGCAGCGTCCGCAATAGTGATTCCGCACCGTTCATGGCGCCGATATTAGCAGACCGCGGCGGCGGGTCAGACGGACGCGGAGCAGCGCTCGGACCCGCCTCAGGCCGAATGCTGCTGCGGCAGCCGTGCCGCACGCCGGCCGGCCACCCAGCGCTGGACGTCGGTCATCGCCAGGTAGCTCGCCGGCACCAGCAGCAGCGCGATGGCCGTGACGAACAGCACGCCGAAGCCGAGGCTGATGGCCATGGGGATCAGGAAGCGGGCCTGCAGGGAGGTCTCGAAGATGATCGGTGTCAGGCCGAAGAAGGTGGTCAGGGAGGTGAGCACCACCGGCCGCACGCGGCGCACGGTGCCTGAGATGACCGCGTCCTGCAGTTCCACGCCTTCCTTGCGGAAATCGTTGATGGCGGTGATCAGCACCAGCGAGCCGTTGATCACCACGCCGGACAGCGCGACCAGGCCGAGCACGCTGACGAAGCTCATCGTATAGCCCATGATGGCGTGGCCGAGCACGGCGCCGATCAGGCCGAAGGGGACGGCGAACAGCACCAGCAGCGGCTGCACGTAGCTGCGGAAGGCCACCGCCATCAGCGCGTACATGGCGAGCAGCGCCAGCAGCATGCCCCGCATCAGGCCGCCGATGGACTCCGCCTGGGCCTCCTGTTCGCCGGACAGGCTCCAGGTGAGCCCCGGCAGCTCCTGCTGCATGCGCGGCAGCACCTCGCCCGTCAGCGCGGCGGTGATCTGCCCGGCGTTGGCGACATTCTCGTCCACGTCGGAGCTGACCTCGATGACCCGCTTGCCGTCCTCGCGCCGGATCTCCGTGAACGAGCGCCCCTCGGTCACCCGGGCGGCCTGTCCCAGCGGGATCTCGCCGCCGCCCGGCGTGCGCACGATGAAAGTCTCCACCGAATAGAGCGTCTCGCGCTCCGCCTCGGGCAGCCGCACGTACACGCGCAGCTCGTCGCGCCCGCGCTGCTGGCGCAGGGACTCGGCACCGAAGAAGGCAGCGCGGATCTGGTTGGCCAGATCGCTCTCGGTGATGCCGAGGCTGCGGGCCGCCGGCTTCAGCTCCAGGTCGAGCTGGGGCTTGCCCTGCTCCAGGCCGCTGTCCACGTCGAACACGCCCGCGTAATCCGACAGCTCCCCGGCGAGGCGGGCGGCGGCATGCTCCAGGGTGAGCACGTCCCGGTGCGAGAGCTGGATGGCCACCTTGGCGCCGGCGGCGGGGCCCACCGAATAGTTGTAGGTCATGCGCTCGGCCGCCGGCGGCTCGCCCACCTTGCGGCGCCAGCGGTTGGCGAACTCTTCCGCGCTCACCTCCCGGTCGCCGGCCGGCGCCAGGTAGACGGTCACCAGCGCCCGGTGGCCGCCGGTCTGGGTGCCGATGCTGATGTCGCCGCCGCCGGTATTGGGCTGGCTCTTGCCGATCTCCGAGTAGATGCCGGTGGCCAGCGGCCCGTCGCCGGTGACCACGTCCTCGCCGCCGAGCTCCTCCTCCACTTCCCGGGCGGCGGCGATCATGCGTTCCATGACGCCGCGGGTCTCGTGCACCGGCGCGCCGAAGGGCAGCTCGACGCCCGCCGAGACGAAGTCGGCCTCCACCCGGGGGAAGAAGGTCAGCGGTACGCGGCCGCTGGCCAGCATGGCCCAGGCGACGATGAGCACGCTGAGCGCCGCCGCCAGCGCCAGGTAGCGGCGCTCGGCCACCCGTTCGGCCATCGGCCGGAAACGATTTTCGATCCAGTGCTCCAGCCCGTTGGAGAACCGCTTCTGCCAGCGGTAGATCGGCCGCATCACGGGGTTCGGCCGGAACTGGCCCGAGCGGCGCACGTGGGCGAGATGGGCCGGCAGGATCAGCAGGCACTCGACCAGCGAGAGCAGCAGGATCGGGATGACGATCATCGGGATGTTGATGAAGAACTTGCCGATGATGCCGGGCACGAACAGCAGCGGCATGAAGGCCAGCACCGTGGTGAGGACGGCGAACACCACCGGGGTCAGCACCTCCCGGGTGCCGGCCACCGCGGAGGTGAGCGGGTCATTGTAGCGGCTGCGGTTGGCGAATACGGCCTCGCCCACCACCACGGCATCGTCGACCACGATGCCCAGCGTCAGGATGAAGGCGAACAGGGAGATGATGTTGATGGAGATATCGGCCATCGGCATGAACAGGAATACGCCGAGGAAGGAGATGGGCATGCCGAGCGTCACCCAGAAGGCGAGACGCGGCTGCAGGAAGATGCCCAGCACGATCAGCACCAGCAGGGCGCCGAGGCGGCCGTTCTCGATCAGCAGGCCGATGCGGTCGCGGAAGGCCTCCGAGGAGTCGTCCGTGACCACCAGGTTCACGGTGGCCGGCAGGTCGTCCTGACGGGCGTCGATGAACTCGTGCACGGCGTCGGCGACGGTCAGCGGCGACTCGTCGCCCACGCGGAAGACCTTGAGCCGCACGGCCGGGTGGCCGTCGTAGAACGCCTCGGTGTCGGTGTCCCGGTAGCCGTCGACGATGGTCGCCATCTCGCCCAGGGTCACCCGGGAGCCGTCCGGATTGCTGATGACGGCGATGTCCTCGAACTCGTCGCCGAACTCGCGCCGCTCGGTGGTGCGCACCAGCACGTCGCCGCCGGCCGTCTTCACCGTGCCTCCGGGCAGATCGATGGAGGCGGCGCGCACGCGCCGGGCGATCTCGGGCAGCGTGAGGCCGTAGCGGCGGAGCTGCTCCTGGGGCACCTCGATGCTGACCTCGGGCGGCGGCAAGCCGTCCACCTCGATGAGCGTGATGCGGGGGTCGTCCAGGAGCTCGCCGCGCAGCTGCTCCGCCAGACCGTCCAGCTCGCGCAGCGCGAGGTCGCCGTAGACGATGAGGTTCAGCACCTGCTCCCGATTGGTCGCCAGGGAGATGACCGGCCGCTCCGCGTCCTCGGGGAAAGAGGTGATACGGTCCACGGCGCTCTTGACGTCATTCAGCGCCTGGTCGGCATCGGTGTCGAGCAGCAGCTCGGCCAGCACGACGCCGCGGCCCTCGTTCACGACCGAGCTGACTTCCTTGATGCCGTCGACCCCGCGCACGGCCTCCTCGACCGCCAGGACCACGCCCTCTTCCACTTCCTCCGGGCTCGCGCCCGGGTAGGACACGCTCACCGTGATGATGTCGAGATCGATCTCCGGGAAGACCTCCTGGCGCACCTGCTGGGCGAACAGCAGCCCGCCGACGATGAGCAGCAGCATCAGGAGGTTCGCCGCGACGGCGTTGCGGGCCATCCAGGCGATGGGGCCCCGCATGGCTGTGGGATCGGCACTCATCCCGTCACGGGTTCCCGGCAGCCTCTTCTGCCCCGACCGGCAGTTCGTCCTGCAGCCGGAGCTTCATGCCCGGCACCGGCGAGGCGAGCGGGCTGGTCACCACGAGTTCGCCGGCTTCGAGGCCATCGGTGATCATGACCTGGTCCGGCTTGCGCCAGCCCACTTCGACCCGACGGATGTCGAGGCGGCCGTCCTCGCCGTAGACGTAGACCCGGTCGCCGGCGTGCAGCCAGGCGCGCTCCAGCGCCACCACCTCGGTGACCCGGTCGCTCTCGATCTCGACGTCGACGTAGCTCTCGAACAGCAGCGGCAGACCGCCCGTCTCCAGCGCCAGCGGATCGTCGATGCCGACCAGCACCCGGGCCAGCCGGCCGGCCGGGTCCAGATCTCCGAGCAACCGCAGCAGCCGGCCACGGCGCACGACGGTGTCGGCACCGCTGTCGTAGCGAATCTCGACGGTCGAGCCGCCCTGCCCCTGCGCGTCCGGCAGCTGGAGGGCGCCGAGCCGATCCACGGGCACGGCGGCGCGCACCCACGCCCGGTCGGTGCCGGCGAGGGTGGCCGCCTGGCTCTGCGGCGAAAGGGTCTGCCCGGGGTCGACGTTCTCCGTCAGGACCAGCGCATTGAAGGGCGCGGAAACCCGGGTCCGCTGCAGATTCAGCTCGGCCTGGCGGAGTTGCGCCCGTGCGGCCGCCACCGCAGCCTCGGCGACGGCCAGCTGGGGCTCGCGCAGCGCCAGCGACGGGTCGGCGGCCTCGTCCCGCTCGTCGGCGAACAGCCGCCACTCCCGCTCGGCGACCCGCCGCCGGCCCTGCTCGAGGGCGAGCCTGGCCTCGGCATCCGCCAGCCGGGTGCGGGCCGTCTCCACCGCCAGCTCGTAGTCGTCCGGCTCGATGCGGAACAGCAGCTCGCCGGCCTGCACGAGCCCGCCGGGCACCAGCGCGTCGTTGAGTGCCACCACGCGGCCGCCCACCTGGGGCTGCAGCACCACGCGGCGCGCCGGCGTGACCACGCCCTGCGCCGGCACCGTGAAGCGCTCGGTCCGGCTCTCGGCGGGCCAGGTCTCCACCAGCGTGCCGCGATCCACCCGGGGCGCCTTCTCGGGCTCCGTGCGGGTGGCCAGCAGCACGGCCGACAGCGCGATGCCGGCGATCAGCACCAGGACCGCCGCGAGGGCCTGCCGGCGGCCGGGGCTCACGCGGCCTCCTCGCGCAGCAGCGAGACACCGAGGGCGCGGCACAGCTGGATGCGGCCGCTGTACTGGTCGCGCCGGGCGCCGATCAGCGACTGCTCCAGGTTCTGCTTCGATTGCAGCGCGAGCAGCACGTCGAGGAAATCCACCTGCCCTTCCTGATAGGCGGTGCGCGTCAGCGTCAGCACCCGCTCCGCCTCCGCCAGCTGGCGGCGCAGGCTCGTTACCAGGTCGTCCCGGGCATGGGCCTGCGCCAGGGAGACGGCCACTTCGGTCCAGGCGTCGAGCAGCGCGCCGGCGTACCCGGTCAGCGCTTCCTCGGCCTCCGCGTCGCGCAGGTCGATGTTGGCGCGGCGCTGCCCGAAGTCGAACAGGTTGGTGGTGACTTCCGCGCCCGCCTGCCACAGCGTGTCGGTGAAGAGGTCCTCGAGCATCGTCTCCACGGAGATCAGGCTGCCGCTCAGCGACAGCGAAGGCAGCCGTTGTGCGATGCTGGCCGCAAGCCGGCGGTCGCTGGCGGCGAGCGCCAGGCGGGCGGCACGAACGTCGGGACGGGCCTCCGGCAGGGCGGCCGGCAGGCCGGGATCCGGCAGCGGCGGCACGGCCGGCAGGCCCTGATCGTCCGGCAGCGGGGCGGTATCCGGCGGCGTGCCCAGGAGAGCGGCGAGCTGATGCTCCAGCACTCTGCGCTGACCTCGCGCAACGCCAAGCTGGCCGTCCAGGCGCTGCAGCTGCTGGCGCTGGCGCCCCACGTCGGCGGCACCGCTCTGGCCCAGCCCGAAGCGCAGCCGGGTGAGTTCGAGGAACTTCTCCGAGGTCGCCAGCTGCTCTTCCAGCAGGGCCACCAGTTCACGCTGTGCGAGCAGCGACGCCCAGGTATCTGCCAGCTGGGCGCCTAGGCTCACCTCGAGCGCCGCCAGCGACTCCCCGGCGGCCTCCGCCTGCAGCGCGGCGGCCCGGTACTCGTTGCGCACCCGGCCCCACACGTCCACCTCGTAGCTCGCCGCGAGGGAGCCCTGGTATTGCTCGGACACGCCGCCCGCGGGGAACCCCGGCGGCAGCGCGTCGCCGGGAATCTGCGCGGCAAGGAAACCCGCGCCCACCGCATTGCCCCGACTGCCCTCGATGGCGAGGTCGAGACGCGGCAGCAACGGCGAGCGGGCGCCCCGGGCCAGCGCTTCGGCCTGGCGCAGCCGCGCCACCGCCCCGCGCAGCTCCAGGCTGTCCGCAGCCAGGCGCGATTCCAGCGCGGCGAGGGATTCACCGCCGAGGTCCCGGCAGACCGCCTCCGCCGGGGCGCCGGCCGCCGGGGCATCCGGCCAGGCGGACGGCACCGGCAGCACGTCCTCCGCGCCCTCGGGCGCGTAGCGGGGAGTCGAGCAGGCCGCCAAACCCAGGATGACGGCCATGGTTCCGAGGAGGCGCAGGGACATGGTCAGCTTCGGCCAAGAGGGATGCCAATGATAACGCAGGCGTCTACGCCGGACCCGCGCAGACAGGGTATTCGGGATGTCCCGCCGCACGGATGCGGCGGCGGGAACGGCCGCGCCAGGCGCTAGTCCTGCAGCTGGAAGTTGATGCGGGTGGAAACCCGCTGGTCGATGGGCCGGCCGCGATAGACGCGGGGCCGGAAACGCCACTGCTCGACGGCGCGCAGACTGGCCCGCTCGAACACCCGCTCGGGCTGCGCCTCGATCACCTCCGGATCGGCGGTGCTGCCGTCGGCGAGCACCGTGAACTCCACGTCCACCCAGCCCTCCTGCTCACGGCGGATCGCGGCACGCGGATAGACAGGCGGGACGATATCCGTGGCGAGCATTTCGCTGCCGGGGATTACGCGGGCGGACTCGCGGCGGATGAAGGCCCGGTCCACCTCGTCCTGCAGCGAGGCGGTCGTGGGCGCGGCCTGCGCCACACTTTCCAGTTTCAGCAGCAGTCGCTCGGCGTCCTCCAATGCGCCCGCATCGATGCGATCGCGAACGGCTACGGACAGGGCGCCCACCAGACTGTCACGGAAAGTGGCAACGCCCGGATCGTCCGGCACGGTGTCCTCGGCCTGGGCCAGCCATGTCAGGGCATTGTCTTCCGCCGGCGCCACCAGGCGGCCTGCGGCGAGGCTTTCCCGCCCCTGCGCCAGCGCGTCCGGCTCGGGCGGCGGTGCCGGTTTTCCGGCATCCGCACCCGCGGCGTCATCGGCGGTGGCCTCGGCCGGTGCGGCGGCCGTGGCAGCCCGGGCCTCCGCCGCGGCCGCAGCCGCCGCGGCCGCTTCCTCACGGGCCCGCCGCTGGGCGGCCTGACGGCGGCGCTCTGCCTCACGAGCGGCGGCGGCGCGCTCCGCCCGGATGGTGCCGATCTGTTCCCGCGCGGTCTCGACCAGCGCGTCGTCCACCTGAGGCAGCGCCTCGGCGGCGGCGAGGCGGCTGGCCGCCGTGCCGTCGTCACCGTCACGGGCCGCCTGCACGGCCTCCATGACCAGCCGCTGCTGCCGCGCGATCAGGGTCTCCTGCACCTCGACGATGACCGGATGGCCGGGCGTGACGCTCGCCAGTTTGCTGGCCAGCCGGGCCGCGTCGGTGAACTCGCCGGCTTCCATGAGAGAGCGCACCCGGCCGGCCACCTCACCGGCCACCTCGGACAGCTCGCCGGCGGCCTCTGCATGCTCGGGCTCGGCATCCAGCACCAGGGAGTAGAAATAGAGCGCGTTCTGCCCTGCCGGCTCCACCAGCATGCCGGCGCTCGCCGCCATCCGGGCCTTGCCGAGGTTGACGTCCGTGGCCTCGCCGGCGGCGGCAGTCACGGAGAGGCCGGGAGCCGCGCTCTCGGCCGACGACGCCGGTAGCGGCGCCTCGAACAGCTGCTCCTCCTCGCCGCCGAGCCGATCCGCCAGGAACCAGGCGGCCGCCAGGCCGGCCACCACGAATGCCGCCACCACCAGCAGAATGTCGGCGGTGCGGCGGTGGCCGCCTGCGCCGGAATCCGCGCGCCGTGTCACTGCATCATTCATTCAGCTACGCACCCACAGTCTGCGCATCCCCCGGATGCGGCTCACGAATTGCGCCAGCATCGCCGCGCCATGGCGTGGCGGCCGGTCGGGCACGACGGAGTGGCGCTGCACGAGCTCCGGATTCTCCAGCAGCTGGATGTGGCGCAATACCGCCGCGTTCACGTTCTGCACCAGCCGCGCCTCGTCCATCGGCTTCGACATGTAGCGGAATACCTGGCCATGGTTGATCAGAGAGATCATCTCGGCGGCATCCCGTTCGTCGCTGACGACGATGGTGATCAGTTCCGGCAGATAACGCTTCAGCGTCGACAGCATGTTGCGCAGCATCGCGCCGTCGGTGCAGAAATCCGTGACCAGCACGCCGGCCCCGTCACCGGAGAGCATCTCGGTGACCTGCACCAGCGTGGATGCCCGGGCGACCCGGTAGCGCTCTCCGAGTGTGAGCTCGACACTCTCGGCGAACGCGGCGTCGCTGGTGAACAGCGCCACGCCCACATTGTCCATGTCTGCACAGGCGCCGCCCCGCCGCGATCCCGGCGCGTCGTCGCCGCCGATCACGATGGTGTCGACGAACTCCGTCCCGGCGTCGCCGGACAGCACGATCTCGGTCTCGACAGGCTCTTCCTCCGCCGGCTCGTCCTCTGCCACGCCGCCGGCCGCCTCCTGGCGCCGCGGTTCTTCCCTCTCCAGCTCCAGGGCCAGGTTCGGGACCGTCGCCGCATGGTCCTCCGCCGCCACTGCGGCGCTCGCCGGCGCTTCGGCCTCCGGCGACATCGGCTCGGGCCGCGGCTTCGGTCCGGGATCGAGCGCGAGTTCGGACTTGGGCTCGGGCTCGGCGGCCGGTTCCGGCGGCGCCGGCGCGGGGGCCGCCTCCAGGACGGTCGCCGCGCGCGCGGCCGCTCCCGACTGGCGCGCGGCCTGCACCGCCTCCGCCAGGGTCTCGCGCAGCTCCTGTGGCGGGCAGGGTTTCGACAGAAAGCGGAACACCTCGCCGATGTTGATGGAGCCCTCGATGGCGTCCAGGTCCGCATAGCCGGTCAGCAGGATCCGCACGGCCGAGGGCGCACGATGGCGCACCTCGCCCAGCACCTCCACGCCGGAGAGACCGGGCATGCGCTGATCGGCGATGATCACGTCCACGCTCTCCTGCTCGGCGATGCGGATCGCCTCCGCTCCGTCGGTGGTGAGATGCAGTTCGTAGTCCCGGCGAAACAGCGCCCGCATCGAGTTGAGCACGCGCTTCTCGTCGTCGACGAAGAGAACTTTCGGCTTGCCTCCGGGCTCGTCGTGGGGTGTGTCGATGCGTGCGGTCTGGGCCATCCCTTGCCGGCCTCCCTACATCGCCGCGGCGCGTGGCCGCGCCGTGGCCTGGTCCGTTGATTCGTTCGCGGCGTCGGCGTCTCCCATCGCCTCCACCGGCAGCTTCACCGTGAACACGGAACCCCGTCCGGGCTCCGACTCGATCACCAGCTCTCCCATGTGGGCCGTGATGATCTTGTCGACGATGGACAGGCCGAGGCCGGTGCCCTGGCCCACTTCCTTGGTGGTAAAGAAGGGGTCGCGGATCTTCGCCAGGACGTCCTCCGGTATGCCGCTGCCCGTATCCGCGATGCTGACCAGTACCTCTCCGTCCTCGTGGCGGGTGGAGAGCGTGATCGTCCCCTCGCCCTCGATGGCGTCGGCCGCGTTCTTGATCAGGTTCAGGAACACCTGGTTGATCTGGGACGGCGCGCAGCGCACCGTCGGCACCTCGCCGTAGTTCTTCTCCACGGTGACCTTGTGCTTCAGCACGTTCTTCGCGATCAGCAGCGACTTGTCGAGACCCTCGTTGACGTTGAACTCGCCGACCGTGGCACGATCCAGGCGGCTGAAGTCCTTCAGGCTCTGGGCCATCTCGGCCAGCTGCTCGAGGCCCTCGATGCTGTCGCCGACGAGGTCGACCGACTCCTCGAGGTCGTCACGGAGACCCTCCTGGTTGAGCTGGCGATCCATGGCGCGCAGGCTGGCGACGAAGGCCTCCCGGTCCTGGCGGCCGTTGCGCAGCTGCTCCAGCAGCCGGCCCGCCTCCGCCGCGAACTGGTCGAAGTGCCCCAGCCGCTCCTTCAGCAGGGTCGCGTTGCTGAGCAGGTACCACAGCGGCGTGTTGATCTCGTGGCTGATGCCCGCCACCAGCTCGCCGAGCGAGGACATCTTCTCCGCGTGCACCAGCTGGGCCTGGGACTCCTTCAGCTCCTCATAGGCCTTCGTGAGCTGCTCGGTGCGGGCCTCCACCCGCTCCTCGAGGGAGGCATTCAGCACCTCCAGCTCGGCGTTGGCGCTGTTCAGCACGCGATAGCTCTGGTGCAGACGCCAGCCGACGAACGCGATGCTGGCCAGCAGGAGCAGGCTCAGCACGGCCAGCATCAGCCGGGCCCGGTCCGCCCTGCCGACCACGGCGCGATCGTGGGCGCGCAGTGCGGCGAACAGGGCCTGGGCACGGTCGCCGGCCTGCGTCTCACCGAGGTCGGCCAGCGCGGCACCGGCCGGATCGCGCACCTCCGTTAGCGTTCGTGCCGCCGCGGCAAGGCGGTCCAGTTTGCCGGGCACCCGGTCCATGGCGGCCGGGTCCGACTCCAGTTCGGCAAGACGGGTGCGGAGTGTCTCCGCGGTCGCCTCGCTGCCGCCGCCGGCGAAGTCCAGTGCGGCGACCGCCAGGGCGAACACGTCCTGGGACAACGCCTCCAGCCCGAAGCCGCGCAGATCGCGCACCAGCGGCGGGGATTCGCTGCGGATGACCGACGCCGACTCCGCCAGACGCGTCTGGCTGTCGAGGAAACTCCGCGCCGCCGCCAGGGACTCGTCGAGCGCCGCGGTGTAGTCCGACAACGTCGACGCGATCGCCGCATCGTCCGCCGCAGGCACCGTGGCCGCCAGCTCCTCGCGGCGGGACTCCAGCCGCTCGACCAGACCGGCCGTTGCCGCCGGCACGGCGCGCCCCTCGCGGAATGCCGTCTGCAGACCTTCCTCGAGGGCCGCGAGTTCGTTCTGGCTCTGGCGCAGCAGGTTTACGCTGTTGCCATAAGTCACATAGTATGCGGAGTCGACTGCGCGGGACTGGACCACCAGGACCGCGAGCACCCCCACGAGAGCGAGCGCGGCAACGGCGGCAAGAGCGTTTCTGAGCATCGCAGGGGCTCCCCTTACATAATGCGCGCAAGACTATCCCGGCAGCCGGACGGGCGCCGTGATGCCTATCACAGCGCGGCCATCGCGCCGACGGCGCTTTGCGCGACGGCCCACCCGGGCCGGCAGCGCAACCGGCCGGGACCGATCCATGGTAGAGAGCGCACGGAGACGCGGAAAACCGACAATGTCTCGTTTCAGGCAAGAAACCCCGCAGAAAGGGCCGCGGGAGGACTCCGGCACGGAGGCGCTGGCGCGGTTCCTGGAGCGCCACCGCCGCCTGTTCGTCCTGACCGGCGCCGGCTGCAGCACCGCCTCGGGCATCCCCGACTATCGCGACCCGGCCGGCGAATGGAAGCATGCCCGTCCGGTGCAGTACGCGGACTTCATGGCGCGCCATTCGGTCCGCCAGCGCTACTGGGCGCGCAGCATGCTGGGCTGGCCGCGCATGGCGGCGGCACGGCCGAATGCGGCGCACCGCGCCCTCACGGATCTGCAGGCACGGGGCCGACTGGAGCGCCTGGTCACGCAGAACGTGGACGGCCTGCACCAGAAGGCGGGCACGAAGGATGTGATCGATCTGCACGGGCGCATCGACGCCGTGGTCTGCATGGCATGCCGGGTCGAGCTGCGCCGTGCCGACTGGCAGGCCGAAGTCGCCGCCCTGAATCCGGACTGGGAGCGCCACATCGGCGCCGCCTCGGACCGCCCCGACGGGGACGTGGAGATTGCGGACGCCGATTACGCCGATTATGCCGGCTTCGTCGTGCCGCCCTGCCCGCGCTGCGGCGGCGTGGTCAAACCCCACGTCGTGTTCTTCGGCGAGGCCGTGCCGCCCCGCCGGGTCGCGGACGCACGCGCCGCGCTCGGCCGCGCGGATGCGCTGCTCGTCGTGGGCTCCTCGCTCATGGTCTTCTCGGGCTTTCGCTTCGCCCGCTATGCCGCGGAGGCGGGCAAGGCCGTCGCCATCGTCAACAGGGGACGCACGCGGGCGGACGAGCTGGCCGGACTGAGAGTCGATGCGGACTGCGGGGAAGTCCTCTCGGAAGCCTTGCAGAATTCGTGCGCGGCGGCACATTGAACCCGGACCGCTTCGCGCTTATTATATCGTTAATCGACGATAAAGGATCTCAGCATGGCAGCCGCTCGCGATCCGGACCCGCGCACGCCCGATGCGGCGACGGACGAGGCTATCGCCTCTCTCGCCAAGGGCCTCGCGCACCCGGCGCGAGTTCGTATCGTGCGCCTGCTGCTGGCGCGCGATACGTGCATCGGCGGAGACATCGTCGACGAAGTGGGTCTCGCCCAGTCCACGGTGTCCGAGCATCTCCGTATCCTGAAGACCGCCGGCCTCGTGACCGGGGAGATCGAGCGTCCGCGGATCTGCTATTCCCTCAACCCGGATTGTCTCGAGCCACTTGCGCGCCTGCTGGATGAGATCCGCAAGCAACCCTCCCCCGACCGGTGTAGCCGATGAACGACCAGCCCGCCCTGAGGAAGCGTCTCTCTTTCCTCGATCGCTACCTGACTCTCTGGATCTTCGGCGCCATGGCGCTCGGCGTCGTCCTCGGCTCGATCTTCGAGGGGCTGCCCGGCTGGCTCGACAGCCTGTCGGTGGGCACCACCAACGTGCCGATCGCCATCGGCCTCGTCCTGATGATGTATCCGCCGCTCGCCCGGGTGCGCTACGAGAAGCTGCCGCTGGTGTTCAGGGACACCCGTGTGCTCAGCCTGTCGCTGATACAGAACTGGGTGATCGGCCCATTGCTCATGTTCGCGCTCGCCGTGATCTTCCTGCGTGACTATCCGGAATACATGACCGGGCTGATCCTGATCGGACTCGCCCGCTGCATCGCCATGGTGCTGGTCTGGAATCAGCTGGCCGGCGGCAGCAACCAGTACGTGGCGGCGCTGGTCGCGTTCAACTCGGTCTTCCAGATCCTGTTCTTCAGCGTCTACGCCTGGTTCTTCCTCACCGTGCTGCCGCCCGTGTTCGGCCTCGCCGGCAGCGTGATCGACGTCGGTTTCGGCACCATCGCCGAAGCGGTGCTGATCTATCTCGGCATCCCGTTCGCCGCCGGCTTCCTGACGCGCTTCGTGCTGATCCGGCGCCGCGGCGAGGAATGGTACGAGCAGCACTTCCTGCCGAAAATCTCGCCGGTCACCCTGGTCGCCCTGCTGTTCACCATCGTCGCCATGTTCTCCCTGAAGGGCGACAAGGTGCTCGAACTGCCGCTGGACGTCCTGCGCATCGCCGTACCGCTGACGCTGTATTTCCTGATCATGTTTCTGGTCAGCTTCTGGATGGGGAAAATGATCGATGCGGATTATCCACGCACGACGGCGATCGCCTTCACGGCGGCGAGCAACAACTTCGAACTGGCCATCGCAGTGGCCATCGCCGCTTTCGGTCTGGCCTCGCCGGTCGCCTTCGCTACGGTCATCGGGCCGCTCGTCGAAGTGCCCGTGCTGATCTCCCTGGTCTCCGTCGCCCTGTGGCTTAAGAAGCGCTGGTTCCGAGGGGCTGACACGAGCGACTGACGGCGATCCGCCATCCCTGTCGCCGTTCCTGTCGCCAGAGACCTTCAGAGCCGATACTGGAAGCTGATTGCAAAGGTCGAGCCCGGATCTTCCTCGAAGGTCACCACGCCCTCGCGTTCGATCTCGATCTTCTCCTGCAGGATGTTCTGCACCTTGGCCTTCACCGTGATGGCGTCGGTGGGGTACCAGGAGTAGACGAAGTCCAGCGAGTGGAATGGCTGCTCGTAGCCGTCCGGCGCACCGTTGCGGCCCGCGACGTAGAGCCGCTCGCCGAAGACGTTGTAGCCGACCGAGGCGGTATGCTGGCCGTTCGGCGAGTCGTAACCCAGCGACAGGTTGGCGACGTAATCGGAGGCACCCGTCAACGGTCGCACCTCGTTGGTCGGCGCATCGGCGTCGGGGCCGGCGACCAGCTCGGAGTCCTGCAGCGTGACGTTGCCCTGGACGAAAAACGCGGACATGAAGTCGCCGAGGAAACCGAGTTCCTTCAGCCCCTCGAACTCGACGCCGTAGACCTCGGCCGACTCCGCATTGATGATCTCGCGCGCCGTCGTCGTGTCACTGGCCGCCGACTCGAAGAACTCGATGGGGTTGGTGATGTCCTTGTAGAACAGCGTGACGGTCACGTTGTCGCCGCCGCCGAAGAACCACTCGCCGCGGACGTCGTAGTTGCTGACATCGGCCGGCGTCACACCCGGGTTACCGTCCACGAGGTCGCCGGTGCGCGGATCCACATAGCTGGCATCCGTGATCTCGCGCAGATCCGGCCGCACCGAGGTCTCGCTGAAACCGAAGCGCAGCTGAAAGGTCTCCGCCAACCAGGAGCCCATGTAGGTAACCGCCACCGACGGGAATATCTCGTCCTTCTGGAACGCCTGTTCGGCGAGCCTGTCCGGGTCCGTGGTCACCTGCGGATTCTGGATGGAGAAACTAAGCGGATTCCAGTCCACGGCCACCTGCTTGTAGTCCTCCCAGCGCAGACCGCCGGCGACGCGCCAGGTGTCGTTCCAGGTCCAGTCCACCTTGCCATAGAACGCCTCGGTCATGGTCGCGGCGAGATAGCTCTGGTTGTTCGTGCCCTGGATGGCGAAGATGAAGTCGTTGGCGGGATCCAGCAGGTTGGCGGTGGAGAAGATGGAGCCCAGGTCCTCCGGGCCGCCCTGCAGGATGTCGAAATCGCTGATGCCGCTGCCGGGGCCGATGCTGAACTGGCGCTGGTCATAGGTACGCGCTTTCTGGTCATGCTCGTAGCCGACGCCGACGTCGACGTAGGAGTTGCCGAAGGCGAGCGGATACGTCAATCCCCAGCCGTAATTCTCCACGCGATCGTCGAGGTCGGTGAAACGGTAATCGGCCGCCCGGTTGTTCAGGGTAACGGCCGAGGACAGCACCTCGCCGGTCTCCGGATCGGTGACCGTCTGCAGCTCGATGTCCGCCTGGTTCGGGATGTCGGTGCGGGCGCGGGAATCCGACCAGTGCCACTCGAACTCCGCCTCGGTGGGGAGCCAGGCCACCAGGCCCGCCAGCCCGTCGGGAAGCACGTCGCGCGTTTCGTCGCCGATCCGGTGCGTCCCGCGCAGCTGGTTCACCGTCATGTTCCGCTCCTCGAACTGGTAGCGGACATTCTGGAAGCCGAGCCCGTCGGACTTCTCCCGGTTCTCGTTGAAGAAGTTGCGGATGGCGGTCTCGTCGTCCGTGTTGCGCAGGAACAGGGTCGTACCGGAGACCTCGTGATCGTCGGTGAACTGCAGCCCGAGATTCAGGTTGCCGGTGATGCTGACGTTGCGTGTCGTCTCGTTCTCGATATCCGTGCGTTCCTCGGGGAACTGGAAGTTGCGCGCGATCCTACGGGTCTCCCGCCACTTCGTCTCGTAGCCACCGCCGGCGAGGAAGCCGACATTCCACAGTTCGCCCAGAGCGTAATTGCTGCCGATGCTGCCGCGCACGTCGATGTCCGGATGCGGATCCTTGCGCTCGAGTCCGACGTCCCTGTTCAGCAGCGTGGCGAGTTCCCGGTTGATCTGATCGGCCTGCTGGAAGGCCTCGCCCGCGCTCAGCTCGGGATTCTCTGCCCGCAGGGTGCTGGCGATGCCGTTGACGCTGACGTCGCCGTTGAATCGCGCGATCTGCTGCGACAGCGCGGCGGGCAGGCTGCGCGCGCCGCTGTCGGTGCCGAAGTCGTCGTCGCTGGAGCCCGGATAGGTCAGCACGTCGCCGCTGACTTCCGTGTTCGTCCCCGTACCCACCTCGAACTCGACGGTCAGGGCATCCGGGAAGGTCTTCGTGCGGATGTCCACCGCGCCGCCGCCGAAGTCTGCCGGCAGCTCCGGCGACCAGGCCTTCTGCACGCGGATGGACTCCACGATGGACGTCGGGAAGATGTCCAGCGGGATGACATTGCGGGTAAGGTCAGGGGAGGGAATCTGGCTGCCGTTGAGCGAGGTGGATGAGTATCGCTCGCCCAGCCCGCGCACATAGATGAACTTGTCGTTCACCAGCGTGAGGCCGGGGACACGGCGGAGCGCGGCGGCCACCGTGGAGTCGCCGAGGCGGCTCATGGCCTCGGCCCCGAGCAGGTCGACCACCACGGAGTCGTCCATGCGTTCGTTGATCAGCTCCTCCGCCGTGCTCAGCGAGCGGCCGACGGTCACGATCTCGTCGATCACTTCGTTGTTGGCGGACGTCTGGAGATCGGGACGCTGGGGCGCTCCGTCTTCACCCGCCTCCTGCGCGAGTGCGCTGCCCTGATGACCCGCCAGTATCAGCGAGATGGCGAGCGCCAGCGGTGTCCTGGCGATTGCGGCTTTCTTCATGACTGTGCCTATTGTCCTGCTTGTCAGCGAATCGGCGGCCTCACCCGGCTGCCGAAGCCGTACGGGGCGCCACCTCCCGTGCGGAAGTGGCGCCCCGGTTCGACTCGAATGAGTGGATCGTCGGGTTACGACGGATCACTCGAACCACAGCGCCTGGGCGCGGTTGTCCGGGTGGATGCCGTAGGTCCAGTTCTGGGTCCAGTCCGGGATACCCAGCGACACGGCGCCGATGAAATCGCCGCTCTGCGGGGCGCCGGCCGGCACTGCGCCGTCGACGGACATCGTGGCATAGGGGATCGAGAAGATCGGGATGCCGTCGGTATCGCGCTCGAGCAGCTGCAGGTCCGGGTCGGCCGCCGCGGTGGCGTCCGTCGCGCCCGTGATGGTGGCGGAGACGCCGCCCTCGGCCGCGAAGAAGCTCTCCTCGGTGGTGGTGCCGTCCGGGAAGGTCTGGCCGCGGAAAGCCTCCTCGAAGGCCATGATCACCGAATTGAACTCCAGGTCGCCGTCCAGGGCTGCCTGCTGGGTCCGGTTGTCGATGCGGATGCCGTAGTTGTCGTTGCCGCTGGTGGTGTCGGCGTCGGCGAAGGAACCGATCAGCAGGGAATCGTTGATCCGGGCGAACAGGCCTTCACGCAGACGCCAGCCCGCACCCGGGTCGTGGGTGGCCGTGGCCTGGCCGTTCGGCGACACGATGCAGGTGAGGTTCGAGATGGTGAAGTTGCTGTTCAGGCCCCGGGCGATGAAGTCCTCGACCACGGCCGGATCGAGGTCACTGAAGGAACCGATGCCGTCGGACTCGATGCAGTGGTTGCCGTCCGTCTCGGACTGGATGACCAGCGCGTTGGTGATGGAGCCGTTCCAGCCCTCGTCGATGTCGATGGAGTCGTCGCGGACGTAGACGCCGACGAAGTTCTCGAAGCTGACCGAACCGCCGAACATCTCGATGCCGTCGTCGAACGTGGAGTACACCTGCAGGTTGCGCACGACCGTGTTGCGGCCGACACCGCCGAAGGAGATGCCGTTCAGCTCGTCGCCGTTACCGACGGTGGCGCCGGTGTGCTTGACCACCACGTACTCGAGGCGGCCGGAGCTGTCGTCGTCGTTGTCGCCGCCGTACACGGACTCGTCGAGGCCCGCCGCGCCCTCGGCGTCGACGTGACACTCCCCGTCCAGCTGCAGATCGGCGTCGCGCGTGCCCGTATAGGAGCACTTGTTGGTGACGCCGAAGCCGTTGATGACCATGCCGCCCCACTGCTGCACCTCCTCGGGGCCGACCGTGCCCAGCACGTCGGACTCGGAGGTGAAGGTGATCGGCGCATCCTCACGGCCGACCGCGAACAGCTGGGAGCCGCGGTTGATGATGAGGAAGTTCGCGCTGGTACGCCAGGCCAGCGTCGCCCCCGGTTCCACGGTGAGCACGGGGCCGTCGCCGCCCTCGGCGATGCCGGCGGCGGCGAGTTCGGCGTCGCTCTCGAGGCTCTCGCCCACGAACAGGCTGCCCTCGAAGATGTGGGAGCCGTCGTTCGGGAGGTCCGGGATGACGAGGTCGACGGTAAGATTGTTACCGGCGTCTGCGAAAGCCGGCGAGTAGGTGCAGTTCGTGCCGTCGTAGCTGCCCTGGAGGGTCTGACCGCCCGAGGTCACGTACGAGGCGCAGGGGTTGGTCGCGCCGCCGCCGCCGGGGTTGGTCACGCTGTTGTCGGTGCTGTTGTCGACGGTCTGCGGCGAGATGTTGATGTCTCCGCTGTCGCAGCCGGCAAGCGCGACGCCGGCGAGGACGGTGGCAAACAAGACTTTACGATTCATCAGTTTTCTCCAGGCGTAGAGTTCGTTCGTGCGCTTCACTGCGCGTCGTGAATTTCCGATGTGAGTCCGGGCCGGGTACGGCGCCGCTGTTTATCACTCTGCGTTGTTGTTCTCATCGGCGAAGCAGCGGACCGGGCCGCCGAGGGGCTGCAATCTACGCCCGGAATGCTCAGGTTTTGTGACAGCTCCATTACAGATTGATGACGACTCCCGAGGGTTGATCGAGCACCGGTTCGTAATGTCTTGATCGGACGGCACGAAGCCGTTCCCGCATCAGCTCTCGTGCAGGGAGAAACGGTAACCGCTGCCGCGCACCGTCTGGATGTAGTGAGCAATGCCGTAGGGTTCCAGGATCTTGCGCAGCCGGCGGATGTGGACGTCCACCGTGCGCGGGCCCACTTTGGCGTCGCGGTCCCAGACGTAGATCAGCAGCTGGCTGCGGCTGTACACCCGGTCCTGGTTGGAGACGAGGAAGCTCATCAGCCGGTACTCCCGCGGTGCGAGTGCGGCGGGCCTGCCGGCCACGGTGACCCGGTGGCTCGACTGGTCCACCAGGATCTCGCCGGCGCTGAGAACGTCGCTCGCGCCTGCGCTGGCCGGCCGGCGCAGGCAGGCGCCGATGCGGGCCGTGATCTCCTCGATCGCATAAGGCTTGCCGACGAAGTCGTCGGCGCCGGACTCGAACGCGCGGACCACGTCCCGGGCAGCCGGTGCACGGGAGGTCATGAGTACGCGCAGCGGCCGCAGCCGGTCGTTGCGGCGGACGTCCTGCAGCACTTCGACGCCGTGGACGTCGGGCAGCAGCGACTCGAGCACCATGAGGTCGGGCAGACGGTCGCGCACCTCGCGCACGGCCTGTCCGGCCGTCTCGGCCTCGCTGACCCTGTGTCCGAGTTCCCGCAGGTGCCGGGCGAGTTCAGCGCGGCAGGCGGCGTCGTTGTCGACCAGTAGTATGGAGGCGGGGTCCATGGCAGCGCCGTCTTTGTTGCTTTTTTCCCGGTGCCAAGGAAATCACCCCGTTCTTAAAGTGACGTTAAGGATTCATTGCGGTTTTGTTACGGCGTGCCGCCCGGCCGGCCGACGTCCGCGTCGGCACCCATGCCAACGCCGATGCCGACACCAAGCGCCTTGTAGACACGCACCAGCGCGAGCAGCGTGCGGATCTCGGCGCGCACGCGCTCATCGTCGGTCTCGGCCAGGCGGCGCTCGGCGTCGAGCACGGTCAGAAAATCGCCGAGCCCCTTCTCGTACAAGCGGGCAGCGATGTCCGCTGCCTCCGCGGCCGCCGCAGAGGCCTGCGTGAGCTCCGCGAGGGTGCCGCGCTCGCCGGCCCAGGCGGCCAGGGCCGACTCCGCATCGCCCAGCGCGCGCAGCACGGCGCCCTCGTAGCGCGCCAGCGCCGCGCGCTCCCGCGCCTCCGCCGCCCGCAGCTCGGCCCGCAGCCTGCCTCCCTGGAAGACCGGCCAGCGCAGGAACGGCACGATGCCGAGGGTGCGGCTGTCGCCGGTGGCGAGATTCGATACGTCGCCCGCCTCGAAACCGCCGCTGGCGCCGAGCACCAGGCGGGGGAAGAACGCCGCGGTCGCCCCGCCCACCTCCGCCGTCGCCGCGGCGAGGTCCCGCTCGGCCGCGATCACGTCCGGCCGGCGGCGCAGGATTTCGGCGCGCAGGCCCACCGGCAGGCTGGCCGGCGGCTCGGGCAGCGCCTGCTCGCTCTCGAGGGCGGCGCGCACCTCGCCCGGCGTGCGGCCGGTGAGCACCGCGAGCCGGTCGGCGCTCGCGGCAGCCGCCGCCTGCAGGGCCGGCAGCCGTGCCCGCGTCGAGCGCAGTTCGGCCTCGGCCCGCAGCGCGTCCAGCTCCCGGGCCAGCCCGATCTCCACCTTGGAGCGCGTGAGCTCCAGCGTCTGCGTCTGGGCGTCGACGCTGCGGCGCGTGACCGTCAGGCGCTTGCGCGCGCCGCGGTATTCGATCCAGGCGCTGACCGTCTCCGCCATCACGGAGAGCGCGGTGCCGGCGGCGGCCGCCGCCGCGGCTGCGCTGCCGGCCTCCGCCGCCTCCAGGCGCCGCCGGGAGGCGCCGAACAGATCCGGCTCCCAGCTCGCATCCAGACGGGCGTTGTAGAACTCGCCGTCCCGGGAGGCCAGTCCCGCGCTGATGATCTGGGAGGCGGCGCCGGGCGAGTTCAGACTCTGCTCGTACCAGGTATAGCTGCCCTCGGCATCCAGCCGTGGCCACAGCGCGGCCGCGGCCACGCCGCGCAGCGCCCGCGCCTCCTCCACCCGGGCCACGGCCGCGCGCAGGTCCCGGTTCTCCGCCAGCGCGGCCTCCACATGGCCGCCGATCTCCGGCTGCTCAAGCAGCGACCACCATTGCGCCGGCAGACTCTCGGTCGTGACGCCGTCCGGCGGGGCCAGCCATTGCCCGCCGTCGCTCTCCGGTGGCTCGTAATCCGGCCCCACCGCGCAGCCGGCGAGGCCCACGGCAGCGGCGGTCGTCACGAGGGTCAGCGCGGCACGCACGAGAGTACCGTTCCTCATGCCGGGACACTCCCGCCGGTGGCCGCGGCGGCCTCGGCCCTCCGCCAGCGGCGCCGGTGCAGCAACCGGTAGACGGCTGGCGTGAAGCCGAGCGACAGCGTGATGGAGAAGAACACGCCGCCGGCGATGACGATGGCCA
>DASRVH010000005.1:0-66746 GCA_035655155.1 Woeseiaceae bacterium
CAGATTGATGCGGAAGGCGCGCAGCATCTCCCCGGTGACGTCGTCGCTGGAGCCGGCCGGCACCAGCGACGCTCCCGGCGGCAGGGCGGCGTCCACCCGTTCGGCGACGTCGTCGGCAGCGTCCCCGGTCAGGGCCAGCTCGATGCGGCTCAGTTCGCCCACCCGGCCGAGCACCTCCTGGGCGGTGCTGATGTCGGCAATGACGGGCCCCGACGCCCCGGAGCCGCGGCCGGCCTCCAGCACCACGACGCCGCGCACGCGCAGCCTGTGGGCGGCGTCCCTGGCAGTGACGGTGAATTCGTCGCCGGCGGCGAGCCCGAGGCCCGCGGCGAACGCCTCCGGCAGCAGGACCGCGCCCGGCTCGGCGATCAGCGGCCGGATGTCCAGGCCGCCGCCGTCGGCCTGGCGCCGGCCCCCGCGCTGGACCAGCTGCAGGGCATCGTCGAAGGCGAGCTCCGCGACCGGATCGACGCCCAGCAGGCGCACCGAGCGGTCGCCGTGGCCCGGCAGGAGCACCCGGCCCTCCACCACCGGCGCGGCCAGATCGAGGCCGAGTTCCGTCTTGATCCGGGTGTAGACGGCCTCGTCCAGCGCGCCGCCCGCCGCCTCAATGTAATGGCTGGCCCGGTTCGACGTGAGTTCCCGGGAGAGCTCGAACGCCCGCAGCGAGGCGGCGTTGGCGAGGTCGATGGCCACCACCACCGCGACGCCCAGCGCGATGCCGGCGACGGCGAGCGCCAGCTGGCCGGGGTGGCGCAGGTAGAAGCGGATGGCGGACTGGCGCCGGAGGCTGGTCACCGGGGCTCCAGGCCGCCCTCGCGCACCTCGTAGACCTCGTCGGCGTAGCCGATGACCTCGGTGCTGTGGGTGGCCATGATCAGCGTCGTGCCCTGGCGCCGGCAGGCATCGTCCAGCAGCTCCACCACCTGCTGCGCCGTGGTCAGGTCGAGATTGCCGGTGGGCTCGTCCGCCAGCACGATGGCGGGCTCGTGGATCAGCGCCCGGGCGATGGCCACCCGCTGCTGCTCGCCGCCGGACAGCTCCTCCGGGAAGCGGTCGCGGAAGCCGGCCATGCCCACGCCGGCCAGCGCGGCTTCCGCGCGCTCCCGGCCCTCTGCTGCCGGCACGTCGAGCAGCTCCAGCGGCAGGCGGACGTTCTCGCCCGCCGTCAGGGTCGGCAGCAGATTGAAGAACTGGAACACGAAGCCGAGATGGCGGCGGCGGAACAGCGTGCGCTCCCGGTCCGCCACGTCGCTCACGGGCTGGTCGCCGATATGGATGTGGCCGGCGCTGGGTTCGTCGAAACCGGCGATCAGGTTCAGCAGCGTGGACTTGCCCGAGCCGCTGCGTCCCAGCAGCGCCACGAAGCGGCCGCTTTCGAATTCGGCGCTGATGCCGTCGAGCACGGTCTGGCGGTGTTCGCCGGAGCGGTAGTGCTTGCTGACCTGTTCGAGGGCGATGCGCATGGCGCGCATTGTTCCACAGCTCGCCTCCGCTGTGGCGCCCGGGGTGCGGGCTGTTCAGCCGCTGCGCAGAAAACCGGACGAAAAAAAGCCCGGGCACCGCGGGGTCGCAGTGCCCGGGCAAAGGCCCCCAGGCGGGGCGGGATGGATTCACGCGGCTTCCTGCAGCGGGCGGGATTCCGGCTCCTCGGCCACGGTCGCTGCCGGCGCCTTGGAGACGTCGCGGAAACGCAGCATGTCCAGGATGCGGGTCGATGCCCCGTTCCAGAAACCGGCTTCCACGCCTTCCACGCTGCGCGGATTACGGAACGTGCCGAACACCATGTCCCACAGCGGCAGGTTCGCGTAGTTGAACTCGTGCCGGCCGCGGGCGTGATGCACCAGGTGACTCTCCGGCCGCTGGATCAGGTAGCCGAGCCAGTGCGGCGTGCGGATGTTGGCGTGCTGGAACATCGCGTTGAAGGCGAGCCAGGTCGCGCAGATGGCACCCGCCTCGGCCGTGAGCCCCAGCAGGGGAAAGAACACCAGCGAGCTCCACGTGGTGAAGAAGAACAGGTCGATCGGGTGCAGGTAGTTCGCCCCGAAGGCGTCCAGCTTCTCAGCGCTGTGATGCACCTGGTGTCCGGCCAGCCACAGCCAGTCGAAGCGGTGCGCCGAGCGGTGATACGTGTAATGGATCAGCTCGTAGACCAGGATGCCCGCCGCCACGCCGCCCCAGGTGCCGAGCACCGAACCGTCGAGCAGGCTCACGCCCTCGAACACGGTGCCCCAGAAGGTGGTGATGGCGATCGATCCGCCGAATACGGCGATGGTGGCGGCGAACATGCGCAGCCGGTACCAGCGCGGTGCCTCGAACTCTCTCGCCTCGTAGACCAGATCCAGCGCCATGAAGGCGGGGACGAAGGCGAGGCCGATAATGCCCAGTATTTCGATCATCTCTTTTTCCTCTCTCTCAGAGGCCTGCCACCAGTGCGACGTTCGCGCACAGGATGGCCAGGCCGTAGAACACCAGCAGCGTGATTACTGCCGGCTCCAGCTCCTCGCCCCGGCCGCCAGCGCAGCGCCGGCCGCCGGGACGGGATGGTTTCGGGTGGCGGGGCGTATCCACGAACGGCTCCTGGTCAGCCCGCCACGCCGGCGAACTGCGCGACGCTGTAGCCGTAGGCGGTGACCAGTGCGGCGAGCACCAGCCAGCCGACGGCCCGGGATATCGCGCGTTCCTGCCATTGCTTGCGTGTCTTCATGACGGTTCCTCCTCGTCGCTCGTCGGCGGCAACCGCGCTGCCGACGAAGCGAATGATGGGGAGGCCGCGCACTAACTAACTGAAATAGAAGCGCTTTAATTCCGAAGAAAAACCGAAATTTGTCCGCAAGTGCGTGCGGAGATGCGCCGGGATGTGTCTCGGGCCGGCTGCCGCGGTCTAGAATTGGCGAGAACCAGGGGAGAGAAGCAGCGTGATGCGCAGGCAGCCGTTCATCGTCGGCGACTGGGAGGTGTTCCCTCTCGAAGGCCGCATCGTCCGCGACGGCAGATCCGAACGCCTTCGGCCGAAGGCCATGGACGTGCTGTGCCTGCTGGCCGCGAGCCCCGGCGAGGTGGTGGAGCGCGATACCATCCTGGGCGAGGTCTGGGGGCGCACGGCGGTGACCGACGAGCCGCTCACGGCCACCATCGGCGAACTGCGGCGCGTACTCGGCGACAGTCGGAGCAATGGTCGAGGGAATGGCCGGGGCAATTACCGCTACGTGGAAACGATTCCGAAACGGGGCTACCGGCTGGTGGCGGAAGTCTCGGAATCGGCTTCGCAGCAGGTGGCGCAGGCCGACGCCTCAGCACCGGAGCCGGTTGCGGCCGGCCGGGGCAGGGGCGGGCGGACGTGGATGCTCGCTGCCGGTGTCCTGCTGGTGCTGGGGACGGCGGCGCTCACATTGCTGCGCTACGGCGGCGATGATGCCTCCGCGGCACCCGGCTCCATCGCCGTGCTGCCGTTTGCGGTGCAGGGCGGCGCGGAGGCGGACGTGTACTTCGGCGACGGTCTTGCCCAGGAGATCCTGACCAGACTCTCGACCATCGGCGGCCTGCGCGTGGTGGCCCGCCACTCGGCATTCGAGTTTCGCGACCGCGCCGACGACCTCGCGGCCATCAGGAACAGCCTGCAGGTGGACGCGGTGCTCGACGGCAGTATCCGTCGGGACCGGGACCGCATCCGCGTGAACGTGCAGCTGGTGGACGTGGCGAGCGGCTACAACCTGTGGGCGCAGACCTACGACCGCCGCATCGGCGACACCTTTCTGCTGCAGACGGAGATCGCGCGGGCCATCGCGAGCCAGCTGAGCGTGAAGCTGGCCGCCGGCGCGACGGTCCCGCCGGCGAAGGCGCCGGACGGAGAGGCCTATATCGCCTATCTCCACGGGCGCTACCTCTTCGAGACGGCGCGGGACGAGAACGGACTCCGAGAGGCCGTCCGCCATCTCGAGCAGGCGCTCGCCGCCGACGACAGCTTCGCGCCCACCTACGCGGTTCTCGCGGGCACCTGGATTCGTCTCGCCGACTACGGCGCGATCCCCGCCACCGAAGGCTACGGGACGGGTCGGCGGTATGCCCGCCGGGCGCTCGAACTCGCGCCGGATCTGGCGGACGCCCACGTCGTGCTGGGGTGGGCGAGCCTCTACTACGACTGGGACTGGGTGGCGGCCCGACAGAGTCTCGAACGCGCCCTGGAACTCGCCCCCGGCGACAGCTTCGTACTGACGGCGAATGCGGCCCTGAATTTCCATCTCGGGCAGTTCGAGCAGGCGGTGGCGCTCGCCGAGATGGCCGCGGAGAGGGACCCGCTGCGGGCCAGCCCGCATTTCAATCTCGCCTATTTCCGCTACAACGCGGGCGACCTGGAGGGTGCCGAGCGTGCCCTGGATCGGGTCCAGGAGCTGGTGCCGGCGTATCCGGGTGCGGGCCTGCTGCGCGTGCAGATCGATCTCGCGCGCGGCGATCTGATGCTGGCGGAGAGCAGGGTGGAGTCGGGCCCGATCCTCGGCCCGATGGCACGCGTGCTCGTCGCCGCTGCGAGCGGCGACGGCGAGACGGCGCGCACGGAGCTTGCCGGCCTGGAGCAGCAGTATGCCGACACGGCCGCGTATCAGATTGCCGAACTACACGCCTTTCTCGGCGATAGCGACGCCGCATTCGAGTGGCTGGAACGGGCCTGGGATCTGCGCGACCCGGGCATGACGGACCTGAAAATCGACCCGCTCCTCGAGCCGCTGAAAGGCGACCCCCGCTACGGGGAACTGCTGTCGCGCATGGGCTTCGAATCGTCCCGCGCGAGTCCGTAAGGCGCGACCAGCTTCCACACGTGCGCCGGCACCATGTGACGCATGCGCCGCGGTGCCTGGCGGGCCAGGTGCAGCACCGTCTCCACCGCCTTCATCTCCACCCGGGCGCGGGCGAACTCCAGACCCCGCGGGCCGATGCGCGGCATGAGCCAGCCGACCAGCGGACGCAGCCAGTCCGGCATGCCCCGCACGGGGAGACCGCCGGCAGCCCGCTCCGTGTTCTTCAGGAACCCGGCTACGTGGCTTTGCCGCTTGCCGGCGCTGCCGGGCTCGCTCGTGACGACCTCGCCGCCCAGCAGTCCCAGCAGTTCCTCGCCGCGGTGGTTGCGCACCAGCAGCCACTGCTCGCCCTCGCCGCCCATGTAGCCCACGGTGATGTCAGCCAGCACGTTCGTGTAATCCACGCAGGTGCGGCAGGTCAGCGGGAAGAAGTCCGGCGGCAGCTGCGAGATGGGCAGTTTCAGGAACGGGATCTCGCGGCGGCGCCCGTCGGCGTAGCGCAGCTCCACGTAGTAGTCGGCGCGGAACTCCAGGTACTCGATGGTCTCCGGTTCGTCGGACAGCAGGGCCAGGAACTGGTGGAAGCGTTCGGTGGTGGTGTTGTCGGAGCAGGGCGTGCCGATCACGTACAGGCGCTCGAGACCCAGTTCCCGTTCCAGCGCTCGCAGGGCGTAGACCTGGCAGGGGATGCCGATCACCGCGATGCGCCGGTGCCCGGCCTCGACGGCGGGTTCCAGCAACGCCAGCAGCGGCGCGTAGCCCATCCGCATGCCCCGGCAGGCGGCCATCTGCCGCGAGTCGGTGACCAGCACGGGCACGGGCTTCCAGCGGTCTTCCGGGTCCGGCGCCATGGTGAGCACGGCGTCCACCAGCCCGTCCTCGAGCAGCCGTTCGCCGATGCGCGTGGTGATGCCGGTCCACTGGGCGCCCGCCCGCGGCTCGGCGAGCCGGGCCCGCAGCATGCGGCGGAAGGGGCCGAAGTGCAGCTCGTCGGGCCGCGCCGGGTCACGGGCGCGGCCGTGCACCTGGCGCTCCAGGCCCGGATAGTCCGGTTTTATGAACTGACAGGCGCGGCCGCAGCGCTTCGGCTCGGCCGTCCGCGAGATGCCGCAGTCCGTGCACAGATCCCGCGGCACCGCCTCGCCGACCGGCGGCGATGCGATGCCGGTGTCAGCCGGGGAGCTGATAACCCACCGAGGCCCCGGGACCCAGCGGCAGGCCCAGTCCCACCCAGATCATCGTCATCACCAGGCCGGCGATCATCAGCCAGATGGAATACGGGATCATGGAGGCCATCAGGCTGCCGATCCCGAAGTCCGGCGTCCAGCGCTGGCAGAAGGTCAGGATCAGCGGGAAGTAGACCATGAGCGGCGTGATGATATTGGTGGCGCTGTCGCCCACCCGGTAGGCCGCCGTGGTCATCTCGGCACTGACGCCCAGCAGCATCATCATCGGTATCATCACCGGCGCGAGCAGGGCCCACTTGGCGCTGGCCGAACCCACCAGCAGGTTGATGCCGCCGGCGAACAGGACCAGCAGTGCCAGCAGGACGGGCATGGGCAGGTTGGATGATTCGATGGCGCCCGCGCCCTGAACGGCAAAAATGAGCCCGAGGTTCGACCAGTTGAACATGGCCACGAAGTGGGCGGCGGCGAAGGCCAGCACCAGGTAGTAGGCCAGGTCCGCCATCGACTCGGACATCATCGTAACGATGTCCCGGTGGCCCTTCACCGTGCCCGCGGCGGCGCCGTAGGCCCAGCCCGCGGCGAGGAACAGGACGAAGAAGCCGGCCACCAGCGAGCGGTAGAACGGGGACAGACGCGCCGTCGGATCGGCTTCCTCGTCGATCAGCGGCGTGCCCGGCCCGACAGTGAAGAAAATCCAGAGGGCCACGACGCCGAGAACGGCCAGCCCGGCCCATTTCAGTCCCCGGCGCTCGTCCCCGGTCAGCGGCTTGTCCTCGTGGATCGACTTGGCTGCCTCGCCCTCGGCCTTGTACGTGCCGAGGCGCGGCTCGATGATGCGGTCCGTGACGTACCAGATCACCGGCAGGTACAGCACCGTCATGGCGGCGATGAAATACCAGTTGCCCGCAATGTTGGCATCCCACTCCGGCACGATGCTCTCGGCTGCGGCCTCGGTGATGCCGAACAGCAGCGCGTCGAGCTGACCTGGCAGCAGGTTCGCGGAGAAGCCGCCCGAGACGCCGGCGAACGATGCCGTGATACCGGCGATGGGGTGGCGGCCGGCAGCGGCATAGAGCACCCCGGCCAGCGGGATCAGCACCACATAGGCCGCATCGGCCGCCAGGTTGCCCAGCATGGCCACCAGCGCGACCACCGGCGTCAGCAGGAAACGGGGCGCGTTCCTGACGCCGGCGTGCATGGCCGAGGCGAACAGGCCCGAGCGCTCGGCGACACCGGCGCCCAGCATCACCACCAGCACGTAGCCCAGCGGATGGAAGTGGGTGAACGTGGTCGGCATCTCCACCCACAGCCGCCGGATGTTGTCGGCCGAGAGCAGGCTCTCCGCGGTGAGCACCAGCGGCATGCCGTCCTCTCCCTTCGCGGTGGGATGCAGCGCTGACATGTCCACCCAGGCCGCGAAGACGCTGAACAGGACCAGGCCGGCGATCAGGTACAGAAAAATGAATACCGGATCGGGCAGCCGGTTGCCCGTGCGCTCGATCCAGCCGAGTATGCCCGTATTGGTGGCGGGCGTGCCGTCCGACGGTGCCATGCTCGCTCCCTCGCTCTATGGAAAAATTCCCGGCAGCATAGGCCAAGGGCCGGGCGAGGGCAAAAGCGCGACGGCCCGCCGCGGCGCACCCGGAGAGGGGACTGTGGTAGTTTCTGACCTGTCAACGACAGGGGAGGAAGCCAGCCATGGCGCAGGTCAGCGATATCCTGAAGTCGAAGGGCGGCGAGCTGTGGTCGGTGTCGCCGCAGGCGACCGTTCTGGAGAGCCTCGAGACGATGGCGGCGAAGGACGTCGGCGCCGTCGTCGTGCTGGACGACGGCCGCCTCGCCGGCATCTTCACCGAGCGTGACTACGCCAGGAAGGTGGTGCTGGCCGGCCGCTCCTCGCGGGAATTGCCGGTCAGCGAGATCATGACCACGGAGGTGGTGTGTGTGGCGCCGGAGCGCTCCGTGGACGAGTGCCTGGCGCTGATGACCGACAAGCGCATCCGTCACCTGCCGGTGCGCGACGCCAGCGGCGTCGTGGGCCTGGTCTCGATCGGCGACCTGGTGAAGACGAAGATCGCGGACCAGGAGCACACCATCGAGCAGCTGCAGAGCTATATCGCCGGGCAGTTCTGAGCCGGCCGTGGACGAGGCGCGCATAGCCTGGATGAGCGCGCGCGACGCGGCGGCGGCCATCCGCGCCGGCGACCTGACCAGCCGCGGGCACCTGGAGGCGATGCTGGCCCGCATCGACCGCCTGGACGGGCCTCTGAACCTGGTGGTCACCCGGGACGACGAGCGCACGCGGCGCGCCGCCGACGAGGCCGACCGGGAGGCCGCACGCGGCCGCTGGCGCGGGCCGCTGCACGGCGTCGCCATGACCACCAAGGACTCCTTCCAGACCGCCGGGCTGCGCACCACCTCGGGTGCCCCGGAGCTGGCGGAGTTCGTGCCGGAGGAAGATGCGGCGGCCGTGGCGCGTCTGCGCGGCGCCGGTGCGGTGATCGCCGGCAAGACCAACCTGCCGCTCTACGCCGCGGACCTGCAGAGTTACAACGCGCTGTTCGGCCAGAGCAACAACCCCTGGGATACGAGCCGCACCGTGGGTGGTTCCTCGGGCGGCGCGGCCGGGGCGCTGGCCGCGGGATTCACGCCGCTGGAGCTCGGCAGCGACATCGGCGGCTCCATCCGCGGTCCCGCATCCTGCTGCGGCGTCACCGGCCACAAGCCGAGCTTCGGCATCGTGCCCGGGCGGGGCCAGATCCCCGGCCCGCCGGGCACCCTGACCGAGGCCGACATCGCCGTCGTGGGGCCGCTGGCCCGGGACGTGACCGACCTGGAACTCGCACTCGACGTCCTCGCGGGCCCGAACGAGTGGACGGCGAAGGCCTGGTCGCTCGATCTGCCGCCGCCGCGCCACCGGAATCTCGCCGACTACCGGGTGGCGGTGTGGTTCGACGAGCCGTCGGCGCCGGTGGACGCATCGGTCCGCGGTCTGCTCGGCGCGGCCGCCGACGCACTGGCGGACGCCGGCGCCCGGGTGGACTACGAGGCACGGCCGGCCTTCACCTTCGACAAGGCGGTCATGGTGTTCAACCAGCTGCTGAATGCGGCCCTCTCCGGCGGCTTTAGCCGGGGCGAGGTCGAGGCGATGGCGGCGAAGGCAGCCGAGGCCGGGGAGGGCCGTGCGCTGGCGGCGCGCTACACCTCCCAGCGGCACCGGGACTGGCTGTCGGCGAACGAGCGGCGGCTGCAGCTCCGCGCGCGGTGGCACGAGTTCTTCGGTGACTGGGACGCCGTGCTGGCGCCGGTGCTGCCCACCACGGCCATCCCCCACGATCATTCCGAGCCGATGAGCCGGCGCAGCATTACGGTGAACGGCGAGCGGCGGAACTATCAGGAGCAGTTCAGCTGGATGGGCCTCGCCGGCGCCTCGTTCCTGCCCGCGACGGTCATCCCGGTGGGGGTCGCGGACGACGGCCTGCCGGTGGGGCTGCAGATCATCGGGCCCTTCCTCGAGGACCGCACCTGCCTGCGTCTGGCCGACCATCTGTACCGGCTGCTCGGCGGGTTCACGCCGCCGCCGGGTTTCGGGCCGGCCTGAGCGAGCGGCCGCCGGCCCGCGGCCGACTTTTTCGTCACGGCGGGTAAACCTCGCCGGCCCCGGCTGCACTAACCGGTCAAAGAGGGATTGCATGTTTTGACCGAGCCGTCCGATGTCGAGCTGGTGCAGCGTTTCCGCTCCGGGGATCCGGAGGCCTTCGATGCCATCGTGCGGCGCTACCAGGATCCGCTCTACCGGCTCGCGAGCGTGTGGCTGCACAACCCGCAGCATGCGGAGGACGCGGTGCAGGACGTGTTCCTGCGGGCCTGGCGCGGGCTGCGGCGCTTCCGCTTCCGCGCGGCGCCGTTTACCTGGCTGTACCGCACGGCGCGGCATGTGTGCAACGAGTACAACCGCCGGCGCACGGGCGAGACTCTGGACGGCGAGCCCGCCGACCCGGCGGTCGGTCCGGAGCGGCGCGCGGGCGAGCTGGAGGCGGCGCGGCGCGTGCGCCAGCTCGTGGACGTGCTGCCCGACCGGCAGCGGGAGGTGGTGATGCTGCGGATATTCGAGGAGCTGTCGGTGGCCGATACGGCGAAGGCGATGGGGTGCCGGCAGGGCACCGTGAAGGCCCTGCTGCACAAGGCCGTCCGGCGATTGCGGGAAAACGGCATGGAGGGACTCGGCGGATGAGCCGGCGCGTTAACGACGAAGAAATGGACGTCGAGACGGAAATCGAGACGGACATCGAGGCGGACATCGAGGCCATCAGGCAAGAGTACCGGCGCCTGAAGGCGCCGGATCACACGCTGCGCCGGGTGCACGCGCGGCTCCCCGGGGCACGGCCGCGGCGCCTGACCCTGCCTGCCGCCGGGACGGCGCTGGCCGCCACCCTGGCCGTGGCCGCATTGCTGCTGGCCCTGCCCCGGGTCGACCGCGGCGAGGCGGAGATACGGCCGACCTCGCTGACGGTGCTCTCGCTGGCGGCGGGCAGCAAGCCGGCCGGTGCCGTGCCGGGCCTGTCGTCCGTCCGCGGCATGAGCCTGCCGGCGCCGCCGGGCCCGGCCACCGGCGCGGGCGCCGTCGCGCCGTCGCCGACCGACACGGAACTGGAAGACCTGCGGAATCACTCGCGGGACGAAGAGGAGAAGGACCATGCGAACAGCTAGACGGGGATCAACGGCACGGATATGCGCGCTCATCGCGGCGGCGGCTCTGATCGCGGCGGCGCCGTCGGTGCCAGCGCAGTCGGTGGACGAGCTCGCGAGGATGCAGACCTTCCTCGGCATCATGACGGACTACATGGCCATCATCGAGACCACCCACGAGATCAGCGCCGAGCCCGAGAAGGCCGCCATCCTGCAGATGCAGAAGATGAAGGAGATCTACGAGGAGCGGGGCGAGAAGGCGCGGGTGGTGGAGGAGCTGCGTCGCGTGCTCGAGAACAGCAGCAACCAGGCCATTCGCAACGCGGCTTACGTGCTGATGAGCGACACCCTGAAGGAGACCGGACGTTCCGCCGAGGCCATCGAGCTGCTGCGCAAGGGGCTGGCCGAAAACCTGAAGGCGGCCGAGTAGCGGCGCGGGATGTGGCCTGGGTCACGGCTTTCGTGTCCGGCGGCGGGCAAGGTGCTTGTCAACCCGGCCGGCGCGGAAACGTTGTTGTCGTTCGTGCCGATCAGACGGAACGCGGGGGTAGCAGGATGACGGGAAGGTTACGGGTATACGCATCGGGGTCGCGGGCCGCGCTCCTGCTGGCGGCCTCGCTGGCGCTCACGGCCTGCGGTGGCGGCGGCTCCTCCGGGGGCGCCTCCGAACCGCCCCCGCCTCCGCCGCCCCCGCCGCCGACGCTCAGCAAGACCGAGGCGTTCCGCTTCCTGAACCAGGCCACTTTCGGCGCCACCGAGGCCGGGGCCGACGCGGTGGTCGAAAGCGGTGTCGAGGCCTGGATCGACAATCAGATGAATGCGCCGGCCTCGCTGCAGCTGCCTTACCTGCGCTCGCTGCCGCGGCCGGATTTCCCCGGCCAGCTGCAGCCCGACCGGGTGGACGTATGGTTTCGCAACGCGGTGGACGGCGAGGATCAGCTCCGCCAGCGGGTGGCTTTTGCTCTGTCCCAGGTCATGGTCGTCTCCCAGCTCGGCGCGCTGGAGGGCGCCCCGTGGGCGCTGGCGGACTATTACGACACCCTGGCCGAACACGCCTTCGGCAATTTCCGCGACCTGATGGAAGCGGTCACGCTGCATCCGGCCATGGGCATCTACCTCAGCATGCTCGGCAACGAGAAGCCGAACCCGGCGCTGAACATCCGCCCGGACGAGAACTATGCCCGCGAGCTCATGCAGCTGTTCACCATCGGTCTCGTGGAACTGAACGTCGACGGTACCGTGAAGACGGACGGCGCCGGCCAGCCGATCCCCACCTACGACCAGTCCGTCATCGAGGGTTTCGCCCACGTCTACACGGGCTGGCACTTCGCCGGCGCGCCGGGCTTCGAGCAGGCGCGCATCACGCCCTTCAATCAGACGCAGCCGATGGCGCTGTACGAGGCGTTCCACGACACCGGGGCGAAGCGGCTGCTCGGCGGCGTCGAACTGCCGGCCGGCCAGTCCGGCGAGGAAGACCTGCGCGCGGCGCTGGACAACGTCTTCGAACACCCGAACGTGGGGCCGTTCATCGCGACGCGGCTGATCGAGCGCCTGACCACCAGCAATCCGTCGCCGGCATACGTGCGCCGGGTGGCCGAGACCTTCAACGACAACGGCGCCGGGGTGCGCGGCGACCTCGCCGCGGTGGTGCGGGCGATCCTGCTCGACGCCGAGGCGCGGCCGGACGACGCGCTGGATACCGACGGCAAGCTGAAGGAGCCGCTGCTCCGCCTGACCCAGCTGTGGCGCGCCTACGACGCCCGCAGCGAGAGCGGCGCCTTCCCGTTCGGCTTCGCCTACATCCTGCTGGGCCAGGGACCGCTGCAGTCGCCCTCCGTGTTCAACTTCTACAGCCCGTTCTACGCACCGCCCGGCGAGATCCGCGACCGCGGGCTGGTGGCGCCCGAGCTGCAGATCGCCACCGAGTACCAGAACACGCTGATTACCAATCTGATGCTGGCGCAGGCGTTCGTGAATCATTCCGAGAACCCGGACCTGGGTCCGGACGACGTGTTCATCGACATCGGCGAGGAGGTGGCGCTGGCCGGCGACGCCGATGCGCTCGTCGCGCGGGTGGCGGACAAGCTGCTGGCCGGCGAGATCTCTCCGCTGCTCGCGGAGGAGGCGGTCGGGATGGTGGAGCGCATCCCGGCCGGCGACCCGATCGCCAGGGCGGCCGAGGCGATCTACCTGGTCGCCTCGTCGCCGGAATACGCCTACCAGCGCTGAGGGGAAAACATCATGGCAGCCATCAATCGACGCGATTTCCTGAAGCTGGGCGGCGCCGGGGCCGCGCTGGCGGCCTGCCCCGGCCTGCACGTGGCCGCCGCGCCCGGCCCGTTCGACGACTACCGGGCGCTGGTCTGCGTGTTCCTGTTCGGCGGCAACGATTCGTTCAACATGCTGGTGCCGGTGAGCGACGCCGAGTACGGCGTGTACGCGGCCTCGCGACAGAACCTGGCCATCGCGCAGGCAGATCTGCTGCCGATACAGCCGTTGGCCTCCGACGGCACGGACTACGGTCTGCATCCGTCCATGCCCGAGGTGCGGGACCTGTTCGAGAGCGGGCGGGCCGCGTTCGTCACCAACGTGGGTCCGTTGATCCAGCCCGTGACGAAGGCTGCGTTCCAGGCAGGCTCGGCGGTGCTGCCGCCGCAGCTGTTCTCCCACAACGACCAGCAGGACCAGTGGCACTCGCTGAAGGGCACGAACCAGACGGCGACGGGCTGGGCCGGGCGCATCGCCGATCTGATTCGCCTGGAGGTCTCCGGCCAGCAGCTCGCCACCAATGCCTCGCTGTTCGGCAACACCCTGTTCCAGTCGGCCGGCGAGACTGTGGCCTACGTAATGGGGCCCCAGGGCCCGGTGCCCTTCGAGGGCTTCGGCGACAGCGGCATCTTTCTGGAGCAGCGCCGGGCGTTCGAGCGCATCATCGGCGGCGACTACGGCTCCATCTACGAGCGCGGATTCGCCGAGGTGCAGCAGCGGGCGGTGGATGCCGCGGACCGGGTCAGCGGTGCCATTGCCGAAGCGCCGAATCTCGCTACCGTTTTCCCGGCCTCCCAGCTGGGCGAGCAGCTGCGCACCGTGGCGCGGCTGATCGCCGTGCGCGACGAACTGGCCATGGAACGCCAGATCTTCTTCGTGGCCGCCGGGGGCTTCGATACCCACGACGATCAGGCGGAGCTGCAGCCGGGCCTGCTGGCCGGCGTCAGCCAGGCGATCGCCGCCTTCCATGCGGCGACGGTGGAGCTCGGCATCGCCGACAGCGTCACCACGTTCACCCAGTCGGATTTCGGCCGCACGCTGACCTCCAACGGCGACGGCACGGATCACGGCTGGGGCGGCATCCAGCTGGTGGTCGGCGATGCCGTGCGGGGCCGGGAGCTGTACGGAGCCTATCCGCTGCTGGCGATCGACGGGCCCGAGGACGTCGGCGGCGGGCGCATGATCCCGTCGGTCTCGGCGGACCAGTACGCCGCGACGCTCGCCCGCTGGTTCGGCATACCGGACGCGGATCTCGCCCAGGTGGCGCCGCACATCGACAACTTCATCCAGCGCGATCTCGGCTTCCTGCTCTGAGGCTCTGCAGACCGCGTCTAAGTCCTGTCCATACTGCCGCTCATCCGTTATTCCCGGGGTCGCGAAAACAGTCGCGAGTCATACGACAACCCCCAGAGGAGAGAGCGACATGACAAGGACGACCCTGACAAGGACGACGATGAACCCTTCCAGCATCCGCACCGTGCTGGCGATGGGACTGCTGCTCGTGGCGGCGGCCACCACCGCGGTCGCGGGCCATCACAAGAACATGGAGAAGAAGGCCGAGAAGGACATCGTGGACACCGCGGTGGCCGCGGGCGACTTCACCACGCTGGCGGCCGCGCTGGATGCGGCGGGCCTGGTGGGCACGCTGAAGGGCGAGGGCCCGTTCACGGTGTTCGCGCCCACGGATGCGGCGTTCGCGGCGCTGCCGGAGGGCACGGTGGAGAGCCTGCTGAAGCCGGAGAACAAGGACCAGCTGGTCTCCATCCTGACCTACCACGTGGTGCCCGGCAAGGTGACCTCAGGCGACGTCGTCAAGCTGGACAGCGCCGCCACCGTGAACGGCCAGTCCGTGGCGATCGACGCGAGCGGCGGCAAGGTGACGGTGGACGGCGCCACGGTCACGGCCGTGGACATCGCGGCCAGCAATGGTGTGATCCACGTGATCGATCAGGTGATCCTGCCCGAGTGATGCGGGTGCGCTGATGCGGGACGGTGCCAAGGATGGCGCCGGCCCGTAACCGGCGGAAGGCCGGCACGGCATCGACAGGCCGTGCCGGCCTTTTTTGTGCGGCGACTTTTGCCCGGCCATGGGCGCCGCAGATGCCGCGGCGGCGCAAACTTGTTAGCCTTCCGTTCCGGATTCACAGCCAGAGAGGATGAGCGACATGGCCGAGGGCCCCGACGAGAAAGAAATGGAGATGTCCGTCGACGAGCTGTATCGGGAGGAGGTCTTCACCGATCAGCGGGTGGGGACGATCCGGCGGATGACGCCGGTCACCGCCGAGGGCGCGGAGGATACCTCCCGGGCCGTGCAGTACGTGGGCCAGACCCAGCTGCTGACGCCGGCGGGCGCGCTGCCCCTGTCGTTCGAGATCGAGGCGAACTCCCTGGGCGATGCCGCGCGGAAGTTCGGCGCCGGCGCCGCCGAGGCGGCCGAGGACACGATCAAGCGGCTGGAGGAGATGCGCCGGGATGCGGCTTCTTCCATCGTGATGCCGGGCGCGGAAGGCGCCGGCGGCATGCCCGATCCCCGACTGCAGGGCGGCGGCGGAAAGTTCAAATTGTAAGGAAAACGGTGTCCGGCACCCGGTTCTTGCGTTTCTGAACTTGTTGGCGGGTCAGACTTCCTGGCTTGCCTTGGCGTCCGCCGTGTCGTCGGTTGGGGTGAGCATTGGGCGCGTGGCGTGGTAGGTGAGCCAGCCGGCGAGCATGCCGGGCATGCCCTCGTAGATGTCGTTGTGCCAGCCGAGCCAGCGCCAGCCGATGGCCACTCCCACTCCCACTCCGATCATCAGTAACGCCTGGCTCTCGGCCACCCGCAGGCCGCGCGAGTAGACGTAGAGCAGCGGCCCGAAGGCGCTGGCCAGCGCCGACCAGGAGAAAATCACCAGCGCGAATACACTCTGCGTCCCGTTCAGGGCGATGATGAGCGCCAGCACGACGATCAACAGCGTACCGGCCTTCAGCTCCAGCGGTTTCTCGATCTTCTGCGGCAGCAGATCGTGGGTGAGGGCCGAGGAGCAGCTGAGCACCAGCGAGTCGGCAGTGGAGATGGTGGCCGCAAACAGACCGGCGATCACGATGCCGGCGAAGATCCCCGGCAGCAGCTCCATTGCCATGGTGGGCAGCGCGAGCTCGGGGTCCATGCTGCCGAGGTCGGGCAGCAGCAGGCGGGATAGCAGGCCGACGCCGGCAGCGAAGGTATAGAACACGGTGAAGAAGCCGTAGTAGTACATGCGCGTGCGGCGCAGCTTGCCGGCGCTCTCCAGCGCCATGAAGCGGACCATGATGTGGGGCTGGCCGATGACGCTCATGCCCGCGAACATCCAGCCGACGACGAACAGGACCGGTCCGCTCGGCGCCGGCAGCTTGAGTTCGTCGGGGAAGGGTGCGAGGAAACCGGGAACGGTGGAGAGTTCTTCCACGGCGGCGCCCACGCCGCCGACGCTGACCAGTGCCACGACCAGCATGATGCTCATGGCGAACAACATGACCACCGACTGGGCCACGTCGGTCCAGATCGAGGCCCGGATGCCGCCGGCCAGGCAGTACAGGGCCACCATGGTCGCCACCAGGATGGCGCCGCTGCTCGGCGTCCAGCCGAACATCGCCTGCAGCGCCTTGCCGCCGGCCGTGAGCTGGGCGGCGGCATAGGCGCCCAGGAAGGCGAGCGTCAGCAGCGCCACCACGATGCGCAGGATGCGGAAGTCCGTGTCGTGCCAGCGGGCCAGCACGCCGGCGAAGGTCACCTCGTTGTGCTTCTCGGTGGATTCACGCAGCCGCCGGTGGATGACCAGCGACATCAGGAAGTCGCCGACGATCCAGCCGACCATGACCCACAGCGACGCGACGCCGGCCGCATAGGTGTAGCCCATCAGGCCGATGAACATGAAGCCGGAGTTGTTGGTGGCGATCGCGGACAGGCCCGCGAAGGCGGGCGAGACGTCACGGCTGGCCAGGTAGTAGTCGTCCTTGGTGCCGCGGCTGCGCATCACCGAGCCGAGCCCGATCAGTACGAAGACCGCCATGGCTGCGATGAAGCTGGTCAGCATCGGCTATTGCTGCGGTCGCATTCGTTACCGTCGGGGGGTGCGGCCTGCGGCTCAGGCCGCGTTACGGTCGCCCACGGTGTCCCGGTTCTCCACCAGCCGCTCGTGCAGCACCCGGATGGTCCCGTCGTAGTCGCCCTCGTCCACGATGATCTGAATGTCCACCTGGCGCATGCCCTGGTGCAGCGCGATCACGTCGATGCCGCCCTCGTGCAGGCAGCCGACGGTGTCCGCCAGCAGGCCGGGCCGGTTGAGATCGCTCCCGATCACGGAGACGAGGCCCACGCGGCGCAGGTCGATGTCAGCATGCGGGAACAGCCGCTCCAGCTCCGCGATGGCGTGCCTGGCCCGGCTCAGCGTGCCGGTGACGAAGTGGGTCACCGTGTTCGCGTTCATGTCCTTCGTCACGATGCGCAGCCGGTTGTCCTCCAGTGCCTGGACGATGCGGCGGTCGATGCCTTTCACGCCGACGATGTCCTGGTCGAACAGCTTGATCGCCAGCACCGAGCGGCAGCCGGTCACGATCTCCACGCAGGGCTCGTCGCTCACGTAGTCCTGCCGTATCACCGTGCCCGGATCGTCCGGGTCGAAGGTGTTGCGGATGCGCAGCGGAATCTCGGCCTGGCGCAGCACTTTCGCCGCCCGGGGATGGACCGCCTCCATGCCCATGTTGGAGAGCTGGTCGGCGACGTCGTAGTTGGTATTGCCGATCTTCTCCACCTTGTCCTCGCCCACGATCAGGGGATCGGCGCTGCTGAGGTGATACTCCTTGTGGATGATCGCCTCGCTGGCGCCGGTGCGGGCCGCGACGTGGCTGAAGGTCACCTCGGTGTAGCCTCGGCCGTACTCGCGGAACAGCCCGCTGTGGCACTGGGTGTAGCCGGTGACGATGGGCAGCTCGGCCTCGAAGTCGATGCCCTTCAGGCCGATGTCGATGCGCTCCTCCAGCGTACGCGGCTTGTCGTCGCGCCAGCCGGTGAGGTCGACGAAGCGGGCTTCCACGCCGTGCATGCGCAGCAGCAGGGCCGTGTTGAAAGCGCTGTGGGCCTCGCCCAGGGCCGAAAGCATCTCGCGCACGGTCATCATGTGCTCGCCGAGATGGAAGTGGCCGTAGGAACACAGCCGCTGCAGGTCGATGAGACAGCTCCTGACGCCCTCGATGCGCTCGAGCACGAACTGGTTGGCCGGCTCGCGCACCCCCGGATCGGTGAAGATCTCCTCGTTCTTCTCGATCATGCGGCGGCATACTTTCGTCAGCGCGTCACCCCAGGCCCAGTCGGATTCGCTGTGGCTGTACAAGGTGTAGACGCCGGGGTCCTTCGACTTCTTGTCCTCCAGCAGCTCGTTGGTCATGCCCGCGTAGGCGGAGACCACGAAAATGCGGTTGTAGGGGTCGCCGTTGCGGCCCTTCGGCAAAAAGACGTTGTTCAGCGCCGCTTCGCTGTCGGCGATGGAAGTTCCGCCGATCTTCTCTACGGTATGAGTCATCCTTGCTGTGCTCCTCGCGCCGTTCAGGCGCTGTCGCTGGCCGCGGCGGCGTCGAAGCTATCCGCGAGCGCCGTCAGGCCCCGCTCGAGCTCGTCGTCGCCGATCGTGAGCGGCGGCAGGCACTTGACCACCTCGTCGAAGGAGCCGCTCGTCTCGATCACGAGACCGCGTTCCAGCGCGGCGCGGCATACCCTGCCGGCGGTTTCGCCGTCGGGGCAGGCGATGCCGCTCATGAGGCCGCGACCCTTGACGGTGAGTCCGAGGGGCGACGCCGCGGCGATCTCCTCCAGCCGTGAGCGGAGGATGCCGGCCTTGCGCCTGACGTCCTGCTCGAAGCGCGACGTCGACCAGAAGTGCTCCAGTGCGGCGGCGGCGGTTACGAACGCGTGGTTGTTGCCGCGGAAGGTGCCGATGTGCTCGCCGGGCTCCCATTCATCGAGATCGGACTCGATAAGCAGTACCGCGAAAGGCAGGCCCATGGCGCTCAGCGACTTCGACAGCGTCACCATGTGCGGGCGGATGCCGGAGGGCTCGAAGCTGAAGAAGTTGCCGGTGCGGCCGCAGCCGGCCTGGATGTCGTCCAGTATGAGCAGGATGTCGCGGGCGCGGCAGATCGCCTCCAGGCGCTTCAGCCAGGCCTCGCTGGCGACGTTCAGGCCGCCCTCGCCCTGGACCGCCTCCACGATGACGGCGGCAGGATGGCCCACGCCGCTGCTCGGGTCGTCCAGCGTTTTCTCCAGGTAGTCCAGCGTGTCCACGCCCTCGCCCAGATAGCCATCGAACGGCATGCGCACGACGCCACTCATCGACACGCCGGCGGCATCCCGGTGATGGCGATTGCCGGTGAGAGACAGCGCGCCCAGCGTGACGCCGTGGAAGCCGTTGGTGAAGGCGACGATGGTCTCGCGGCCGGTCACTTTGCGGGCAAGCTTCATGGCCGCCTCGACGGCGTTCGCGCCGGTCGGGCCCGTGAACTGGGCCACGTAGTCCAGGTTGCGCGGCTTCAGGATGCGCTCGTGGAAGGTCTCGAGGAAGCGCTTCTTCGCCGCGGTGTGCATGTCCAGGCTGTGGGCGATGCCGTCGCCGGCGATGTAGTCCATCAGTGCCTCTTTCAGCACCGGATGGTTGTGGCCGTAGTTCAGGCTGCCGGCGCCGGCCAGGAAGTCCAGGTAGACGTTGCCGTCGGCATCGACGAGTTCGGTGCCGACCGCTTTCTCGAACAGGACCGGGATCGAGCGGCAGTAGGAGCGCACGTCCGATTCGAGGCGCGCGAATACGCCGCCCGTGTGCGCGTTACTGGAAAGGTCGATCTTCTCAACGGTGGTTTTCATGACGTTTCTCGTTTTCTCTCAGTTTCTCTCGATTTCAAAAGGGCCGATAATCAATTCGTGTTCGCTCTTGTGCTCGCCGCCGAAGTGCTCGTCCTGATCGAACAGCACTTGCTCTTCGGTAGGCGCGTCCAGTTTGCGGGCGAGGCCGTGGAACATGGCCCAGGAAGCCTCGTTCTGGGCCGTGATGGTCGTGCGGATGTAGTGCAGATGCTCGTTACCCGGCCGCTCCAGGATGTCCATGATGAGCCGTTTGGCCAGACCGTGGCCGCGGGCCCGTTCGTCGACGGCCACCTGCCAGACGAACAGTGCGTCCGGGTGCGGGGGCGGGCTGTAGCCGGAGACGAAGCCCACGGCGTCGCCCTCCGCCTCCGCCAGCGCGCTCGTCGCGCCGAAGTGGGTGCACTGCAGCAGGTTGCAGTACATGGAGTTGGTGTCCAGCGGCGGGCAGCGTCCGATGAGGGCGTGTACGGCGGCGCCGTCGGTCGATACCGGCGGACGTATGGAGATAGCAGAATCTTTCTGGATTCTTTTTGCTTGCATGATATGCCTGGTCGGGGAATCTGTCGCTGGGCGTGTCCGGTGAGGCGGGAACGAACCCGATAGCCTGATATTAATCCTATCGCGGTCCTTGCGGGGCACCCGGCGTGTTCTAGTTGACAGATATTTCGATATTCAATTAAAAAAGCTGATCGAATAGCGCTACAATTTTAGAAAATAGCGATTAGTAGCGCAACATTGATTTGAGGGTCAAAGTACTCCTTTCAAGTGAGCGCTGCCCGGCGGGCATAAAAATCACTGAGATCAGGGGCCTGGAAACCTTCCGGCAGATGCCGGCGAACGGGGATGAGAGCGACAGGGCGATGAGTGAAAAGGACGAGATGCTGGAGAAAGAAGTGCTGACCGCGCTGCGCCGGGTGCTGCGGGCGACGGACCTGGACGCCAAGTCTCTCGCGCGCCAGACCGGCCTCACCACCTCCCAGCTGCTCGTGCTGGAGCTGCTGTCGATGGCCGGCGAACTCACGGTGGGCGGCATTGCCTACAAGGTCGGTCTCACCCAGGGCACGGTGACCTCGATGATCGACAAGCTGCAGCAGAGCGGCCTCGTCGTGCGCCGGCGCGGCAGCGAGGACCGGCGACAGGTCAAGGTCAGCCTGACGCCGGAGGGTCGTGAGCTCGTGGCCAGGGCGCCGACGGCACTGCAGACCCGATTCCTGGAGGAGTACGGCGGCCTGCAGGACTGGGAGCGCCACGCCATCGTCGCGGCCCTGCAGCGGGTGGCGGACCTGATGGGCGCCGAGAAGCTGGACGCCTCCCCGGTGCTGGATGTGGGCCGGATCGGCGAGACGCCGCCCACGCTCTAGGACCTGATCCCCCCTCCGTCAGGCCGACATCACGCCGCACAGCGGCGGCTGCCAGGGCAGCTGGCGGTGCTCGGCCACCAGTCGGTCCAGTCGCGCGGCGATGTCCGCCGGGAACGGTGCCGTGCGACGGTGCGCCAGGTCGGCGCCGCTGGTGATGTACTCGAGGGTGGCCGCCAGGTTGTCGCGGCTGTCGTTGATGACGAACATCACGCCGTGGAAGCGCTTCTCGCTGCGGTCCACCAGGCGGGCATGGATGCTGACCGATTCGCCGACGTGGATCTCGTTCAGGTAATAGAGGTGGTGCTCCAGGTCGAACAGGCCCTGCCGGCGGTCTCGGAAGTAGGAGTCCTCCATGCCCATCTCCTGCACCATGGGCCAGCCGCCGCGCTCGAACAGGGTCATGTAGAACCGGATGTTCACGTGGCCGTTCTGGTCTTCCCAGTCGGGCGGGATCACGTGAGTCATGAGCGCGGGGAGCTGCCTGACCTCGGCCGCTGAAGGTTGTCGTGGCCTCATCTCGTCTGCCGTCGTGACCGGAACCGGCGCATACGCTACCCGCCGGGACGCAGGTTCGCCAGTGCCTTGCAGGTTCAGCCGGCCCGCGCTCGGGCGGCGAGCGGGCGGCTACGGGACGCCGCCATGGCGATAAGGCGCTCCAGGTCGCGGGCCAGCAGCAGCTCGGGGTCATGGGGGTGAATGGCGAGCCGCAGCGGTCTCCCCGGCGCCGCCAGGGCGAGGGCCGCCCGGTTGAGCCCGCGCAGCACCAGCGCCCTGAAGCGTGTGTCCGCCTCGAAGCCGGCGAGCGGCAGGCGGCGGAAGCGGCCGGTGCCGGCGTCGTAGAAGCCGGTGAGGGTCTCGAAGTAGCGGAAGCCCAGGCCGTAGAGACGCCGCCGCTCGATGCGACCCATCGCCCAGGCCGGTGGCACGTAGGTGTCGGGCCGGGGCAGGCCGTGGCGCGGGAACCATTCGCCGCAGCGGCGGATGAGCGCCTCGATGCCGGCCGCGTCCAGGCACAGATGTTCCGCCACGTCACGGGAGACGAGCGCGCTGTGCAGGCGGTGCCCGAGCCCCCGGATCCGGGGGCATCTGTGCTGCCAGCCGTGTCCGGCCAAGGTATGGCCCCGGGCCAGCAAGCCGTGCAGCCGATCCAGCGTCTCGGCCGTCCAGCCGACGCCGGGCACGACGAGCAGGCTGGCGCCGCCGGCGCCGGCGGCCTCGAGTGCGCCGAGGATGCCGGCCACCCGGCCCAGGGTTTCCGGCATCACGTCGTGCACCGAGATAAGGACCCCCGGCGCGGTCTCAGCCACCGTCGGCGTCTCCCTGCAGCCAGCCGATCCAGGTGCGCAGATTCCAGTCGTTCAGCCGGCGCGCGGCCAGGTGGGCCCGACGGCTCATCTCGGCGCGCGCCGCCGGTGCCGCCGCGCAGGCCCGCATGACGGCCTGCACGACGCTCTCATCGGCGCCGATGCGGAACAGTCCGGCTTCGAGTTCGGGCCATTCGGCGATGCCGCAGTCGCCGGAGACGATGACCGGCCGGCCGCGGGCCATGCCCTCGAGTGCCACGGTGCCGAACGACTCGATCCGGGAGGGCAGCAGCAGCATATCGTGGGCGTCCAGCGTGTCGACCAGCCGCTCCCGGGGCACCCAGCCCAGGTAATCCAGATTGGGCAGCCGCGCGGCTGCGGCCTCGACGGCCGGGCGCATGGGTCCGTCGCCTGCGATGCTGACCCGCAGGCCCGGCAGCCGTTCGGCCACCTCCAGCACGGCAGGCAGGTTCTTCTCCGCGGCCAGCCGCCCGGCGAACAGGAGCCGGCGCACGTCGGGCCCGGGCTCTGCGAGCGGACGGTCCAGGAACTCCCGCGGCACCGAGGTGCCCATCAGCCGCGCGCCGCGGGCGCCGAGGCGGTCGGCCAGGCGGGCCATCTCCGGCGAGTTGGCCAGGACCAGCGCGCTGTGCCGGAACAGCAGCCGGTGACAGCGTTCCAGGTAGCTGCGGCTGAGTCGACCGAAAGCGTCTCTCCAGTAGATCTCCGCCAGCTGCTCGAAATGGGTATGGAAGCCGGTGATCAGCGGGATGCCCAGGCGCCGGGCCGCCAGCAGTCCCATCAGGCCGAACGGGCCGGGGGTCGGCACCACGAGCGCATGGGGCGCCAGCGCGGTCACCCGACGCCAGAGCCGGAACGGTCGCGGAAACCACAGACGCTGGGTGCGGTCTCCCGGCAGCGGCGGCACCAGCCGGCGTCGCCAGCCCTGCAGGCTGTCCTGCGGGCAGAACAGCTCCGCGCGCCCGACCCGGGAGCCGAGCTGGCCGACCAGGTCGCTGTAATACGAGCCCACGCCGTTGCGTTCGGCCACCGCGTCGGAGACGACGGCGACACGCAGACGCTCGCAACGGGAACGGGCCGGCGCGTCTTCGCGCAGTCGGGACTGCAGCGCTTCTGTTGCCATCATGTCTGCGGCTCCTGCTTGCGTGTCCAGGCGGCGAAGCGCCGCCGCACTTCCGCCATGTCGATGCCCCAGGAGGACAGCGGCGGCGCCTCGGCCGGCACGTGGGGCCGGCGCCGCTCGAGCTGCCCGAGACGTGCCGCCAGCGTGTCGGTCACCGGGAGTCCCAGGCGGTCGCAGAGGCGGCGTACCAGCGCGGCGGGGTCGGCGGCCAGTTCCTCCATCGGGGCGGCCGCGATGCGCTCCGGCGGCAGTTCCGCGCGCAGGTCCTCCAGGTTCCGGTAATAGAAGTCCAGGCAATCGAGCAGCCGTGCCCGGAACAGCGGGTCGTCGGGCGGGACGCCGAACAGGCGCAGGCCGTCAGTCACCGAATTGAATTGCGAGGCGATCACCTCGACGGCGTCCCGCTCGCAGACCACGACGCGGGCGTCCGGGAATTCCCGCGCCAGGCTTCGTGCCATGCCGGCGAAAGCGGCATTCTTCGACAGCAGCGTCCTGCCCTGGCCGTGGGCGTAGAGGTGGCGCTGCAGGCAGCGCCGGTACCAGCTCAGCAGCCGTCGACGCTCGGCTTCGGGCATGTCCCTGTCGAATGTGCCCATGCGCCACACCCAGCGCGCTTCGGGGAAGGGCACGACGAGAATGAAACAGCACAGCAGCGGCAGGAAGCAGAAGTAGTCCTCTTCGGGTTCGGCGAGTCCGAGGGGGTGCTTGTCGTCGATCCAGCGCAGGGCGGCGCGGCCTGCCGCCGTGAGCGAGCGGGCCAGTGGGGACCCGATCAGCCGGTCGGCCGCGGCAAGGCCGGTCCAGCATTTTCGCTCCGTGATGCTGGGGGCGAACAGGCATTCCCAGGTGGCGAAGGTCGTGTAACCGGTGTCGGCTGCCAGCAGGCGGTGCAGGTAGGTGGTGCCGCTGCGCGGTGCGCCGAGGATGAATACCGGCTCGCGGATCGCGACCCGCCGATAACCGTGGAAGAAAATCTCGTCCAGCAGGAAGCCGATCCAGTGCACGGCCTGCAGCAGCAGGAGCGCCGGCAGGAATACGGCGCCGACCGCGACGCGGCGGGCGTAGCGGAGCAGCCCCGGGAAGCGGGCGGGGACGAGGATCTGGCGGCAGAGGCCGGCGATCCTCGCTGTGAGGCTGAACGGCGTCGCTGTCATGTCGGGCAGTGGCGACCTGATGGTGAATCCGTCACGTGACGGCATCGTGACAGGAATGTGTGGCAGAAATGTTGCGGCCGGCCGGCGGCGCGGTGCGGGCCATTTGCATTGCCCGGGGTCGTTGCCGAGAATGAGCGCGCGGGGATTCGGACTGGTCCTTGAACCCGTCGGCTCGAGCCGACGCTAGCGGAGAGTTTTTATGAGCGAATATTCCGATCCGGCAGGACGCCGGAAATTCCTGAAGCTGGTTGGCGGCACGGTTGTGCTGGTGCCCCTTGCGGGGCTGGCGGCATGCTCGGGCGGCGGCGACTCCGCTCCTGCAGGCGGCGCGCAACCCTCGCCCGACGAGGGTTCCGGCAGCGGGACCGACATGGCCAAGGATACGGCCAACGATGCGGGCATGAGTCAGAAGTCGGCCCAGGAGTCGGCCCAGAAGTCGGCCGAGAGCCAGGCCGGCGAGGCGGCGGCAGGCGGAGACGGTCGGCCGAAGCTCTCTGTGGACGACCCGCAGGCGAAAGCGCTCGGCTACGTGCACGACGCCACCAACGTCGACCAGAGCAAGTACGCCCGCTATCAGCCCGGCCAGGCCTGCAGCAATTGTCAGCTGTTCCAGGCCCAGGGCGACGAGGAGTGGGCCGGCTGCTCCATCTTCCCGGGCAAGCTGGTGAATGCTGCCGGCTGGTGCAGCGCCTACGCGCCGAAGGCCTGAGGCACGCTGCTGCCCGACGCCTGAACGACGGCCGCCTCCGGGCGGCCGTTTTTCGTTCCGCCGGCGATCCGGTTCCGCGTCAGTCCAGCGGAATCGCGGTCGTGAACTTGAACTCCTCCATCGAGAAACTGGAGCTGACGTCCGAGAAGTCGACCATCTCGATCATCTGCTTGTACACGGCATCGAAGCCGTTGATGTCGCCCACCAGCACCCGCAGCAGATAGTCGGTATCGCCGCTGAGCCGGTGCACCTCCACGATCTGCGGGATGCCCTGGACCATTTCGCGGAAGCGTTCGGTCCACGCGGCGTTGTGCTGATTGGTGCGCACGGCGACGAATACGGTGATGGGCACGTCGAGCTTGTGCCTGTCGAGCAGGGCGACCCGCTTGCGGATGACGCCTTTCTCTTCCAGCTGCTGGATACGCCTCCAGCAGGGCGTGCGCGACAGTCCTACCTGCTCCGCGATCTCGGCCACCGGCAGCGAAGCATCTTCCTGCAGCAGCGCGAGGATCTGCTTGTCTTTCTTGTCCACGGAACGTAATCCCCCAAATCCGATCATCGTTAGGCAAATAACCTAACACGTTTCACATTACTGGCAAATTTTGCACCCATTGGCCCCCATCCTGCTGCTACCGTTTCTTACACGTAAACGCGGGAGCAGGGAGAGAGTCCATGGCAGTTTCAGCGGACAGGATGCGTCAACGGCGCCCGGGTGCCGAACGGCCGGTCTCCACGGCTGCAGACGCCATCGATTTCGACGAATACATCCGTCGTGTGAGCGCATTGTGCGAGGCCTGCAATGATGACCGCCTGGCGAGCCGGGTCGGTCGCGAACTGCGTCGGCTGATGGCCGCGGCTGACTGGCTGCCGGCCGAATGCCGCGCGGCGGGCGCGGACACTTATCGCCGTCACGTGCTCTATGCCGATCCGCGCGGACGCTTCACCGTCCTGTCCGTCGTGTGGCGGCCCGGCCAGGGCACGCCGGTGCACGGCCACACGGCGTGGGGTGCCGTGGGCGTCTACGCCGGCACGCCGAGCGTCGCCAACTACCGCCTGGTGTGCGACGGCGCGGCCGAACTCGCCTGCGAGGCAGTCTGCGCGCCGGGCGACGTTACCTTGGTACAGCCGGGCATCGATTATCCCCACCGGGTCTGCAACGCGAGCGACGACGTCGCGATCACCGTCCACACCTACGGCCGCGACCTGACCGAAGACCCGGCGAGCATCAACATCCCGTTGTAGGACGGCCTTCAGGCCCGACCCGGTCAATCCTCCGCGTCAGGATCAGGCGCCCGCTCGAACGTGCGGAAATAACAGCGCTCGTCCCGCGTGAGAATCGAGCTGAACTTGTCCAGATCGCCGGTGGAGTCGGTTGCGAAGGCGATGGTGTTTGCGAAGGGCAGGCTGGTGCACGGGCTGAAGAAGGTTGCCCGGTACCACAGGCCGCGGCGTCCCTCGATCAGTATGGCTCTGCCGTTGTCGACGGAGCGCCAGTCACGGATACCGCCCAGATCGGCGAACCGCAGCACGGCGCTCGGACCGTCGGGCGGCTCGTTTGGCGAAGTCTGGGTGGCGCAGCCGGCCAGCAGAGCGGCGGCCGCCATCGGCAAGATCATCCTGGCTGTCCTTTTCATCGATCCTCCTTGCCGCGGCGAATGAATGCCGCGTCTGTCACAGGACATGCGTGTCGCCGGCGGCCGATTCAAGGGCCGGCCTTTGCACGACCGGCCGAATCTGACACAGTTCGGCCGGCAATTGCCTGGACCATTGCCTGGACCCTTGCCTCGACGGCCGCATAGCCGATCGCAGGCAAGTCCGCATCCACCGGGAGCAACAACTGATGGCGCGTATGGAATCGATCTGCGTATTCGCGGGATCCAGCAGCGGTGTCCGTCCGGCTTACGCGCGCGCCGCCGAAGAACTCGGCACGGCCATCGCGGAGCGGGGCTGGCGGGTGGTGTACGGCGGCGGACGGGTGGGGCTGATGGGCGTACTCGCCGATGCGGCGCTGGCCGCCGGCGGCGAGGTCATCGGCGTCATCCCCGAGGCGCTGCTGCGCAAGGAGGTGGGCCACCAGGGACTGACCGACCTGCGCGTCGTGCAGACCATGCATCAGCGCAAGGCGCTGATGTCGGAACTCTCGGACGGGGTGCTGGCCCTGCCCGGCGGCCTCGGCACCCTGGAAGAGCTGTTCGAGATACTCACCTGGGCCCAACTCGGCATTCACGCCCGGCCCTGCGGCGTGCTGAACGCCGGCGGCTACTATGACGATCTGCTCCGGTTCCTCGACCAGACCGTCAGCGAGGGTTTCGTTCGGGGGGAGCATCGGGACATGATTCTCGCCGCCGGCGATGCGGCTGCGCTGCTGGATCTCATGGTCGGTTACACGCCGCGCTACACGGCCAAGTGGATGGACCGGGACGAGACCTGAGGGCCGCGAAGACGCCCGAGCGGCGTCGAACATTCCCTCCCGCGGCTGTAGCATTGGCGCTCCGGGAGCGCGGCTCGCGCGCCCATCGGTCGGAATGAAGGAGCAGTGCAGGCCATGCCGGGCAATTTCCGCAGCGACAACGAGTATCCCGTGGCACCCGAGATCATGGCGGCCCTGGCCGAAGTGAACGACGGCCCCGCCCACGCCTACGGTGCAGACGCCGCCACCGCGCGCCTGCGCCAGCGCTTCCGCGAGCTGTTCGAGCGGGACGTCGAGATCTACCCGCTGGCCTCGGGCACGGCCGCCAACTCGCTTGCCGTGGCCCAGACCTGCGGCTCCGTCGGTGCGGTGGTCTGCCACCGGGATGCGCACCTGAATACGGACGAGTGCGCTGCGCCCGAGTTCTTCAGCGGCGGGGCCAAGCTGCTGGCGCTGGACGGCGCGGACGGCAAGCTGGTGCCGGCAGCGGTGGAGCAGACCGTAGCCGCGTCTCTCGCCATGGGCGAACACGCCAGCCGCCCCCGGCTGCTGAGCCTGACCCAGGCGACGGAACTGGGCACCGTCTATACGCCAGACGAGGTCGCTGCACTCGCCGCGGCCGCTCACCGCGACGGCTTGCGCGTGCACATGGACGGCGCGCGGCTGGCGAACGCGCTGGTCACCCTCGATTGCTCGCCGGCGGACATCACCTGGCGCGCCGGGGTCGATCTGGTCTCGTTCGGCGCGACCAAGAACGGTGCGATGCTGGCCGAGGCGCTGGTCGTATTCGATCCGGCAGACACGGTGGAGTTGCCGCGGCGCCGCAAGCAGGCGGGCCATCTGCTGAGCAAGATGCGCTACGTCTCGGCGCAGCTCGAGGCCTATCTCGCCGAGGGTCTCTGGCTGCGCCTGGCCGCAGCCGCCAACCGCCGTGCACGAACGCTCGCCGACGGCCTGGCCGCCTGCCCGGGCACCGAGCTGCTGCATCCCGTGCAGTCCAACGAGATCTTCATGCGCCTTCCCGATTCGCTCGCAGACGGCCTGCATGCCCGCGGCTTCGAGTTCCACCCGTGGCCCCACACCGGCCCCGGCGTATACCGGCTGGTCACCTCGTTCGCAACGCCGGACGAGGCGGTGGACGGCTGCCTCGCCGCGGCCCGTGAACTCACCGGCGCGGGAGCCGCGATCGCGGAGGCATGATCCCGCTCTGGCTGAAGATCGCCTATACGGCGGTCGCCGCGGTCATCCTGCCGATCTACTGGCGGCAGCATGGTCCGAAGAATTTTCTCTGGTTCTCCGACATCGCGCTGATCGCGCTGGTGCCGGCACTGTGGCTGGAGAGCGCGCTACTGTTCAGCATGATGGCGGTCGGGGTGCTGTTGCCCGAGGCCGTGTGGGTCATCAGCTACCTGGGCGGACTCATCTTCCGGCGGCCGGTTACCGGCCTCGCCGGCTACATGTTCGACCCGGCTCTGCCCCGCTGGCTGCGCGGGCTGTCGCTGTTCCACCTGCTCCTGCCGCCGCTGCTGCTCTGGGGCGTCTGGCGGCTCGGATATGACAGCAGGGCGCTGGCGCTGCAGACCCTCCTGGCCTGGGCGGTGCTGCCGGTCACCTGGCTGATTACGGACCCCGCGGAGAACATCAACCGGGTGTTCGGGCCGGGCGAGCGTCCCCAGCGTCGGATCGACGGCCGGCTCTACCTCGCCCTCGTGATGCTGTTCTTCCCGCTCTGCGTCTATCTGCCCACCCACGGGCTGCTGGCCTGGCTGTTCACGGCGAAAGAGGGCGGAGGCAATCTTCCGCTCTTTTAGCAACCTGTGGAAAAGACCTCGTGAGGCCGTCGATTATTGCCTGCAACCTTCGGATTAATAATGGCTTTTCTATTTCCACCGGTTATCCACAGAATAACCACACGACAGGCACAGGATATTCTGCTGACAGGGCGGACCGGCAGGCGTAGTGTGAACCCCACGGTAAGGGATCGCGATCCTGAAACCGGGCCCCGATTGGCAGGGGCAGGACCACCCGCCAAAGTGGTCAAGGGCAGCGGAAGCTGACCAAGTCGCAACGCCGAGAGGCCGCGCGTTGAGGAAGCCGGAGCGAGAGCATCTGGCGACCATTGGAGAGCGGAAACTGCCTGTACTCGTGACTCGCATGACCGGCATGCAGTTCGCGGGGGACGTAGCCAGGCGTCTTTAAACAAACATCGGGGACGAAAAGTCCTCGTGAGGAGCCTGAGACGAGGTTCCGCAAGGTGCAAGCCGAGCGGACGAGCCACAGGCCGGAGTCAGGCAGGTCCGAGGGGGTGGCGCAAGCTGCCGGATCGATCGAATCGGACGCCGCGCTGGCTCAAAAAACGAGGGGATGACGCGACGGCGTCATCCCCTCACTTTTTTGCGGCGGGCGTTATCGCGCCGCCCCCTTTCCTGGAAAGCCCGTCCTCAGAAGGCCCGTCGCAGCTCTTCCTCCAGCCGGCGCAGATCGGCCTCGAGGCGCTCCTGTTCCTCCGTGAGCGGCTGCGTGGCGCGCTGCTCCAGCTCCAGCAGCACGAAATCCGCCTGCAGCGCGGTCGGCAGTGTCCCGGGCAGCGAGGTCTGCGTCTGTGCCGTGGGCGTTGCGGGCCAGGATTCCGGCGCGGGCGCCTCGGGACGAAGCGCCAGGACTCCCGCCACCGCGACGGCGGCCGCCAGTGCGGCGCCGCCGAGCAGGCGCGGTGGCGGCACCAGCGCCGGGCGCCGCCGGCGCGGCGCAGCGGGCTCCGCGGCCTGCAGCGATGCCTGCACGCGTGCCCTCAGCTCCGGGGTGGTCTCTGCGCGAATCTTCGCCGCATCGCGGCGCAGACGCTCTTCCAGTTCCGTCATTCCCCGTCCTCCGTCTCGAGTTCCCGGGCCAGCCGCCGGCGGGCCCGGAACAGGTTCACCTTGACCCACGATACGCTTCGTTCCATCGCGCGCGCCACGTCGCGGACCGCCATGTCCTCGGCGTAATGGAGCCACAGCGCGGTATAGCCGTCCGGCGTGAGCCGTTGCCGGGCAGTCAGCCAGATGTTGCGCCGCCCGTCGTCCGCGATGCAGTCGGCCAGCGGATCGGCCGCCGGATCGGCCGGTTCCGCGGCCAGCGGTTCCCAGGCCGCCGGCCGGGCCGCCGCATGCCGCAGGGCGATGCGATACAGCCAGGTGCTGAAGCGCCAGCGTGGATCGTAGCTCGCGAGGTAGCGCCAGGCGCCGACGAAGGTGTCCTGCAGCGCGTCTTCCGCGTCGCAGACCCGGGCACAGCGCACGCACAGGAAACGATACAGGCCGTCCTGGTAGCGCTCGACGAGCACGGCGAAGGCGGCGTGGGAGCCGGCCTTCGCCGCCGCGATGAGTTCGTCTTCGCTGCTCGTCATGGGTGGTCCGGCGCGCCGGTCGCCGGAGCCCGCCTCAACGGGCGAGCAGTCTCGTCATCAGCTCGGGCTCCACCAGGGCGGAGATGCCGACCGTACCCTCATTCACCGTCACCTTTGTCTTGCTCAGCAGCTCCGCCAGCGCGGGCTCTTCCTCCGCGGCCACGGCCTGCAATCCGATTAGGCCTCCCACAATTCCGCCCACGGCCAGCGCCATGCCCGGATCGCTGGCCACGATCGTCGCCTCGATGACGGCGAGCCCGTCACGGTCGGCGACGAAGAATGCCGCTTCCCGGGTGTGCTCGAGGATGCGGGACTCCCAGGAGCCCCCGGCGCCGGCCTGGGGACGGATGCCGCCCTGCATCAGGTTCCGGTCCGCCGTGAGCACGAACAGCGTGCCGTCTGCCGCCTCGCGCTCCTCGACACGGCCGCCGTCGGCCAGCAGCTTCTCCATGGTCGCGGCCTCGGAGGTGAACAGCAGCAGTCCGTCGATGGCGAACGTGAAGTAGCCGTCGAAATCCGCATCGTCCATCTGGCCCAGCTGGTAGTAGCGGCTGCCGTCGGCCTCGTGCTCGTCCACCCTGGCCTCGCGCTTCGCCAGCGCCAGCACCTTCTCCCGGGTCTGGTCCGAGAAACGCCCGCGGATGGCGAGCACGGCATCGTCGTCGCCCTGGCTGAACACCGTGACCCGGTCGGTCTCGGCGCCCAGGTCGACGCCGAGGTCGTTGCGCAGGTCGGCGAACAGCTCCTTGTCCAGCCAGCCGTAGAGCTGGCGTCCGACCTCGGAGCCGCGCATTTCGACGAGGTCGGCATGCAGGTACCAGCGGGCGTTGCCGGGCAGTTCGCCGGGCGCGACCGCGGCGACGGCGAGGCCGGGGACGGCGACCATGAGGATGGCGTGCAGTCTCGGAAAGCGCATGGCGGGCTCCGTATTGATGTTAACTGTCATGTTATAGCGCTCGCCGGCGCAAACGGTTACACCCGGGACGTGAAAAGTCTGCCGTCAGCGGCGCTGCTCTCCGCCGGCCTCCGATTCGATCGCAAACAGGCCCGCGCCGAGACGGACCGCCTTGCCGGGTGGCGGCGCAGTCTCCGGCTCGTGCCGGCTTAGCCAGTCGTCGATCTCCTCCAGGAAGGCCTGGCCGCGCACCTGCATGAATTCCCGGAACAGGGCGGCCTGTTCGGCCGTCATCCGGTCGTTGGAGGCGCGGCCTTCGAAGCGGGGGGTATCGTCCGCCTTGCGGTACAGGTTGTGGCGCAGTGCGTCGCCGAGTTCCTTGAGTACGGCGCCGGCACGCAGGATGCTCTCCGGCTCCAGGGGTTCCGGGACGTGGTAGCGTCTCAGCGCGCGCACCCTCCCATCCGGGGTTCGTGCCACGGTGCCACCGCCCAGCAGTTCCTTCAGCAGGGTCTGCCTCGGGACGTCGCCCGAGTAGCGCCGGGTCAGCGCGTCGAAGGACGGCGCGGGGCCTTCCTCGGGCAGTTCGAGCGGTTGGCCCGAATCGTCGAGGAATGCCGGATCCTGGTGCCAGCCGGACAGCACCCGGCTGGCGTCGCTGGTCTTGCGGCTGACGCTCTCCGGTTCGGCGGCGAGCAGATCCCGCTGGCGGCGGATCTCCTTACGGTCGATACCGGTCATCACGGCGACGCGGGACACATTGGTGGGGCGGCCGCGGATGCCGAACTCGGAGGTGGCGACATCGACGAAGACGGACTTGGAGAGGTCCGAGAACTCCCGCCACGTGATGCCGCAGCGCAGCGCGATGCTCGCCACCGGCCGCAGCAGCAGGCGGCAGGCGCGATAGACGGAGCTCTTCAGATCGTTATCCATGTCCGGTTTCTCGTGACCGCGTGCGGACATTCTGTACCACGGAGGCCTGCGGTTGACAGTCGCGAAGCCGGGCCCGGCAGGGGAGACCTGCCGAACCCGGCGTTCACGAGGTGTCACCTCAGCGGCATGCTGCCGCGGTGAGGCCGGCGGCTCAGTTCTGGTCCTCGATCAGGATGGCATTGTCGTTTGCATCCACCCGCACGGTGACCTGGAGTCCGTCCGGCAGAAGTTCGGACAGGGACTCGGGCAGGTCGCCGAAGCGAAGGTCGGCATCGCCGAGTTCCTCGCCACGGGCCGCCTCGACGATGGAAGCGTCGATCAGGGTGTCTGCCGTTACGACGACGGTCCGGCCCGCGACGACGAACGTGTTCTCGACGTCGTCCACGTTGCTGACCGTGCCGCCAACCTCGTCGGCCGCGGCGCCGTCATCGCCGTTACCGTCGTCGTTGCCGCCGCCCATGCCGTCGTCGTCGTTGCCGGCGACGCCGTCGTCGCGCTCGAATTCGACCTCCTCGGCAATGAGCAGGCCGTCGGAGCAGCCGCCGTTGTCGATGCTGTCGGCCTCGACCACGTCGCCGGCCGCGAGGCGGGCGAAGAACTCGTCGCGGCCGATGGCCACGTCGTTCTCGTCGCGGAACCCGCCGGCGCTGGTGATCTGCGCCGTGTCGATGGTGACGCCCTGGATGACGAAGAAAGGATCGTCGACGGAGCCGTCGGCCGCCGGGCCGCGCAGCTCGCAGTCCTGATCGTCCTCGTCGCCGTCGCGCTCGATGCGCATCCAGGTCACGGTGCCGTCGCTCTCGGGATACCCGCGCGCCTCGACGTAGTCGCCCGCCGATACCCGCGCAAGGAACGCCTCGGGGGTCAGCCGGTCGCCGTCGTCGGCATCGTCATCCTCGATGCGGCTTGCGCCGGTGGGCGTGATCTCGAGACCCAGGCGGGTGACGAAGCTCCCAGTGCCGACCGTCTCTACCCGATCCTCGGTGCGCACGGAATTCTCGCGCTCGAACTTCACGCCGTCGTCACCGTCGTCCAGTATCAGTACGCCGTCTGCGTCGAAGGTGCCTTCCACCTCCACCCGCGCGCCGACGTGACCGGCCAGCCGGCTGGCGTCGTTCACGGGTATCGTGTTGCCGTCGATGGTGATCGTGTTCGGGCTGGATGCGGTATCCACCGCCTCCAGGATTCCCTCGATCTCTAACTCGCCTTCGTCGCCGTCGCCGCGGCCGAAGTCGTCCTCGCGCTCGATGCTGTCCGCCTCGAGTGTGCCGTCGGCGAGCAGCGTTCCTTCCACCTCCACGAAGACGTCTTCGGTAAGCGTACCGTCCGGGAAGTCCTCGCCGTCCAGGTCGTCCGCGGTCCACGCCACGGTCAGGTCACGAATGAGGAAGGTACCCGCCGCGGGGTCCAGGTCGGTGACATAGCCCTTTACCTCGACATCGTCGTCGCCCCCGGCCTGGTCGTCGTCGCGTTCCACGCGGGTGGCGAGGATGCCGGCGTCGGTCTGAAAACCGCTCACTTCGACGACGATCGAGCCGCCGGCGGGATCCAGGTCGAGCAGGTCGATGCTGCCGTCGCCGTTGTTGTCACCGATGCCGTCGTCGAAGACCGTGTTGTCGTCCACGGTGACTTCCTGACCGGCCAAGGTGAACGAGCCGAGGCCCGGGTTGGCTGGGTCCGGCTGGATGGCGCTCACCGGGCCTTCCAGATCGTCGTCGTATCGGATCCGGTCGGCCCGGCGGTCGTTCCCGTTCCGCTCGCCCTCGATCTTCACCTTCATGCCGAGACGAAGGGCGTCCTCGGTCTTGCGGCCTTCGTCCTCGAACTCGATCTCCGCCGCTGAGGTGTCGTAGCGGACGCCGTTCACGTAGACGCTGCCGAAGCCGGTGATCACACCGGAGGCACTTACCTTGGCCGAGGTGGCCGGCGGCGGGTTTGACGATGTCGGCGGCTGGGTGGCGGTGCCGCCGCCTCCGCCGCCGCAGGCGGCCAGGCCGAGAGCGGCTGCCACCGCCGCTCCGATTCTGAGTTTTGGTCCTGAGATGTTCATGTTCGACTCCCGATCTGTCTGCTGAATGAGATATACAGTAGCTACAGTTGGGGAAATATACCCCAATATTGGGTAAGGTCAAGTAGAAGGAACCTGCCGCTGGCAGGATTTCCGGCGCATCGCGAAAAAGAGACCTGCGGTCAGGGAGTTGGGACCGCTCTTACTGGGCCGTCGCAGGAGCGCTGATGGGCTCCTCCATCCCGAACAACCAGCGAATGCCGCGCCGGAAGGCGGGCGGCGCTGCGGAAAAGTGGCTCTCGCCAGGCAGGATCTCGGCCTCGAGATCCCAGGGCGTGTCCTGCTGCATCGTCCAGTGACCGATCCAGGAGAGAGCCGGGCCGCGGAAGCGCGGCAGGTCGTCCGCGCCGGAGGCCAGGTACAGACGGCGCCGCGGGCCGTTGAATGTCTTCCCGGGCGCTTCCAGGAAGAGCGGGAGGTTGCGGTGCAGCGCCGGGTTGATGGCGATGTGCCCCCAGAACGGGGCGTCCGGCTGCAGCGCGCTGTAGAGGACGAATTGTCCGCCGAGAGACTGCCCCAGAATCACGCGGCGTTCCGGGTCGGCGGGATAGCGGGACTCGACCAGGGGAATCAGTGCTTCGCGGAGGAAGCCCAGGAAGGCGTCGGCGCCGCCCCAGAACTCCGGCTCGGGCGCCTCCGCCGTGTAGTCCCGGCTGCGCTGGTTGCCCTCCCGGAAGTAGTCGGTGCCGTAGGAGACGCTCACCAGTATGAGTTCGGGAACTTCCTCGCCCAGTTCCAGATAGCGGTAGTAGCCGGCCAGGAGCGGGAACATGTTGCCGCCGTCGAGCAGATACACCGCCGGATAACGCCGGTCGGCTCCCGGCTCGTGGCTCTCGGGCATGCGCACGTGAACATGGTAGACGCCGTCGGGCTCGTCCGGCGTCAGACGGTGATAGTCGGCTCTGTCGACGGCCTGCAGGCGGGTCTCCCGTTCGCCGGCGCCGAGCGGCGGGGCGGGAAGGGCAGCAAGAGCAGCCAGGAAAACGAGAGCGGGCAGTCGTGTCCTCATCGATGGTCCCTGCGACGGCGGTATGCCGACAGTATTGCGCAACAGGCCGTCCGGGGGCATCCCGGCCATTGCAGGCATCGCAGGCATCGCCCGCATTGCAGGCATCCTGGCCATCCCAGACATCCTGGGTACCCTAGGCACATGTCACTACTGGCCGGGTATGCCCGGATCGCCTAGAGTGAACCTGTCGAGTTGTGGCCGCGTCGCTCGAAGATCCGCGGCCGTTCGTTGCGGGGAGGAAGCCCGGGATGAGGAAGACGACGCTCCGGCCCAGGGTATCCAGGGTGGCAATGGTGACGATCGCGATGCTGAGCGGCGCGCTGCTGGCGGGCTGCGAGGCCGGTCCGAAGTCCGCCGCCGGATTCCGCCTGCCGGACGGGGATCCGGAGGCCGGCCGGGCGGCCTTTCTGGCACTGCAGTGCAATTCCTGTCATGTGATCAGCAATTACGAGCTGCCGCCGCCGGCGGCGAAAGGGCCGGTGCAGGTGACGCTGGGCGGCGAGGTGACCCGGGTGAAGACCTACGGCGAACTCGTGACCTCCATCATCAATCCGTCGCACAAGCTGGTCCGCTGGTACCCGGAAGAGGAGATCTCCGAAGAGGGCGAGTCGCTGATGCCCGGCTTCAACGACCGCATGACCGTGCGCCAGCTCATCAACCTGGTCGCGTTCCTGCAGCCCCATTACGACGTCGTCGTGCCGCGCTACGAGTACCCAGAGTACCAGTACGCGCCGATCTACTGACCCTGAAGGAGGACAGCGATGCCCGGACTCGTCGTCCGACTGCTGATCAATATGCTCGGCTTGTGGGCGGCCGCCGCGATCGTGCCCGGCGTGCACATCACCGGCGTGGGGACGTTCATCCTCGCCGCCATCCTGCTGGGCGTGGTGAACGCGCTGGTGCGGCCCATCGCCATCGTCGCGACGCTGCCGCTCACCCTCGTCACGCTGGGGCTGTTCCTGTTCGTGGTTAACGCGATGATGTTCGGCCTGGTCGCGTGGCTGCTGGCCGATTTCGCGGTGTCGGGCTTCTGGGCGGCCCTGTTCGGCTCCCTGGTGGTCAGTCTGACGAGCACGCTGACGTCCTGGTACATCGGTCCGAGCGGGCGCTACGACGTGATGGTCGTACGTCGGCGCTAGCCCTGCGCGGAACGGACCGGGGCCGGATGACCCCGCCTAGATGATCTTGGAGTAGCGCTGGGGCTCGGCCTGCGCCCGCAGGTAGCCGTCGAACACCATCGCGATGGCTCGCAGCAGCAGCCGGCCGGTTGGCGTGACGCGGATGGAGGCATCGTCCACCTCCACCAGGCCGTCTTCCTCGAGCGGCGCGAGGTCCGCCAGCTCTTCGGCGAAGCGGCTGCGGAAGTCGATGTCGAAGCGCTCCTCGATCTCGCTGAAGATCAGCCGGTCCCGGCACATGATGGACTGGATTACCTTGCCGCGGAGCTTGTCCTCGTCGCTCATGATCAGGCCGCGCTCGACGGGCAGGTGGCCCTCCTCGATGCGCCGGCCGTAGTCGTGGTCGTGCCGGGTGTGCTGGCTGTAGCAGTCGGCGACGCGGCCGATGGAACTCGCGCCGAGCGCGATCAGCTCGGTGTCCGCATGGGTGGAATAGCCCTGGAAGTTGCGCTGCATGGTGCCGTTCTCGCGTGCGATGGCGAGTTCGTCGTCCTTGCGCGCGAAGTGGTCCATGCCGATGTACTCGTAGCCCTCCGCGCCGAGCCGCTGGATGGTGTGGCCGAGGAGCGCCAGCTTCACGTCGTCGCTGGGCAGGTCCTCCTGGCGGATGAGGCGCTGGGCCCGGAACATCTGCGGCAGGTGGGCGTAGCTGTAGACCGAGATACGGTCCGGCGCTGCCTCCAGCACGGTGTCCAGCGTGCGGTCGAAGCGTTCCGGCGTCTGCATGGGCAGGCCGTAGATGAGATCGATGGAGACCGAGCGGAAGCCGGCCTCCCGGGCCTGCTGGATCAGCGGCAGGGTCTCGTCAGGCGGCTGGACGCGGTTCACCGCCTTCTGCACCTCGGGGTCGAAGTCCTGCACGCCCATGCTGAGCCGGTTGAAGCCCATGCCGGCCAGCGCGGCCACCATGCCGGGCTGGATGCTGCGCGGGTCGATCTCGATGGAGAACTCCTGCCGGCCGTCGCTGCGCAGGCGGAAGTGCTCGCCGAGCTTGGCCATGACCGCGGAGAGCTGCTCCTCGCTGAGATAGGTGGGCGTGCCGCCGCCGAGATGCAGCTGCTCCACGACCCGCTCGTCGTCGAACAGCGCAGACTGGAGCTCGACCTCGCGGAACAGGTGCTGCAGGTAGTCCGACGCCCGGTCCCGGTTGCGAGTCACCACCTTGTTGCAGCCACAGTAGTAGCAGAGCGTGTGGCAGTAGGGGATGTGCAGGTACAGCGACAAGGGGCCGTCGTTGCGCTCGTTGCTGAGGACGCACTGGCGCTTGTACTGCGCCTCGTCGAACTCGTGGAACTGCACCGCCGTCGGGTACGAGGTGTAGCGGGGCCCGCGGCCTCCATAGCGCCTGATCAGCGCTTCGTCGAACTTGATTGGCTGCATGCCGATATTCCTGAATCCCTGAATCCCTGCGTCGCCGCGTGACGGCCACATGTCATTGAACCACAACGATTATGGTAAGAGGCTCGCTCCCCGGCCCGAGGCTAACCGTACCCGAACGCCGCGGCCGCCTGCATAGGCATTAGCCGAAGGCGGCGGCTTGCCGCGGCGGAGCCTGCCCTTCATCATGCGCCCCTCGTGACCACCGGAGGCCTCATGCTCGTACACGACTACCCCATCGAGAAGATCCGCGAACGCTTCCCCGCCCTGGCCCTGGACGGGGACATCGGCGGGCGCATCTATCTGGACAATCCGGCCGGTACGCAGGTTCCCGCCACGGTCGTCGACCGGATGAGCCGCTGCCTGCTGGAGGCCAACGCCAACCTGGGCGGGCCGTTCGAGAGCTCCCGGCTGGCCGACGAGATCGCGGCAGACGGCCACCAGGCCATGGCGGATTTCCTGAACGCGCCTTCGGCCGACGAGGTCGTGTTCGGCCAGAACATGACGACGCTCACCTTCCAGCTCTCCCGTTCCATCGGCGCGGCGTTTTCGCCGGGTGACGAGATCATCGTCACGCAGATGGACCACGACGCCAACATCTGGCCCTGGGTGCTGATGGCGCGCGACCACGGTCTCGAGGTGAAGTGGCTGCCGTTCGATACGGAGACCTTCGAGTTCGATCCGGCCGAACTCGACCGCCTGCTGGGCGAGCGAACCCGCCTGGTGTGCGTTGCGGGCGCCAGCAACCTGCTGGGCACGGTGAACGATGTCGCGGCCATCGCGGCGAAGGCGCGTGAGGCCGGCGCCTGGACTTTCGTGGACGCGGTGCAGTCCGCGCCCCACGTGCCCACCGACGTGCAGGCGCTCGGCTGCGATTTCCTGGCCTGCTCCGCCTACAAGTTCTTCGGCCCCCACCAGGGCATCCTCTGGGGCCGGGGCGAGTTGCTGGAGTCGCTGGAGGCCTACAAGGTCCGGCCCGCTCCGGACACCATCCCGGGCCGCTTCGAGACCGGCACCCAGAGCCACGAGGGCATGGCCGGGACGGCCGCCGCGGTGGACTACTTCGCATCCCTGGGCGAGGCCTGGGCAGCCGACTATGCCGGGCGTTTCCCCGGCATGAGCGGCCGCACCCTGCACGTCCATGCCGCACTCGCCTGGCTGCTCGACTACGAGGAGACACTCTCGCGCCACCTCATCGACGGGCTGCAGGCGCTGCCCGGCGTCAGAGTGCACGGCATCACGGATCCGGATGCGTACTCGCGGCGCCTGCCGACGGTGGCCTTCACCGTCGAGACCGTGGCGCCGGCGATGATCGCCCGGGAGCTCGGGCAGCGGCGCATCTTCGTCTGGAACGGCCACAATTACGCGCTGGAAGTGGTGCGGGCGCTGGGTCTGATGGAGGCGGGCGGCGTCATCCGGGTGGGTCCGGTGCACTACAACAGCATCGAGGAAATCGACGTGCTGCTGAACACGCTCGAGAGCATCCTGCCGCGCATCGCGCCGGGCGGCTGACGCCCGCTCAGTTGTTCTTCGCTCCCTGGTCGATCCAGTCCTTGATCAGCTGCACCTCGTCCTTTTCCAGCGGAGCGCCGCGCCCTTCCGCGAGCGACTCCTCGTGGTGGGGCGGCATCTGTATCTCCGGCGCGCTCTCGCCGGAGACCACGAGGTACAGCGTGCTGGAGGCGGCGCTGCCGGGCACCACCACCTCGCCGAGGCGGGTGCCGTGCATGAGGCTCGCGTAATCGGTCACGTTCAGACCGGTGCTGGTCTCGCCCTCGGCGTAACCGCTGTGACAGCCCGCGCAGTTGGCGGCCAGAACCGGCTGGACGTCCGCCGAGAAACTGACCTTGCGCTCGCAGCCCGACAGCAAGGCCAGGCTCAGAGTGGCGAGTGCGGCGATGGCGAGCGGGGTGATCCCCGGTCCCTGAACCGTGTCCACGAATCTGCCCATGATTGCCCCCTTGTGCGTTGCCGCCGGGACGGCGGCCTGCTCGGTCACCGTTTCATCCTAGACCGGAAGGCATCCCTGTCAATTTCGCGCAATACCTACTGTCTATGCCGCCGCTTTGCGAAGATCCGCCACCAGGCGGCGCAGCTCCCGCTCCCGGGCCCGATCGTCTCGCTGGCGCAGAACATAGGACGGGTGAACGGTGATCCACACCGGCGTGCCGTCCTCCAGCGAGAGCGCGCTGCCCCGGTGCTCGCCGACGGCCACCGGACGGCCGAGCAGGCTGCGCGCGGCCGTGGCCCCCAGCGCGACGACGGCCCGTGGTGCCACCATCCCGAGCTCCAGCCCGAGCCACCAGCGGCAATGGTCGATCTCGCCCGCGTCCGGTTTCTGATGCAGCCGGCGCTTGCCCTGCAGCCTGAACTTGAAATGCTTCACGGCGTTGGTCAGGAAGACGCGCTCGCGCTCGATGCCGGCTGCCGCCAGTGCATCGTCGAGCAGCCGTCCGGCGGGGCCGACGAAAGGGCGGCCCGTGAGGTCCTCCCGGTCGCCGGGCTGCTCGCCGACCAGCATCAGCCCCGCGTCCGCAGGGCCTTCGCCGGGCACCGCCCGGGTCGCCTGCTCGCCGATGGGGCAGCGCCGGCAGGTTTCCAGGCAGGCTGCGAGTTCATCCAGCGTCCGCGGTGTCTTCTCTTCCGTCATGTCCCACCTGATCCACTGTCTTGTCCGGCCGGCCGCCGGCCGCCGCCCCGGCGGCGGCGAGCGCTGCGCCTTTTCCCCGTCCCGGATCAGCTCCGGAATGAGCCGGGCCTCGGGCAGGTTACGCCAGTACTTGCGCGGCATCTCCGCCCGCATGGCATCCACCTTCAGCCGCGCCGGGTTGAAGATGCTGGCGTAATAGGTGGACCAGTATGCCTCCAGTGCGTCGCCGTCGGGGCAGTCGCCGCGGTTCGCGCCCGGGCCGTAGGTGAGCGCGTCGCCGTCCCAGTGCGCGCTCGCCTCCGGCGTGAGGATGGACCACCGCATGCCGGTGTAGCGGCGCATGAAGAACGGCGCCACCGTCTTCAGGATGTGATGTTCCGGCTCGAACCAGGCCACGTACGCCTCGACGGTGGCGCGACGCACGCGGCGCAAGCGCACGAACGCCTTCATCTTGTGCATGTCGCGCCGCACGGAGCGGGCCATGCCGGCGGCCAGGGCCACGTCGGGGTCAGAGCTCACTTCCAGCAGCGCGCGCTCCGACTGCAGGCGCCAGAGCAGGCGATAAAGGAGTTCGAAGCGCCGCGGGTCGCGATGGCAGGCGACCCGCTCGGCGAGAGGTGGGAAGCCCTTCGGCACCAGGATGGCCCGCCGGGTGCGGGGCATCGCGGCCGGCTCGCCGGCGAACAGGTCCGGGGTCGCGCGCCGCTCGCGCCAGGCAGTGGTCTCCGGCGGCACGGCGGCCCCGATCAGCCGACGTGCCTGGTCCCGCCAGGCTTCGTAGCCGTCCGCCGCATCGAGCACGATCTCGATGCTGCCGCGGCCTCCGGCATGACTCACAGCGGCAGGCTCTGCTGGCGGGGCGGCGGTGCGAGCAGGCCGGTGAGCGTGGGACCGTCCAGCAAGCGGCCGGGCTGCCACCCCCGGGCGACGACGAACGGGCGCACCTTCTGCAGCGATACGGTCATGCGCTGCAAGTCCTCGAGCCCGAGCCTGCGGTGGCGCCGCGCCTTCAGTATGCGGCCGACCGCCCGGGTGCCCAGGCCGGGTACCCGCAGCAGGGTCTCCCGCTCCGCCCGGTTCACGTCCACCGGGAAGCGCTCGCGGTGGCGCACCGCCCAGGCGAGTTTCGGGTCCACGGCGGGGTCCAGCATGCCGCCGTCGCCGCCGGCGAGGATCTCCTCCACGCCGAAGCCGTAGAACCGGTACAGCCAGTCCGCCTGGTAGAGACGGTGTTCGCGCAGCAGGGGCGCCGGCGCCGCCGGCAGGGAAGCGCTGGGGTAGGGGATGGGGCTGAAGGCCGAGTAGTACACGCGCTTCAGGCGGTAGCCGGCGTAGAGCGAGGCGCTGGTCGTCAGTATCGCCCGGTCGTCCGCGTCGTCAGCGCCGACGATCATCTGCGTGCTCTGGCCCGTGGCGGTGAGTCCCTTCGGGTCCCGCCGGCCGCGGCAGTCCGGCCGGCTCTCCTCCAGTCGCAGCCGCACCCGGCCCATGGCGGTGCGGATGCGGCCGGCGTCTTTCTCCGGCGCCAGCCTCGCGAGCCCGCGGCTCGTGGGCAGTTCGATGTTGATGGAGAGGCGGTCGGCGTAGCGGCCGGCCGCCTCGATCAGCGCAGGGTCGGCGTCCGGGATGGTCTTCAGGTGGATGTAGCCGCGGAACCGATGCTCCTCGCGCAGCCGGCGGGCCACCTCGATCAATCGCTCCATGGTGTAGTCCGGGCTCACCATGATGCCGGAGGACAGGAACAGCCCCTCGATGTAGTTGCGCTTGTAGAACTCGAGGGTCAGGTTGACGAGCTCGTCCACGCCGAAGCGCGCCCGCTGCACGTCGCTGGAGATGCGGTTCACGCAGTACTGGCAGTCGTACTGGCAGTAGTTGGTCAGCAGCACCTTCAGCAGCGAGATGCAGCGCCCGTCCGGGGCGTAGGAGTGACAGATGCCGGCGCCGCCGGTGGAGCCGATGCCGCCGGTGGCGCGCGAGTCCTTGCGCCGGGCCGAGCTGGAGGCGCAGGATGCGTCGTACTTGGCGGCGTCGGCCAGGATCGCGAGCTTGTCGATGGTCGTCAGGCGGGGCATGGTGAGCTACTGTTGTTATGCCCACAAAGACTGTATGGATATCCAGCTGCCGTCAATCCCTGCTGAGGTCCTGTCGAGGAATCCGGCGGCAGCGTGAAATGCAGCGTGAAATGATGGGGGTAGCCCGATGAAGGATCTGCTGCAAGACGCGAGCGCCCGTGCGCTGCGCTACCTGGAAGGTCTGGACGAGCGGCCGGTGGCGCCTTCGGCGGCAGCCGTGGCGGCTCTGGACCGGCTCGAGGAACCGCTGCCGGAGAGCGGTAGCGATCCGCGGGAGGTGCTGGCACTGCTCGACGAGCTCGGCTCCCCTGCCACCACGGCGATGGCCGGGCCGCGATTCTTCGGTTTCGTGATCGGCGGCTCGCTGCCGGCCTCCCTGGCCGCCAGCTGGCTGAATACCGCCTGGGACCAGAACAGCGCCATGTACGAGCCGACGCCGGGCACCGCCACCCTGGAGGCGGTGGCGCTGCGCTGGCTGCTGGACGTCCTCGGGCTGCCGGCCGGCTGCGCCGGCTCCTTCGTGACCGGCGCCACCGTGGCCAACCTGGTGGCCCTGGCGGCGGCGCGCAACGCCGTGCTGCGCGACGCCGGCTGGAACGTCGAGGCCGACGGCCTGATCGGCGCGCCACCGGTCACCGTCGTGGTCGGTGAGGAGGTGCACCCCTCCGTGAGCAAGTCCCTCGGCGTCCTGGGGCTGGGCCGCAACCGGGTGGTGACCGTCCCGGTGGATGAGCAGGGGCGACTGCTGCCCGGGAAACTCCCGGAACCGGACGGCCCCACCATCGTCTGCACCCAGGTGGGCAACGTGAACACCGGGGCCTGCGATCCCGTGGCCCGGGTGTGCGAACGGGTGCAGCCGGCGGGTGCCTGGGTGCACGTCGACGGTGCCTTCGGGCTGTGGGCGGCGGCCTCGCCGGCGCACCGGCATCTGGTCGAGGGCATGGCGGCGGCCGACTCCTGGGCGACGGACGCGCACAAGTGGCTGAACGTGCCCTACGACAGCGGGGTCGCGTTCGTGCGCGACGGCGAGGCGCTGCGCGCGGCGATGGCGATCACCGCCGAGTACCTGCCGCCCCCCGGCGCCCATCGCAGCCCGGCCGACTACACCCCGGAGCTCTCCCGGCGCGGCCGCGGCGTCGAGGTGTGGGCGGCGCTGCGGCAGCTGGGCAGGGCAGGCGTCGCCGAACTGGTGCAGCGCTGCTGCGGGCATGCGCGGCGCTTCGCCGAGGGACTCGCCGCCGCCGGCTACGAGATACTGAACGACGTCGAGCTGAACCAGGTACTCGTCAGTTTCGGCGATGCGGCGACGACGCTCGCGGTGATCGAGGGCATCCAGGCCGACGGCACCTGCTGGTGCGGCAGGACGGTGTGGCAGGGCCGCACGGCCATGCGCATCAGCGTGAGCGGCTGGTCGACCACCGAGGCCGACGTGGAGCGCAGTCTGGCGGCCATGCTGCGCGTCGCGGAGCGGGTGCGCGCGGGCTGACACGTGCCCGCCTGGCCGGGCGCTAGTCCGCGGGCGGCCAGGCGCTCGCGTCGATGGTCTCCCGGTAGGCGTGGAAGGTGGCGTGGCCGAGCAGCGGCATCACCACCGCCAGGCCGAGGAAGGCGGTGGCGAAGCCGACGAGGATGCAAGCCACCACCACGGCTGCCCACACGACCATAGCCGCCTTGTTCCGCAGCACCGCGTTCACGCTGGTGACGACCGCCGTGACCGTATCCGTCCGGCGATCGGCGATCATCGGCAGCGAGAAAGCACTGGCGGCAAAGACAATACTGGCGAATATGGCCCCCACCGCGCTGCCGATGCCGAGGAAGGGCACCAGGTCGCGCCAGGAGTGGTTGGTCTCCACCGGGAAGAAGATGTGCACCATCGAGGCGGCCCGGGCCCAGACCAGGAAGACCACCAGCACGACGACGGCGTAGACCAGGGCGTTGCCCGCGTGCTGGGAGGTCTCCCTGATGCCCTCGGCCAGGGTCGGCCGGGTGCCCCGTTCCAGCTGCCGCGAGATCTCGTAGACGCCGATGGCCATGAGCGGGCCGACGAACATGAAGCCCGACGCCATCGCCAGCAGCAGCCAGACGCCGCCCAGTTTCCAGGCGATCAGGCCGGCAGCGTAGCTTGCCAGCATGACGACGACCCCGTAGCACAGGCTTTGCCGCGGCGCGGCCCGGAGGTCGCGCCAGCCCCGGCGCAGCCAGCCGAAGGCGGCGAACGGCGGCAGGTCGCGGCAGGGCGCCACGAACGGCAGTTCTTCCGGCTTGCCTCCGGCGGGTCGCCGCGTCTGGTTGTCGCTGGTCTTCATGAATCCCCCTGATCCGGAATTTAAACCGAATGCCCTGCGCATTGCATCCATGAGTGATGCAGAATGATCGTGCGCGAGAAAGGAGACGACCATGCGGACAGTGACGGTTGCGGCCGCCGCCGCACTGCTGGCTGCGATGCCGGCTGCGGCGGAACATACGGAAATCATCGAGCTCGAGCTGGAGGCCGAGGGCCTCGACCGGCTGGAAATCGAGACCGGTGCGGGGCCGATGGAGATCACCGGCGTGGCGGAGACGGACCGGATACGGGTGCGGGCGGAGATCCACTTTCCGGATGCCGAGGCCGACGAGGCCGCGGAGATCCTCGCCGAGCAGCTCCGGCTGACCCTGGAGCGGGGCGTCCTGGCAGCGGAGCTCGTCGCCGAGCTGCGGCAGATCGGCTGGAGCACGTTCTGGGGTGAGCGTCCGACCCTGAGCGTGGACGTGCGCGTGCCCGAGCGCTTCGCGGTGGAAGTGGAAGACGGCAGCGGCTCGCTGGCCATCAGCGACGTTCGCGGCGACGTCGACGTGGAGGACGGCTCGGGCTCGCTCGTTCTGACCCGGGTGGGCGGCACGGTGGAGATCGACGACGGTTCCGGTTCCCTGGCGGTCCAGAACGTCGGCGGCGACGTGGTGATCGAGGACGGCTCGGGAAGCCTGTCCGTGCGCGACGTGGCGGGCAGCGTCACCGTGGACGACGGTTCCGGCGGCATCACCGTCACCGGCGTGGCGGGCGATCTCACGGTGCTGGATGCCGGCAGCGGCAGCCTGCGGTTCGACGATATCGGCGGCGAGGTGGACGTGCGCGACTAGCGCGGGTCGGGCCCGATTGACGTGACCGGCGGCGGCGGGTCCTGCCGCACGCGCACCAGCACCAGGTCGAGCAACTGGCGGATGACCTCCGGGCGGTCGGGCTCGATGTGCAGCCCCTCGGTCCACAGCAGGTCGACGGCGGGCTCGCGGGCGGCGATGGCGGGCAGCGGCTCGAGGGCTTCCGGGGGCAGGCGCTCGTCCTCCCGCGCCGCGATGATGACTGCCGGGCGCGGCGGTATGGCTTCCACCCAGCGCGCCGTGCGGAAGCTCTCCGCGTAGATCAGCGTGTAGAAGAACTCGGTCATCACCGCCCGCCGCCAGTCCACGGGGAAATCCTCGCGCAGATTGTGCTTCAGCCAGGCGCGGTTGTCGCCGGCGCCGTGGATCAGCCAGACTCGCCGGAACCGCTCGTCCAGCGCGCCGGCCGCCGCCGCGAACGGGACGCCGAGGCTGACGCCCACCAGCTCCGTGCGCGCGGGATCCGCCCACGGCTGCGCGAGCAGCCAGTCGAGCGCCAGCGACAGCGCCGGCGGCGTGTCCAGAAAGGCCTGCTGGATATCCGGGATGGCGCGCAGGATCTGCGACAGCCCGCGGAGCCGGTGACTGCCCTCGTAGGGATAGTCGATGGCCGCGTAGGCGATCCCGTCCGGCGCCCCGGCCAGCTCCACCGCGTCCTTCCCCGTGCGGTGGCCGCCGAGCAGCAGCAGCACGGGCACTCGCTCGCCCGGCGCGGCCTCCGGCCGCCGCACCCGCAGCTCGACGCCGAGCCCGGTATCGGCGCTCAGGGAGAGGGTCTCGTCCACGTAGCCGTCCGGCGCGGTAGCGGTCGTCTCGGCGATGTCCTCGGTGGTTGCCACCAGAGCACCGTGCCGGGCGATCAAACGGTCCCGCTGCTCGCTGCGCATGTCGGCGATCCAGACTGCGAGTGCGGCCACGATGACGGCGAGGCCGGCTCCCACGCCGATGGCGATGGCGCGCCGCCGTCTCATACGCACGGCCGGGATTCCTTGCGGTTGCTCATGGGCCGGATTCTAGGGCACGCCGCGCGCGCATAAAAAAACCGGGCCTCGCGGGCCCGGTTTCCTGCCGTCGGACCGCCCCGTAGTCAGCGGAAATTGCGGCGATAGCTCACGCCGAAGGTGAGCGGTTGCGTCACGGTGATGCGCCGCTTCGCATAACGGTTGTTGATGAACTGGTCGCCGTCTTCGTCGAAGACGTTGGCGATGTAGGCGCCAACGCTCCACTTGTCGGCATCGATGCCTGCCCGGAGATTCAGGATGTTGTAGGAATCCTGGGTGGTCGGCGGCGGCGAGACCACCGTGGCCTCGAGTCCCGCGAGCGCGTTGATGGACTCGCCCGTGTAGGAGTAATCCGCGCGTACGAACGGCGTGCCCCCGAACAGCGTGGTGTCGTCGAAGCTGCGCTCGACGGACAGCGAACCCTTCCAGTCCGGCGTGATCGGCAGACGCGTGCCGTCGACCGCCTCCACTTCCGCGCCGCTGCCCGGGAACAGGGTCGCACTCTCCGAGATCTCAGCCTCGTTCCAGGCGAGCGTGGCATCCAGCGTCCAGCCGGGCGCCGGCACCCAGGAAGCCTGCACCTCCACGCCGTCGATGGTGGCTTCCGGGAAGTTCACCACGCCCAGCTGGAAGACCAGCGGCTGCGGGTCGTTCACCTGTACCTGGATGTCGTCCCAGATCATGTGATAACCGACGACGCTCAGGAACAGCCGTCCTCCTGCCGTCGTCGTCTTGTAGCCCACCTCGTAGTTCTGGACCTTGTCGGAGTCGTACTTCCGCGGCAGCACCGAATTCGGCCGCAGCGCATTCGCGCCGCCGCTGCGGAAGCCCTCCGAGTAGGTGAAGTAGGCGAGGTCCTGTTCGCCGAAGTTGTAGCTCACGTTGATCTTCGGCACGAAGCCGTCGTCGCTCTCGTCGCCGGTGCCGTCGGTGAAGACGAAGTCGGTCTCGGGGCTGGGCATCGGGTTCTGGGCCAGCGCGCCCAGCACCAGGCTCTCTTTACGGTCGACCTGGTACCAGCGTCCGCCGGCGGTGACGGTCAGATTGTCGGTGAGATAGAACGTGGCCTCGCCGAACATCGCGAATTGGTCGATCTCCGTGTCATAGAGGCCGAAGAAGAAGTTGTCGCTGAAGTCCCAGCTCCCCGGTGGCAGGCCGTTCAGTGACGGGTTGTAGGCGTTGTAGGCCAGGTAGTAGAAGGCCGGAGAGCCGGCGAAGTTCTCGGCGCCGGACTTGAAGACCGTGGAATCCTCGAAGCTCTGATAGAACAAACCCACGATGCCCCGCCAGCGGCTGTCGTCCGCCTCCGGAGTCGACCAGCGCGCCTCGATGCTGAAGCGCTCGGACTGGGCATCCTCGAGGTTGTATCCGCGCACCACCTCGCCGCCGAAGTCATAGAAGTAGAAATCGTAGTCGGTGCCGTTGACGGTGTTGTAATACGCCTCGAATTCGTCGCTCAGCTGCTGGAAGGCGAACATGTATTCCGTGCCGTCGGCGTCGTACTGCAGGTCGCGGTCGAAGTAGGAGACGCTGAACAGGAAGTCGCCGATGCCGGTCGAGCCTTCGAGGGTCACGGCCGCCTGGTACCAGTCCTCGTCCAGACGCTCGTCGAAGAAGCGCACCTGTTCGAGGTCTGAGCGGTCGAAGTCCTTGTCGCCGAAGCCGTCCGCCTCGGTCGACTGGAAGATGGCGGAAGCATCCACGGTCCAGTTGTTGTTCGGGAACCAGCGCAGCGCCGCCCGGCCGCCGGTGATGGTGGTCGAGTTGATGTCGTCTTCCGTGAACTCCGCGTTCGTATACGTGCCGCCGGGGCTGGTACCGAGTACGTTGTCGATGTAGCCCGCTTCCTCGGCGGTGAAGCCGACGAGTCGGAGCGCCAGCTTGTCGTCGGCCAGCGGGACGTTGAGCATGCCGCTGACGTCGTAGCCGGTGTCACCGTCGGTAATCTGGTTGGCTTCCAGTTCCACCCAGGCGTCGAAGGCGGTCGGGTCCGGCTTGTTGGTGATGATGCGCAGCGTGCCCGACTGGGAGGCATCGCCGAACAGCGTGCCCTGCGGACCGCTCAGCGCCTCGACGCGCTGGATGTCGACGAGACGCGGGTCCGGGTTCAGGCCGGCGGCCGTGATCGGCTGCTCATCGAGATAGATGCCGCTGGAGGGGTTGGTGCCGAACTGGATGCCGGACGCGGCGACGCCGCGGAAGACCACCGAGTTGCCCGCCGGCTCCCGTCGCGCCAGTGCGAGACTCGGGATCTTGCCGACGTAATCGTCCAGGCCCTCGAGGCCCTGGCGGACGATGTCGTCCGTGGTGAAGGCCCGGATGGACATCGGGATATCGGCGAGACTCTCCTCGCGCTTCGTCGCCGTGACGACGATTTCCTCGATGGCGTCGCCCTGGGTCTGGGCGAATGCGCTGGGCCCGGCGAGTGCCGCAGAAACTGCGGCGGCGATGGCGCTGCGGCTGTATGCGGCAGCACCGGACTCCTGATTTTCGGCCATTGCTGTCTCTCCCGCTTTTGCTTAATACTACTGATGCGTGGCGAAAGCGCAAATGATGTTTACGGCTGCATCCGTCGTGACAGCTTGATTGCTGTCTCGAAAAGTCCTCGATGTTGGCTGTTTGCCACACGGTGAGGCCCAGCAGGCGATACCCATGAAAATCGATCAGCCCCTGAAAGAGCTCGGTGACATCGACGTCGGACCGCTGCGCGATGCGATCCTCGGCCAGAACGATTCGGCGTGGAACGAGCAGGAGTATCGCCAGCAGGAGTACGAGGTCCACAAGCGCACCACTTCCATCGTGATGATATTCACGGACGGCAAGAACTGGCCGGAGATCACCGTGCGCAAGGAGCCCGGCTGGGACCGTCTGGCCGACGCCGCGCTGCCGCTGATGCAGGACATCATCGCGCGCCACTATGCGCCGGGCGGCACCATCATCCGCGCCATGGCGGCGCGACTGGCTGCGGGCGCGCGCATCGATCCGCATCGGGATTCCCACCCCTCGTTCCATGCCAGCCACCGCATCCATATCCCGATCACGACCAATACGCGGGTGCGCTTCATGATCGACGGCCGGCCGCACCGGCTCAAGGTGGGCAAGGTCTACGAGCTCAACAACCAGTTGTTGCACAGCGTCATGAACAAGGGCGACGAGGACCGCATCACGTTCATCTTCGATTACCTGCCGCCCGGCGCCGTGCGCGCGGCGTGACCATGCTCGTGGCCACCTCGGTGGTGCGCGGCAGCCACCAGGGCGAGAGTCATGGTGGCGTCTATCTGATCGACCTCGAGCGCGAGCGCGTGGTGCAGACGGTCGACTGGAACACGGCCGACATCGACTGGCAGGGTCGCGGCTGGGATCGAGGACTCAGGGGCATCGCCTTCGACGGCGAGAGGGTCTACGTCGCGGCGAGCGACGAGCTGTTTGCCTACACCCCCGACTTCCGGCTCATCGACTCCTGGCGCAATCCCTACCTCAGGCACTGCCACGAGATCGCGGTCTACCAGCGCCGGCTCTACCTCACCTCCACCGGCTACGACGCGCTGCTCGGCTTCGACCTGGACGCAGAGCGCTTCTGCTGGGGTCTGCACGTCGTGCGCGGTCACGGCGATTTCCGCGCCACACCTTTCGATCCCGTCGAGGGTCCCGGACCCGAGCCCGGCAACCGCCTGCACCTGAACATGATCCACTGCGACGAGCGCGGCATGCATTTCAGCGGATTGCGCACCGGAGCGCTGCTCGCCTACGACGGCCGGCGCATCGCCGCACGCGTGAGCCTGCCCCAGGGCGTGCACAATGCCCGGCCGTTGCGGGACGGCGTGCTGTTCAACGATACCCGGGCCGATGTCGTGCGCTATGCCGCCCCCGGGCACGAGCAGGCCTTCCGCGTACCGGTCTACGACCCGGCGGAACTGACCCATACGGAGCTGGACGATTCGCGCATCGCGCGTCAGGCCTTCGGTCGCGGGCTGGCGGTCATCGACGAACAGCGCATCGCGGCCGGGTCCTCGCCGTCGACGGTCGCGATACACGATCTGGCCGCCGGCCGCACGCGGATGGTGGTGACGCTCACGAAGGACATCCGCAACGCGGTCCACGGCCTGGAGGTCTGGCCGTATTGAGACGCCGGCTGCGGGGCCCCCAGGCGGTCTCAGCCAGCGTAGCCCTCGTAGCGCCCGAGGACCGGTTCCAGTACCTCGGCGAGTTCGTCCAGGTGCTGCTCGTAGCGGCGCCAGAAGCCGACCGCGCCCTGGTAGATCGGCTGGCGCACCTGTTCCGAGCTCGCGGTCCGCACCGGACGGTCCGTCTCGTGGAAGTTCAGGCAGGCCTCTTCCCAGGGCAGCTCGCAATAGTCGAGCAGTCGGCGTACCTGGTTGTCGAAGTCGCTCACCAGTTCCTCGTACTGGACCGTGAGCACGCGCCCGGGCAGGACGGCGTGCCAATGGTCCATCATGCGCTGATACTGCAGGAAATATTCGCCGATCTCGGTGAGATCGTAGGTGAAAGTCTGACCGCGGGCGAACAGCTGACGATAGCAGCTGAGACAGGAGTCCATGGGATGGCGCCGGGCATCGATGATCTTTGCGCCGGGCAGGATCAGGTGGGCGAAGCCGACGTTCGGGAAGTTGTTCGGCATCTTGTCGATGAACCGGGGCAGCCCCTCCACGCGATGCAGCGAGGCGTGCTCCAGATAACGGCGCCCCAGAGCCTCGAAGTTCGGTCCTTTCAGCTCGCGCACGGCCTGGGGGTAATTCACGCCGTCGGCCCGGTTGCGATTCAGGCTCGTGGCGACGCGGCCGAGATAGGGCAGCTCCGCCGTGCCTTCCACCTGACTGTGGCTCGCCAGAATCTGTTCGATCAGCGTGGAGCCGGAGCGCGGCAGGCCGACGATGAAGATCGGCGCCGGATCGTCGCAGCCGATGCCCTCGTTGACCGCCAGGAACTCCTCCGTGAAGACCTCGACGATGGCGTCGTTGTTCACCTCGGTCTGCACGGGGTCGTAGTTCTCCCGCATGCGCTGGCGGCGGTTGCCCTTGTCGTAGTAATGCCAGGCACGGCCATAGTCTTCCCGGTCTTCCCAGGCCTTTGCCAGGGCGAACAGGAAGTTGACCTCGGATTGCTCGTTCAGGTCCGGCGTCTCCAGCGCCGCTTCCATCGCCCGTATGTCCTCGTCTCCCAGCGGATAGGTCTTCAGGTTGGCCAGGCTCCACCAGGACTCGCCGTTGGCGGGCTTCAGGCGGATGCACTCCCGATAGGCCTCGATGGCTTCGGGCTGGCGGCCGAGGGTCTTCAGCGTGTGGCCCAGGCCGAGCCAGGCGCCTGCATGTTCGGGTTTGAGCTCGATCGCGCGCCGGTAGGCCGCGGCGGCCGCGGCCGTGCGCGCGGCGGGTGCCAGCGCGGCGGCCAGCAGGAAGTGGGCGTGGGAGCTGCGCGGATCGGTTTCGACGGCCTTCCCGAAGCACTCGATGGCCTCGGCGAGGCGGTGCTGGTCCTGGTGCAGGCGCCCCAGGTCGATGATCGCGCCGGTGAAGTCCGGCGCCAGCCGTACCGCCTTCGACAGCAGTTCCTCGGCGTTCTCCGGATGGCCGGATTGCATGGCTATCACGCCCAGCAGCCGCAGCGCGGTGACGTTCTTCGGGTTGTCTTTCAGCACGCGCCGATACAGCCGCTCGGCATCCTCGACCTTGCCCGAGCGGTGCAGACGCGCGGCCTCTGCGAGGCGCCCCTTCTCCGGGTTCAGCGCGAAGCAGCGCTCGAACGCCTCGTCGGCCTCGTCGCTCTTGCCGTTGGCGAGCAGCGCCCGGCCGAGCTGGAAATGCGCCTGCTCCAGATCGGGGTCCAGGGTGACGGCACGGCGCAGCACCGCCTCTGCCTCCTCGCTGCGCCGCTGCTGGAGCAGCAGCAGGCCCAGGTCCTCGTGGGGCTTGGCGAACGACGGGGCGAGAGCGATGGCGCGGCGCAGCTGCTCCTCGGCCTCGTCGAGACGACGGGACTTCAGGAGGACCGCCCCCATGAGGGCGGTGAAGTTGATGTCGTCAGGGTCCTCCGCCAGCGCTTCCCGGCAGACGGCAATCGCGCCTTCGGCGTCGCCGCCATTCAGCAGCCGGATGGCCTGGTGGAACGTGGCCCGCGGCGCGGCGATACCGGAGCTTCCGCCCTCAGCCATGGATACCGGCCCTCGTATTCAGTTGTCGCTCTCCGCCGGCGCGCCCGCGCCGGGCCCGTCGCTGCGCTCGTAGACGATGCCGCCGTCCAGCAGCGTCATGTCCACCCGGACCTCGCTCAGCTCCTCCGCCGGGATGGCGAAGATGTCGCGGTCGAGCACCACGATGTCCGCCCGCTTGCCGGTCTCGATGGAACCGGTGATGTCGTCGTGGCCGAGCAGCCGTGCCGCGTTGCGGGTATAGGCATCGAGCATCGTGGCGAGGTCCACGGCCTCGTCGGCGTTCAGCGTGCCCTCGACCTGGCCGGAGGCATCCTGGCGGGTGATCGCCGTCTCGATGGCCTCGAGCGGGTTCATCGACGATACGGCCCAGTCGCTCGAGCCGACGAGCGTGCCGCCGGCGCGGTGGATGCTGCCGACGGGATACATGCGCTCCACGCGCTCCGGGCCCACGACCGGCAGGTTGATCTCCATGATCCACGCGTCCGGATAAGCCCACAGCGCCTGGAAAGTGGCGGCGACGCCGAGTTCGGCGAAGCGGGGTATGTCGTCGGCGTGAACCAGTTGCAGGTGCGTAATGTGATGGCGGTTGCCGGTGTCGCCGTTGGCCTTGCGGGCGGCCTCGATGGCATCCAGTCCCTCGCGCACGGCCAGGTCGCCGATGGCGTGCATGTGGATCTGGAGGCCCATCGCGTCGAAGCGGGTGACGGCCTGCTTCAGTTCCTCGCTCTCGAAATTGAGCACACCGCGATGGTCCATGCCCGTGTACGGCTCGACCAGGGCGGCGGTCTCGCCCTCGAGCACGCCGTCGACGAAGAACTTCACCCCGCTCACCGAGAAGCGCTCGCCGGCGAATTCGCCGCGCCGGGCGAGAGCGGCCTCCCATTCCTCGCCCTGGTGTTTGGCGTTGACGCCGTAGGTGAGCGAAGCCTTCACCCGGGCGTCGAGCCCGCCTGATTCGGCGACCGCCCGATACACCTCCCAGTCGGGCACGCCCGTCCAGGCGTCGACGAGGGAGGTGATGCCGTAGCGCGCCGTCTCCGCGAGCGTCGCCTCCAGGGCCGCCACCCGGTCCTCGAACGTGGTCTCGGGCAGCAGCGCCTCCACCGGCGCCCGCGCCGTCTCGCGCAGCATGCCGGTCGGCTCGCCGGTCTCCGGGTCCCGCTCGATGACGCCCTTGGGCGGGTCCGGCGTCTCCGCCGTGATGCCCGCCAGCTCGAGCACCTTCGAGTTGGCCAGATCGTTATGGCCGTCGGTGCCGCGCAGGTAGACGTAACGATCGGGGGCGATGCCGTCGAGCAGCGACTTGTGGGGATTGCCGCCGGGGAAGGCGGCCAGGTCGAAGTTCTCGCCGATCACCCACTCGTCGTCGCTCTGCGCCGCGCACTCGGCGACCTTCGCGAGGATGGCCTCCCGCGTCGTGAGCCCGAACAGCGAGCAGCCGAGCAGCATTTCGCCGCCGGTGATCGGGTGCATGTGGGCGTCGTGGAAACCGGGCAGGACGACTCGCCCGGCCAGGTCGATCACCCGGGTGGCGTCGCCGATCCAGGCGCTCACCTCGCCGGCGCCGCCGACCGCGACGATGGTGTCGCCGCGCAAGGCCACCGCCTCCGCGCGGCTGCGTTGTTCGTCCGCGGTATGGACGACGCCGCCCGTGAGGACGATGTCCGCCGGTTCGACGCCGGCGGCTTGCCCGGCCTCCCCGGCGGGCCGCTCCGCGCAGCCGGCCTGGAGAATCAGGAGCACCGCCGCCAGAAGCGTCGCCCGCATCGGCCTACCAGCTCCGCACGCGGCCCGTATCCACGTGCAGGAAGTTCGAGCGGGCGTAATAGCCGACACCGCCCCGGCGCAGGCTCATCGCGGCCTTGCGCAGCTTCGCGGTGTCGTAGCCGGAGAGCCGGACGTCGATGGCGCGGCCCTGCATGTGCAGGCTGCGCTTCGCCACGCCCGAGCTCGCGCTGCGCAGCATGGCGTTGGTCTGGGGCGAGCGGTAGCCGGAGATGATCTGGAACTCGGCCGTGCTGCCCGTCAGCGACCGCAGGTCTGCCAGGGTGTCCAGCAGCGCAACGTCCATCTCCCACACTTCGCCGGTACGGAAATCGCGCAGCAGATGGTTGATCTCGGCCAGCGCGTCGGGGAGGTATTCGCCGCCCTCGTAGTACACGGCCTTCAGCCTCTCGCCGGTATGGTTGTGCGAGAAGGCGAGGCTGCGGGTCTCCAACGCCGCCGCCGCGCGGCTCCAGGGCCCCAGCATTGCGGCGCCTGCTGCGGCGCCCGCCAGAAACCGGCGCCGCGAGGCGCAATGACGGCGCCGCGAGGCGCTATGATGATCGGTTGGGCTGTCTCCTGCCATGTTCTCTCCCGGGCTCTCTCCCGTTGCCGCGCCGCGACTGCCTGGTCCTGCCGATACTGCCTGCAGACTCCGTTCGCACGCGATCGGCTTCGACGGGCGATTATGGACGACGAGCGCGCAGACTGGAAAGAATATCGACAGGTTGAGGCCCGGGCGGTTCCCGTTCCGTGTCGCCGGTCCCGGTTTAGAATAGCGGTGTGTCCTGCCGCGGCGTCCCGATCAGACTCCCCCTGCTGTCAGTCCTGCTGCTGGCTCCGCTTCTGATCGGCGCCGCCTCGGGGGCTGCGGCCTCGCCATGGGATCAGGAACTGCACGGCTCCGCGGAGCAGGCCGTCCGGGAACGGCTGCGCCAGCGGCTGGAGCAGATCGAAGCGGATACGCTGCACGTGATCGAAGGGGAGCCTCTGGCGGCCCGCACGCTGCTCCCCGATCTCTACGCCGGCCGGCGCTTCCGGCCGTTGTGGTCCGAGGCGGAACGCCGCCGCGAGCTGCTGGCGCTGGTGCGCGCCAGCGCGGAGGAGGGGCTGAACCCCGCCGATTATCATCTCGCCGTGCTGCAGCGCCATGTCGAGGAGATCGGCGCCGAGGCGGACCCCTACGGCAGGGCGGACCGCGATCTGCTGATGACCGACGCTCTGGCGCGGCTCGCCCACCACCTCGTGTACGGCAAGGTGGAGCCCTCCCGCCTCGACCCTCACTGGAACTTCCACCCGGACACCGAGGAGGGCGACCCGGTGGCCACGCTGCATGCGGCGCTGGCGGCGGAGTCTCTGGCCGGGTTTTTCAGGCGCCGTCTCGAGCGGGGAGCGCCGTACCGGCAACTGGTCGCGGCCCTGGCCCGCTACCGGGGCATCGCGGCCTCGGGCGGCTGGCAGGCCATCCCGGCGGGGCGCGCGCTGAAGCCCGGCATGCGGGATCCGAGGGTGGCCGCGGTCCGCTCGCGGCTGGCCGCGGAGTTCCCGCTGCCGGCGGCGCCGGATCCCTGGCAGTACGACGACCCGGTCGAAGTCACCGTCACGGCGTTCCAGCGTCGCTACGGGCTGGAGCCGGACGGGGTCGTCGGTGCGCGCACTCTGGCGGCGATGAACCTGGCGGTGTCCGCCCGCATCGACCAGATCCGGGTGAACCTGGACCGTGCCCGCTGGGTGCTGGAGCGCCCGGAGCGTGACTATCTGCTGGTGAATATCGCCGGTTTCCGCGCCTTCTTCATGCGCGGCGACGCAATCCGCTGGGAGACGCGGGTGGTGGTGGGGCAGCCCTACCGGCGCACCCCCGTGTTCCGCTCCAGCATCGTCTATCTCGTCTTCAATCCCACCTGGACGGTGCCGCCGGTGGTACTGAAGAACGACGTCATCCCGGAGGCCATCGCGGATCCGGCCGCCGTGACCCGGCGGGGCCTGCAGGTGGTGGCGGCCGACGGCAGCGTCGTTGCGCCGCAGGATGTCGACTGGGCTCGCTACCGGAATGGGGCACTGCCCTATCAGCTGGTGCAGCCCCCGGGTCCCGGCAACGCCCTCGGGCAGGTGAAGTTCATCCTGCCCAACCCGTACAACGTCTATCTGCACGACACGCCGGGCAGGGAGGCGTTCCGGAGCGCCGATCGCAGCTTCAGCTCGGGCTGCATCCGGGTGCAGCGGCCGCTGGAACTGGCGGCGCTGCTGCTGGACGAGGATCCGGACTGGGGGCCCGCTGAGATCGATGCCACGGTGGCGACAGGGCTCACGCGCACCGTCTTCCTGCCGCGTCCGGTCCCCGTCATGATCCTGTACTGGACGGCCGGCATGGGCCCCGACGGCGAGTTCGGCTTCTATCCGGACGTCTACGAGCGCGACGCGGCCGTGCTGCGAGCGCTCGACAGCGACTTCGACGTGTCTGCCGGGCTCGATCCCGGCGCGTCGGGGAGCCTGTTGCCGTAGCGTCCGCGGCGGGCCGGCTCAGGCCTCCAGCGCTTCGCGGACGTGGCGCAGCACATCCGTCGCCCCGCGCAGCTGATCGTCGGATACGCCGATGCCGGCCTGGTCGAGGTGATGGGCCTCGTGGCGACGGATGTCCTCGATCACCTTCTGCCCTGCCGCCGTCAGCCGTACCAGCTTGGAGCGCCGGTGGGCGGGGTTCTCCACCCGCTCCACCAGCCCCTCGTGCAACAGCGGATTGACGAGCGCCTGGATGTGCTGGCGCGAGACGCGCCGCGCCCGCGCTATGGCCGGCACGGTGGACGGCCCCTCGCGCAGCAGGTGCTCGAGCACCGCCCGGCGGGGCTGGGTCATCTCGGAGTCTTCGTGCAGCTGCTCTCCGGTGTGGATCAGGGTGGTGAAAAGCAGCCGGACCTCGTGGAACAGGTCGTCCAGGTGTTTCTGCATGCCAGGCCTCCTGACAAAGAATTTGTCGTCACGACAATCCGCATGTCAATAATATCACGGCCCGCGCGACCTGTAACCGGGTCTTCCGGCGGGTGCGGAAAGCCGACGAATCGTGCTGCTTTGCAGCGGGCGCGACCGGACCGCCACTGCTAGTATCGACCCACAGGCAAGCACGGGCGGGATACCCGGGGGGGAGGGGTACCGGCCGGACGAGGCGCTCCAGCCAATATCCTCCGCCGTGGGCAGCAGGAACGATCGTGGATTCCACTGATGGCTGCTCCGGGGAAGCCCGCCGCATAGTCGAGACAGGCACCCGGAACGGGCACCCAGAGAGGAGTCGCCGAATGCAGATACCCGTCGAAATCCGCTTCAAGGACATCCCGCGCTCCCCGGCGCTGGAGACCGTCATCCGTGAACAGGCAGAGAAGCTGGAGCAGGTGTGCTCCGACATCATTTCGTGCCGGGTGACCGTGGAGGCGCCGCACCGGCACCAGAACAAGGGGCGGCTCTATCACGTCGTCGTGGATGTCAACGTGCCGGGGCGCGAGATCGTCGTAAGCCACGCCCAGGAAGACAACCATGCCCACGAAGACCCGTACGTGGCGGTGAACGACTCGTTCCGTGCCGCGACGCGCCGGCTGAAGGGCTACAACCGCCAGCGGACGGGCAAGGCCCGGGCGGCGCAGGAGGCCGGCTGAGGGTTCAGGCGGCCCCGGGAGCGCGGTCGCTGCCGCCGAGCAGTTCCCCGACCAGGCTGACCCAGTAGGCGACGCCGATGGGCAGCGCCTCGTCGTTGAAGTCGTAACGGGCGTTGTGCAACATGCAGCCGCCCTCGCCGGGGCCGTTGCCGAGCCACAGATAACAGCCGGGCTTTTCCTGCAGCATGAACGCGAAGTCCTCGCCGCCCATGGTGGGCGGCAGGTCCCGGTGCACGTTGCCGGCGCCTGCCACGGCTGCCGCCGCCCGCGCGGCGATCTCGGCCTCGTCCGGCGTGTTCACCGTCGGCGGGTAGGTACGGTAGTAGGTCGTCTCGGCCGTGGCGCCGAAGCCTTCGGCCACGCCGGCGGCCACCCGCTCGATGTCCCGCTCGATCCGGTCGCGTGACTCCGGCGTGAGCGTGCGCGCGGTGCCCTTCAGCACCACCTCGTCCGGGATCACGTTGAACGTCTCGCCGCCCCGCAGGACGGTGACCGAGACCACCACCGAGTCGGTCGGCTCCGTGTTGCGGCTGGCCAGGGACTGCAGCGCGGTGATCACATGGGCGGCGGTCACCACCGGATCGATGGTCTGGTGGGGCATGGCGGCGTGGCCGCCGCGGCCGCGCACCGTGATCTCGAACTTGTCGGAGGCGGCCATCTGCGGCCCCACGCGCACCGCGAACTCGCCGATCGGCAGTCCCGGCCAGTTGTGCATGCCATAGACCGATTCCACCGGGAACAACTCGAAGAGGCCGTCGTCGATCATCGCCTTCGCGCCGGCGCGGCCTTCCTCTGCGGGCTGGAAGATGAAGTGCACCACGCCGTCGAAGTCGCGGTTGGCGGCCAGGTGCTCGGCCGCGCCCAGCAGCATGGTGGTATGGCCGTCGTGGCCGCAGGCGTGCATGCAGCCCTCGTGCCGGGAACGGTGGTCGAACTCGTTCAGCTCCTGGATGGGCAGCGCGTCCATGTCGGCCCTGAGGCCGATGGCGCGCCCGGAGCTGCCGGCGCGCAGCGTGCCCACCACCCCGGTCACCCCCAGGCCGCGGTGGACCTCCAGGCCGAAGCGCTCTAGCTTCTCCGCCACGAAGTCGCTGGTGGCCTTCTCCTCGTAGGCGAGTTCCGGGTGAGCGTGGATGTGATGGCGCCAGGCGGTCAGCGCCTGCTGGCGTTCGCGTATCCGGTCCAGGAGTTCCATGCCGATTTCCGTCTCCGTCAGATCATTGAGCCGGCGGGGCGGCTGCCTCCTGTCCGGTCTGTACCGCCCAGAGGCTGGCATAGATGCCGCCCCGGGCCAACAGGGATTCGTGATCGCCGGTCTCGGCGATGCGCCCGCGCTCGAGCACGATGATACGGTCCGCGTGCACGATGGTGGAGAGCCGATGGGCGATGACCACCGTCGTGCGCGAGTGGGAGATGGTCGCCAGCGAGCGCTGGATGGCCGCCTCGGTCTCGTTGTCCACCGCGGAGGTCGCCTCGTCCAGGATGAGCACCGGCGGGTCCTTCACCAGGGCCCGGGCCAGCGACAGGCGCTGGCGCTGGCCGCCGGAGAGCTTCTGGCCGCGCTCGCCCACGACGGTGTCGAGCCCCCGGGGCAGACGCTCGATGAACTCCATCGCCTCGGCCGCCCGGGCCGCCTCGATCACCGCCTCGTCGCCGGCCTCCGGCGCGCCGTAGGCGATGTTGTCCCGCACGGTGCCCTGGAACAGGAACACGTCCTGGCTCACCAGGCCGATGTGGCGGCGCAGGCTCTCCAGCGTGAAATCGCGGATCGGGCGGCCGTCCAGCAGGATCTCGCCCTGCCGGGGTTCGTAGAAGCGCAGCATCAGCTTGATCAGCGAGCTCTTGCCCGCGCCGGTCTGGCCGACGAAGGCCACGGTCTCGGTGGGGGCGATGTCGAAGTCGATGTCGCGCAGCACCGGTTCGCCGTCGGCATAGGCGAACCAGACGTGTTCGAAGGTAATGCGGCCTTCTACCTCGCCCAGCGTCTCGGCCCCGGGGGCGTCGCGGATCGCGATGGGCGCCTCGATGAGGTCGAGGATACGGCGGGACGAAGCCATGGCGCGTTCGTACAGGTCCACCGTCTCCGCCAGGCTGGTCAGCGGCCACAGCAGCCGCTGGGTCAGGAACACGAGCACGCCGTAGGCGCCCACCGCCAGGGCGCCGGACAGAGTCATCCAGCCGCCGATCAGGAAGGTGGCGAGGAAGCCGGCCAGGATCGCCATGCGGATCACCGGGATGAAGGCCGAACTCACGGCGATGGCACGGCGGTTCGCATCCACGTAGGCATTGCTGTCGGCCCGCACCCGATCGGCTTCGATCTGCTCCGTCGCAAAGCTTTTGATCGTGGCGATGCCCGAGATGTTGGCTGCCAGGCGCGAGCCCAGTCCGCCGACCCGCTCGCGGACTTCGGTATAGAGCGGTTGCGCACGGCGCTGAAAATAGAAGGCACCGACGACGATGACCGGGATGGGCGTGAAGGCGACCACTGCGATGAGCGGCGAGACCGCGAAGAACACCGCGCCCACGGCCACCAGCGTGGTGGCCACCTGGATGAGGTTGTTGGCGCCGCCGTTCAGGAAGCGCTCCAGCTGGTTGACGTCGTCGTTGAGGATGGCCACCAGATTGCCGGTGCTCTGATCCTCGAAGTACGCGAGATCGAGGTGCTGCACGTGGCCATAGGCATCCAGGCGCATGCCGTGCTGCAGATCCTGGGCCAGATTCCGCCACAGGATCAGGTACAGGTATTCGAACAGCGACTCGCTCATCCAGATGACCAGCGTCAGCCCGCCCAGAAGCAGCATCTGGGAGCGCGGCTCGGTGATGCCGAGGGCGGCCACGAAGGAGTCTTCCTGGCGCACCACGACATCGATGGCGATGCCGATCAGGATCTCGGGCATCACGTCGAAGAGCTTGTTCAGCACGGAACAGGACGTGGCCAGCAGGATGCGCCTGCGGTAGCCCCGCGCGTAGTGCAACAGGCGCTTGAGGGCCTGGAAAGAGCTCTTCGCCTCGCCGCTCATCGGCGGGAGCTTAGCAGGTGGTGCCCGCCGCCGTCCGGCGCGCCATAGGTAGTGACCGACGGGCCTTCTGTGGGAACCACTATACCGCAGTGATGCAGTGCAGCAGAGAATAGGCATGGTCGCGTGAAATTCATTGGCGGTCTGGTTGTCTGCGACCACGGCAACAGGCCATGGAGAGTCATCATGAGAGGACTTGCTACGCGAATTCTCGCGGTCTTCGTCGGCTTGTCATTCTGCCTTGCATTGCCGGCGCAGGCTTATGAAGCGGGCGACTGGCTGGTCCGTGTCGGTGTGACCACGGTCGATCCGAAAGACGAGAATCTGGACGTCTCCGGATTGTTTCTGGAAGTGGACGACGGCACGACACTGACCTTCAACGGCACCTATTTCTTCTCGCCCAACTGGGGTGTGGAGGTGCTGGCTGCCGCGCCGTTCAATCACGACATCCAACTTGAGTCAGTCGGCAAGATCGGTGAGACCGATCATCTCCCGCCCACCGTCAGCCTGCAGTATCATTTCCTGCCAGACGCTACTTTCCAGCCATACGTCGGCCTCGGCCTGAATGCGACGATCTTCTTCAGTGAAGACCTGAATCCGGCGGTGGGCGACGATCTCGATCTGGATACCTCTTTCGGACTGGCAGCCCAGATCGGAGCCGACTGGAGCCTGAACGAGAAATGGGTCTTGAACTTCGAGTTCCGCTGGATCGACATCGATACCGAAGCGAAGGTCGACGGTGCCTCACTCGGCGACGTCGAGATCGATCCGATCACCTACGGCATCAATATCGGCTACAAGTTCTGACACCGATAAGTCCCAGGCGGCAAAGGGCCGGGTGAAGTACCCGGCCCTTTCCTTTGCTCCGACCTCAGCTCTGCTCTCAGCTCTGCTCCAGGGCTTCCTCCTTCCGCGGCACCTTCTTGTGCAGCCGCACCGGCCGTCGGTTCTTCCTGACTTTCAGGTTGAGCATCTCGACGCCCACCGAGAATGCCATGGCGAAGTAGATGTAGCCCTTCGGGATGTGCAGGTCTATGCCCTCGGCGATGAGCGCGGTGCCGATCAGCACCAGGAATGAGAGCGCCAGCATCTTCACCGTGGGGTGTTCGTCCACGAAGCGGCCGATGGCACCGGCCGCCACCATCATGACGCCCACCGCGACGACCACCGCGATAACCATCACCGCGAGGTGATCGGCCATGCCCACGGCGGTGATCACCGAGTCGAGGGAGAAGACCATGTCGACGATCGCGATCTGCGCCAGCACGCCGCCGAAGGTGGCCGCCTTCACCTGCTTCTCATCGGCGTCCACGCCCTCCACCGAGTGGTGGATTTCCAGCGTGGACTTCGCCAGCAGGAACAGCCCGCCGCCGACCAGTATCAGGTCGCGGCCCGAGATGCCGGTGCCGAGCACCTCGAACAGGTCCGCCGAGAGTTTCATGATCCAGGTGATGAGCAGCAGCAGTAAGATGCGCATGCCCATGGCCAGCCCCAGCCCGATGATGCGGGCGCGCTGGCGCTGCTCCGCGGGCAGCCGGCCCACCAGCACCGAGATGAAGATGATGTTGTCGATGCCGAGAATGATCTCGAGCACGGTCAGCGAGGCCAGCGCTATCCAGGCCTCCGGCATGGTGATCCATTCCACGGTGCGTCCCCCGGCGTAATCCCGTCGGCGCCAGACGTTACCACAAGCCGGCGGTTGCACCGGCAGTGCGGTAGTGGTATTCCCGAATAGGCTGTGCCTGCCGCCCTCCGCAGGATGGGTTTTCGGACGGGGGAAGGCACCGCCGGCCCGGTTTCGCGGGCACGTCCGGGAAGACCCGTCAGGAACGAACTATGCCGACACCAGTTTCCACAGTCCTCGCCCAGTTACGGGACGATCACCGCAACATCGCCGTCCTGCTCCAGCTGCTGGAGAAGGAGACACGCCGGATCGCCGACGGCCTCGAGCCCGACTACGAGCTGGCCCATGACATCATGCGCTACATGACCTCATACCCGGACTCGGTGCACCATCCGCGCGAGGATCGCATCTATCACCGACTGAAGATCGTGGCTCCCGATATGCTGAGCGGTATCGAGGGCATCCTCGAGGAGCACGACGAATTGGGCCATGCCGGCATCCAGCTTCGGGAGGCGCTCGACGCGGTGGAAGCGGGCTCCGTGGTGCGCCGCGACGAACTCGCCGCCGCCGCCGCGGACTACGTGCGCAGGCTGAGGGACCACATGCGCTGGGAAGAGGCCGCGCTGTTCACGCTGGCGGACGAGCTGCTCGCCGACGAGGACTGGGATGCACTGCCGGGCCAGTCCGACCAGTCCCACGACCCGATCTTCGGTCCTTCCGTGCAGTCGTCCTACGAGAGCCTGTACCGGTTCATCTGCAACGAGGCGGACGCCCTGGATCACTGAGGCCGCGCGGGGCGGCCGGCAGGACGGCCGGTGGCAGGCTGACGACTGGCCGTCGCTCGACCATTGATCGACCGGTAGCCGACCGACAACAGGGGAGAGACGCTTAGCGCCATGTTTGACGTCCTCCGTGCGCTCGGGCGCGATCTCCGTGACAGCCTGCGTGACCTGACTCCCATCGTCGTGGTCATCGCGGTGTTCGAGCTGCTGGTGCTGCGCCAGCCCGCGGCAAGGCTGGCACCGCTCGCCGGCGGCGTCGTGCTCGTGGTCATCGGTCTCACCCTGTTCATCTACGGCCTCAAACTGGCGCTGTTCCCGGTCGGGGAGAATCTGGCGCATGCGCTCGCGCGCAAGGGCAGTGTCTTCTGGCTGATCGCCTTCGCGTTCGCACTCGGTTTCGGCACGACGGTGGCCGAGCCGGCGCTGATCGCCGTGGCGGCCGAGGCCGGGAAGATCGCTGCTGCCGCCGGGATCATCGAGGCCTCGCCGGAGTCCCAGAGCCGATACGCGGGCGGGCTGCGCATCACCGTGGCACTGGCAGTGGGCGTCGCGCTGGTTCTCGGCGTGATGCGCATCATCGCCGGCTGGTCGCTGCCGGCCATGATCATCGGCGGCTACGGGCTGGTGATGGCCATGACCATCATCGCGCCGGCGGATATCGTGGGGATCGCCTACGACTCCGGCGGCGTGACCACCTCGACGGTCACGGTACCGCTGGTAGCCGCACTCGGCGTTGGGCTGGCTTCCTCCCTGCAGGGCCGAAACCCCATGCTGGACGGTTTCGGTCTGATCGCATTCGCCTCGCTGACGCCGATCCTCTTCGTCATGGGATACGGGATGGTGATCAATTGGACCTGATCATCGAAAGCCTCGCCATCGTCGGTGGCACCGCGCTGGACGTGCTGCCCATCGCCGCCTTCCTGTTCGTGTTCCAGTGGCTGGTGATCGGCGGCCGCATGCCCGACCGCAACCGGATCCTAGCCGGCTTCGTGCTCGTGGTCGTCGGGCTCGGCTGCTTCCTGGTGGGGCTGGAGGAGGCGCTGTTCCCGCTGGGGCGCATGATGGCGGAGCAGCTCACCGATCCGGCGCTGATCGGCGGTGTGGGCGCCGCTATTGGCGAGATCGGACACATCCGCTGGTCCGACTACTACTGGGTCTATGCCTTCGCCTTCTCCATCGGTTTCTCCACCGCGCTCGCAGAGCCCGCCGTACTGGCCGTGGCGCTGAAAGCCAGGGACGTCTCCGGCGGCGCCATCCACCCCTGGGGGCTCCGGGTGGCCGTTGCCCTCGGCGTCGCGGTGGGCGTGACACTGGGCTGTTTCCGGATCGTCACCGGCACGCCCCTCCCGTACTACATAATGGCCGGGTATGCAGTGGTCATCGTGCAGACCTGGTTCGCGCCGCGGCTCATCGTGCCGCTGGCCTATGACTCCGGCGGTGTCACCACGTCCACGGTCACCGTCCCGCTGGTGGCGGCGCTCGGGCTCGGACTGGCGGAGTCCGTTCCCGGGCGCAGCCCCCTCCTGGACGGTTTCGGTCTGGTCGCGTTCGCCGCCCTGTTCCCTATCATGAGTGTCCTCGGTTACGCGCAGCTGTCGCAGTGGCTGGGGGCGCGCAGGGCGGCGGGCGGCGACGGGCCGGATCCGCCGGCCATCGCTTCGGAAGAGGAATAACATCATGCATTTCAAGCTCATCATCGCCTTCGTCGAGGACGACAAGACCGACGCCATCATGGAGGCGGCACGGGAGGCCGGTGCCACCGGCTGCACCGTGGTGAACAACGCCAGGGGCGAGGGCTCCAAGGAGAAGAAGACCTTCCTGGGTCTTACGCTCTCCACGCAGCGCGACGTGGTCATGATGCTGGTGGAGCAGCATCTCAGTCGCCACATCCTGGAGCACATCGGCGAGGTGGGGGAATTCGACGAGAAACCCGGCACGGGCATCGCCATCCAGATCGATGTCGAGGACGCCGTAGGCGTCACGAGTCAGGCGCAGAAGCTGACCGAGGTCGTGGAGGAGCAGTTGTGAGGGGATGGAAGCCGTCCTGCCGCCGACGAACAGAGAGGAGTGATCATGGTTGAAAGAAAATGGGTGCCCGTCAGCGAGGTGATGCATCGCGAGGTCACGGAGATCGACGGCAGCATGACCGT
>DASRVH010000006.1:0-16317 GCA_035655155.1 Woeseiaceae bacterium
CGCGGCGCTGGAGCGCAGGGGCTGCGCCTAGTCAGATGACCTCGTCGTGGCGCAGCGACGCGATCTCCTGCTCGCTGTAGCCCAGCTCGGTCAGTATCTCGGTGGTGTGTTCGCCCAGCAGCGGCGGGCGCTCGCGCATGCCGCTCGCGTTCGCCGACAGGCGCAGGGGCAGATCGGCCACCGGGACGTCTTTCGGCGCGCCGGGGAAAGAGACCGGCTTCAGCACGCCCATGGCCCTCACCTGGGGATGATCCAGCGCCTCGGCCGGGCTCAGCACCGGCGCCGCCGGCAGGCCGGCCTTCGCCAGCGCGGCGAGCGCCTGTTTCGTGGTCTTGTCCCGGCACCAGTCCGCCATGCGCTCGCAGATCAGGTCCCGGTTGTCGCCGCGGGACTGGTCGGTGTCGAAACGGTTGTCGTGGTCCAGCCATTCGTTGGCGCCCACCAGTTCCGCCCAGCGCCGGAACAGGCCGTCGCCGACGATCTGCACCAGTACGTGGCCGTCCCGGGTGGGGAACATGTCCGCCGGCGCCGCGTGCTGGGAACGGTTGCCGGCCGGCTGACGGCCGAGGTGCAGCGCGCCTTCCTCGGTCAGCATCGTGCCGAACACGGCCAGCGCCGTGCCGAGCAGCGTCGCCTCGACGTGCTGGCCCTCGCCGGTGTCGCGCCGGTGCATCAGCGCGGCGAGCACGCCCATCGCGGACAGTGCTGCAGTGGAGAAGTCCACCCAGGGCGCCGCCGCCTTGGACGGCTCGCCCGGCCTGCCGCCGAACCAGGCGGCGCCGGACATCGCCTGGCCGAGCCCGTCGAAGCCGGGCCGGTCTGCCCAGGGACCCTGGTCGCCGAAGGTGCTCTGATTGGCCACGATCACGTCCGGGCGGATCTTCCTGAGCGTGGCGTAGTCGAGCCCGTAGCGCTTCAGGGCGGCGCCGGGCAGGTTCGCGACCACCACGTCCGCGGTGGCCACCAGCCGCTTGAGGATCTCGCCCCCTTCCGGCTTCGAGAAGTCCAGGGTCATGCCTCGCTTGTTCACCCCGGTCTGCAGGAACAGCGCGCCCTCGCCGGAATCGGCGAGAGAAGCCAGATAGCGGTCTTCGCCGCCGCCAACCTTCTCCACCCGGATGACCTCGGCGCCCAGGTGGCCCAGCAGCGTGGCGCAGTAGGGTCCGGCGACGTAGCGGCCCAGGTCGACGACTCGTATGCCCTTCAGTATCGCGTCCATCGTCTGCGCCCTCCGCGGCGGCTCAGTGTTCGGCCAGGAACGGCAGCAGGGTGTCGCAGAAGCGGATCTTCTGGTCCTTGCCCGCGACCACGTGGGCGACGTCCTCCATCATGACGCCACGGGCGTTCGGGATGCCCTCCTCGAGGGGCAGCGTCGTGCGGGGGCTTGTCACCAGGTCCTGGCCCGCATGGATGATCAGAGAAGGCGCCTTGATGCGTTCGAGCCGGTCGGCCACGTCGTGGGCGATGCAGGCCTGCACGAAGCGGGCGTGGGCTTCCTGCCGGCCGTTCAGTTCCTTCCACCCGCCTTCAGGGCCGAGCAGCTTGTCTTTGTGGGCGTTGTAGTACTCGGGCAGGAACGACATCACCGTCACGAACTTCTGGAACGCGTAGAAGCCGGAATCCCGGTGGACGTCGCTGAACAGCTGCAGCTGATCGGCGAGGAAATCGTCGCAGCGGACCCAGGCACCCATGTTCACCATGGAGCGGACCAGATCCGGGCGCTTGATGGCCGCGATCTGCGAGATGCACGCCCCCATGCCCACCAGACCGACGAAGTGCACGTTCGTCCAGCCCAGGTGCTCTAGCAGGCCGATGACGTCGTCGGCGTACAGGTCCATGGACGGCTCCACCGAAAGGTCGTCGTCCGATTCGCCGATACCCCGGTAGTCGATGATGAGCACGGAGTAGTCATCGGTCAGGCCGCGGGCGAGGTGGCGTTCCCCGCCGTGGCAGAAGGTGCCCCACCCGCCCATGCAGATGGCCGGCGGCCCCTCGCCGTGGATCTCGTAGTACATCTTGTGGTTGTTGATATCGGCTGTAGGCATGTCTCGGTCCTGGTCCTGCTCTGTCTCTAATCTTTTTGTGGGTCCGTTCCGGCATCGCGGCGCGGCGTCGGCGTCAGGTCACGCTCACCTCCAGCATATCCCCGACGATGCGCACCGGATACGGCCTGACCGGCAGCATGGCCGGTCCCTTGACGACGCGTCCGTCCCGCAGGTCGAAGGCGGCGCCGTGCAGCGGGCAGACGATGCGACAGCCCTTCAGCCGGCCCTGGCTCAGCCGGGTCTCGGCGTGAGTGCAGAGGTCCGCCACGGCGAAGAATCCGTCCTTCGTGTGAGCCACCACGATGTCGCTGCCCGCCACGGTGAAGCTCCGGCACTGTTTCTTCGGGATATCGGAGACTCTGGCGACGGGGTGGAAGGATTCGACCATGGAGTAGTGGCGCTGGGCGCTCGCCGTCCGGGCGGTCCCGGATCATAGCATAGTGATTGTGCGCGACTTTCGGCTCAGCGATTCAGGAAGTTGAGCGCCAGGCCGGGCCGCGGCCAGTCGAACGAGACCAGCCGCCCCGTGCCCGACAGGGTGACGAAGACGGTGCCCAGCCCGTCGCCGCCGAAGCAGATGTTGGTGGTGTAGGGGTCGTCCAGCGCCAGGTGTTCCGCCTGCCCTCCGGTGGGCGGTATCACCGTGATGCCGCCGTTGATCACCGTGGCCACGCAGACGTTGCCCGCGCCGTCCACGGCGAGGGAGTCGAACAGCTGCAGGCCGGGGGCGCCGTAGAGCAGGCGCGCGGGATCCACGGTGTCGGCGCCGCAGCCCACCGTGCCCGGAGCGGTGATCGGATAGTGGTAGACCCGCCCCGTCCAGGTCTCGGCGACGTACAGCACGCTCTCGTCCGGCGACAGTCCGATGCCGTTGGCGTGGTGCAGCGGGAACAGCGCGCGCTCGATGCGCGAGCCGTCGGGCAGGGCGTAATAGACCGCGGCCAGGTCCTCGCCTGTCCCGGTGTTCCTGCCCAGATCGGTGAACCAGAAGCCGCCCGCGGCATCGAACACGATGTCGTTCGGCCCGCGCAGCGGGACGTCGCCGCAATGGGTATAGAGGGTCTCCACCGCGCCCGAATCGAGGCAGATGCGCTGGATCGAGCCGCCCTCGTACTCGCCGTCGCCGGCTGTGCCCACCGGGATCAGCAAGCCGCCCGATTCGGCGAAGCGCAGGCCGCCGTTGTTGCAGACGTAGCAGTGACCGTCCGGCCCGATGGCCGCGCCGTTCGGGCCGCCGCCGGTCTCGGCCACCACCTCGACCTCGCCGCGCTCGGTGACCCGTGAGAGCGTGCCGCGGGCGATCTCCACCAGGAGGACGCTGCCGTCCGGCATCGCGATCGGTCCTTCGGGAAAACGCAGACCCTCCGTCATCTGCCGGTAGCTGCCGACTGCCATGGCCGGGTCCCCTCTGCTGCTGCTGCTGGTGATTCGGTATCCGGCTATTTTGACATTTGCCCGGCCCCGCCGCATTCTTGCGCCGCCTCGCGCGGCGCCGCCGCGCCGAGTACCCCCGCCGGACCAGGAGAGACGCTTATCCCTGCCGACCCACGCGGACACAGCGCAAACAACAACGAGACCCCGGAGTCGCTGACCTATGCCGGCTCGGCCGGCAACCGCCTCGCCGCGGAAGGGTGGGGCGCCGCCGGCGCGCCGCCGGTTCTGCTGCTGCACGGCGGCGGCCAGACCCGCCATGCCTGGTCGGATACGGCGCGCCTGCTCGCCGCGTCGGGCCTGCGAGCGATCGCCCTCGACCACCGCGGCCACGGCGACAGCGAATGGGTGGCGGACGGCGACTACAGCTTTCGCGCCGTCGCGGCCGACATCGCGGCCGTGCTGCGCGCCCTGGACCGCCCGACGGTCCTGGTGGGCGCCTCGCTCGGTGGCATCGGCTCGATGCTGGCGGCCGGCGAGATGGTGCCGGGCCTGGTGCGGGCGGTGATCCTCGTGGACGTGGGTCTTTCCATGAACCGGGCCGGCGTCGCCCGCATCCTCGAATTCATGAGCGCCCACCCGGACGGCTTCGCCGACCTGCGGGAGGCCGCCGACGCCGTCGCGGCCTATCTGCCGCACCGGCAGCGGCCCCGCGACCCCAGCGGCCTGATCAAGAATCTGCGCGAGAGCGCCGACGGCCGGCTGCGCTGGCACTGGGACCCCCGCATGCTGGACCACGCCTCGGAGTCCGGCCACATCGCCGAGTTCGCCGACGTGGAGCGGGCCGCCGCCCGCATCAGTGTGCCGGTGCTGCTGGTCCGCGGCGGGCTCTCCGAAGTGATGGACGAGACGAGCGTCCGGCACACGCTGGAGGTGATCCCGCGAGCGGACTACGTCAACGTGGCGGGCGCGGATCACATGGTGGCGGGCGACCGCAACGACGCCTTCACCGCTGCGGTCATCGACTACCTCGCACGCCTGCCCGGAGCCGCGGCAGGGGCGGAGGACTGAGTTATCATGAATCATTACAAAACACGACCGGGAGGGGCCGTCACACCATGAGCACACTCGAAGGCAAGACGCTATTCATCTCCGGGGCCAGCCGCGGCATCGGCCTGGCCATCGCGAAGCGGGCCGCGGCGGACGGCGCCAACGTCGCCATCGCCGCCAAGACGGCGGAGCCGCACCCGAAGCTGCCGGGCACCATCTACACGGCGGCCGAGGAGGTAGAGGCCGCCGGCGGCCAGGCGCTGCCCGTGGTCTGCGATATCCGCGACGAGGAGCAGGTTCAGGCCGCCGTGGCGGCTACGGTCGAGCGCTTCGGCGGGCTCGACATCTGCGTCAACAACGCGAGCGCCATCTCGCTGACCGGCACGCTGCAGACGGAGATGAAGCGCTACGATCTCATGCACCAGATCAACACCCGCGGCACCTTCCTGGTCTCCAAGACCTGCCTGCCGCACCTGCTGGAGGCCGAGAATCCGCACATCCTGAATCTCTCTCCGCCGCTGAACATGGAGGAGAAGTGGTTCGCGCCTCACGTGGCCTACACGATGGCGAAGTTCGGCATGAGTCTGTGCGTGCTGGGCATGGCCGGCGAGTTCCGCGACAAGGGCGTGGCCGTGAACGCGCTCTGGCCGCGCACCACGATTGCTACCGCGGCGGTGAAGAACCTGCTCGGCGGCGACGACATGGTGGCCCACTCGCTGAAGCCGGAGGTGATGGCGGATGCGGCCCACGTGATCCTCACGCGTCCGAGCCGGGAGTTCACCGGCAACTTCTGCGTGGACGACGAGGTGCTGGAGAGCGTCGGCATCACCGATCTCACGTCCTACCGGGTCGTGCCCGAGAACGAGCCTTATCCGGATTTCTTCGTCGAACCGCGGGCGAAGGGAGGGGCATAGCCTTGGCGAGCAGACAGGAACAATTCTCCGGCACGAAGGAGGTGGTGGAGGCCCACCGTTTCGACGAGGCGCCCCTCGAGGAGTACATGGCCGCGCACGTGGAGGGCTTCGAGGGTCCGCTGACGGTGCGCCAGTTCCGCGGCGGCCAGTCCAATCCCACCTATCGGCTCAGTTCGCCCTCCGGCCAGTACGTGCTGCGGCGCAAACCGCCGGGCAAGCTGCTGCCCTCGGCGCATGCGGTGGACCGCGAGTTCCGGGTGATCAGCGCGCTGTACGAGCAGGACTTCCCCGTGCCCCGGCCCTACGTGCTGTGCGAGGACGAGAGCGTAGTCGGCACGATGTTCTACATCATGGACTGCGTGGACGGGCGCATATTCTGGGAGCTGGACCTGCCGGCGCTGGAGCCGGACGAGCGCAGCGCCATCTACGACAACGTCAACGCGACCATCGCCACGCTGCATTCCATCGACTACGTGGCGGCCGGCCTGGAGGACTACGGCAAGCCGGGCAACTATTTCGCCCGCCAGTTATCGCGCTGGTCGAAGCAGTATTACGCCTCGGAGACGCAGAAGATTCCCGAGATGGACCGCCTGATCGAGTGGCTGCCCGAGAACATCCCGGAAGACGACTCCTCCAGCATCGTCCATGGCGATTTCCGCCTGGACAACATGATCATCCACCCCACGGAGCCGCGGGTGATCGCCGTGCTGGACTGGGAGCTCTCCACCATCGGGCACCCGCTGGGCGATTTCACCTACCATCTCATGAGCTGGCAGATGCCGCCGCTCGGCGTCGGTTCCAGCGGTCTCAAGGACAGGGACCTGAAATCGCTCGGCATCCCCACCGAGGACGAGTACGTCGATAGGTACTGCGAGCGCACGGGGCGCGACGGCATCGAGAACCGGGATTTCTACGCCGCCTACAACTTCTTCCGCATTGCGGCGATCCTGCAGGGCATCGCCGGCCGGGTGCGCGATGGCACGGCGGCCAGCGAGCACGCGAAGCAGTCGGCGCGTTCGGTGCAGCCTCTGGCCGAGATCGCCTGGGACTACGCGCGGCGGGCGGGAGCCCGGGACGGATGAGCGAGCCCGTCCTGGTCGAGGTGGCCGACGGCGTGATGACCGTCACGCTGAACCGGCCGGACCGGCTGAATGCCTTCAACCCCGCCATGCGCGATGCGCTGATCGAGGCCTATGCGGGGGCCGGCCGGAATGACGACGTGCGGGTGGTGATCCTGACCGGCGCCGGCCGGGCGTTCTGCGCCGGCGCGGATCTGGAATCGGGAGGCGACACCTTCAACCGGGCCGAACGCAGCGCCGAGGCGCACCGCGACGGCGGCGGCCGGGTCACGCTGGCCATGTTCGACTGCCCGAAGCCGATCATCGCGGCCATCAACGGGCCGGCGGTGGGCGTGGGCCTGACCATGACGCTGCCGGCGGACATCCGGCTGACGGTGCCGGACAACAAGCTTGGCTTCGTCTTCCTCGCCCGCGGCATCGCGCCCGATGCCTGCTCGAGCTGGTTTCTGCCCCGCATCGTCGGCGTCAGCAAGGCCATGGAGTGGTTCGCCACCGCCCGGGTCTTCGGCACGGAGGAGGCGCGGGAAGCCGGCCTCGTCTCCGAGGTGCTCGGGCAGGATGCGCTGCTGCCGCGGGCCCGGGAGCTCGCGGCGGAGATCGCGGAGAATACCGGCGCGGTGTCGGTGGCACTGGCGCGGGCGCTGGTCTGGCGCATGCTCGGGGCGTCCGGGCCGCGCGAGGCACATCTGCTCGAGTCCCGGGCGATCTGGCACATGGGGCAGTCCGCGGATGCAGAGGAGGGCGTCACGAGTTTTCTGCAGAAACGCAAGCCGCGGTTCCCGCTGCGGGTCTCGGAGGACATGCCGCCGTTCTATCCCTGGTGGCAGGACGAGCATTGAGCCGGCCGAGCGGCCGACCACGGAGCGGACTACGGAGATGGCACTGGACTACGACAGACTGATGGCCTGCCGGGCGACGGACGAGCCGGTGGCCTGGACCGATCGGGAGACCCTGCTCTATGCCCTGAGCGTCGGCTTCGGCCAGAACCCGACCGACGAGCGCGAGCTCGGCTACGTCTGCGAGCGGCGCTCGCTGAAGACCGTGCCCACCCTCTCCACCGTGCTCCGGGCCGACGGCTTCGCCGGCTATCTGGACGCAAGCGGCTGGGACTTCTCCCGTGTGCTGCACGGCGAGCAGCGCCTGGCCCTGCACCGGCCGCTGCCGCCGGCCGGCGAACTCCTGCTGGACTCCCGGGTGACGGCGGCCTACGACAAGGGGGAGGGCAAGGGGGCCATAATCCTCACCGAGACCGAGGGCCGCCTGGCGCGGGACGACACGGCTCTCTTCACCCTCGGCAATACGATATTCGCCCGCGGCGACGGCGGTTTCGGCGGTCCGGCCGGCTCGGGCCCGGCGCCACACCCGGAGCCGGAGCGGGAGCCGGATCTTACCTGCGAACTCGCCACGCGGCCGGAACAGGCGCTGCTCTACCGGCTGAACGGCGACCGCAATCCGCTCCACGCCGATCCGGCGCTCGCCGCCCGGGCCGGTTTCGACCGGCCGATCCTGCACGGTCTGTGCACCTATGGATTCGCCTGCCACGCCGTCCTGAAGACGGTGTGCGAGTACGACCACACGCTGATCACAGGCTTCGACGCGCGCTTCTCGGCGCCGGTGTTCCCGGGCGAGCGGATACTCACGGAGATGTGGCAGGATGGGAATGTGATCTCGTTCCGCTGCCGGGTGCCGGCGCGGGGCGTCACGGTCGTGTCGAACGGGAGATGTACGCTGTCGCTTTGAGGGGGTAGATAGCTGATGGATCGGTTGAATTCGGGCCGGGCGCCGCTATTCCTGGCGCTCCTCGCCATGGTGCCGCCGCCGGCCGTTGCCGCGGCAATGGACGAGCAGACGCGGGAGTCGCTGCAGCGCGTCGCCGGCGAGCGCATCGTCGAGGCCGACGGCGAACCGGGCAACTGGCTCACCCACGGCCGGACCTACAGCGAGCAGCGCTTCAGCCCGCTGGCCCAGGTGGATACGGAAAACGTGGACGCGCTGGGACTCGCCTGGTCCTTCGAGCTGCCGACGCGGCGCGGTCAGGAGGCCACGCCGATCGTGGTCGACGGCGTGATGTACGTCACCGGCTCCTGGAGCATGGTCTTCGCGCTGAATGCGCGCACCGGCGAGAAGCTCTGGAGCCACGACCCGCGGGTGCCGCGGGCCACCGGCCGCAACGCCTGCTGCGACGCCGTGAACCGTGGCGTCGCGGTGTGGGAGGGCAAGATCTTTTTCGGCACGCTGGACGGTCGTCTGGTTGCACTGGACGCGGTCACCGGCGAGAAGCTCTGGGAGCGGGTCACCGTCGACCAGTCCCAGCCCTACACCATCACCGGCGCGCCGCGGGTGGTGAAGAACAAGGTGCTGATCGGCAACGGCGGCGGCGAGTACGGCGTGCGCGGCTACCTGAGCGCGTACGATCCGGACACGGGCGAGATGATCTGGCGGTTCTACACGGTGCCGGGCAATCCGGCCGACGGCTTCGAGAACGAGGTCATGGCCATGGCGGCCGAGACCTGGAACGGCGAGTGGTGGAAGCTCGGCGGCGGCGGCACCGTGTGGGACTCCATGGCCTACGACCCGGAACTGGACCTGCTCTACGTGGGCGTGGGCAACGGTTCGCCGTGGAACCAGGCGCAGCGCAGCCCGGGCGGCGGCGACAACCTGTTCCTGTCCTCCATCGTGGCGCTGCGCCCGGATACCGGGGAGTACGTCTGGCACTACCAGACGACGCCCGGAGAGACCTGGGATTACACCGCGACCCAGCACATGATCCTGGCCGACATCGAAATGGGCGGCGAGACCGTGCCGGTGATCATGCAGGCACCCAAGAACGGTTTCTTCTACGTGCTGGACCGCCGCGACGGCCGCTTCATCAGTGCCGAGAATTTCGTGCGCATCAACTGGGCCACCCATGTGGACCCGGAGACCGGCCGGCCGGTGGAGACGCCGGACGCACGCTATTCTGACGAGCCCCGGCTGACCTTCCCGTCGCCGTCGGGCGCCCACAACTGGCAGCCGATGTCGTACAGCCCGCAGACCGGTCTGGTCTACATTCCGGCGATGGATGCACCCGCCACCTATGTCGCCGACCCCGATTCGCCCCGCGCCTCGACCTACTGGCAGACCGGCACCGACATGGCGAAAGGCACCACACCGATGCAGCTCGGCCCCGACATCGAGCGCAGCATGTATCAGCAGCTGGTGAAGGCGTCCCTGCTGGCCTGGGACCCGGTGCGCCAGGAAGCCGCCTGGCGGGTGCCCCACGAACACCCCTGGAACGGCGGCACCCTCGCCACGGCGGGCGGTCTCGTCTTTCAGGGCGACGCCATGGGGTTTTTCAGCGCCTACCGGGCGGCGGACGGCGAGCGGCTCTGGCAGGCGCCGGCAAACAACGGCATCGTGGCGGCGCCAGTCAGCTACGAGGTGGACGGCGAGCAGTATGTCGCGGTACTGGCTGGCTGGGGAGGCTCCATGGCGTTGTACGGTGGTGCGATGAACGACGATGCCGTCGGCGGTGCCACGGGCCGGATGCTCGCCTACCGGCTGGATGCAGCGGGAAACCCTCCGCCCGGCCCGGTGTCCCTGGCAGAGATGCCCGAGCCGCCGGCGCTCGACGCGAGCGACGAGACGCTGGAGCGTGGCTTCGATCAGTACGCCCGTCATTGCTCCGTCTGTCATGGCATCCGTGTGATCGGTGGCGGCCTGATCCCCGACCTGCGCTACCTGACGCCCGACCGGCACGAGATCTTCGGCCGGATCGTGGGCGAGGGACTGCTGGCGGGGGCCGGCATGCCCAGCTTCGAGAACCGTCTGAGCGCCGAGGACATCGAGGCCATCCAAGCCTATGTCGTCTTCGAGTCGCAGCGCGAGTGGGAACGCCAGAACGACTGGGGCTGGTGGCGGGCCGTGAAGGAGACCGCGGCGGATGCCGCCGCCTGGGTGCTGCTGAAGCTGCAGTGACGGCTCAGCGCCGGCGCGCCACCACCCGGTAGCGCACGCCGATATCCTCGGCCACGGAGAGCGCGCCGCCCATCACGCTGAACGGCTCGAGGCCGAGCGCGGCATGACTGACCGTGGTTTCGCCGCTGGCCACCAGCCGGCCCTCGTCGACTCGCAACTGCACCGGGAAGTCCACCAGCCGGCGCCGGCCGCGGATCGTCAGCGCCACCGTCACCGTCAGTGCCTCGCCGCTGCCCTCGACCGCCACCAGTTCGGCAATTATTTCCGGATGGCGGGCCGCATCCAGCACCGACTCGCCGAGCATGTTGCGGCGGGTGGCCTCGACGTCCTCGGGCGGAATTTCGCCCGGGAAGTCGTCACCGGCGGCCTCGCGCAACGCGGGTTCGTCGACGGTCAGCTCCGCCACCGGCAGGCTGATCCGGAACCCCGAGCGGCCCTGCCGGTCCCGGTACCAGATACTGCCTTGCAGATCCCGGCTGGCGACCACGTGGTTGTGGCCCAGCCGGGCCAGCGGCCCGGCGCGGTAGACGTGGAGCTGCAGCAGGGAGGCCTCCGTGTCGATCCGGTATTCGGTGGCCGTCGCGCGGTCCACTTCGGCTGCGCGGCTCTTCTCCGCGGTCGGAGTCGGCTCGACCGGCGCCCTGCCGGCGCAGGCGGCCAGCAGCACCAGCGCGGCCGTCGCGGCGACAGCCGCAGACAGTCTCGGGCGCGGGGTTTCCGTGCCGTAAATGGTGCGGTCGAGCTCTGGCATCGCTATCCTCCCGTGCGTGGATCGATGTTAACAGTCGCGGAGACGGAGCCGGATATGAGTGAACGCGTGACCATCCAGGTCAGGGACCACGTGGCGGAGGTGGCGCTGAACCGCCCCGAGAAGTACAACGCGCTGGACCGGGAGATGTTCGAGGCCATCATCGAGGCCGGCGAGTCGCTGGCCGGCCGTAAGGACGTGCGTGCGGTGGTGCTCCGGGGCGAGGGCGGCAACTTCTCCGCGGGCATCGATACCTCCACCTTCACGCAGCCCCAGGAGGGAGGGCCCGGCTTCGCCGCCGAAGCCATGCAGCCGCGCGGCGATACGCCGGCCAACCAGTTCCAGAGCCCGGCCTGGGTCTGGAAGGCGCTGCCGGTGCCGGTAATCGCGGCGCTCGAGGGCGTGGTCTTCGGCGGCGGACTGCAGATCGCGCTAGGAGCCGACCTCCGCTATGCCGCCCCGGACGCCCGTCTTTCCGTCATGGAGATCAAGTGGGGGCTGATCCCGGACATGGGCCTCACGCATACGCTGCGCGGCATCATGCCGCTGGACCGACTCAAGGAACTGACCTACAGCGGGCGCATCGTGGACGGCAGACAGGCCGCCGAACTCGGCCTGGTGACCGCCGTGAAGTCCGACCCCCTGGAGGCCGCCCGCGGCCTCGCCGCCGAGATCGCCAACCGTTCGCCGGACGCGATCCGCGCCAGCAAACGCCTGCTGGAAGAGGTGTTCGCGGGCGATGGCGCCACGGGACTCGCCCTGGAGGCGGAGCTTCAGTCCGGGCTGATGCTGCAGCCAAACCAGATCGAGGCCGTGATGGCCAACATGGAGAAGCGCTCGCCGCGATTCCGCGACCCGGGGTGAGGCCCGGCCGGCGCGGCTCAGAAGCCGCTCTTGCCCCATTCGATATGGCCGGGGACCGGCAGTTCCTCGAACAGGCCCACGGTGAAACGGCCCGCGCCGGCGCGCAGCGGCTTGATCTCGTTCTGGTATTTGTCCGAATTCCAGAACGCCCGGGCCTGTTCGGCGGAGGGAAAGCGGGCCAGCACCAGTCCCTGATGGGAGGGCCATTCCTCCTCCAGCATCTCCACCGGCTTGCCGATGGCCGCGTAGTAGCCCTGATGCTGCTCGTACAGCAGGGATTCCGCCAGGGCCTCGGTGTAGGCCTTCATCTTCTGCGGGTCGGTAATCTCGCCGATCACCACCATGAATACCGGTTGCGATGCATGTTGGGTCATAATTAAGCTACTTTGTCGCAGCAGGGAGCGGGTGACAAGTCCTCGGATACGCCCCCGTCGTCGCCGCGACACGGAATGAAGGAGAGGGGGAGCACGCCATGACGGCTACGAGATTCCCGGTGCCGACCGTACGCATGCCGGCACGACGAGCATTGCCGTGCCTGGTCCTGGGGGCCGCACTGGCCTTCTGGACCCTGGCTTTCTGGACCCTGGCCGCCGCCGCCCAGGAGCGCTTCCCCGGCAGCGCCCCCAGCAGCCGCACGGTGAAGATCCAGCAGAAGGCGGAACGGGCCTACCAGGAAGGCGATTACGAGCGGGCCTTCAGGATCTGGCGCAAGGACCTCGTCGAGATCGGCGACAAGTACGCCCAATACATGGTCGGCTATCTCTACCTGACCGGGCAGGGCACCGAACGCGACGCGACCAAGGCCTACGCCTGGTACCGGCTCGCCGCGGAACGGGGCCATGACGAGCTGGTGAGGGTCATGGAGGAGCTGGAGCCCCGGCTCACGCCCGCCGAGCTCGACGCCGGCATGGCCGAGTACGAGCGCCTCTCCGGCAAATACGGCGACCGCAAGCTGGTCCGGCGCCTGATCCGCATCGACGAGCTGCGGCTGAAGAAGCGTACCGGTCGCGTCGGCGCATCGGTCGGCGCGCCGATGACGGTGGTCCTGCGCAACGGCCGTTCCGTCGATGCCACGCGCTATTACGCCGCCATCGAGGAACGGCTGCAGCGCCGCTACCAGTACCTGCAGGGCTACGTCGAGTTCGGCGAGCTGGAGACGCTGCCGGACGAGCTGGACCAGGACCTGGCGGAAGACGAACACGACGCGGGCGGCACCGCGGAAGAGACCGGGACGGCGGACTAGAGTCCGCCCGCCGCGCGGGTGCTCTCAGTCCGGCGCCGGCTGCTCGCTCTGCCAGAAAGCGAACACCGCACCGGCGTAGACCGCCCAGGTCAGGTCGCGGCGAAAGAGCGGGCTCGACTCGTTGCGCGAGCCGGTGTGGGCGTTCACAGTCAGCCCCACGAACAGGAAGCGTTTAGGGTCGCGCCGGGTCAGCCGGGCGCCGAATTCCGTCTGCAGGTAGCCGCCCCGCGCCTCGTACACCGGCCGCGACGGCGTCGCGTAGACCGGTTCCACGGTGTAGAAGTAGTCGTGCAGTTGCTCCGTCGCGAACACCGGCGCGACGCTGAGAGACAGCTCCCAGGGCGTGCCGGCGAACTCCGGCTTCTCGTACTCCAGCTCCGGGTTGAACACCAGTCCCCGTGAGCGGACGCCGTCGTCGTCCCAGGAGAAGACGCCGCGCAGCGGCAGCTCCAGCTTCAGCGTGCGGGACTCGTCCGCCGGGTCGTTCAGGACGATCTCGAGCTCCGGGCCGGCCTCGAACAGAAAGCCCAGATCGGGCATGCCGCGGCGGGCGTCGATGTCGTCGCTCTCGGCGTCCAGCGAGCCGTCCAGGCTCACGTCGAGTTCCAGCCGGGGCGAGCGGAACAGGCGGCCCGACACCACGCTGGAATCGCCGATGCGCAGGAAGTCGCCCCGGTAGACGACGGCCGGGAAGGGCAGGGCACGGCCGCTCGCATCCTCCGCCGCGGGATAATCGGGCGTCCATGTCGCCGCCACGCCGGCGCCCAGTTCCCACAGCGGCAGCGGCGCCTCGTCCTCCGTCGCACCGGTCTGCGGCAGGGCGGCGGCAAGCAGTGCCACGGGCAGTGATGCCAGCAGGGCGGCCAGTCGCGAAGTCTCCGTCATCGCGGCGCCAGACCCCGGGTCAGGATGGCGGGGAACTCGGCCAGGATCTGCGCCGCCACGCCGGGGTCGCCGTGGAACCACTTCGGCACCCAGTTGACCGCGCCCATGATGGCGTTGCCGGTCATGCGCACGTCGCAGGCCGCGATGCTGCCGTCGCCGATGCCCTGCTCGAGGATGGCCTCGAACGCCCGGCTGTGCGCCCGGGAGCGGCGCAGGATCTCTTCGCTGTGGCGGGGCGCCAGCGCCGGGATCTCGCTCATGATGGCGATCGGCCCCTGTTCCCCGCACATCGCCTCCAGGTGATAGCGCAAATAACGGCGTGCCTGGTCGAGTCCGCTGCCGCCCTCGCCGACGGCGCGCGCGAGCGCTGCCGCGCCGATCTCCGCCGCCCGCAGGTAGCACTCGTAGACCAGTTCCTGTTTGCCCGCGACGTAGTGATAGATGGCGGCGTCCGTCATCCCGAGCCGGTCCGCAACGTCCCGCAGCGACGTGCCGCTGTAGCCCTTCCGGTTGAAGCAGGCCGCCGCGGCTCGCAGCAGACGGCCTCGTTTCAGCTGGAACGCGGTCGCCGGTCCGCCGTCCGCGGTGCCGGCGACCGCCTTTTCAGCGCCAGCCCCGGTGTAGGCGCTGTCGGCCTCATCGGCGGCGCTGCTGCCGCTCACGACACCTGCCGGTCGCGGCCCTGCCAGTACTGCTCGCGCAGTTCTCGCCGCAGCACCTTGCCGCTGGGGTTGCGGGGCAGCTCGTCGACGAAGTCCACGCTGCGCGGCACCTTGTAGCGGGCGATGCGCTCGCGGGCGAAGTCGATCAGCCCGCCGGCGGTCAGCTCCTCGCCGGGTTTGCGCACGACAATGGCCTTGACCGCTTCGCCCCATTTCTCGTCGGGCACGCCGATGACTGCGACGTCGGCCACCGCGGGATGGGCGAACAGCGCGTTCTCCACCTCCGCGGGATAGATGTTCTCGCCGCCGGAGATGATCATGTCCTTCAGCCGGTCGTGGATGTAGAGATAGCCATCCTCGTCGAAGTAGCCCGCGTCGCCGGTGTGGAACCAGCCGTCCTGCATGGACTCGGCCGTGGCTTCCGCCCGGTTCCAGTAGCCCTTCATCAGCCAGTCCGACTTCAGGCAGATCTCGCCCACCTCGCCCGCGGGCAGCTCGTTGCCGTCCGCGTCGAGGATGCGGATCTCCGAGCCCTCGTAGGGCAGGCCGCAGGAGCGCAGCTTGCCCCGCGCGGGGTCGTGGTCGGCCGGCGGCAGCTGGGTGGCCAGGCCCAGGTTCTCGGTGAGGCCGTAGAGCTGGGTGAAGTTGCAGCCGAACACCTCGCGCGCCTTCAGCAGCACCGCCTCGGCGATGGGCGAGGCGCCGTAGGCGATGTTGCGCAGACTCGAGTAGTCGAACTCGCCCACGTTGGGCTGGTGGATCAGCGCCAGGATCACGGCCGGCACGAAGAAGGTGTGGTTGACGTCGTATTCGTCCAGCAGCCGCAGGATCTCCTGGGGATCGAAGTCGGCCACGATCACCGTGCGGGTCCCCTGCATCAGCGAGAACAGGCCGCTGTTGGAGCCGGCCACATGGAACACCGGCATGCAGATGAGCGCGGTCTCGCCCGGCTCGTAGGCCGCCCAGTCCACCTTCGTGGCCGCATCCACCGCCGGGAACCAGGCGCCGTGGGTAAGCTGCACGCCCTTCGGATGGCCGGTGGTGCCGCTGGTATAGAGCTGCTCGAAGTCGTCCTCGGGGTCGTAGGGCAGTTCCGGGTCCTCGGCAGACTGCTTGTCGCGCCAGTCGGCGTAGGATTCCCAGCGCTCGTGGCCGCCGTCCAGGGCGATGATCTTGCCGATGCGTGCGAGCTCGCCCTCCAGCGCCTCGATCATCGCGTAGAACTCCCTGCCCACGAAAAGGATCTGCGTATCCGCATCCTCCAGGATGTATTTCACCTCCGGCGCGGCCAGCCGGGTGTTGACGGCGACCATCACGTTGCGGGATTTTGCGCAGCCGAGGACGATCTCGAAGTAGTTCGGCGCGTTCTTGGAGAGATAGCCCACCCGGGTCTGGATCGGCAGGTCTTCCGCGGCGAGCCCGTTCGCCACCCGGTTCACCCGTTCGTCGAGTTCGGCGTAGGTGGTGACCTCGCCATTGAAGATCAGGGCTTCGCCCTG
>DASRVH010000007.1:0-8766 GCA_035655155.1 Woeseiaceae bacterium
GGCCGCGTGCTCTCGATGTAGGCGCGGCCGAGCGCGCCGAAGTCCAGCTGCGTGCTGCGCCTGACCAGCTCGTCCCGGTCCTTCGGCGGCGCATCGCCGACGGCTCGCACCTGCTGCATCATCTGCTCGGCGAAGTTCGTCAGTTCGCCCGCCGCGAAGACGTCGGTGTGGCTCGCGAGGATGCGCTCGACCAGCGTGGTGCCGGTGCGGGGCAGCCCGAGCACGAAGATGGCCTCGCCGTTGTCGTCGCCGGGCACGGAGCCGTCGAATCGAGGCGCGCCGTATTCGCGCTGGAGTGCGGCCATCGTCTCGACGTCGCGGCCGACGTCGTAGCGCATGTACTCGCGCCGCGTGTCCGCGCCCTCCTTCAGATACCGGAACGACCGGGCCGGCTCACCGAGGTCTTCCAGCTCCTTTGCCAGTGCATAGAGAATGTGGACGCGCCCGCGGGGATCTTTAATACCCGCTTCCAGCAGTTTCGTGAGCGCCGCCACGTGATTGTTCTCCGTCGTCTGCCCGCGGAGTTCGGAGCGGATCTTCCATGCCTCGTAGTCGCTCGGGTCGAGCCGGATGGCCTCGTCGAAGTACGACTCCGCCGCTTCGATGCGGCCGAGGGAGCGCTCCAGCGCCGCCACGTTGTAGTGATGTTTGGCGTGTCCGGGCTCGGCCGCGACGGCCTGGCGGTAGTGCGTGACGGCCTCCTCCCTGCGCTCCAGCCGGGTGAGGAGCAGACCGAGCGTCGAATGCTCGAACGCGGTTCGCAGGCGACGGCTCTGCAGCCGGTCGACGAGTTCGCCGAGTGCCTCCATGCGGCCCAGCGCCGCGAGACAGAGTCCTTGCTGCAAGAGCAGAACGGTGCGTTCCGGCTCGAGTTCGAGCGCCTTACCGGCAGCGGCGAGCGCGCCGCCGGGGTTCTGCATGCGCAGCGCGAGCTGACTGGCCACCAGCCAGCCCGGCGCGTAATCCGCATGCTGATGATTCAGCTGCCGGCAGACCGCGGCGGCGCCGCGGAGGTCGCCGCTGCGCATCCGCTCCCGCACGCGGGCCTCCAGCGTGGAGGCCGCGTCCGGTGGCGGGTTGTCCGGATGATGCGGGCGCATGGCCCGGACATTATGCGACACCTAGAACCGGTAACCGAGCCTCAGCCCGATGGTGCGCGGCTCCACGATGAACCGGCGATTGCCGTTGCCGTACCAGTTCTCGAAAATGCCGGTGTCGTAGCTCCAGTAGGCCGCCGGGAAGCCGCCGCTCACGCCCTCCTCGTCGGTGAGGTTCCGCACGTACAGCGTCGCCTGCCAGTTGTCGCGGGTCAGCGAGGCCGAGGCGCCCAGCAGCAGGAACGAGTCGTAGGTCTCGTTCAGCACGCTCGACTGGTTGATGAAGTTCTCCGCCTCGCTCTGGTAGTAGCCGTTGACCCCGGCGACCAGCTCCATGTCGGCGCCCACCTGCCAGCGGTTGTCCACGTTGAAGCTCAGCGTGTTGTTCGGCGCGCCCGGCAGGTCGGAGCCCCGCGGCGCCACCACGGCCCCGGTCTGCGGGCTGACGAAGTCCTTGTCGAGCTCCGCCTCCAGCCAGGTGTAGCCCACCCGGTAGTGCAGCGTATCGGTGAGGTAGCCCTCGAATTCCAGCTCGATGCCCCGGGTGGTTGCCTCCTGGCCGTTGGCGGCGAGGAAGAACCCGAAGAACGCCGAAGTGGTGTTCAGCTGGGGGTCCTCCCAGTCCACGTAGAAGGCGGCGGCGGTGTACTGGAACGCATCCGTGCCGCCCTTGATGCCGATCTCGTAGTTCTTCACCGAGTCCGACTCGAAGGTGCGGATGGCCTCGGCATTCGGCTCGCCGAAGGGATCGCCGTTCTCCAGGCTGGGCACCGCCTGGGCGCCGCCGTGGCGGTAGCCCTCCGAGTAGGTGGTGTAGAGCATGGCGCTCGGGTTCAGATCCCAGGAGGCGTTCAGCTTCACCAGCACGTCGTCGTCGCTGTCGGTGGACTGGGGCGCAGCCGGCGAGGTGGACCCCGGCGGCAGCGGGAAGCCGAGAATGGTGTCGTTCACCGTCTCGTTGTCGAACCAGCGGAAGCCGCCGGTCAGACGGAAGGTATCGCTGAAGTGATAGGTCACCTCGCCGTAGACGGCGCGCTCTTCGTAATCGGTGTCGCGCACGTACTCGAAGTCGATCTCGCTGAGATCGCCGGCGTAGAAGCGCGGCCAGAAGCCGCCGTAGATGCCGCCGACGGTGCAGATGACGTCGCCCGTGTCACGGCAGGCGTTCTTGAACACATTCATGCCCGGGTTCCAGCTCAGCTGGTAGACGCTGGTCTCCTGGTCCATCCAGTAGGCGCCCAGGATCCAGTCGAAGCTCTCGCCCGTCTTCGATACCAGGCGGAACTCCTGGATGAACGCCTCGTCCTCGTAGCCGCGCTCGGCACGCTGGATGGGCCGCGGCCACTGGCCGCCGTAGAACAGGAAGTTCCAGTCGCGCCCGCCGCTCGCCCACAGGCCGCCGTTGTCGCTCTCGCCCACGCCGGTATGGTCGTAGGTGGAAGTCGTCGACGTGAACGTGGCGAAGCCGAAGTCCACCTCCACGTCCAGGCTCGCCAGGTCGACCTCGCGCGAGGACGGTTCCAGGATCACCTGGCCGCTGTCGTCGTCGCCGTAGGCGAAGAACAGGTCGGACCCCGGCGGCTGGGCGTTGTCGCCCACCGTGGTCGAGCGACGCGCGCCGATCTCGTCTTCCTGGCGGTGATAGTTCAGCTGCACGCTCAGCGAGTCCGTGATGTCGCTGCGCAGCGCCAGCTTGTAGTAGTCGATCTCGACGGTGTCGGCGTCCTCCGCTTCCCGGAAGCAGCCGGTGTTGAACAGGATCTGCTGGTCGGTGGCGTCGCGGGGATCCACGCACTGGCCGTCCACGTCGATCAGGGGCTCGCGGAACTCGTTCAGCTGGTAGACGTTGACGTAGTCGATGACGCCGTCGTTGTCGATGCGGCTGTAGGCCGCTCGCAGCGCGGTGCGCTCGCCGATGGGCACGTTGATCATGCCGTCGAAGGCCAGGTTGCTGCCGCCGGAGCCCGACGTGGTGCCGAAATCCACCTCGGCGCTGGCGTCGAAGGCCTGGGGGTCGGGCGCGTTGGCGATGTAGCGCACCGTGCCGCCCAGCGACCCGGAACCGTACAGCGTGCCCTGGGGCCCGCGCAGCACCTCCACCCGCTCGATGTCCTTCACCAGGAAGTTGGCGAACAGCGGCGTGTTGTCGTAGTAGGTGGCCACCGTCGGCACCGCGTTCAGCATGATGTCGCCGTTCGCGCCGTTATCCACGTTCAGGCCGCGGATGACGATGTTGTTGACCGTGCCGGAGTTCCGGTAGCCCCGGTCCACGACGGTCACGCCGTACATGGCCCGCAGCACGTCGTATTGGTTGACGACGTTATGGACGTCGACCAGGTAGTCTCCGGACATCGCCGAGATGTTGTACGGGATGTCCTGAACGCTCGCCTCGCGCCGGGTGGCCGTGACCAGGATCTCCTCGATGACCGGGCCGGCCCCTTCCTGAGCCGGCGCGTTCGCCGACATCGCCATGCACGCCGCCGTGACGGCGACGGCCAGCGGCTTGCGCCGCAATTCCAGTTGCTTCTCCATTGGGTTCTCCCCCCGATCCCGCTCGATGATTTCGTCGGTTATTGAAAATTACCCGAGCCCCCGGAGGTCGCGTAGTACCAGTTCCGGGTCGCCCGCTAGTCCAGTTCTTCGGCCAGCGCATCGGACACCGGCGGCACCGGTGGCGCCGGCCGGTCCTTCAGTCGGGCCGGTATCACGCTGGCGATGGTGCTGAGCACCAGCGCGATGACGGCCAGGTTGATGAGCAGGCCGTAATTGTTGTCGCCGAGCAGCAGACCGCCCGCGAGCGGGCCGCTGGCCAGGCCCAGCTTCGAGGCGAAGCCGCCGAGCGCGGCCATCTGCCCGGTCTCGTCGAAGGCGGAGACGAGGCCGAGCAGGTAGGACATGCAGAACGCCCAGGTGATGCCTACGGCGCAGTTCGCCAGCAGGTAGACGGTGCCGCTCTCGCTGTAGTGCAGCGCCCAGGTGGCCGCGATGGTGACCAGCATGGCGGCCGCCAGCGGGATGGTGCGCCCGTAACGGGTATAGAAGACGATGACCAGACCGGCGCCCGCCAGCCCGATCCAGCCCGCCACGGCCAGCGTGATGGTGATGAAGTTGAGGGTGAGGCCCTCGAACTTGCCGAGCCCGATGATGAAGGCGAACAGCCCGTTGTTGGCGGCCTGGAACAGGAAGATCGAGGCGAGCACGAGGGCGATCGGCGCGAGCGCGGCTTTCGCCGCCCTCGGATCGGCCACGGGGCTCGCCTGCGGGTTCGCCCGGTACGGGCCGAGGAAGGGCACCATCGCCAGCGTTGCCAGGCTGAAAGCGATCAGCGACAGGAACAGCACGTCGGTGCCGAACACCGGGACCAGCCGCGGTATGTAGAGGTTACCCAGGCCGCCGAGGCCGAACTGGATGAACAGCAGGACGCCGAAGGTGCGGTCCGGATGCAGCGTCCGCGCGATGACCGAGAAGCCGACGCCCACCAGCGCGCCGCCCACGCAGCCGTGCACGAAGCGCGTGGCGATCATGATCCCGGGTGCGGCGACCAGCATCGACAGAAGATCCATGACGATCAGGGTCGCGAGCAGCGTGTAGGCGACCGGCCGCCAGCGGATGCGCCGCACGATGAAGACGATGAGCAGCGCGCCGAGCGCGGCACCGTAGACATTGGCCGACGCCGCGAAACCGGCCTGGCGGTCGGTGAAGTCGAGCCCTTCCTTCAGGCCGTCGACAATCGCCGGCATGATGTTCACGTAGAACAGCCCCGCGGTCGCGAGGAACGCGAGGAAGATCCGCGCCGCCATGCTGTTGGGGGCGACCGGCTGCATCAGCCGCTATCGTCCTTGCGCGCGGACGCCGCCGGGCCCAGCGGGCCGAGCGAGCGCAGATACTCCGAGTCGTGCCCTTCCACGTAGGGCGGAAACTCGAGGCGGCTGTCGCGGAAGCTCTTCAGCGGCTGACCGAGTCCGTGCCAGCCGTTCCTGCGCGCCTCGCGCACCTGCTCGAGGTCCAGGCGCATCACCATGATCTCGCGCCCCTTGCCGGCCTGGTGGATCACCTCGCCGCCCGGCCCCGCCACGATGGTGCCGCCGACGCCGAGCGGGCCGGCCAGATTCACGTCCACGAAGTAGCACTGGTACATGGCCGCGCTCGCCCGCACGATGCACTGCTCGGCCTCGCGGTCGATGGTGCTGGTGAGTGAGGGATGCAGTATCACCTCGGCGCCCATCCAGGCGAGCGTGCGCAGCGTCTCCTGGAACCACATGTCGTAGCAGATGGAGACGCCGAAGCGCCCGATGCCCGGCACGTCGAAAACCACGAACTCCGAGCCCGGCGTCACGCCCTTCTCGTAGGGGCGCCAGGGGAACTGCTTGCGGTAGCGGGCGACAACCCGGCCCTCCGGATCGATCACCGGTGCGGTGTTGTAGCAGGCGTCGCCGTCGCGCTCCATGATGGAGCCCGGCACCAGCCAGATGCCGTGCCGGCGCGCCAGCACGGCGAAACGGGTCTCGAACTCGCCCGGCATGGGCTGGGCGTAGTTCGGGTCGGAGCCGTAGGCGTTCAGCTCGCCGAGCAGCACCATGTCCACCCACGGGAACCGGCGCATCACCGCGTCGATCTCCGCCGCCATGGAATCCGTATTGTCGCCGTTGGCGGCTTCCAGCTGCAGCGCAGCTATTCCGATCACGCTCATCCGTGCACTCCCCCGGGATCCGGAGGCTCAAACTACCCGCGATCGGTGGTGCTAGATAGGTCCAGATCCGCGGTCCGTGCCGGTCCAGACGGCGGGGTCGGACTCCGTGGCGTCGCTGCCGCGCAGCAGGAACGCGGAATCCACCATCTGCCCCTCGGCATTGAAGAACTTGATCTGGTCTTCGTCGATGACGATGGAGTAACCCTTCTCCTCGCCGTAGTTCCAGCGGCTCCACTGGCGGTAGAAGACGTCGTCGGCAATGCGCCAGCGGCCGCGGTCGCGCTCCTCGTTGGAGTAGCCGAGCACGCCGCTCATGGCGCCATCGGGATGGTAGGTGATGGTGCAGGGCGCGCCGTAGACCTCCCGGTAGAGAATGGTGGCGCCGCTCATGGTGGCGAGAAGGTCGTCGCCCCTGAGCCAGTCGCCGGTGGTAGTGGAAAGATGCTCCACCTGCCCTTTCACCCGCTTTCTGATGAGTTCCACCAGCCGGGTGACGCCAGGGCGGATCTGCTCGACCGGCAGGCTGGTCACGCCCATGCGGAAGCAGTTCTCGGCATTCGCCGCCTCGGCGTAGTAATGACGCACCGGCTCGATCAGGATGCCGTGCTGGGCGGCGTCATGGGCGAAGCCCTCCACGTCGAAGTGATCCGGCGTGCGCACCCAGTAAGTGGTGCCGCCCACCTCGGGCGATATCTCCATGGGCACGCCGCGCATCCAGTTCAGCGCGTCGCGCAGCGCCATGCGCCGCTCCTGCAGCACCCGGCCGAGGCGCAGCATCAGCGCATCGTAATGACCCAGCGAGAGGAAGAACGCCACCGCGCGCTGATTGTTGAGCGGCGGGTGGTTCATGATGGTGCGCCGGAGCGCCCGCGCCCGCTCGATGAACTGGGCGTCAGCCACGATCAGTCCGAGGCGGATGCCCGGGGCCAGCACCTTGGAAAGGCTCGCCACGTAGATGACCCGGCCGCTGTCGTCCATGCTTCTGAGCGCCGGGATCGGCTGGTCGCGGTAGTTGATCTCGCACTCGTAGTCGTCTTCCACGATCAGGAAGTCGTCGCGCTTCGCCGCCGCCAGAAGCGCGCGGCGGCGCTCCGCCGACATGAGCACGGCGGTCGGCACCTGGTGGCTCGGCGTCACGTAGACGAGGTCGCAGTCCTCCAGATGCTCGTCGACCACCAGGCCCTCGGCGTCCACGGGCTGGGGCCGGATGCGGGCCGCGTTCTGGCGCAGCAGCTCCCGCATCTCGCTGTTGCCGGGCTCCTCGATGGCCGCGGTGACGCTGGCATCGGCCAGCAGGTGGCTGATGAGGTACAGGCTGTTCTGGGTGCCCAGGGTGATCAGGATCTCGTCGGAGCCCGCCTGGATGCCGCGCCGGCTAAGGATCTTGCTGCGGATCTCCTCGATCAGCATGGGGTCGTCCGCATCGCCGCTGCCGGCGGACCACTGGCGCACGTCGTCGACGCTCAGCGCCAGGCGGGACGCCTCGCGCCACTCGGCCAGCGGGAACAGCGAGGCGTCGAACTTGCCGTCGATGAACGGATACGGATAGCGGTTCCAGTTTGGCAGGTCCTGGGCCAGGGCACGACTGGCGAGCAGCGGCCGCTTGGTGCGCTTCTTCCAGGCATCGGACTCGGCCGCGCTCGCCGGCACCACCTCGCCGCGATAGCCCACCCGGGTCTCCAGCATCTCCTCGTTCACGAAGATGCCGCTGCGCGCGCGGCTGACGAGATAGCCCTCCGCGATCAGCTGCTGATACGCCAGCACCACGGTGTTGCGGGCCACATCCAGCTGCTGGGCGAGCTTGCGGCTGGAGGGCAGCTTGTGCCCCGGCGGCAGCGCGCCCGAGAGGATGCCGTCCACCAGCTTGCGGCGAATCTGGTTCTGCAGATTCAGCTGGCTGTCGGGATCCAGGTAGATGAGGGTGTCGCGCATGGGTTGCCCGGTCTCAATCCCCCTCTGACGGCCGCGCCACCTCCACCGGCGTACGCATGATCACCTCGCGGTGCGGGAACGGAATGTTGATGCCGTGCTCCTTGAAGCTGTCCCACAGCGCGAGCAACACCTGGCCGCGGATATTGGTCAGGCCGTTCTGCGGATCGCGAATCCAGAAGCGCACCAGAAAATTGAGCGAGGAATCGCCGAACTCGGTCATCCAGCAGACCGGCTTCTTCGACGATTCCACACGTGACACCGAAGAAGCGGCCTCGATGGCCAGCTCGATCACCTGGTGAGGATCCGAGGAATACGAGACGCCGAAAGGCACATCGATACGCACGAGATCGTCGGAGAAAGACCAGTTGATGACCTCACGCGTGATGAAGTCCTCGTTCGGTATCAGGTATTCGCGGCCGTCACGCGTGACCACCGAGACGAAACGCGCACGCAGCTCGCGGATCCAGCCGAACGTCTCGCCCAGTGAAATCGTATCGCCCGGTTTTATCGAACGGTCGAGCAATATGATGATGCCGGAGATGAAATTCGAGACGACCTTCTGCAGACCGAAACCGATACCGACGCCGATGGCACCGGAGAGGACGGTGAATACGGTGAGGTCGATGCCGAGACCGCCGAGCGCGACCAGCGCCGCGACCACGACCAGGGTAATGCGCAGAACCTTGCCGATGAGCACGCGCAGCGACGGCGTCAGCTCGTCCGAGCGCTGGATACGCTGATCCAGGAAATTGCCGACGCTCGTGGCGGCCCAGAGCAGGACACCGAGCAGCAACACCGCCTTGATGGCGACCAGCAGCGTCAGCCTCGCGTCACCGGTACCGATCTGGAAGCCGATATTCCCGAGCACGGCGGCGATGTCGTCCGTGATCCCCAGTACGGTAGCCGCCACGTAGATCCAGCCCAGAACGGCGAACGTGCGCCCGATGGCACGGCTGCGTATGACCTGCGAGCCGAACGAGATGACGAGCCACGCGAGGCTCAGCAGCAGCACGTTCGACAGCAGGATGTCGTTCTCGGGCCAGCCGA
>DASRVH010000008.1:0-12407 GCA_035655155.1 Woeseiaceae bacterium
CAGATCGACCGTGTCCCCCGCCGCCATCAATTTCCGCCTATCGGTGCGGCTGAGACTGGCCAAGAGTCGATTGCTTTTCATTGACCAATTGTCCGCTTTCTCGTGGCGCCGTCTGTGCTGCAGCGAACATAGGCGGGAAGCGGTGAGCGTCTCTCACCTGCCGGCGGGTGAATAGCTGCCCCGTAAGGCGAGAGACCAGGATTTCGCGCTATGGTCCGTCGTCTGGTGGTACGTCGGAAAGCAGCCGATCGAACTCCTTCTTCACCACGGCGTAACACTCGCAGACACGATCCTCCAGATTAGATCGGTCCAGCACTGTGATGTGTCCACGGCTGTACGCGATGATCCCCAGATCCCGCAGCCTTCCTGCTGCCTCCGTGACACCTTCGCGGCGAACTCCGAGCATATTGGCGATCAGTTCCTGGGTCATTTTCAGCTCATTCGACGGCAGGCGGTCGAGACTCAGCAGCAACCATCGGCATAGCTGCTGATCGACAGAATGATGTCGATTGCATACTGCAGTCTGGGACATTTGCGTAATAAGCGCTTGCGTATAGCGCAGCAGTAGGCGCATCGTCGGGCCGGCCCGATTAAATTCCTCCTTCAAAATTTCGGCGCGTAACCGGTAGGCAGTTCCGGCGCTCTGTACGACGGCTCGGCTCGGTGTCGTCTCGCCCCCCATGAACAGTGAAATGCCGAGGATGCCGTCATTGCCGACAACTGCGATCTCGGCCGAGGCGCCGTCCCGCATGACGTACAGCAGGGACACAATCGAGGTAATCGGGAAGTAGACGCAATGTAACTGTCCGCCTGACTCGTAGAGCACCTCACCAAGCTTCAATGTGACCAGCTCCAGATGGGGAAAAATCCGTTGGAACTCGCTATCCGGAAGTTTCGCGAGCAGATAATTCTGGGTTGGGTCGGGTTGTGCAGCCATTGGGGAGTACCGATTTCGAGAGCCCTGAACTGATTCAAATTTCCAAGGCACCTTAATAGTCACTATACGCCGAAACTCAGTAGCTATGTGCGCTATCGCACAAAGCAGTCGTAGATTGTGAAGTTTACTTGTCTCGGGCGCGGACGAGCCGCATCGGCCGTCGCGCTTAAGAATCAGTTCTGCGAGTGACTGACTGGATCGCGCTCGGAGAGCCCAAGTACCTTGAGCGCGAAAGCATACTCGTGGGCCCGTTCCTCCAGCTTCTCGAAGCGGGCGGCGGAGCCCCGGTGTCCGGCCTCCATGTTCATGCGCAGGAAGAACGGCCCGCCCTTCGCCTCGTCCCGCAGCCGTGCCACCCACTTGGCCGGCTCCCAGTAGGTGACGCGGTAATCGGCGATGCCGCCGGTGGCGAGTACCGGCGGATACGACACGTCGTCGCGGATGTTGTCGTAGGGCGAGTAGGCGGCAATGGTCTCGTACGCTTCCCGGTCGGCGACCGGGTTGCCCCACTCCGACCACTCCGGCGGCGTCAGCGGCAGCGACTCGTCCGAGATGGTGTTCAGCACGTCCACGAAGGGCACTGCTGCCAGCACGCCGCCGAACAGATCCGGGCGGAGATTCAGCGCGGCGCCCACCAGCAGGCCGCCGGCGGAGCCGCCGTAGATGACGGTCTCGTTCCTGCGGCCGTAGCCGCGTTCCTGCAGCGCTTCGGCCACGTCGACGAAGTCCGTGAACGTGTTCATCTTCCTGCCGAGCTTGCCGTCCAGGTACCACTGGCGGCCCTTCGCCGCGCCGCCGCGGATGTGGGCGATGGCGTAGACGATGCCGCGGTCCACCAGCGACAGGGTATTGGTGGAGAAGTGCGCCGGCATGGTCAGGCCGTAGCTGCCGTAGCCGTAGAGCACCAGCGGCGCGCGGCCGTCGACGGGAGTGTTCGCCAGGCGGAGGATGGTGACGGGCACCTCGGCGCCGTCCCGCGCCTCGATGAAGATGCGCTCCACCGCGTAGAGCTCCGGGCGGTGGCCGCTCGGCACCTCCTGGGTCTTCCTGAGCGTGCGCTCCCGGGTGAACATGTCGAAGTCCCAGACCTGTTCCGGCGTGGCGGGGGATTCGTAACTGAAGCGCACCGTCTTCGCGTCGAACTCGTAGCCCTCCTCCAGGCCGAGGGAATAGGCCGCCTCGTCGAAGTCGATGGGGTAGCTCACTTCGCCTTCGTAGTCCGTGATCACGATGCGGGGCAGGGCGTTTTCCCGTTCGAGCCGCACCAGCCGGTCGGCGAAGGCGACGAAGTCCACCAGGTAGGTGCCCGGGCGGTGGGGCAGCCAGTCCTCCCAGTTGTCGCGCCCCGGGTCGGCGACGGGCGCGCGGACGATCTTGAAATCCACCGCGTCGTCGGCGTTGGTGTGCAGATAGAAATGGTCGCCGTGATGTTCCGGGTCGTATATCTCGTCGTCACGCCGGGGCGCGATCAGGACGGGTTCCGTGCCCGGCGGCGCATCGGCGGGCAGGAATCTTGCCTCGCTCGAGGTCACCTTCGACGAGGTGATGAAGATGTACTCGCCGCTCAGGCTCTTCGAGACGTCGAGGAAGAAGCTGTCGTCGGGCTCCTCGTAGACCAGCCTGTCTTCGGCCGGGTCGGTGCCGAGAATGTGGTGCTTCACACGCTTGGGGCGCTGGTGGTCGTCCCGCTCGATGTAATAGAACGAGCGCGAATCCGACGCCCACACGGCGCCGCCGTCCGTGGAGCCGATGGTCTCGTCGAATTCCTCGCCGGTGTCGATGTTGCGCACGCGGATGTCGTAGTACTCCGAGCCGGTGCGATCCGCGCTGTAGGCAATCCACCGGTGATCCGGGCTGTGTTCCACGGCGCCGATGTCGAAGAAGTCCTCGCCCTCGCCTTCCCGGTCGCCGTCGTAGATCAACGTCTCCTCAACGCCGTCCCGTGGCGTGCGCACGAAGACCGGGTACTGCCCGCCGTCCCGGAAACGCACGGAATACGCCCAGGGGCCGTCGGGCAGGGGCACGGAGCTGTCGTCCTCCTTGATGCGGCCGCGCATCTCTTCCACGAGGGTGTCGCGGAGACCGGCGAGGTCGGCGGTGGCGTCCTCGTAGTGGCTATTCTCCGCCTCCAGGTGGCTGCGGATGTCGCCGCTCAGCTTCGACGGGTCGCGCAGCACCTCCTGCCAGTTCGCGTCCCGGAGCCAGGCGTAGGCGTCGGTGCGGGTGACGCCGTGCTGCTCGATGGTCGCCGGACGCTTCTGGGCGGCCGGCGGCGGGCTGTCGGGGCTGATGCGGAAAGCGGGTCGGGTGGAAGTCATGGCGCTCCGGGGTTCATCGTTGTCGTGGCGGGCAGCAGCCTCGCGCGCGTCATTGCCGCAGCCGGCTGCCAGGCTGGCGAACAGGAAGGCAACCAGGGCCGAGTTCGGGCGGTGCATGGGTTTGCGAGCTCGGGGATCACGGGGGCGAGAGATTCTACCCGATTCCCTTCTATTATGGCCGCCCTGCGGGGGTATCCATCTTGCTCCCAAAAAAAGGTCGCGGCGATGGATACCCCCGCATGGCGGCCGTCCTCGCGGTGGCGTGAAGGAGCTGCCAGTCAGAAGCGTCTGCTGACGGGTGCCACCTCTCACGGACAAGGGGTCGTCATCGGTCGGACACGGGCTGTGGGGTCGTCCGAGATGCAGCGGAGGCATCGATGGGCATGTAGGAGGGGGCTTTAGCCCCGATCAGCGCTCGGCCACGTCGGGCGAAGATCGGGGCTAAAGCCCCTCCCACAGTGAGCGTCCCCGCGACCCTGGTCCACCCGATGGCGGGCCAACGCCGACAGAAAGGGGGAATCGGGCCTGAAGGCCCTCCTACCTTGATTCTTGAACGGCGTCACAGACACGGCCCGGGCATCGGGACAATCTCTGTCGTTATGTTCAGCCGGGCTGCGGCCCGCATCGAGGAGGCGGGGATATGGATTCCCAGAAAGGTCTGACCGCACTGGAATTGCTGATCGTGGTCGCGATCATTGCGATGCTCGCCGCGGTGGCCGTGCCCCGCTTTTCCTTGCTGGACCGGGAGGCGCGGGAGCAGGCCGTGGTCTCGCTCGCCGACGGCGTGCGGAGCTCGGCGGAGATCACTCACCGGGTGTGGTCGGCCGCGGGGCGGCCCGATACCCTCACTTTTCAGGGAGAGGAACTGCGTTTCGTGCACGGTTATCCGGTCGAGCAGGCTATCGCCCATGCCGTGATCGGGCCCGGCGGCTTCCGCCAGAACAACGGTGTGTGGATGCACGAGGACGCACGCTCGGCGCTGGACTGCGGCGTGGTCTATCTGCCCCCTGCGACAGAGGGCGTGCCGGCGACGGTGAACGCCTACACGGCGGGCTGCTGATTGCGGGCAGACCCTTTCCGGGCAGACCCTTTCCGGGAAAATCCTAGACGCGCCGGTCGGCGCCGGTCTCGTCGCGCAGGAACATGGACACCTTTTCGGGGTGCATCGGGCGGCTGAACAGGAAGCCCTGAACCAGGTCGCAGTTGCACTTGCGCAGGAAGTCGAGTTGCTCGGCGGTCTCCACCCCTTCCGCCGCCACCTCGATGTCCAGCCCGCGGGCCATCGCGATGGCCGCGCGCACCAGGCGCTGATGATCCTCGTTTTCCTGCAGGTCCGCGATCAGGCTGCGGTCGATCACGAAGGTATCCACCACGCCGCTGTCCAGTGAACGGAACGAGATGTCCTGGGTGCCGAAACGGTCCAGCGATATGCGCACGCCGAGTGCGTTCAGCTCGGCCATGATGTGCGCGGGCATGCGCCGCCCGTGGTTCATGCCCGTGGCCATGACTTCCAGCTCCAGGCAGCCCGGATCCAGGTTGGTGTCCTCCAGCGCCTTCGCCACCGATTCCACGATGCGTCCCCGTGCGAGCTGTGCCGGCGAGAGATTCACCGCCACCGTGAGGTCCGGCAGGTCGAACTGGGTCTGCCACGCCTTCAGTTGCGCGGCGGCGCTGCCAACGATCCATTCGCCCACCGAGTGGATGAGGCCACTGGACTCGAGAATGGGCAGGAAGCGTTCCGGCGCCAGCAGGCCGAAGCGGGAATGCTGCCAGCGCAGCAGTGCCTCGAAGCCGATGAGCCGGCCGTTGCGCACGTCGATGCGCGGCTGGTAATGCAGCAGCAGCTCCCGGCGCACCAGGGCGTGCCTGAGGCCCACCTCAAGCTCTTCGCGCTCCGCGATCTTGTGGTTCAGCGCGGCGGAGTGGAACTGGAAGCGTCCGCCGCCGTGGCTCTTCGCCTGGGCGGTGGCCAGCGCGGCCGCTTTCACCAGCTCGGCGGCGTTGTTGCCGGCTTCCGGGTACAGGGCGATGCCGATGCTGGGCGTCAGGTACACCTCGTTGCCGCCGACGAAGTACTGCTCCTCCAGCGCCAGCACGAGCTTCTGCCCCACCGTGGCGGCGTCCTGGGGTGAGTCGACGTCCTCGATGCAGATCACGAACTGGTCGGCGTTCCACCGTCCGACGAGGTCGCTCACCCGCAGTTCCCGCACGAGCCTCAACGCCACCTCCTGCAGCAGGCGGTCGCCGGTGTCGTGGCCGAGGGTGTCGTTGACCGAGCGGAAGCGGTCGAGGTCGATGAACAGGATGCCCAGCTCCCGTTTGTGCCGGGAGGCGCGGCTGATGGCGCGGCCGAGCTGCTCGCTGAACAGACCGCGGCCGGCCAGCTCGGTGAGCGGGTCGTACAGGGGCGGCCGCTCCTGATGCCGGGCACGCTGCCGGCGGTCGGTCACGTCGCGGAACGAGACCACCGCCCCCACGCGCCGGCCGGCGGCATCCGTGAGCGCGCGCCCGCTGAGGCTCAGCAGCATCGGCGGCTGACCTTCGGTCTCGTACAGGGCCTCCATGTCGCTGAACTTCTCGCCGGCGAGCGCCCGCGGCAGCGGCCGGGCCTCCACCGGCAGTGGCGTCTCGACGCCCGGCGCATTGGCGCAGAACTGCCGGTGCCAGGCGAGGGTCGGCCGCTCCCGCGGCCCCAGGCCGAGCATGCTGCGGGCCGCGGGGTTGATGGAGATCACCACGCCGTGCTCGTCGACCACGATCACGCCGTCGTTGATGCCGTGCAGGATGGTGCGCATCGCGTCTTCGGGCCGCTGCATGCGGCGCACGAACTGGTGCCGGTCCAGCGCGTAGTGCAGGGCCTCTATGAGCGTGCCCGGCGTGATCTCGTCCAGGCACAGATAGTCCTGCGCGCCGTGCTGCACGGTCGCCATGCCCCGGTGTTCGTTCACCCGGGCCGTTACCGCGATCACCGGCAGGCCCGGCAGCTCCGCCATTGCCGCCGCCGGCCGCAGGCGCTGGCGCCCGGCCTCGGTGAGGCCGACGTCGAGCACTACGATGTCCGGATTGATGCGGGCGACCTCTTCGCGGATGCCGCTCGGGTCGCTGGCCTGGTGAATGCCGTCGATGGCATCGAGCTGGCGCAGCATCTGCAGGATGTTGCCGCCGGGGAGTGAGTAGTCGCCGATATACAGTACCCGGAGCTGACGAGCGAGGGGCTCCGGGGTGTCGCCCGATCTGTGGGCTTCGCTCATGCTCCCTCCCTGTGCGCGGGTGCTTTCAGGTTATCGTTTATGACCACCGGCATCGCAGGATCATAGCAAAAGAGCCGCCGGGTGCCGATGGGCGTGATCTTTTTCGCGCCGGTTTCAAACCCGGGGTCACCGGACTGCATCGAAGGATCAAACGACGGATGAAAGGAGCCATGGCGATTGATTGGGCTATTGACTGCGCCGGCCATCGATTTCCCGGCCAACAGACCGCTCGAGGACGAGCCGCCCGTGACCGCTGAATCGGCCGACGTGGCCGATCTGGCCGTCCGCCGCGCACGCAAGGGCGACCGCCGGGCCTTCGAGCAGCTCTACCGCGCCCACGTCGGTCAGGTGTACGGCCTGTGCCTGCGCATGACGGGCCAGCCGGCCGAGGCCGAGGACTGCGCGCAGGAGGCGTTCATCCAGGCCTGGCGCAAGCTCGCCCAGTTCCGCGGCGACGCGGCGTTCGGGACCTGGCTGCACCGCATCGCGGTGAACGCGGTGCTCGCCAGACGACGCCGGGTGCGGCCGGAGGACTCGCTGGACGATGGTGCCGAACTCGGTGCCGCCGGCGAGAGCCCGGCCGACCAGCGGGACCTGGAAGCCGCCGTGTCGACCCTGCCGGAGGGCGCGCGCCACGTCTTCGTGCTGCTGGCCGTGTACGGCTACACCCACGAGGAGGCGGGCGAGATGCTGGGCATCGCCAGCGGCACCTGCAAGGCACAACTGCACCGGGCCCGCCGGCTGCTCGCCGAGCGGCTGAGTGCCGGCCCAACGCCTACAGAGGACCAGACCAGTGACTGAAGAACAGCGGAGACGGGAAGAAGCCGAGGCGGAGCTGGATCGCCGCATCGCGGCGCTGCCGAAGGCGGTGGAGCCCGGGCGCGATCTGTGGCCGGGCATCGAGGCCGGGCTGGAAGAGGCGGACACGCGTCCCGGCCCGCGCCGCTGGTGGTGGGGTGCCGTGGCCGCGGCGGTCGGTACAGCGGCATTGCTGCCCCTGCTGCTGGTCCGTGACGGGCCGGTGGGGGATGACCCGGTTCCCATGGCCACCGTGCCGGCCGAATCGCCGGCGGCGGTCAACCGCGGCCTGGATACCGCCGGGCAGCAGCTCAGGCTGCGCAACGCCGCCGTCACCTCGGTGGAGCCCGGCCCCGAGTACCGCGCGGCCCGTGCGGAACTCCTGAGCCTGCTCGAAGCGCGCCTTGCCCAGCTCGCGCCGGAAGACCGCGAGATCGTGGTGCGCAACATCGAGACCATCAGGAGCGCCCTGGAGGAGATCGACACCGCCCTGCAGGACAACCCGGACGACCCACTGCTGCAGGAACTGATGCTGCAGACCTATCAGAGAGAACTGGATGTTATGTCGCGGGTGAACGGCCTTGCCGGCCCGGCCAGGAGGAGAACCGACCTATGAATGCGCAGACCATGAACGCGAAGACACTGACACTGCTGCTGCTGGCCGCGCTGCCGCTGGCGGCCCAGGCCGACCGGCAGTACGAGCGCACCGTGGCGCCGGACGGCGCGAAGGAAGTGCGTATCAGCAACACCGCCGGCTCCATCGAGGTGGCCGGCTCGGACCGCCAGGACATCCGCATCACCGGCGTCCTCGAGGATGACGTGGAGGAAGTGCTGATCGAGCGGCAGGGCAGCGCGGTCGCCATCGAGGTGAAGGTGGCGGACGGACTCCGCTCCTGGCATCGGGCCTCGGCCGAGCTGCGCATCGAGATGCCGGCGGCCATGAGCCTGAGCGTGACAGGCACCAGCGCGGACATCGACACGGAGGGCGTGCGCGGCGAGCAGCGGCTGAAGAGCGTCAGCGGTGACGTGCGCACCGAGGTGTGGGGCGAACCGGTGACCGCGGAGACCGTCAGCGGCGACGTCCGCGTGGAAGGTCACGGCGAGGTCTCCCGTGCGAGGCTCGCGGCAGTCAGCGGCGACCTGGTGGCGGAGGCGCTGGCCGGCGAACTCGAGGCCGAGTCGGTGAGCGGCGATGTGATCGTGAGCGACAGCCGGGTTAGCCGTGCCCGCTTCGAAACCACCTCCGGCGACGTGATCGCCACCGTGAGCCTGGAGCGCGACGGCAGCTTTCAGGCGGAGAGCGTCAGCGGCGACGTCGAACTGGACATCGCGGGCGAGCCCGACGCCGAGATCGACGTGACCAGCTTCAGCGGCAGCATCGACAACTGCTTCGGGCCCAGGCCCGAGCGTCAGAGCCGCTACGCCCCGGGATCCGAGCTGCGCTTCACCGCCGGCGAGGGCCGCGGCGAGATCCGCCTCCAGACCCTCAGCGGCGACATAGGCCTCTGCAAGATGTAGGAGGGGCTTCAGCCCCGACCCGCCTCTGCCTGCCGGGTCGCGGGTTTGCTAATCTAGACGCATCTTTAGACGCATCACCCGCGCTGCGAAGGATCTGCAATGGGGCGCTTCCTGAAATTCCTCCTCATCGGCGTCGCCGCCGTCGTCGGCCTCCTCGTCGTGGTCGTGCTGGCGGTCGCGCTGCTGTTCGACCCGAACGACTACAAGGACGAGATCGCGGCGCAGGTGGAAGCCGCCACCGGGCGTTCGCTGACCCTGGAGGGCGACCTCGAGCTCGGCCTGTTCCCATGGCTCAGCGTGGACACCGGGCGCATCGTGCTCGGCAACGCCGAGGGCTTCGGACCCGAGCCCTTCGCCGAGCTGGAGGGGGCCAGCGTGGCCATCCGCCTGTGGCCCCTCATCACCGGCAATATCGAGGCCGGCCGCGTCTCCGTGGACGGCCTCGCGCTCAATCTGCGCATTGCCGGAGACGGCACCGCCAACTGGGACGACCTCGCCGCTGCCGGCGAAGAGCCCGCCGAAGCGCCCGCCGCCGAAGACGAGGGCACCGGGCTCGACCAGCTGCGGGTCGCCGGCATCAGCCTCACGGATGCGACCATCGACTGGCGGGACGAGGCCGCCGGGGTCCACTACCGGCTCACCGACGTCGGGCTGAGCACCGGCGCCATCGAGCCCGGTCTGCCCTTCGACGTCGACGGCGGATTCGTGCTGGCCACCCTGCCCGAGGACTCGGGCAAGGGCCCGGGCGGCGAGTTCGAACTCGCCGCCGTCGTCACCGCGGATCTGTCGGGCGGGCGCATCGTGCTCGACGGCCTGCTGCTGGACGGCCGCCTGGACCCCGGCGCGGAGCTGCAGCCCTTCGACTTCGGACTGTCCGCGCGGCGCCTGGCCTACGCGATGGAGCAGCAGGCGCTGGAACTCGACGGCGGCGCGCTGGAGGTGGCCTCACTGCGCATCGAGACCGAGCTTACCGGCACCGTCGGCGACGCCCTGCAGCTCTCCGGCCGCATCGAGGCACCCCGCTTCTCGCCGAAGGACCTGGCCGACACGCTCGGCACGCCGCTGCCGCCCACCGCGGATCCGGCCGTGCTGCAGCTCGTCTCCTTCGCCGCCGACGTCGACGTCACGGATGACAGCGTGGCCCTCTCCGGCATGACCGCGCGCCTGGACGACACCGAGCTGAAGGGCGACTTCTCGATGCGCGATTTCGAGGCGCCGGCGTATCGCTTCGCCCTGGAGGGCGACCGCATCGACCTTGACCGCTACCTCGCGCCGCCCGCCGACGACGCGCCGGCCGAGGCCGACACGGCCGCCCTGGACGCCACGGAGATCCCGGTGGACGTCATCCGCTCGCTGGACGCGGAGGGCACCCTGAAATTCGCGGAGGTGGTGCTGGGCGGCGTCACGTTCCGCACGATCGAGCTCGGCGTCACCGCCGGCGACGGCCGGATGCGGCTGCATCCCATCGCCGCCCGCGTGCTGGAAGGCGGCTACGACGGCGACGTCCGCATCGACGCGAGCGGCAACAAGCCGCGCCTGTCGGTGGACGAGCGCGTGGAAGGCGTGCAGCTGGCCGCCCTCGGCCGCGAACTCTACGAGACGGACAAGCTGAGCGGCAGCCTGCAGGGCCGCTTCACCCTGGCCGGCAGCGGGACCAACCTGGCCGAGATCCGGCAGGACCTGGGCGGGGACGTCGCCTTCGAACTGAGCGACGGCGCGTTCGCGGGCACGGACATCTGGTACCAGATCCGCCGGGCGCGGGCCGTTTTCCGGCGCGAGGCGCCGCCGCAGCCGCCCGCGGAACCCCGCACGCCGTTCTCCACCATCCGCGGCACCGGCAAGGTGGCCGACGGCGTGCTCATGAACGACGACCTGTTCGCCGAGCTGCCCTTCCTGCGCGTCGCCGGCGCGGGCACGGTGGACCTGGCCGCCGCCACCCTGGACTACGGCGTGCGCGCCCGCGTCCTCGACCGCCCCGACTTCATCGAGGGGGCCAGCGAGGAGGAACTGGCGGAATACACCGAGGCGGTCATCCCGATCCGGATTACCGGCAGCCTCGCCGATCCTTCCGTGCGCCCCGACGTCGAGGACATGCTTCGCGAGGAGGTGAAGGGCCGCATCGAGGAGGAGAAGGAGCGCCTGCAGAAAAAGCTGCTGGAGCGCCTCGGCATCGAGCCGGAAGAAGAAGCGGCGCCCGCCGAAGGCGAGAACCTGGCGCCCGAAGACGAGCGGCCCGCCGAAGAGGAGGAATCGGTGGAGGACCAGCTCAAGAAGAAACTGAAAGACCTGCTCGGTGACCGCTGAGCGGCGAAGCGCGGCGGGCCCCGCCATCCTCCTGTTGCTCGCGTCGGTCGCGCTGGCCGCCATGCCCGCCCGCGGCGCGGACTTGCTGGACGTGAGCGTGGAGAAAGACGGCGAGCGTTACACCATGGCCTCGCGCACCTACTTCGAGGCGCCGCCCGACGCCGTGTTCCGGGTGCTGTCCGACTACGACCGCTTCGAGCGCATCTCCAGCATCTTCGAGGACGTGCGCTTCATCGCTCCGGCGAGCGACGGCACCCCCCGCGCGTTCACCCTGATGAAGGGCTGCGTGCTTTTCTTCTGCAAGACCATCGAGCGCATCGAGGAGCTGCACTTCACGCCCCACAGCCGCATCGTCGCCGAGGTGGAGCCCGAGCACAGCGACTTCGCCTACGGCCGCACCGAGTGGCGGTTCATACCCTCGGGCTCCGGCACCGAAGTGCACTACCGCATGGAGATGGAGCCCGGCTTCTGGGTGCCGCCGCTGATCGGCCCCTACATCATGAAGCGCTCCTTCCGCAGCGACGCCGTCGAGGCGCTGAATCGCATCGAAGCCCTGGCCCTCTCCCCGGACGAAGGTCGGGAGCCGGCGTCGTGACACCCTTCGCCGAGAGGCTGCTCCACTGGTACGACCGCCACGGCCGCCACGACCTGCCCTGGCAGCGCGACCCCGTTCCCTATCGGGTCTGGGTGTCGGAGATCATGCTGCAGCAGACCCAGGTGAAGACGGTCGTTCCGTACTTCGAGGGCTTCATGCAGCGCTTCCCGACGGTGGAGGCGCTCGCGGCCGCCCCGCTCGACGACGTGCTGGCGCGCTGGTCCGGCCTCGGCTACTACGCCCGGGCGCGCAACCTGCACAGGGCCGCGCAGCAGATCGTGTCCGCGCACGGCGGAGACTTCCCGCGCGAGCCCGAGGCGCTGCAGGCCCTGCCCGGCATCGGCCGCTCCACGGCCGGCGCCATCCTCGCGCTCTCCTTCGGCGAGCGGCACCCCATCCTGGACGGCAACGTCAAGCGCGTGCTGGCGCGCTATCATGCGGTGGACGGCTGGCCCGGGCGCACGGCCGTGGCGAGAGAGCTCTGGCAGCTGGCGGAACGGCACACGCCGTCGCAGCGGGTGGCCGACTATACCCAGGCCATCATGGACCTGGGTGCGACGCTCTGTACCCGCGGCCGCCCGGCCTGCGAGCGCTGCCCGCAGGCGGCGGATTGCCGGGCCCTGGCGCTGGGCCGGCAGGCGGAGTTCCCGGGCCGCAAGCCGCCGCAGAAATCGCGCAGGCTCCGC
>DASRVH010000009.1:0-37257 GCA_035655155.1 Woeseiaceae bacterium
CGCATGAAGGAGATCCTGGACTCGCTGCTGGAGCTGTCCCGCCTCGAGTCGGGCAGCGAGGCCCGCACCGACACCCGCGTGGACGTCGCGGAGCTGCTCCGGGAGTCCGTCGCCGAGCTGGACCGCCCGGTTGGCGGCCCGACCGTGGAGCTGCGGCTCGAGTCACGGGCGCAGCTGTACGGCAATCCGGTGGAGATCCGCTCGATCATCACCAATCTGCTGTCCAATGCCGTGCGTTACACCCCGGCGGACGGCAGCGTGAAGCTGAGCTGGCAGTCCGACGGCGAGAGCGCCACGCTGACGGTGGAGGATACCGGCGTCGGCATCGCGGAACAGGACATCCCCCGGCTGACCGAGCGCTTCTTCCGCGTGAACCGGGGCCGCAGCCGCGAGGACGGCGGCGTGGGGCTCGGCCTTGCCATCGTCAAGCACGCGCTCGGGCGCCACGACGCCGCCCTGGAGGTGGAGAGCCGGCCGGGGGAGGGCAGCCGCTTCGTCTGCCGCTTCCCGAGCGAGCGGCTGGTGCGTGCCGAGGCCGTCCCGATCCCGCGTGGGGCGGCCGGCGGCGACCGTTCAGCAACCGGCTGACTGGCCTGCAGCGGCAACGCGGTTGTTGTATGGCAATGTATGTACAATGCAATGCCGTTGTACGAGTGAAGTATTTACAAATTATCGCCAGGAGCGGGGCAGAGCTGGTACACTCCGCGGCAGGAACGGGTCACGGCTACGGACGTGAAAACGTATCTGCCATGGTTCATGGCGCCGGCTCGAGAGAGGACTAGACGCATGCAGACGACGGATCTGACCCATCACATATCCCGCCGGTTCAACAAGGACCTGGAGGCGTTGCGCAACAACGTCCTGTCCATGGGCGGACTGGTGGAGTCCCAGCTCGAACGCGCGGTCGAGGCCGTGGTCAGCGGCGACAGCGAACTGGGGCTGCAGGTGGCCTATGACGACTACAAGGTCAATCATCTCGAGGTGAGCATCGACGAGGAATGCAGCCGCATCCTCGCCACCCGCGCGCCGACCGCGAGCGATCTGCGCCTGATCGTCGCCATCATCAAGACCATCACGGATCTCGAACGCATCGGCGACGAGGCCGAGAAGATCGGCTTTCTGGCCTCCAAGCTCGCCGAGATGGACCGCCCGGCCGGCTCCTACCGCGAGCTGAAGAACCTGGGCGGTCAGGTGAGCCGGATGGTGCGCCAGGCCATGGACGCCTTCGCCCGGCTGGACGTGCAGGCTTCGCTGGCGGTGGTGAAGGACGACGAGATGGTGGACGAGGAATACGAGACCATCCAGCGCCAGTGCATGACCTTTATGATGGAAGACCCGCGCAGCATCAAGCGGGTGATGAACGTCACCTGGGCGGCCCGGGCGCTGGAGCGCATCGGCGACCACGCCAAGAACATCGGTGAGTACGTGATCTACATGGTCCACGGCAAGGACATCCGGCACACGGATATCGATGCCCTGGACGAGCAGCAGCCCGCCTGACCGCGGACTCGCTTCCGCCTGCATGACCGCCACGGATTTGATGACGCGCCGCTATGCCAATCTCGCGGGCCTGCTCGCCTGCGTGGCGATGATGGGCTTCGCCCTGTATTCGGAGTACGTGCTGCTGCTGGAGCCCTGTCCCCTGTGCGTCTTCCAGCGCATGGCGACGATCGGACTGGGCGCGGTCTTCCTGCTCGCCTTCCTGCACAATCCGGCGGGTCGGGGCGGCCGGGTCTACGGCGTGCTGGTCTTCGCCACCGCCGCCGCGGGGGCGGGCATCGCGGGGCGTCACGTCTGGGTGCAGAACCTGCCCGCGGACGAGGTGCCCGCCTGCGGCGCCGGCCTGGATTACCTGATGAACACGGTGCCCCTGACCGAGGTGATACGCGAGGTGCTGACCGGCTCCGGCGAATGTGCCGAGCTGAAATGGTCGTTCCTGGGGCTCAGCATGCCTGCCTGGGTGCTGATCTGCCTGACCCTCCTGGGCCTGTTCGGCCTGATCGCGAACTTCAGGCTGCCCGCCCGCCGCGGCGCCGGCTGAGCGCTCAGCCCGCCAGCAGACGTTCCAGGATGCGTTCGTAGACTGCCGTCAGGCGGACGATGTCCTCCACCTGCACGTGCTCGTCGATCTTGTGGATCGAGGCATTCACGGGCCCCAGTTCCACCACCTGGGCTCCCGCCGGCGAGATGAAGCGCCCGTCCGACGTGCCGCCGCCGGTGGAGAGTTCCGGGGCGACCCCGAGTTCCTCTCGCACCGCCGCGGTCACGGCCTCTGTCAGCGCGCCTTCCTCGGTCAGGAACGGCTTGCCGGACAGATGCCAGTGGAGCTCGTAGTCGAGGCCGTGGCGGTCGAGTATGGACTCCACATGGGCCGCCAGGCTCTCGTGGGTCCACTCGGTTGAATAGCGGAAGTTGAAGCGCGCATTCAGTTCGCCGGGAGTCACGTTCGGGGCGCCGATGCCGGCCTGGACGTTCACCACCTGGAAGCTGGTGGGCGGGAAGTGGTCGTTGCCGTCGTCCAGCGGCGTGGCGTACAGCTCCGCCAGCGCCGGCGCGAAACGCTGGATCGGGTTGTCGGCCAGCTGGGGGTAGGCCACGTGGCCCTGGATGCCGCGGACCTTCAGGATGCCGCTCAGCGAACCGCGTCGCCCGTTACGCACGACGTCGCCGAGCGCGGCCTGGCTCGACGGCTCGCCGAGCACGCACCAGTCGATGTGTTCGCCGCGCTCCTGCAGCGTCTCGATGACCCGCTTCGTGCCGTCCCGTGCCGGTCCTTCCTCGTCGCTGGTGATGAGGAAGGCGATGGAGCCGGCGTGGTCCGGATGCATCGCCAGGAAGCGTTCCGTGGCCACCAGCATGGCGGCCAGGCTCGACTTCATGTCGGCGGCGCCCCGGCCGTAGAGCAGCCCGTCGCGAAAGACCGGTTCGAAGGGGTCGCTGGACCAGGCATCCAGGTCGCCCGGGGGAACCACGTCGGTATGGCCGGCGAAGCAGAATACGGGATCCGGCGCGCCGCGGCGGGCCCACAGATTGTCCGTGTCACCGAAGCGCAGATGCTCTATCCTGAAGCCCAGGGCGGCCAGGCGCTCGGCCATGAGAGGCTGGCAGCCGGCATCCTCGGGTGTCACCGACCGGCGGCGGATCAGTTCGCAGGCGAGGCGAACCGGTTCCTCTGCGGCGAACGCATTTTCATCGTCGACGGCTGTGATATCGGACATCAAAAATAACTTATAACTAACTGATAAGAAAAGACTTAGCCGTAATCCGGTTTCCCGACGGAGAGAACCACCTGCAATATTTCCGTAACATTGCAGGACTATCCTCTGCGTCCCCCAACATTGCCTGAACCGCGGGAGTAAATCGTGAGCAAGAGAAGCACAGCTCCGGGCCGAATCGCAACCATGGCCAGGATGGCTACCGTCGCCGGCATCGGAATCGGCCTGCTCGTGGCCGGCACCGCCATCGCCCAGAGTGGCCGCAGCTACATCTACATCGTTGGTTCCTCGACCGTCTATCCGTTCACCACGGTGGTGGCCGAGCGATTCGGCAAGACCACCCAGTTCCGTACGCCCAAGGTGGAGTCGACCGGCTCCGGCGGCGGCTTCAAACTGTTCTGCGCCGGCGTGGGCGTGGACCACCCGGACATCACCAACGCCTCGCGCCGGGTGAAGGCCTCCGAGCTCGACATGTGCGCGGAGAACGGGGTCACCGACGTCATCGAGGTCAAGATCGGCTACGACGGCATCGTGATGGCCAACGCCGTGGAGTCCGAACAGTACCGACTGAGCCGCCGCGATATCTTCCTGGCCCTGGCGAAGGAGGTTCCGGATCCGGACGGAGGCGAGACGCTCGTGCCGAACCCCTACACGGTCTGGAACGAGGTCGACCCGAACCTGCCCGACACCGAGATCGAGGTGCTGGGTCCGCCGCCCACCTCGGGCACCCGCGACGCGTTCGTGGAACTCGCCATGGAGGGCGGCTGCCAGACGTTCGACTGGATCGCGGCCATCGAGGACGAGGACAAGACCCGCTACAAGACCATCTGCCACTCCATCCGCGAGGACGGCGTGTACGTGGAAGCGGGCGAGAACGACAACCTCATCGTCCAGAAGCTGGAAGCGAATCCGGATGCCCTCGGCATCTTCGGCTTCAGCTTCCTGGACCAGAACATCGAGAAGGTCCACGGCTCGTTCATCGACGGCGAGGAGCCCACCTTCGAGAATATCGCCTCGGGCGACTACCCGGTGTCCCGGCCGCTGTATTCCTACGCCAAGGAGGCCCATGTCGGCGTGATCCCCGGTATGAGAGAATTCCTGCGCGAAATGACGAGCGAGCGCGCATGGGGCGACGAAGGCTACCTGGCCGAGCGCGGCCTGATCCCGATGCCGGAGCCGGAGCGGGCCAGAGTGCTGGCTGCGGTGGAATCGCTGACTCCGATCCGACTCTGAGACAGGGCCCGGCCGGAAGACCATAACGAGAGACGAGGGACGCGCGGCGGTCCGCCGGCCGCCGCGCGCAACCCCCGCCACGATGGAAGGGTGACCGAATGCAGCCCGAGACACTGCTGCTGATCCTGCTGTTCCTCTGCGCCGCAGCCTACCGTCTCGGCCGCGGTCGGTCCCTGAGCACGGCGGGCGGCGACCGGCCGATGGCGCGTCTGCATTCCCTGCCGAGTTATTACGGTTACTTCACCGCGATCTGGTGCCTGCTGCCCGGCCTCGCCATCATCCTGCTGTGGATCACGCTGGAGCCCAGGGTGATCACCGCGCTGATGGTCGACCGGCTGCCCGAGTCGGTGCGCGAGATGTCGGCCGGGGCGCTCGATCTCGCCGTCAATGACATCCGCAACCTCGCCGCCGGCGACGTGGTCAGCACCGAGGTCGACGCGGAGATGCGGGCGGCAGCCGATTTCTACCTGGAGACGCGCGCGAAGAGCCGGCTGCTGCTCTCGATCTTCGTGCTGGCGGCGGCCGTGGGCGGTGCCACGCTGGCCTGGCGGCGCATCTCCCCGGGTTTCCGGGCCCGCAACCACGTGGAGCGCGTGATCCAGAGTGCGCTGCTCGCCGCCTCGACCATCGCCGTGCTCACCACGGTGGGCATCGTCCTCTCGGTGCTGTTCGAGTCCATCCTGTTTTTCCGCAAGGTCCCGATCACGGAGTTCCTGTTCGGGCTGGAGTGGAGCCCCCAGACGGCCATCCGCGCCGACCAGGTAGGCTCCTCCGGTGCCTTCGGCGCCGTGCCGCTGTTCACCGGCACGCTGCTCATCACCGCCATCGCCATGTTCGTGTCCGTGCCCATCGGACTGATGACGGCGATCTTCCTGACCGAGTACGCCCGCTCTAGCTTCCGCTCCACCGCCAAGCCGCTGCTCGAGGTGCTCGCCGGCATCCCGACGGTGGTGTACGGCTTCTTCGCCGCACTGACCGTGGCGCCGCTGATACGGGAGTTCGGCACGGGCATCGGCCTGGACGTGGCCTCGGAGAGCGCGCTGGCGGCCGGGCTGGTCATGGGCATCATGATCATCCCGCTGATCTCGTCGCTGTCCGACGATGCCATCACTGCAGTCCCCCGGGCCATGCGTGACGGTTCGTTCGCCCTGGGTGCGACGCGCTCCGAGACGGTGAAGCTGGTGATACTGCCGGCGGCCCTGCCCGGCATCGTCGGCGGCATCCTGCTGGCGGTCTCCCGGGCCATCGGCGAGACCATGATCGTGGTGATGGCCGCCGGCCTCGCCGCGAACCTGACCGGCAATCCCCTGGAAGCGGTGACCACCGTCACGGTGCAGATCGTGACGCTGCTGGTGGGCGACCAGGAGTTCGACAGCGCCAAGACCCTGGCGGCCTTCGCCCTCGGCCTCGTGCTGTTCCTGGTGACGCTGGTGCTGAACGTGATCGGCCTCAGGGTCGTGCGCAAATACCGGGAGCAGTACGAATGAACCACGGCAGGCAGACCGCGCGACAACTCATGGAGGCCGGGCTGCCGCGGCGCTACAGCCGCGAGCGCCGCTTCCGGGTGCTGGGCATGCTGGCGGTCTCCGTCGGGCTGACCTTCCTGGTGCTGTTCTTCGCCAGCATAGTCATGAGCGGCTACAAGGCCTTCGCGCAGTCCCAGGTGGCGCTGGACGTGTATCTGGATCCGGCCCTGATCTCGCCCACCGGGGCGACCAGCCCGGAGGCGCTGGCACTCGGCGACTATTCCGGCCTGGTGAGACAGAGCCTCTACGACCTGTTCCCGGACGTGAGCGGCCGGCGCGACCGCCGCGCGCTCGCGCAGCTGGTCAGCGTGGGCGCCTCGTATCAGCTGCAGAATCTGGTGGCGGCCGACCCGGATGCGATCGGCGAGACCCGCCGCGTGTGGGTGCCGGCCAGCGCCGACGTGGACATGGTGGTGAAGGGCAGTATCGACCGCACGCTGCCGGAGGAGTCGCGGCCGGTGAAAGACCCGGAACTCGCCTGGATCGACCGCCTGACCGAGACCGGGCGGCTGCAGCTCAGGTTCAACACGGCGCTGTTCACCAACGGCGATTCCCGGGACCCGGAGCTCGCCGGCATCCGCGGCGCCCTCATGGGGTCCTTCTACATGCTGTTGGTCACCGTGGCGCTGGCGTTCCCGATCGGCGTGGCGGCGGCGGTCTATCTGGAGGAGTTCGCGCCGCGCAACCGCTGGACGGACCTCATCGAGGTGAACATCAATAACCTGGCGGCCGTGCCCTCCATCGTATTCGGGCTGCTGGGCCTCGCCGTGTTCATCAACTGGGCGTCACTGCCGCGTTCCTCGCCGCTGGTCGGCGGGCTGGTGCTGTCGCTGATGACGCTGCCGGTGATCATCATCGCGGCGCGCGCCTCCATCAAGGCCGTGCCGCCGTCCATCAAGGAGGCCGCCCTCGGTCTGGGCGCGTCGAAGATGCAGATGGTATTCCAGCACGTGCTGCCGCTGGCGCTGCCGGGCATCCTCACGGGCACCATCATCGGCATGGCCCGGGCGCTGGGCGAGACGGCGCCGCTGCTCATGATCGGCATGGTGGCCTTCATCGTGGACATTCCCCAGGGGCCGCTGGACCCGTCGGCCGCGCTGCCGGTGCAGATCTATCTGTGGGCCGACAGCCCCGAGCGCGCCTTCGTCGAGCGGACCTCCGCGGCGATCATCGTGCTGCTGGGATTCCTGCTGGTGATGAACCTCACCGCCGTATTGTTGCGGCGGCGTTTCGAGCGCAGCTTTTAGACAGTCCGCCGTTGAGGCGGGCAGGGAACTGTAAGAGAATGAAGCCCGAGTTCAGGACCGACATCGACCCCACGGCGGCCGCAGGCCGCGCTCAACAAGGACCGATCTCCCCAGTGGCAGACGATCAACTGACCCCGAGCGCTTCTGCGGCACCCGACGTCGAGGAGTACCGGCGCGAGCAGACCGAGCGCGCCTACGAGACCGTCGGGAATCCCCGTGCGAAGCGGCCGTTCCTGTGCACCGAGCACGTCGACGTCTACTACGACGACAACCACGCGATCATCGACGTGAGCCTGGAGATCGGCCAGAACGAGGTGATTGCGCTGATCGGTCCCTCCGGCTGCGGCAAGTCCACCTATCTGCGCTGCCTGAACCGCATGAACGACACCATCGAGTCGGCGCGGGTCACGGGCAAGATCACGCTGGACAGCCAGGACATCTACGATCGCAGCATGGACGTGGTGGCGCTGCGCGCGCGGGTGGGCATGGTGTTCCAGAAGCCGAACCCGTTCCCGAAATCCATCTACGACAACGTCGCCTACGGCCCCCGTATCCACGGCCTGGCCGCGAACCGGGCGGAGCTGGACGAGATCGTGCACAACAGCCTCGAGCGGGCGGGTCTGCTGGCCGAGGTGAAGGATCGGCTCGACGAGCCGGGCACCGGCCTGTCGGGCGGTCAGCAGCAGCGTCTGTGCATCGCGCGCACCATCGCGGTGAGTCCGGAAGTGATTCTCATGGACGAGCCCTGCTCGGCGCTGGACCCGATTGCCACGGCCCGCATCGAGGACCTGATCGACGAGCTGCGCGAGAACTACGCCATCGTGATCGTCACCCATTCCATGCAGCAGGCGGCGCGGGTGTCACAGCGTACGGCGTACTTCCACCTGGGCAAGCTGATCGAGGTGGACGATACCGACCGGGTCTTCACCAATCCCCAGCACAAGCTGACCGAGGACTACATCACCGGCCGCTTCGGCTGAGCCGCGGCGCGACGGCGGCCGTTCAGCCGGCGCCGAATATGCGGCCGTAGGCGTCGGCGTCGAAGCCCACCACCATTCGCTTGCGGCTCTCGATCACCGGCCGCTTGATCAGCGTCGGGTTCTCCAGCATCAGCGCGAGCGCGCCGGCCCGGGTGAGATTCTGGCGGTCGAGTTCCGGTATGCGCCGCCAGGTCAGACTGCGCTTGTTCAGCAGTGCCTCCCATTCGACCCGGTCGGCCCAGCGTTCCAGCATCTGGATGGTGACGCCGTCGTCGCGCACGTCGTGGAACCGGTGCTCGATATCGTGCGCCTGCAGCCATTGCAGCGCCTTGCGACAGCTGTCGCAGCTCTTCAGTCCGTAGATGTCGATGGTCGCCTCTCCCATGGCTCTGTCAGGATGGCCTGTCCGGATGGCCTAGTCCAGATTGCGCAGCAACTCGTTCAGGCCCACCCTGGCCCTCGTCTTCTCGTCCACCCGCTTCACGATCACGGCGGCATACAGAGAATGGCTGCCGTCCTGGGCCGGCAGGTTGCCGGGCACGACGACGCTGCCGGCCGGTACGCGGCCGTAGCTTATCTCGCCGGTCTCGCGGTCGTAAATGCGCGTGCTCTGGCCGATGTAGACCCCCATGGAGATCACCGCGCCGCGCTCGACGATGACGCCCTCGACGATCTCCGAGCGCGCACCGATGAAGCAGTCGTCCTCGACGATGGTGGGGGTGGCCTGCAGCGGCTCCAGCACGCCGCCGATGCCGACGCCGCCGGACAGGTGCACGTTGGCGCCGATCTGGGCGCAGCTGCCGACCGTGGCCCAGGTATCCACCATGGTGCCGGAGCCGATCCAGGCGCCGATGTTCACGTAGGAGGGCATGAGGACGACGTCGGGTGCCACGTAGGCGCCGCGGCGCACCTGCGCGTCCGGCACCACGCGCACGCCGTCGGCGCGAAAGCGCTCCTGGTCGTAATCGGCGTACTTGAGGCCCACCTTGTCGTAGTAGCGCGTGTGACCGCCCTCGACCACCCGGTTGTCCGACAGGCGGAAATAGAGCAGCACCGCCTTCTTCAGCCAGTCGTTCACCACCCAGCCGTCCGGTCCCGGCTCGGCCACCCGGGCGCGACCGACGTCCAGTTCGGCGAGCGCGGCCTGGACGGCGTCGGCCACCGCCGTATCGCCGGGACGGACTTCGCCGCGGCGCTCCCACGCCTGCTCGATGGTGTCGCGGATGTCGCTCATCTTCATTCCTCTTGCGTCGTTCCTGTTCGTCGTCATGCCCGTCGGTCCTGCCCGCGCTGCCGGGCCAGGGCGAATTCGCGGATGCGCCGCGCCGCTTCCACGCAGTCCTCGGGCGGTGCCACCAGCGACAGCCGCAGGCGTCCGGCGCCCGGGTTCGCGCCGCCGGCCTCGCGGCCGAGGTAGGAGCCCGGCAGCGTCACCACGTTTGTGGCGGCGTAGAGTTCCCGCGCGTAGCGCTCGTCGTCGCCGTCGACGCCGACCCACAGATAGAACGAGGCCGCCGGCGCCTTCACGTCGAGGACGTCGGCGAGCAGCGGCGTGACCTCCCGGAACTTGCGCGCGTACAGGCGCCGATTGGCTTCCACGTGGGCGTCGTCGGCCCAGGCCGCCACGCTGGCGCGCTGGGTGGGCACGGGCATGGCGCAGCCGTGGTAGGTGCGGTAGCGGCGGTAGTCGGCCATGATCCGGGCGTCGCCGGCGACGAAGCCGGAGCGCAGCCCGGGGATGTTGGAGCGCTTCGACAGGCTGTGGAAGGCGATGCAGCGGGCGTAGTCGTCCCGGCCGAGGTCGCGGCAGACCTCCAGCAGCGAGACCGGGGCCTCGTCCAGATAGATGTCGGCATAGCACTCGTCGGCCGCGATCACGAAGTCGTGCCGGTCGGCCAGCTCCAGCAGCTCCCGGTAGAAGGCGGCGTCCAGCACCGCGCCGGTGGGGTTGCCGGGGGAGCAGACGTAGACGAAGGCCGTGCGCGCCCAGACCCGTTCGGGCACGTCCGCCAGGCGGGGCCGGAATCCGGTCTCCGGCAGGGTGGGCAGGTACCAGGGCTCGGCGCCGGCGAGCAGAGCCGCTCCCTCGTAGATCTGATAGAACGGGTTCGGCATGGCCACGCAGCTGCCCGCGGCCGGATCGACCACCGCCTGGGCGAAGGAGAACAGGCCCTCGCGGGTGCCGTTCACCGGCAGAATCGCGTGGCCCGGATCCACGCGGACGCCGAAGCGCCGCGCCAGCCAGTCGGCGCAGGCCGCGCGCAGCTCGTCGAGCCCCAGGGAGACCGGATAGACGCCGGCTCCGTCCGCTAGCGCCGCCTCCAGCGCCTCCAGGATGAAAGCGGGCGTCTCGTGACGGGGCTCGCCGATGGACAGCGGGATTCGGCTCAGTCCGGCCGGCGGCTCGACGCCCGCCAGCAGCTCGGCGAGTTGCTCGAAGGGGTAGGGGTGCAGACGCCGGATGAGCGGGTTCACGGTCAGGCCGCCTCGCCGAGGCGCTGGTCGAGGGTGCGGCTGAGCGCTTCGCGCACCGTGGCGTCCAGCGGCTGCTGGTCGTGTCCGGTCAGGTAGAACACGTCCTCGGCGCGCTCGCCGATGGTGAGGATCTTCGCCGCCTTGATCTCGACGCCAAGCTCGCGGAAGACCTTGCCCACCGCCAGCAGCAGCCCCGGCCGGTCGCCGGCGACCAGCTCCATGATGGTCCGTCCGCCTGCCGTGTCTTCGGCGAAGCTGATCTGGGTGGGCGTGCGGAACATGCGCACCTGCCGCGGCGCGCGGCGGGTGACGCGGGCATCCCAGTCGTCGCCCCGGCGCACGACCTGCGTCACGCGGGTGAGGATTTCATCCAGGCGGTCGCCGTCCGGCGGCTTCTCTGCCTGCCCCACCTCCATGACGATGTAGGTATCCATGCTGTAGCCGTTGCGGGTGGGCGTGATGCGTGCGTCCAGGATGCTGAGCCCGAGCTCGTCGATCACGGCCGTGGCGTTGGCGAAGGTGTGGTAGCGCTGGGGCGTGTACAGGAACAGCGCGATGCCGCCGGTGTCCTCCAGCGCACGCACGGCGATCAACGGCTGCTCCAGCTCGTCCCGGTGCGCCGCCATGAACTCGGTCTGCCAGGCGATCTCGTCGGCGCTGTGGCGGAGGAAGTACTCCGGATTCTGCAGTGCCCAGACCCGGTCGATCTCGGCGTCGGCGACGCCGGCTTCCGCCAGCGCCGCACGGGCCTCGCGCTGGGTCTCGGCGATCAGCTCCTCCTTGTCGATGGGATTCTCCAGCCCCCGGCGCAGCGCTCGTTTGGTGAGCTCGTACAGGTCTGCGAACAGGCTCGCCTTCCACGAGTTCCACAGTTTGGGGTTGGTGCCGCGCACGTCCGCCACCGTCAGCACGTACAGGTAGTCGAGGTGGGTCTGGTCGCCCACCAGCGCGGCGAATTCGTTGATCACGGCCGGGTCGCTGATGTCCTTCTTCTGCGCCGTGGTCGACAGCGCCAGGTGGTGGCGCACCAGCCAGGCGACCATGCGGGCCTCGTAGCGGGACAGGCCGTGCTCCAGGCAGAAGGCCTCGGCGTCGACCGCGCCCAGCTCGGAGTGGTCGCCGCCGCGCCCCTTGGCGATGTCGTGGAACAGCCCGCCCAGATAGGCGATCTCCGGCTTCTCCAGCGCCTGCATCACCGCGCTCGGGTGCGGGTACTCGTGGTCGAACTGGTGCAGCCGGAAGCGGCGCAGGTTGCTGACCACGAACAGGGTGTGGGCGTCCACGGTGTAGGCGTGGAAGAGGTCGTACTGCATGCGCCCGACGATGCGCCCGAAGGAGGGAATGTACAGCCCCAGCACGCCGTACAGGTTCATGCGCCGCAGCTCATGGGTGACGCCCCGGGGCGCGCGCAGGATCTCCAGGAACAGCCGATGGTTGCGCGGGCTCTGGCGGAACTCCTCGTCGATGAGATGCAGGCTGCGCTTGATCAGCCCCACGGTCCAGGCGCTGACGCCCTTGATCTCGCTGTGCTTCTGCAGCAGCGTGAACAGCTCCAGCAGGGAGGAGGGGTCGCGCTCGAAGACCTCGTCGTTGGCGGTCTGCAGGAAGCCGTTACGCATCTGGAAGCGCTCGTTCAGCGGCTCCGGCTCGGCGTCCGGATCGAGCAGGATGGCCTCCTGGAAGAGCTGCAGCAGGATCTCGTTCAGCCGCGACAGCTCCATCACGGTGCGGTAGTAACGCTGCATCATCTGTTCGACCGCGAGCGTGTAGGAGGCGTCCTCGTAGCCGAGCATCTGCGCGAGCTTCACCTGATGGTCGAACAGGAGCCGGTCCTCGCGGCGCCCGGTCAGCACGTGCAGGGCGAAGCGCACCTTCCACAGGAAGCTGCGGCCCTCGATGAGCCGGTCCAGCTGGCCCGGCGTCAGAAAGCCGTGGTCGACCAGCTCCGCGAGGCGCTCGGCGCCGAAGTGGCGCTTCGCGATCCAGCCGATCATCTGGATGTCGCGCAACCCGCCCGGGCTGCCCTTGACGTTCGGCTCGAGGTTGTAGGCGGTGTCGTGGTAGCGGTGGTGGCGCTCGATCTGCTCGTTGCGCTTGGCCTCGAAGAACTCGCGGGACGACCACATGCGCTCGGGTCCGATGCGCTCGCGCATGGCGTCGAAGTTGGCCGCCGGACCCGCGAGCAGACGCGCCTCCAGCAGCGTGGTCATGACCGTGACGTCCGCGCCGGCCTCCCGCTCGCAGTCGGCCACGGTGCGCACGCTGTGGCCGATTTCCAGGCCGACGTCCCAGAGCGCCGTCAGGAAGTCGCTGAGCCAGCCGGTCTGCTGTTCCTCCTCGGGCAGCAGGATCATGACGTCGATATCGGAGCAGGGATGCAGCTCGCCGCGCCCGTAACCGCCGACGGCTACCAGCGCGGCCGCCGGATCGTCGGCGTAGCAGTCCCAGAGATGGCGCAGCAGGCGGTCGATGAGGGCGGCCCGGGCCACCACCAGCCGGTCCACGGCTGCGCCGGAGCGGAAGCGCTCCACCAGGTTCTCGCCGGCCTCCGCCAGCCCCTCCCGCAGGGACAGGGGCTCGACGTCGGGCCGGCAGGCGCCCAGATGCCGCTCCAGGACGGTGATGGCGGGGTCGGTGCCGCCCGTCTCCCGGGTCCCGCCGGCGCTCGCGCTCATGCCGGCCTGCCTCAGCCGCCCGCGGCGGCGGCTTCGCGCTCCGCGGCCCCGAGTGTGAGTATCTCGTGTCCGGTCTCGGTGACCAGCACGGTGTGCTCCCACTGGGCGGACAGCGAGTGGTCCTTGGTGACCACCGTCCAGCCGTCCGGAAGCAGTTTCACGTGGCGCTTGCCGGCGTTCACCATGGGCTCGACGGTGATGCTCATGCCCGGCGCGAGCTCCATCCCGGTGCCCGGCTTGCCGTAGTGCAGCACCTGGGGGTCTTCGTGGAAGCCCCGGCCGATGCCGTGCCCGCAGTATTCCCGCACCACCGAGCAGCGCTGGGACTCGACGTATTTCTGGATGGCGTGGCCGATATCGCCGAGATGCTTGCCCGGCCCCACCTGGGCGATGCCGCGCAGCATGCCCTCGCGGGCCACCGCGGCGATCCGCTCGGCCTGCACGGAGGGCTTGCCGACGTGGAACATGCGGCTGGTGTCGCCGTGGAAGCCGTCCTTGATCACCGTGATGTCGATATTCAGGGCGTCGCCGGACTTCAGCTGCCTGTCCCCGGGAATGCCGTGGCAGACGACGTGATTCACAGAGGTGCAGATGGATTTCGGGAAGCCGCGGTAGTTGAGCGGCGCCGGCACGGCGTCCAGTTCGTCGACGATGTAGCGGTGGCAGATGGCATCCAGCTCGCCCGTGGTCACCCCCGGGCCCACGTGCTCGCCGATCATGTCGAGCACGGTGGCGGCCAGCCGGCCGGCCACGCGCATCTTCTCCTGCTCTTCGGGGGTCTTTATGGTCACATTCATGGCAAAGGGGGGCGCCGGGTGTGCGCCGGGGTTACCTGGGGGATCACGGGCGGGGCCGCTCTCCGTCGGGTTTCCACGCCGCTGCGTTGTTGGACAAAGCGACCTATGGTATAAAGCGCGCGCCTGACAGGCAATCCGAAAACTTAATCCACACATGCACCGACACGGTCCGCCGGGTGCCCCGCCGAAAAAGGGGTTGCGGTCCGAGGGTGTATGGAGGCTCAACCCGAGGAGACGACATGACTGACGTGAACATGCGCCAGCTGCTGGAGGCTGGTGTGCATTTCGGGCATCAGACCCGTTACTGGAACCCGAAGATGGCTCCCTTCATCTTCGGCGAACGCAACAAGATCCACATCATCAATCTGGAGCGCTCGCTGCCGATGCTGCGGGATGCGGCCGGCTACGTGAAGAACCTGGTGTCCGACGGCGGCACCGTGCTGTTCGTCGGCACGAAGCGTTCGGCCCGCGAGGCCATCCGCAGCGAGGCCGAGCGTTGCGGCATGCCCTTCGTCAGCTACCGCTGGCTGGGTGGCATGCTCACCAACTTCAAGACCATCAAGGGCTCCATAAAGCGCCTCGCCGACATCGAGGCCATGAAGGAAGACGGCACGATCGAGCAGCTCACCAAGAAGGAGGGCCTGACCATCGAGCGCGAGCGCGAGAAGCTCGAGCGCAGTCTGGGCGGCATCAAGCAGATGAATTCCCTGCCGGACGCGCTGTTCGTGATCGACGTGATGCACGAGAACATCGCGGTGGCCGAGGCGCGCAAGCTGGGCGTTCCGGTGGTGGCCGTCGTGGATACGAACTGCTCGCCTGACGAGATCGACCACATCATCCCGGGCAACGACGACGCCATGCGCGCGATCCAGCTCTATACGGCGGTGATCGCCGACGCGGTACTGGACGGCAAGGCTTCCGCCCCCGAGGCGGTCCTCGGCGACGACGAATTCGTCGAACTGGACGAGCAGGGCCGGCCGAAGAAGACCACCCGCAAGAAGGCTCCCGCGAAGAAGAAGGCCAAGAAGAAGACGGCGAAGAAGAAAGCCGTGGCCAGTGCGGACGCTGCCGGCGAGGCGGCCGAGACACCGGATGTGGCCGAGGCCCAGCAGTCGCAGCCGGCTGAAGAGCCGGCCCCCGGCGAGGAGCCGAAGCCGGAGGCCGAGGCCGCCGCGAAGACGGTAGCCGAGGAGCCAGGCACCGAGGCCGGCGCCGGCGCGCCGCAGCCCGAGGCAGCCGCCGAGGCCGCTGCCGAGACGGCCGAGCAGCCCGGCGACGAAGCCGGGAAGGAAGCCGAGGAGCCGAAGAAGGAGGGCTGAGCCTTCCTGCGAGCCCGGTCTGCGGGCGGTCGAAGCGGCGATTTGACTGAAGGATCATGGACGTGGCGCGTTAGCGCGGTTTCGTCCGCAAGGACTGTGAGGTAGAGAGATGGCTGTAACTGCAGCAATGGTCAAGGAACTGCGCGAACGCACGGGCGCAGGCATGATGGAGTGCAAGAAGGCACTGGTGGAGACCGACGGCGATCTGGAGGCTGCGGTCGAGCAGCTGCGCAAGTCCGGCCAGGCCAAGGCGGACAAGAAGGCCGGCCGCGTGGCCGCCGACGGCAAGATCGTCATCGCCACCGGCGAGGACGCCGTGGCCGTGGTCGAGGTGAACTCCGAGACCGACTTCGTTGCCAAGGACGAGAACTTCTCCGCCTTCGCCGACAAGGTCGCCGCGCTGGTGCTGGCCCGGCGTCCCGCCGATCTCGACGAGCTGATGGCGACCGACCTGGACGGCCAGACCGTCGAGGAGGCCCGCAAGGCGCTGATTGCCAAGGTGGGCGAGAACATCGGCGTGCGCCGCTTCCAGGTGGTGCCGGCCGACGGCAATACCGGCGTCTACAGCCACGGTGCCCGCATCGGCTCCGTCGTCGTCCTCGACGGCGGCGATGCCGAGCTCGCGCGGGATCTGGCCATGCACGTGGCCGCCTCCAACCCCGCCTGCATCAGCGAGGAGGACGTGGACCCCGAGCAGCTCGCCTCCGAGCGGCGCATCCTGACCGAGCAGGCTCGCGACAGCGGCAAGCCGGCCGAGATCATCGAGAAGATGGTGGAAGGGCGCCTGCGCAAGTGGCTCGCGGAGATCACCCTGGTGGGACAGCCCTTCGTGAAGGACCCGGACGTCACCGTCGGCAAGCTGCTGGACAAAGCCGGCGCCACCGTGAAGCGATTCGTGCGCTACGAGGTGGGCGAGGGCATCGAGAAGAAGGAAGAGAATTTCGCCGAAGAGGTGATGGCGCAGATTCAGGGCAGCTGAGGCCCGCGCCGGATCCCGCCGATGGCCTCCGCGCTGCCCGGTAGGATAGAATCGAGCGGCCCCGCTCGCGCGGGGCAGTTCTTATCGTACGCCTTGTCGTACGCCGGGTCGGGAGCCGCCTCCGCGGTGCCCGGTCCCGGCAACGCCCGGAGTTGCTCCGCCTATGTCTGAAGCCGAGCCAGGTCTGAAGCGCATCCTGCTGAAGCTGAGTGGCGAGGCGCTGCTGGGCAGCCTCGACTACGGTATCGATCCCGAGATCATCAAGCGCATCGCCGGCGAGCTGCGCGATGTGCGCGAGCTCGGCATCGAGGTGGGCGTGGTGATCGGCGGCGGCAACATCTTCCGCGGCGCGGGCCTGGCCCGGGCCGGCATGGACCGGGTCACCGGCGATCACATGGGCATGCTGGCCACCGTCATAAACGCGCTGGCGCTGCAGGATGCGCTGGAGCGTCTCGGCATCTACGCCAGGGTGATGTCGGCGCTGCAGATCCACGAGGTCTGCGAGGACTATATCCGGCGCCGCGCGATCCGCCATCTGGAGAAAGGCCGGGTGGTCATCCTCGCGGCCGGCACCGGCAATCCCTTCTTCACCACCGACACCGCCGCCAGCCTGCGCGCGATCGAGGTCGGCGCGGACATACTGCTGAAGGCCACCAAGGTGGACGGCGTCTACAGCGCAGACCCGGTCACGGTCCCGGATGCCCGGCGCTACTCGACGGTGTCTTTCGACCAGGTGCTGACCGACAAGCTGAATGTCATGGATGCCACGGCCATTGTGATGTGCCGTGACAACGGCCTGCCGCTCAGGATCTTCGACCTGACGCGGCCCGGCGCTCTTCTGCGGGTGGTGCGCGGCGAGGACGTCGGCACGCTCGTCACCAACTAGGGCCTTTGATCAGCGGAGACACGGAGTGATAGAGGACATCAAGAAAGACGCGGCGGAGCGCATGAAGAAGAGTGTGGCATCGCTGAAGCAGGAGTTCACGAAGCTGCGCACCGGGCGCGCGCACACCAGCCTGCTGGACCACATCCACGTGGAGTACTACGGGGCGGATGTGCCGCTGAACCAGGTGGCGAACGTGGGCGTGGAAGACTCGCGCACGCTCACCGTGGCGCCGTACGAGAAGCAGATGGTGCCGGTGGTGGAGAAAGCCATCATGAATTCGGATCTCGGACTGAATCCGGCGACGGCCGGCACGGTCATCCGCGTGCCGCTGCCGCCGCTGACCGAGGAGCGGCGCAAGGACATGATTCGCATCGTCCGCCACGAGGCGGAGGGCGGCCGCGTCGCCATCCGCAACATCCGTCGCGACGCCATGCACGACCTGAAGGAGCTCCTGAAGGAGAAGGAGATCAGCGAGGACGACGAGCGACGTGCGGAGGAGGCCATCCAGCAGCTCACGGACAAATACGTGGCAGAAGTGGACCAGCAGCTGGCCGAGAAAGAGAAGGAACTCCTCGAGTTCTGAGAGACGCCCGTCTCACGTTTCCGTTTCCTATGGCCCGCCGATGAGCAAAACTCCTGACAGCCCGCCCGCGACCCTGCCGCGCCATGTGGCCGTCATCATGGACGGCAACGGGCGCTGGGCGCGACGCCGGGGACTGCCGCGCCAGCTCGGCCATCGCTCCGGCATCCGGCCGGTCCGCACGACCGTCGAGACCTGCGGCAAGCTGGGCATCGAGTATCTGACCCTGTTCGCGTTCTCCAGCGAGAACTGGTCGCGACCCCGGGAGGAGGTCACCGGGCTGATGCGGCTGTTCGTCGAGTCGCTGAAGCGCGAGGTGGCGGAACTGCACGAGAACGGCGTGAAGCTGACCTTCGTCGGCGCGCGGGAGCGGCTGCCCGGCGGACTGGTGCGGCAGATGGAGGAAGCCGAGCGCCGTACCGCCGACAATACCGGCCTGCGGCTCGTCATCGCGGCGGCCTACGGCGGGCGCTGGGACATCGGCCAGGCGGCCCGGGCGCTGGCCGCCGAGGTGGCGGAGGGCCGGCGCAGCGTGGAATCCGTCGACGAGGAGGCGGTGGCCTCGCGGCTCGCGCTGGCCGGCTGTCCGGACCCGGACCTTCTCATCCGCACCGGCGGCGAGAGACGGATCTCCAATTTCCTGCTCTGGAACCTGGCTTACACCGAGCTGTACTTCAGCGACACGCTGTGGCCGGATTTCGACGCCGCGGAGTTCCACGAGGCACTCGCCTACTTCGCCCAGCGCAAGCGGCGCTACGGCCGTACCCAGGAACAGCTCGAGGTCGGATGATGCTGCGCCAGCGTGTCATCACCGCGGTGATCGCGGTCGTGCTGATCCTGCTCGCGTTGTTCGTATTCCCGCCGCCGCTGACCCTCGTGCTGCTGGGAGTGCTGATCGTGGCCGGCGGCTGGGAATGGTCGGCCTTCCTGGGCGCCGAGGGCGCCGCGCGCGGCCTCTTCCCCGGGGTGTTGGCGGCGGCGATCGCCGCGGTCTGGTGGGCGGTGCCCCAGTTCCTGCCGCTGCTGCCGGTACTGCTGGCCTCGCTGGGCTTCTGGCTGGTGGCCGCCGCGCTGGTGGTGCGCTATCCCATCCGCGTGCCGCGCTGGCTGATCTGGGTGGGCGGGCTCGCCACCCTGGTGCCGGCCTATCTGGCGCTGGGAACGCTGTACATGGGCGAGCCGAGGGGGCCGCAGGTGGTGTTGTTCGTGCTCGCCGTCATCTGGTCCGCGGATATCGGCGCCTATTTCGCCGGCCGGCGCTTCGGCCGGGTGAAGCTGGCGCCGAAGGTCAGTCCCGGCAAGACCTGGGAAGGGGTATTCGGCGGTCTGGCCGCCGCCACGCTCGTCTGCATCGCCGGCGCCTGGTGGTTCGGCATCTCGCTGGCGATATTGCTGCCCTTGTCGCTGGCCGCGACGCTGCTGTCCATCATCGGCGACCTGACCGTGAGCCTGTTCAAGCGCAGTGCCGGCGTGAAGGACAGCGGCCACCTGTTCCCCGGCCATGGCGGCGTGCTGGACCGGGTCGACAGCCTGGCGGCCGCCTCGCCCCTGTTCCTGTTGATGCTGAGACTGCTCGGGCTCGCATGAGCCGGGTCGGGGGCAGTGCCTGTGCCCGGCACCGGGCGGGGAACCCCTGCCACGCCGGCGCTGTCTGTCTGTGTGGGCGGGATGGCGTCCGCAGGGGCGGGGCCATCCTTTATACTGGCGGACTTTGCGCGCGGGGAACCGGTCTTTGGGCACCATACTGACATCCATCGTGGCCTTCATCGTGGCAATCAGCGTGCTGATCGCCATCCACGAGTACGGCCATTACCTCGTCGCGCGGCTCTTCGGCATCAAGGTGCTGCGCTACTCCATCGGCTTCGGCAAGCCGCTGTGGAGCATACGACGCGGCGCGGACGACACCGAGTACTGCATCTCCGCGCTGCCGCTGGGCGGCTACGTCAAATTGCTGGACGGCCGCGAGACCGAGATCGCCCCTGAGGACCAGGGCCGCGCCTTCGACCAGAAGCCGGTGCCCCAGCGCATCGCCGTCCTGTTTGCCGGGCCTGCCTTCAATTTTCTGTTCGCCATCGCCGCCTACTGGATATTGTTCGTTCAGGGCGTCGCCGTGGTGGCGCCGGTGGTCGGCGAGGTGGAACCCGACTCCTACGCCGCCGAAGCGGGACTGGCCTATGAAGACCGCATCCTGCAGGTCGGCGGCAAAGACGTCTCCGGCTGGGAGGACACGCTGATCACCCTGCTGGGCGACATGGTCGACGACGGCCGCGTGCCGCTCACCGTGGAGCGCACGGACGGCTCGACCGAGCGACTGACCATCGACGTTGGCCGCGATGCGGCGCGGCTGACGGAGCCTGGGGTACTGTTCGACGGGCTCGGGTTCCGTCCCTGGTCGCCGCCGGTGGTAGTGGGCGAGGTGAGCCCGGACAGCGCCGCAGAGGCGGCCGGGCTCGCATCGGGAGACCGCATCGAGGCGGTCGACGGCGAACCGGTGGCGAGCTGGCGGGAGCTGACCGAGGCGCTGTCGCCGCGGCCCGGGGAGACGGTGGCCATCACCTACCGTCGCGACGGTGACACGCGCACGGTGGAGACGACGCTCGGCGAGATGGAGAGCGACGGCGAGCGCCGCGGCATCCTCGGCATCAGCAACCGCATCGAGCCCTCCGAGCGGCGCATCAGCATCCAGGAATACGGGCCGCTGGAGGCGGTGGGTGAGGCCACCGGCAAAATGGTGGACACCACGGTCTTTACCGTGCGCATGCTGTTCCGCATGGTGGTCGGCGACGTCTCGCTGAAGAACATCAGCGGCCCGGTGAACATCGCCCAGTACGCGGGCTCGTCGGCCAGCGCCGGCAGCGAGTACTTCATCGGCTTCCTGGCCGTGGTCAGCATCAGCCTCGGCGTGCTGAACCTGCTGCCCATCCCCATGCTGGACGGCGGCCAGATCGTCTACCAGACGGTGGAGTGGGTGAAGGGCACGCCATTGTCCGAGCGGGCCCAGATGATCGGCCAGCAGGTTGGAATACTCGCGCTAATCGCTATCATGGGCCTCGCTTTCTACAACGACCTAACGCGTATCTTCGCGCCATAAGGAAACACGGTTTGTTCTCGTCCGATCGGCTTACGACTCCGGATCGCGCCGGCCGCCCGCAATCGCGCAGCGGCTGGCTGTTGCTCGCACTCGCCCTGCTGTCGACGGCGGCCCTGACCGCCAGGGCCGAGGAGTTCGTGGTGCGCGACATGCGGGTGGAAGGCCTGCAGCGCATCTCCGAGGGCACCGTGTTCAATTACCTGCCGATCAATCTCGGCGACACGCTGACGCCCCAGCGGGTGCGCGAGGCCATCCGCGCCCTGTACGGCCAGGGGCTGTTCGAGGACATCGCCTTCCGGCGCGAGGGAGACACGCTGGTGATCGAGGTGGAGGAGCGGCCCTCCATCGCCGAGTTCACCATCGAGGGCAACAAGGACATCAAGACCGAGGATCTCATGCAGTCGCTGCGCGGCGTGGGGCTCGCCCGCGGCAAGACCTTCGACCGCTCGGTGCTGGAGGAGGTGACCCGCTTCCTGACCGAGCAGTACTACAGCCGCGGCAAGTACGGCGTCTCGGTGGTCGCGAACGTGGAGGACCGCCCGAACAACCAGGTGGCCATCTCCATCGACGTGAAGGAAGGCGAACGCGCCCGTATCCGCCAGATCAACATCGTCGGCAACGAGGAGTTCAGGGACGAGGAGGTCCGCGACCAGTTCGAGCTGCAGACGCCGAACTGGCTCTCGTTCATCCGCCAGGACGACCGCTACGCGAAGGAATCGCTGTCCGGCGACCTGGAGAGCCTGCGCTCGTTCTACATGGACCGGGGCTTCGCGGACTTCCGGGTGGAGTCCACGCAGGTGGCGATCAGCCCGGACAGGAAAGACATCTACATCACCATCAACGTGCGCGAGGGCGAGCGCTACGAGATATCCGACATCAAGCTGGCGGGCGAGATGGTGGTGCCGAGGGAGGAGCTGGAGCGGCTGATCCTCGCCAAACCCGGCGAGACGTTCAACCTGCAGCGGCTCACGCAGACCTCGGAGCTGATCTCCTTCCGGCTGGGCGCCGACGGCTACGCCCAGGCCGAGGTCGAGCCCGTGCCCGACCTGGACCGTGAGAACAAGCTCGCCGACGTCACGATCTACATCGAGCCCAACAACCGGGTCTACGTCCGGCGCATCAACTTCAACGGCATCGACAGCGTGGCCGACGAGGTGCTGCGCCGGGAGATGCGCCAGATGGAGGGAGGCTATCTCTCCAACACACTGGTCGATCGCTCGAAGGTCCGACTGCAGCGGCTGCCTTATATCGAGGACGTGCAGGTCGACACCGCGCCGGTGCCCGGCACCCCGGATCTGGTCGACGTGAACTACGACCTGAAGTACGGCCTGCCCGGCCAGTTCGGCGGCGGCGTCGGTTACTCCGAGGCACAGAAGCTGATTCTGAACGGCAACTTCGTGCATTCGAATTTCCTCGGAACGGGCAACCGGGTGCAGGCGGAGATCAATTCCGGGCGCTTCAGTACGGCCTACAGCATCTCGTACACGGATCCCTACCGCACCATCGACGGCGTCCGGCGAACACTGTCCGTGGGCTACCGCGACATCACCCAGTTCACGTCGTCGTCGTCGGATTTCTCCACGGAGACCATCACCGCCGGCATCGACTACGGCTATCCGATCACCGAGTACCAGACGCTGTCCTTCGGCCTGGCGCTGCAGGACGCCGAGCTCGTCGCCTCGACCTTCAGCACGCAGCAGGCGCAGGACTGGGTGCTGAACAACGGCAACCCGCGGGTGGAGGATCTCGGCAACGGCAATTCGCTGTTCGTCACCGATTTCAAGACGCTGGAGATGGTGGCCGGCTGGACCTACGACAGCCGCAATCGGGCCATCTTCGCCGACCGGGGCACCCGGCAGCGTTTCGTGGTGTCCGCCGCCGTGCCGGGCAGCGACGTCGAGTACTATACCGCGCGCTACGACCTGCTGAAGTATTTCCCGATCACCCGCAACTGGATCGTCTCCTTCGCCTCGGAGTTCGCCTTCGGCGAGGGCATCAACGACACCACGGCGCTGCCGCCCTACAAGCAGTTCTTCGCCGGCGGGCCGGGCTCGGTGCGCGGTTTCGCGGAATCGGACCTCGGACCGGTGGACAGCTTCGGCAACCCCTACGGCGGCAACTTTTTGGTCACGAGCCAGCTTGAGCTTATAATCCCGGTCCCCGAGGCCCTGCGCGGCCGCACGCGCTTCAGCCTGTTCTACGACGTCGGCAACGTATTCAACACGGGAGAAGTGGCCTTCACCGACCGGCTCGGTGACCCGATCAGCTACGACTTCGAATCGGGCGAACTGAAGCAGTCCGTCGGCATCGCCGCGGAGTGGCTGGCGCCGCTGGGTCTCTTCCGCTTCAGTTACGCGATGCCGCTGAACGAGGTCTCGGGCACGGATCGCATCTTCGGTGATCGGGTCGAGCGCTTTCAGTTCTCGATCGGAAACGCATTTTGACGCCTCTTTCAAGCATGGGAAACGGTATGAAATTCAAGACCCACCAAGGACCCCTCGGATTCTCGATCCTCGCACTGGCACTCCTGGCGCTGGCGACGCCCCTGTCTCACGCGTGGGCGCAGTCCGGCCTCAAGATCGGCGTGGTCTCGCTGCCGCGTCTCCTGAAGGAGGCGCCCCAGGCGCAGGCCTCCATGGCGGAGCTGCAGCAGGAGTTCGCGCCGAGGGAGCGCAGCATCCGTGCCAAGCAGGAAGAGTTCCAGAGCCGCAGCGAGCAGGTGCAGCGCGACCTCGCGGTGATGAGCGAAGAGGAGAGGCGCACGGCCGAGCGAGAGCTGCGGGAGTCCCAGCGTGACACCCAGCGCCTCCTGGAGGAGTTCCGCGAGGACTACAACCTGCGGGTGAACGAGGAACTCGGCAAGCTGCAGCGCTCGCTGCTGAAGGAAGTGCAGGATTATGCCCGCGCCTCCGGCTACGACCTCATCGTCGGCGACGGCGTGCTGTATGCCAGTGACGTGGTGAACATCACCGACGAGATCCTGCGCGAGTTGCAGGGCAACTTCGACGCCGGCTCCGCTTCCGAGTAGGCGCGGCGGCACGCACGGTGACGGGGCCGACGGGGTGAGCCTGTCGCTCGGCGAGATCGCGGCCCGGTTCGGCTGCGAACTGCACGGCGATCCGGATATCGCCGTCAGCCGGGTGGCCACCCTCGCCAACGCGGGTCCGGACGCCGTCTCCTTCCTGGCCAATCCCGCCTATCGCTCCGCCCTGGCGGACACGGCCGCCGGCGCCGTGCTGCTCGCCGCCGACGAGGCCGACGCCTGTCCGGTGCCCGCGCTGGTCTGCGCCGATCCCTACCTGACCTACGCCCGGGTGGCGTCGCTCCTGTATCCGCCGCGTCTGCCCGAGCCCGGCGTGAGCGATTCGGCCACCGTCGACGGCTCGGCCGTGGTGCCGGCTTCCGCCGCGGTGGGGCCGGGCGCGCGCATCGGCCCCGGCGTCGTCCTCGGCGAGCACGTCGCCGTCGGGCCAAACTCGGTGGTGGAAGCGGATTGCCGGCTGGGCGAGGGCACGCGGCTGGTCGCCGGCGTCACGCTCTGCCGCGGGGTGCGCCTCGGCGCCCGCTGCCTCATCCACCCCGGAGCGGTGATCGGCGCCGACGGCTTCGGCATCGCTCGCGCTCCGGAGGGCTGGGTGAAAGTGCCCCAGGTGGGTTCGGTCACCATCGGCGACGACGTGGAGATCGGCGCCAACAGCTGCGTGGACCGGGGCGCCATCGAGGACACCGTGATCGGCGACGGCGTCAGGATCGATAACCTCGTGCAGATAGCGCACAATGTGCGCATTGGCGAGCATTCGGCACTGGCCGCGATGGTCGGGATTGCCGGCAGCACGGAAGTCGGCAAGCGCTGCCTGTTCGGCGGCGCTTCGGGGGCGGTGGGGCACGTGAAGATCGCCGATGACGTGATACTGGGCGGCCGTTGCATGGTCACCAGCGACATCCGCAAACCCGGCATGTACGGCAGCGCGATGCCCCATCAGGAAATCGCCGCATACCGCAGGAGTGTGGCCCGCTTCCGCCAGATCGACCGTATGGCGCGCAGGCTGAAGCAGTTAGAGAAGGCGCTCGGCATTGGAAGAGGCAGTGGAAGAAAAGGATCCGACTGAATTCTCGCGGATCGATATCCGCGGCATCATGGCGCTGCTGCCCCATCGCTATCCGTTCCTGCTGGTGGACCGGGTGGTGGAGAACGAGGAGGGCAAGCGGCTGGTGGCGGTGAAGAACGTCACCATCAACGAGGAGTTCTTCGAAGGCCATTTCCAGGGCCGGCCGGTCATGCCGGGCGTGCTCATCATCGAGGCGCTGGCCCAGGCCACCGGTCTGCTGACGTTCACGTCCTTCGACTCCCCGGACTCCGGCAACGTGTATTTCCTGGTCGGCATCGACAAGGCGCGCTTCCGCCGGCCCGTGGTGCCGGGCGACCAGCTGCGCCTGGAAGTGAGCCTGACGCGGCGCATCCGCAACGTGGTGCGCTTCCGGGGCATCGCCACCGTGGACGGCCAGACGGCGGCCGAGGTGGAGCTGATGTGCGCGCCGGGGCGCTGACGGAGGAGGCGATGGGCATTCACGAGACCGCCATCATCGACCCGTCGGCGAGCATCGATGCGGACGTGGAGATCGGGCCGTACAGCATCATCGGCGCCGATGTGGAGATCGGCGCCGGGACCCGGGTCGGCCCCCACGTCATGATCCACGGGCCGACCCGCATCGGCCGGGACAACCGCATCTTCCAGTTCGCCTCGCTGGGCGACGACCCCCAGGACAAGAAATACGCCGGCGAGGACACGCGGCTCGAGATCGGCGACCGCAACACCATCCGCGAGTACTGCAGCATCAACCGGGGCACGGCCCAGGACGTCGGCGTCACCCGCATCGGCGACGACAACTGGCTGATGGCCTATGTGCACATCGCCCACGACTGCCAGGTGGGCAGCAACGTGATCATGGCCAACAACGCCACCCTGGCCGGTCACGTGCACGTGGGCGACTGGGCCATCTTCGCCGGCTTCTCCGGCGCCCACCAGTTCTGCCGCGTCGGCGCCCACTGCTTCCTCGGCATGTACGCCGGCGTCTCCAAGGACGTGCCGGCCTACGTCATGGTGATGGGTCAGCCGGGAGAGCCCCGCGGCATCAACGCGGAAGGACTGAAACGCCGGGGTTTCACGAAGGAGCAGATCCGCAACATCCGCGAGGCCTATCGCATCCTCTACCGCAGCGGGCAGAAGCTCGCCGAGGCGCTGGAGACGCTCAGCACCCTGGCCGCGGAACAGCCGGAGCTCCTGCCCATGGTGGAGTCCATCCGCTCCTCGGAGCGGAGCATCATCCGCTGACCGGGGCGTGGCGCGGGAGTCAGGCAGTCCGCTCATCGCCGTCGTCGCCGGCGAGGCTTCCGGGGACCGGCTAGGCGCCGGACTGATCGCCGCCATCCGCGAGCGCTGCCCCGGCGCCCGCTTCGAGGGCGTGGCCGGGACGGCCATGCGGGAGGCAGGCTGCGAGGCGCTGTTCGACACCGACGCGCTGGCGGTGATGGGCATCGCCGAGGTGCTCGGCCATCTGCCCCGCCTGCTCTCCATACGCCGCTCCCTGGTGCGCCGCTGGTCCGCCGCGCCGCCGGATCTGCTGGTGGGCATCGACGCGCCGGACTTCAACCTGGGGCTGGAGAAGAAACTGCGCCGGCGCGGCGTCACCACCGTGCAGTACGTCAGCCCCTCGGTCTGGGCCTGGCGGCCGCGGCGGCTGAAGAAGATCCGCAAGGCCTGCGACCGGGTGCTGTGCCTGCTGCCGTTCGAGAAACGCTTCTACGACGAACGCGGTCTGGATGCCGTGTTCGTCGGCCATCCCCGGGCCGAATCGATCCCCCGCAACCCGGACGCGGCCGCGGCGCGGCGCGCGCTCGGCCTGGTCGACGACGGCAGCCAGGGCGAGGGCGGTGCCGGAGACCCTCGCGCCGGCGAGGTGGTGGCGCTGCTGCCGGGCAGCCGGGCCGGCGAGGTGGGGCGGCTGGCGCCGCACTTCATCGGCACGGCGGACTGGCTGGCCCGCAGGCGCCCGGGCATCCACTTCGTGGCCGCGCTGGCCGGCGCCGGTGCCCGCACGGCGTTCGAGGCGGCACTGGCGGAGGTCGCGCCCGACCTGCCCGTTACGCTGTGCGACAGCGGCGTGGACCTGCCGCTGGCCGCCTGCGACGCTGCCCTCGTGACCTCGGGCACGGCGACGCTGGAGGCGGCGCTGTACGGCCGCCCGATGGTGGTGGCGTACCGGCTGTCGCCGGCCACGCTATCACTGGTTCGGTCTCTGAATCTCATCCGGGTGGAGAATTTCGCGCTGCCGAACCTGCTGGCCGGGCGCACGCTGGTGCCCGAATTCCTGCAGGAAGAGGCCGTGGCGGAGCGCATGGGACCGGCGCTGGCCGCCTGGCTCGACGAGCCGGAGCGCCGCGCCGAGGCCGAGCGCGAGTTTGCTAGAATCCATGCAGAACTCGCCCGGGGCGCCGATGGCCTGGCAGCGCAGGCGGTGCTGGAGATGTTGCCGGGCGCGGGGTGTGACCAGTGAAACCTTTCGTCCATCTGCATCTGCATACCGAGTATTCGCTGGTGGACAGCGTCGTGCGGATCGCGCCGCTGATGTCCGCCGTCGCCGAGCACGGCATGCCGGCGGTGGCGCTCACCGACCAGAGCAACCTGTTCGCGCTGGTGAAGTTCTACCGGAGCGCGCTGGCGCGGGGGGTCAAACCGCTGATCGGACTGGATCTGCTGCTCGCCGACGAAGACGATCCGCAGCGCCCCAGCCACCTGGTGCTGCTGTGCCAGAACCGCGCCGGCTACCGCAACCTTACGCGCCTGGTGACGCGCACTTACCTGGAGGGTCAGTACCGGGGCGTGCCGATGGCCCGGCGCGAGTGGCTGGACGCGGACGCGGCCGCCGGTCTCATCGCCCTGTCGGGCGGCGTCCAGGGCGACATCGGCCGCGCCGTGATCTCCGGCCGCGAGGATCTGGTGGCCGAGCGCAGCGAGTACTGGGCGCGGCTGTTCCCGGACCGGTTCTATCTGGAGGTCACGCGCACGGGACGACCGGGCGAGGATGCCTGCCTGGCGGAGGCCGTGCGCCTGGGCGACCGGCTGGGGCTGCCGCTGGTGGCCACCAACGACGTGCGTTTCCTGGCGGCGGACGACTACGACGCGCACGAGGCCCGGGTGTGCATACACCAGGGCCGCACCCTCGAGGACGGCGACCGTCCCAAGGACTACAGCGACCGCCAGTACCTGCGCAGCGCGGAGGAGATGGCGGAGCTTTTCGCCGACCTGCCCGAGGCGCTCGCCAACAGTGTGGAGATCGCGCGGCGCTGCAACGTGGAGATGCGCCTGGGCGAGAGCTTTCTGCCGGAGTTCCCCGTGCCGGCGGGCCGGACCACGGACGAGCACCTGCGCCTGGAGGCGGCCGCGCGGCTCGGGGATAAGCTGGCCGCAGGCGGACTTCGCGGCGGCAGCCGGGCCGACTACGAGACGCGGCTGGAGCGCGAACTGGAAGTCATCTGCAGCATGGGCTTCCCGGGCTACTTCCTGATCGTGGCGGACTTCATCGCCTGGGCGCGGGACAACGGCGTGCCAGTGGGGCCCGGGCGGGGTTCCGGGGCCGGCTCGCTGGTGGCCTGGGTGCTCGGCATCACCGACCTGGACCCGCTGGAGCACGACCTCCTGTTCGAGCGCTTCCTGAACCCGGAGCGGGTCTCCATGCCCGACTTCGACGTGGACTTCTGCATGGAGGGCCGCGACCGGGTCATCGACTACGTGGCCGAACGCTACGGCCGCGACCAGGTCTCCCAGATCATCACCTACGGCACCATGGCCGCGAAGGCCGTGGTGCGCGACGCCGGCCGCGTGCTCGGCCATCCCTACGGCTTCGTGGACCGCATCGCCAAGCTGATCCCGTTCGAGCTCGGCATTACCCTGGACAAGGCGCTGGAACAGGAGGCGGAACTGGCCCAGCTCTATCGCGACGACGAGGAGGTGCGCGGCGTCATCGACCTGGCGCGCAAGCTCGAGGGGCTGGTACGCAACGCCGGCAAGCACGCCGGCGGCGTGGTGATCGCCCCCACCACGCTCACGGATTTCGCCCCGCTGTACTGCGAGGAGGGCGGGCACAACGTCGTCACCCAGTTCGACAAGGACGACGTCGAGGCGGCCGGCCTGGTGAAGTTCGACTTCCTCGGGCTGCGCACCCTCACCGTGATCGACCGCGCCGTGGTCAACGTGAACGCCGAACGAGCACGCCGGGGCGAGCCGGCGATGGACATCGGCGAGGTGGCGATGGACGACGCGCAGACCTTCGAGCTGCTGCGTGCCTGCCGCACCACCGCCGTGTTCCAGCTCGAATCCCGGGGCATGAAGGATCTCATCAAGCGTCTGCAGCCGGATTCCTTCGAGGATCTCGTGGCCCTGGTGGCCCTGTTCCGGCCGGGACCCCTGCAGTCGGGCATGGTGGACGATTTCATCGCGCGCAAGCACGGCGATCAGAACGCGGTGATCGACTTCCTGCATCCGGAACTGGAGCCCGTGCTGAAGCCCACCTACGGCGTGATCCTGTACCAGGAGCAGGTCATGCAGATCGCCCAGGTGCTGGCCGGCTACACGCTGGGCGGCGCCGATCTGCTGCGCCGCGCCATGGGCAAGAAGAAGCCCGAGGAGATGGCCAAGCAGCGGGAGGTTTTCGTCGGCGGCGCGGAGGCCCGCGGCGTCGAGACCGCCACCGCCACCCACATCTTCGACCTGATGGAGAAGTTCGCGGGCTACGGTTTCAACAAGAGCCATTCCGCCGCCTATGCGGTGCTGTCGTATCAGACGGCCTGGCTGAAGGCCCATTATCCGGCGGCGTTCATGGCAGCCGTGATGTCCACGGACATGGATCACACCGACAAGCTCGTCTCACTGAAGGACGACTGCCGGGAGATGGGCATCGAGATCGAACCGCCGGACGTCAACCGCTCGGAATTCGCCTTCGGCGTCTCCCGCGGCGAGGCGATCCGCTACGGCCTCGGCGCCATCAAGGGCGTCGGCCGCGGCGCGGTGGAGGCCATCGTCGCGGAGCGCGAGGCGAACGGCCCGTATCGCGATCTGATGGAGTTCTGCCGCCGGGCCGATCTGGAGCGGGTGAACCGGCGCACGCTGGAGGCGCTGATCAAGGCGGGCGCCATGGACGGCATCGGCGCCAATCGCCGCACGCTGATGACTCTGCTGCCGGAGGCCGTGAAGAGCGCCGAGCAGGAGGCGCGCGCATCGGCCGCGGGCCAGGACGACCTGTTCGGGCTGCCCACGGCCGCAGCGCCGCGGCCGACGCCGCAGGCGAGCCCGCAGCTGGCGGAATGGAACGAGCAGGAACGACTGGCGGCGGAGAAGGAGAGCCTGGGCCTGTATCTCACCGGCCATCCCTTCCACTCCGTCGCCGGCGACGCCCGCCATTTCACCTCCGGCACCCTGCGCGACATCACCTCGGCCCGGCCGCCCAGCACGGACAACGGAGAGCGGGATTATTCCCAGTCGCGCCGGGAGGTGGTCGTGGCCGGGCTGATCATCGATATCCGCAAGCGCGGCAACCGGGTCACGGTGGTGCTGGACGACGACACCGGCCGCATCGAGACGAGCCTGTTCTCCGAGGCCTTCATGGAGAACCGCCACCTCCTGGTGAAAGACCGCATCATCGTGGTCGACGGGCGCATGCGCTACGACGAGTTCATCGACGGCTGGACCGTGGTGGCGAAGACCGTGCGCGACATCGACCGGGTGATCGAGGAGCGGGCCCGGCACCTGGTGTTGTCGCTCGACGTGAACGGCAGCGGCCGGGAAGTGCTGAACAGCCTGCACGAGATCCTGCTGCCCTATCGTAACGGTCCCGCGACCGGTCCGGGCAACGCTGCCGCGAACGGCCAGGCCGGGCGCGCGCGCTGCGACGTGGCGGTGCAGTACGTGGGCAGCGATGCGACGGTGCGGCTGAATCTGGGCGAGGACTGGTGCATCCGCCCCACCCGGGACCTCAGGGACAAGCTCGAGGACCTGCTCGGACGCGGCGGGGTGCGGCTGGTCTACGCCGCGGATCAGCCGTCTTTGTAGTAGGCTTGTCGTTCGCGTGACACGCAGGTCGTAGGCGGGGGAGGGCGCCGGCACCGGATATGGCGATGGATCTCAAGTTTCTGGATTTCGAACAGCCGATCGCCGAGCTGGAGGCGAAGATCGACGAGCTGCGCTTCGTCGGCGACGACTCCGAGGTGAACATCGGCGAGGAGATCGGGCGGCTGAAGTCGAAGAGCGAGGCGCTCACGCGCAGCATATTCTCCGACCTCAGCGCCTGGCAGATCGCCCAGCTCGCCCGTCATCCCATGCGGCCGTACACCCTGGACTACCTGCCGCTGGTCTTCCACGGCTTTCAGGAACTGCACGGCGACCGCATGTACGCGGACGATCACGCCATCGTGGGCGGGCTCGCCCGGCTGGAGGGACGGGCGGTCGTGGTGATCGGCCATCAGAAGGGCCGGGATACCAAGGAGCGCGTGCGGCGCAACTACGGCATGCCCAAGCCGGAAGGCTACCGCAAGGCGCAGCGCCTGATGCAGCTCGCCGAGAAGTTCTCACTGCCGGTGATCACGCTGATCGACACGCCCGGCGCCTACCCCGGGGTGGGCGCAGAGGAGCGCGGGCAGAGCGAGGCGATCGCGCGCAGCCTGTTCGTGATGGCGGAACTGGAGACGCCCATCATCTCCGTGGTCATCGGCGAAGGCGGGTCCGGCGGCGCGCTCGCCATCGGCGTGGGCGACCGGCTGCTGATGCTGCAGTACGCCGTCTACAGCGTGATCTCCCCGGAAGGCTGTGCCTCCATCCTGTGGAAGAGCGCCGAGAAGGCGCGGGACGCCGCGGAGGCGATGCGCATCACGGCGAAGAGCCTGCACCAGTACAAGCTCATAGACGAGATCGTCCCCGAACCCCTCGGCGGCGCCCATCGCGATCCCCGCGCCGCCGCGCAGACCCTGAAGGACGCGCTCATCAGACACCTGGACGAGCTGGAGGCGGGCGACATCGGCCAGGTGCTGGAAAAGCGCCGCGAGCGGCTGGCATCCTTTGGCGAGTTCAGGGACGGCTGAGCCGCCGGCATTCGGTCCCGGCGCCCTCGAGGACACGCTGCGCGGCCTGCTCGGGCCGGCGTTCGCGGGATCTTCCGAACGGCCGGTCGACGGGTCCGCCGCCGAGCCACTGCCCGCTCTGGCCGTAGCGTTCAGCGGCGGCGCGGATTCGACGGCGCTGCTCCATGCCGCCGTCTCGCTGCCGGGCTGCCGGGTGCGGGCGCTGCACGTCGATCACGGGCTGCACGCCGAATCGGCCGCCTGGGCCGAACATTGTGCGCGCGCAGCCGCCGCGCTGGGCGTGGAATGCCGGGTGTTGCGGGCCGACGTCACCCGCGAAGCCATCGATGCGGACGGGGTCGAGGGCGCCGCGCGCCAGGCGCGCTACCGACTGCTGGCCGCGGCGCTGGAACCCGGCGAATGCCTGCTGACCGCTCAGCACCGCCAGGATCAGCTCGAGACAGTGCTGCTGCAGCTCGTGCGCGGCGCGGGGCTGCCCGGGCTCGCCGCCATGCCGGCAATCGCGCCTTTCGGCGGCGGCCGGCTGCTGCGCCCGCTGCTGGACCGGGGTCGGGGCGAGCTCTGCGATTATCTCCGCGCCCGCGGCATCGACTGGCTGGAGGATCCCGCCAACAGCGACCCGCGCTTCGATCGCAGTTACCTGCGCCGGGAGGTCGTGCCACGGCTGCTCGCGCGCTGGCCCGCGGCCGATCGCAGTGCCGCGCGCAGCGCCCGTCATCTCGCCGAGGGCGCCGGCCTGCTGCGGCAACTGGCGGCTGCGGACCTGGACCGCTGCGATGCCGGCGAGGGACGGCTGGACGCCGGGCGGCTGCGGCGGCTGCCGCGGGCACGGCAGGGAAATGCCCTGCGGCACTGGCTGCGCAGCGCCGGCTGCCGAGCGCCGGACGCGCGCCACCTGGATCGTTTGCTCCAGGAAGTCGTGGCCGGCGCGGGAGAACAGCCGCGGCTGCATCTGGGCGAAGCGCAGGTGCGACGCTTCCGGGATCGTCTTTATCTGCTTTGCGGCGAGCCGCCCGCGCCGCCCGCCGGGCCGCTCGCGCTGGCTCCCGGTGACACGCTGGAGCTGCCCGGCGGGCTCGGCCGGCTGGCGCTGCGGCCGGGCGCGCCCGCGGGGCTGGAGCCCGCGCTGGTCGCGGGCGGCTGCGAGGTGCGCTTCCGCAGCGGTGGCGAGAGCCTGGCGCCGGCGGCCGAGCGCCCCAGTCGGCGGCTGAAGCAGCTGCTGCGCGAGGAGGGCGTCGTGCCCTGGATGCGCGGACGGCTGCCGCTCCTCTACTGCGGCGACGAACTGGTGGCCGTGGCCGATCTCTGGATGGCGGCGCGGCGGCGCCGCGCGGGCGGCGTCGCCGTGGTCTGGGAGGGCCATCCGCCGCTGTACTGAGTGTCGCCGCGGCCCCTTCCGATTGTTTGCCCGGTCGGCTTCTGGTAGCTTTGAGAACCGTCTTTCAACATCCGTCGGGCTTGAGTTGGGGGTCGGAGTAAGCATACGCCCGGGCACTGTCTCTGGGCGCTAGAACGTGTGCTTACTCCGGCCCCTTGCTATTGGCCGACATCCCCGCGGGGTTCTTCCATGACGTGCTACGTATTCATCACCGGCGGTGTGGTCTCCTCACTCGGCAAGGGCATCACCTCCGCCTGCCTCGGCGCCATCCTGGAGGCCCGGGGCCTGAAGATCAGCATGATCAAGCTGGACCCCTACATCAACGTGGACCCGGGCACGATGAGCCCCTTCCAGCACGGCGAGGTGTTTGTGACCGCGGACGGTACGGAGACCGACCTGGACCTGGGCCACTACGAGCGGTTCGTGCGCACGACCACGGGGCGCAACAGCAACTTCACCACCGGGCGCATCTACGAGAGCGTCATCGCCAAGGAACGCCGCGGCGACTACCTGGGCGCCACGGTGCAGGTGATCCCGCACATCACCGACGAGATCAAGGAAAGCGTCCGCCGGGGCGCCGGCGACGCCGACGTCTGCATGGTGGAGATCGGCGGCACCGTGGGCGACATCGAGTCGCTGCCGTTCATGGAGGCGATCCGCCAGATGGGCGTGGAGGAGGGCCGCGACCGCGTGGTGTACGTCCACCTGACGCTGGTGCCCTACATCGCCACCTCCTCCGAGATAAAGACCAAGCCCACCCAGCACTCGGTGAAGGAGCTGCGCTCCATCGGCATACAGCCGGACGTGCTGGTCTGCCGCTCCGAACACCCGCTGCCGGCGGAGCAGCGGCGCAAGATCGCGCTGTTCACCAACGTGGCCGAGAACGCCGTGATCTCCGCCATCGACGTGGACGACCTCTACAAGATCCCGATGGTGCTGCGCGACCAGGGCCTGGACCAGATCGTGGTCGACCATCTGGGCCTGGAACTGCCGCCGGCCGACCTCGGCGAGTGGGAGGACGTGGTGCACGCCAAGCAGCATCCCACCGGCGAAGTCAACGTGGCGATGGTGGGCAAGTACGTGGACTTCCGCGACTCCTACATCTCGCTGTCCGAGGCGCTGCTGCACGCGGGCATCCACACCTCCACGCGGGTGAACATCCACTACTTCGAGTCCCAGGACATCGAGACGGACGGTGCGGACTGCCTGCGGGACATGGATGCCATCCTGGTGCCCGGCGGCTTCGGCGAGCGCGGGGTGGAGGGCAAGATCAGCGCGGTACGACTCGCCCGGGAGAACGGCATCCCCTATCTCGGGATCTGCCTCGGCCTGCAGGTGGCCGTGATCGAATTCGCCCGTCACGCGGCCGGGCTCGACGGGGCCCACAGCACGGAATTCGAGCGCGGCACGCCGAACCCGGTGATCGCGCTTATCACCGAGTGGCAGACCGAGGAAGGCCGCGTCGAAGAGCGCGACGAGGATTCCGAGCTGGGCGGCTCCATGCGCCTCGGCGCCCAGCCCGTGCAGCTGGCCGAAGGCTCGCTGGCCCGGGAGACCTACGGCAAGCCGACCGTGCACGAGCGCCACCGGCATCGCTACGAGGTGAACAACAACTATCGGCCCGTACTCGAGGAGGCGGGCATGCGCTTCTCGGGCACCTCGCTGGACGATCTGGTGGAGATGGTGGAGCTGCCGGACCATCCCTGGTTCCTGGCGAGCCAGTTCCATCCGGAGTTCACCTCCAACCCCCGCGACGGCCATCCGCTGTTCACCGGTTTCATCGGCGCCGCGCGCCGCTACCGGGAAGGCGAGGTGCCGGAGGCAGCACGGGCATGAAGCTCGCCCATTTCGAAGCGGGGCTGGACCGGCCGCTGTTCCTCATCGCCGGCACCTGCGTGGTGGAGAGCGAGCAGCTCGCCATCGATACCGCGGGCCGGCTGAAGGAGATCACGGACGGCCTGGGCATGCCGTTCATCTACAAGTCGTCCTTCGACAAGGCCAACCGGAGCTCGGCGGGCAGCTTCCGCGGGCCGGGCATGGAGGAGGGCCTCAGGGTGCTCTCCGAAGTGCGGCGCCAGGTCGGCGTGCCGGTGCTGACGGACGTCCACGAGGACACGCCCCTGGACGAGGCGGCGGCGGTGGCGGACGTGCTGCAGACGCCCGCATTCCTTTGCCGCCAGACCAATTTCATCCTGCGCGTCTCCTCCCAGGGCCGGCCGGTCAACATCAAGAAGGGCCAGTTCCTCTCACCCTGGGAGATGGGCAATGTCGTCGAGAAGGCGCGCTCCACCGGCAACGAGCAGATTCTGGTGTGCGAGCGCGGCTTCACCTTCGGCTACAACAACCTGGTGTCCGACATGCGCAGCCTCGCGGTGATGCGCGAGACCGGCTGTCCGGTGGTGTTCGACGCCACGCACTCGGTGCAGCTGCCCGGCGGCAAGGGCAGCGCCTCGGGCGGGCAGCGCGAGTTCGTGCCGGTGCTGGCGCGGGCGGCGGTGGCGGCGGGCGTGGCGGGCGTGTTCATGGAGACCCACCCGGACCCCGAGCGCGCCCTGTCGGACGGCCCGAATGCCTGGCCGCTGGACCGGATGGAGGCGTTGCTGGAGGTGCTGCAGGCGCTGGACGGCACCGTCAAGCGGAGCGGATTCGCCGAGGCCGAGTTCGGCCTCCAGGCCGGATGACGACACAGAACGACCAAGAACAACACAGACATACCAGGAGACAGCATGGGCCAGATCGCCGACATCCGTGGCCGCGAGATCATCGATTCGCGCGGCAACCCCACGGTCGAAGCCGACGTGATTCTGCAGAACGGGGTCATCGGCCGGGCCGCCGTGCCCTCGGGCGCCTCCACCGGTGCCCACGAGGCCATGGAACTGCGCGACGGCAACCCGGATCGCTACGGCGGCAAGGGCGTGCGCAAGGCGGTGGGCAACGTCAACGGCGCCATCCGCGATGCGCTCGTCAGCATGGACGTGCACGACCAGACCACCATCGACCGGCGTCTCGTCGAACTCGACGGCACGGAAAACAAGTCGCAGCTCGGCGCCAACGCCATCCTAGCCGTCTCTCTGGCGTGCGCCCACGCGGCCTCCCGGTCCTCCGGTGTGCCGCTGTACCGGCTGATGGGCGAGGAGTCGGTGATGCCCGTGCCCATGATGAACATCATCAACGGCGGGGCGCACGCGGACAACAACGTGGACATCCAGGAGTTCATGATCCTGCCGGTCGGCGCGCCGCGCTTCTCGGAGGCGGTGCGCGCGGGCGCGGAGATCTTCCATGCGCTGCGCAAGGTGCTGCACGGCCGCGGCCTGAACACGGCGGTGGGCGACGAGGGCGGCTTCGCCCCGGATCTGCCTTCCAACCGGGCCGCGCTGGACACCATCGCCGAGGCGGTGGAGAAGGCCGGCTTCCGCCTGGGCGAGGACATCATGCTCGGCCTAGACGTGGCGAGCTCCGAGTTCTACCGCGACGGCGTGTACCGGCTGGAGTCCGAGGACCGGGAGTTCGACGCCGCGGGATTCGTGGATTATCTGGCCGGCCTGGTCGACGCCTATCCCATCATCACCGTCGAGGACGGCATGGCCGAGGACGACTGGGACGGATGGAAGCTGCTGACCGAGCGGCTCGGGGACCGTGTGCAGCTGGTCGGCGACGACCTGTTCGTAATTAACACCCGCATCCTGTCCCGAGGCATCGAGGAGAGCATCGCCAACGCGATCCTGATCAAGCCGAACCAGATCGG
>DASRVH010000010.1:0-3534 GCA_035655155.1 Woeseiaceae bacterium
AGGCGCACCACGCCTGCCGAAAGCAGAGCCGCCCCAGGTGAAGATCAGCAAGAAGGTGGCCTCCAAGCAAGGGATCGAGCCGGAGGAGGGGACGCGCTGGATCGAGGGGCGGGACAGACTCCACAAGACGCGCCGTATACAGCGCTGCTTCGATTTCAGCCCTGGTGACGGGCGCCGATCCCCTGGAACATCGCGCGCAGATCGACGGTGGACCGTTCTCCGATGTCTGCAAGGTTCTCGTCCAGCCACCGCGTGGCGGTCTCGCGGCCCAGGTCGCGCAGCTTGGTCAGGAAGGCCCATTCCACATTCATCTTCGACGAGGCGCCAAGCGGTTTCAGCTCGGCCTGGTTCTCGACGACATGCACCCGTACCTGACGGTAGGCGTCCGTCGACAGTTTGCCCTCGCAGATCAGGCGGTCGACGAAGGCGATGGCCCGCAGTTCCTTCAGCAGGCTGCTGTTGAAGCTGATCTCGTTCATCCTGTTCTGGATGTCCATTGGCGTTTTCGGCGCGCCCTTGCGCTCGATCGGGTTGACCTGGACCACCACGATGTCGTCCGTTCCGGTCTCGCCGTGGAATGGAAACAGAGACGGGTTGCCCATGTAGCCGCCGTCCCAATACGGCACGCCGTCGATCTCCACCGCCTGGTAGAGATGCGGCAGGCAGGCCGATGCCATCACCATGTCGGCCGTCAGCCCCTCTCGCGGGAAGACCTTGACCTTGCCGGTTTCCACGTTGGTAGCCGAGATGTAGAGCTTGAAGGCGGTGCATTTGCGTACGGTGTCGAAATCGATGCTCTCCTCGACCAGATCGCGCAGCGGATTGCTGTTCATCGGGTTGAGCTGATAGGGCGACGCCATCCGCGACAGCGCATTCATGGCGTGGTACATGGGGTTGTTCTCCAGCCCCCAGTTGCCGGTCAGAACGTCGTAGGGCGTGCGTTTGAGCGGGCTGTGCTTCGCGCCGTCGCTCATGGCACGCCAGAATTGATCGAGTGCCGCGCGCGCACCGCCGGGCCCGTCGCGGGTAAAGCCGTCGGCCAGGGCCACCGCGTTCATCGCGCCCGCCGAGGTGCCGGAGAGACCCGCGATCTGCAAGCGTCCGTCCTCCAGGATGCGGTCGAGGACGCCCCAGGTGAAGGCGCCATGGGCGCCGCCGCCCTGCAGGGCGAGGTTTACGAGTTTTGGTTCGGGTCTGGTCATGCGACGGACATTCATTGGGCCGTCCACCCGCCATCGACGGGAAGCGCCGCGCCGGTGATCTGAGCCGCCGCCTTCGAGCAGAGAAACGCCGCGAGCGCCCCGATCTGCGCTGTGGTGGCGAACTCCCGCGTGGGCTGCGCGGCGAGCAGGACGTCGCGCTTGACCTCCTCCTCGGAGATGCCGCGCGCCTTGGCGGTGTCGGGGATCTGAGCTTCGACCAACGGCGTCCAGACGTAGCCGGGGCAGATCGCGTTCACAGTGATCCCGTGTTCGGCCGTCTCGAGCGCCACCGTCTTTGTCAGTCCCAGAAGGCCGTGCTTCGCCGCGACGTAGGCAGCCTTGCCGGGCGAGGCGACGAGTCCGTGGGCGGAGGCGATGTTGACGATCCGGCCATGGCCGCGCGCGGTCATTCCCGGCACGACCTCACGGATCGCGCGGAAGGCGGCAGAAAGGTTGAGCGACAGGATCAGCTCCCATTTGTCGTCGGGAAACTCGGTGATCGGGGCGACGTGCTGCACGCCGGCATTGTTCACCAGCACGGCGAGCGGCCCCAGCCGGTCCTCCGCCTCGCCCACGAGATCGCCCGCCGCGCGGGGGTCTGTCAGGTCAGCGCGGGCGTAGGCGGTCCGGACGCCGTGAGTCTCCGCCAGCCGGTCGCGCTCGGCGGCCACGTCGTCCCCGGATTCGATACCGTTGAGCATCACGTCATAGCCGGCGGCGGCAAGCGCCTCGGCGATGCCGAGGCCGATGCCGCTCGACGAGCCTGTGACGAGCGCGGCGTTCGGCCCTTGGGTATTGGTCATTCCATTGTCTCCTTGGATGAAAAGTCAGATCTGCGCGCTGGTGATAAGCCGCATGCCGAGCTGCGAGATGGTGTCGGTCCATGTCCAGTTCCTCACGACGGCGAGGCGATCGCGCAGGCCCGGTGCTCGGTCCGAACAGCGATCGTTGTGTGCCACGATCACCGCGCCCATGAACGCGCCGGCCTGGCGTCCGGAGTGCGGCGCGGCTGTCTGGGCGGTCTGGCCGTCCGTCATGGCGGGCTCCTTGCTCAGGCGAGATAGTCGTGGACGACCCGGCCGTAGGGCAGGGTAAGGTCGGCGATCACATGCTGGCCTTCGACAACCCGCCGCACCGGCAGGTCGGCCACGGGGGCATGGACATGCGGCACGAGGTGCAGCCGTGCCGGCCCGCGCCAGATGCCCTTCACGCGGATGTCGGTCATCTCGAAGGCGACGAGCTGTGCCACCAGCGGCCGGCCTGTGACGCAGGGCAGCAGCTTGAGGTTCACTGTCGTCTTGGCCAGCCTTTGCGCGCAGGCCTCGGGGTCGCAGGCAAGACGCTCTGGCTTGTAGGCCATCGTGCCCATCGCCACCCGCTCGCCGGAATAGGCCAGCGTCCCGGTCAGCGTGTCGGCCCGCACTTCCAGACCGGGCTCGCCCCAGCGCTTGGGAAAGCCCCAGATCTCGCGGCCCGCCGTGATCGGCGGCTCATCGTTGAGGAACATCATGGCGGTGTAGCTGACCGGCCGGCCGTCGAGCAGGGCGGGGATGACGAGGCCCGACTCGCGATAGCTGCCGAAGCCCGAACTGTCGGGCATGTCGATCCACTCGTAGACGACCGTGCCCGAGCCGTCGGGCTCCAGCGGCTCCGGCAGCCAGGCGCGGATCGCGTCCGGATCGGTTTCGTAGATCACCATGAAGTACTGGCGGTCGATGAAGCGGTAGGGTCCGAACGGGTAGCTCGGGTTGCCCGGAGGCATGCCGGCCCGGGCGAGTATCTCAGCTTCGGTCATGTATCTGCCTCTCGTCGTATCAGGGGACGGTGCGCGGGTCGGGCCAGTGTTCTGCGACGTCGCTAACGCGGCATTCCGGAGATCGGCAACACAACTCTCGTCACTCCAGCGGCAGAGTCTGAAACATCACTGGACACGCACGATAATGCCTCTCGATCGTGACCAGGCGTGATTGGCCGGAGCCCGGAGGCGCGCCGTATGGTCGCAAACGTCGACCGACCCGCGACCCCTTGTCCCCCGAGCGTCCCCGCCGTGGGTGTCCCGGGCGGTCGGCACGAGCCTCCCCCGTCGCCGCACCGTCGCGTGGAGGCGGCTCTCGGGCATCGTCGTCTCCGTTCTCGGTTCCAGGTGTTGCAACCCGAACCTTCTCCGAAGATCGGCGGTGACCGCCAGCGTTGACCTGCTCCCCTTGGAGTCCGCGTCTATAGGTTAGCTCTGTTCAGGGTTTGGTCCTCTTTCGACCGTTGGTGATACTCCCGCGGGGTGAGCCCGTCGAGGCTCGTGTGCGGGCGATGGTGGTTGTAGTCGTCGCGCCAT
>DASRVH010000011.1:0-2013 GCA_035655155.1 Woeseiaceae bacterium
AAGCAGAAGCTCCGTGGCGGCGACTTCGACCTCTGCCTCACCGACATGCGGCTGCCAGACGGCGACGGACTCGAGCTGGTGGAGTGGATGCAGAGCCACACGCCCGGCGTGCCGGTGGCGATGATCACCGCCCATGGCAGCGTGGAGACGGCCGTGCAGGCGCTGAAGCTCGGCGCCTTCGACTTCGTCTCCAAGCCCCTGGACGTCAAGGACCTGCGCAATATCGTGGGTGCCGCCATCCGGCTGGGCGCCGCCGGCGGCGACACCGCCCGCGAGCTGCTCGGCCGCTCCGCCGCCATCGACAGAGTCCGGGACATGATCGCCCGGGTCTCCCGCAGCCAGGCGCCGGTGCACATCTGCGGCGAGTCCGGCACGGGCAAGGAACTGGTCGCCCGCATGATCCACGAGTCCGGGCCGCGCAAGGACGGCCCCTTCGTGCCGGTGAACTGCGGCGCCATCCCGGCCGAACTCATGGAGAGCGAGTTCTTCGGCCACAAGAAAGGCAGTTTCACCGGTGCGGTGACGGACAAGAAGGGGCTCATCGAGACCGCGGACGGCGGCACCCTATTCCTGGACGAGATCGCCGACCTGCCGCTGGCCATGCAGGTGAAACTCCTGCGCTTCATCCAGGAGAAAACCATCCGACCGGTGGGCGCGCCGCGGGAGGCGGCGGTGGACGTGCGAATTCTGAGCGCCACCCATCGGGACCTGGCAGCGATGGTCGCCCACGGTGAATTTCGCGAGGACCTGTTCTATCGCATCAACGTCATCGAGCTGCGCGTCCCGCCCCTGCGCGAGCGTACCGAGGACATCCCGTTGCTGGCCGAGGCCATCCTAGGCCGCTTCGCCCGGGAGTCCGGCGGTGAGCCGGCTGAGCTGACGCCGGGCGCCATGGAGGCGCTTTGCGGCTATGCGTTTCCGGGCAACGTGCGGGAGCTCGAGAACATCCTCGAGCGGGCGGTCACGCTGTCGCCGAACGGCATCATCGACAGCGGGGATCTGCAGTTGCGGCCGGCCGTCGCGTCGTCGAAAGAGGGGGCGGCGCAGGCTGCGGCCGCGCGCGCCGACGCGCTGGGAGATCAGCTCGAGGACGTGGAGCGCCAGGCCATTGTGGAGGCGCTGGAGAAGACCCGCTATAACAAGACGGCAGCGGCGAAGCTTCTGGGGCTGACCTTCCGCCAGCTCAGGTATCGGATCAAGAAGCTGAATATCGAGTGATGCGGCCACATTCCGCAGCCGCTGCCGTCAGAAGGCACCGCTAGACTCGCACGTTCGGCAGGAATCAACGAAAGTGACAATCCGGGGTGACGAGAATTGTCACCTTCTGACATGCGTCGCAGGCTGGCGACAATCGGAGTCGGCTGGATTCAACATAATAGACCAGCCGCTAAATTCGAATCCCATTGAAATCAGTCAGTTAGATCATCGTGGTCCCGGTTGGCACGGCATTTGCTTCCTGTCGCACAGGCGGAGACGCCGTCATGGAAAGATTTTTGACAACCCCCTCAGGGAGACATTGGACATGAAGAAAGTGCAGCAGGGTTTCACCCTTATCGAACTGATGATCGTGGTTGCGATCATCGGCATTCTGGCCGCGATCGCTATCCCGGCCTATCAGGACTACACCATCCGCTCGCAGGTTGCGGAGGGCATGAACCTGTCGGCGGCAGCGAAGGCGGCAATTACCGAGTCGTTTTTGAACACGGGCGCAGCACCGGCTACTCGTATCGCAGCAGGTATGTCGCCTAATGCCGGTGACACGCAGGGCAAATATACTCAGTCGCTCCAGGTCACCGACGGGCAGATCATCATCACTTTTGGTAATGATGCTAACCAGAATATCGCGGTAGCAGGTCAGAATACTCTGACGATCTCCCCTTACGTCAGCCAAGACGACAGTGTGACGTGGGTTTGCGGCCTCGCTAATCCGCCGGCTGGCGTTGTGGGTGTGATGCCGGGTTCGCCGGGCGTCGGTGGCACTAACGTCGATCCTCAGTATCTGCCTTCTGCATG
>DASRVH010000012.1:0-36345 GCA_035655155.1 Woeseiaceae bacterium
CGTGCAGTAGTCGCGGATGTTCGCGACGACGACGCCGCGCTCGCCGGCCGCCGCTAGGTCGATGTTGTCGACGCCCGTGGCCGTGAGTCCCACGAAGCCCAGGCGGCTCGCGCCCTCGATCTCGGCACGGCCCAGCTTTACCTTGTTGAGGAGGACCAGTCTGGCGTCGGCAATGCGGTGGGCGACCTCTTCAGGCTCGGTGGCACCGTGCACCTCCAGGCTGCCGCCGACGGCGTCCGCCAGCGGGGCGAGGTCCAGGTCGCCGGCACCCATCGTGTCCAGGTCGAGGAATACGGCGTCGGCTTTGGGGCGATTGCTCATTGTGATGGCCGGGCGAAAACGATTAGTTTAGCAACCGTGGCCCGATGGGAGGCCAGCCGGAGGCGGAGCCAGCGGGACAGGGAATTGGACGGAGCACTGACATCGGCAGCGGCAGCTCGCGGTCGGCCGGGGCGGGCGCGGGAGTGAAGCCGTTCTGGGAGACCACGCCGCTGGCCGCGATGACCCGCGAGCAATGGGAGTCGCTGTGCGACGGCTGCGGCCGTTGCTGCCTGCACAAGCTGGAGGACATCGACACCGGCGAAGTGCGCTACACCCGGGTGGCCTGCCGGCTGCTGGAGCTCGGCAGCTGCCGCTGCTCGGACTACGCGAACCGTGCCGAGCGGGTGCCCGACTGTCTCGTGATGAGTCCGGCTTCGCTGGGCGGGATGGCCTGGCTGCCGCGGTCCTGTGCCTATCGCCGCATCAGCGAGGGCCGCGGCCTCGCCTGGTGGCACCCGCTGGTCAGCGGCGATCCGGAGACCGTCCACGAGGCCGGCGTCTCCGTGCGCGCCTGGGCGGTCTCGGAGAACGAGCACGGCGAACCGGATCCGGAGTGCGACATGATCCCCCTGCCCGGCGGGTCCGGGCCCTGACGGCCGCCGCAGGCGGCGCGTGGAGAGAGCGATGGCCGAAGCCCGATTCATCCCGCTGCCCGCCTATCGGGAGTTCCCGGTCGCCGACATGCGCGACCGGGCGCGGCGCTTCCACGAGGAACTCGAGCGCCGGCGCAGCGTGCGGGATTTCTCGTCCCGGGCCGTGCCGCGGCAGATCATCGACGACTGCCTGCGTGCCGCGGGCACGGCGCCCAGCGGCGCCAACCGCCAGCCCTGGCACTTCGTCGTCGTCACCGGCCCGCAGACCAAGCGCCGCATCCGCGAGGCCGCGGAGGCCGAGGAGCGGGAGTTCTACCAGCGCCGCGCGCCGGACGAATGGCTGCAGGCCCTGGCGCCGCTGGGCACCGATGCGGAGAAGCCCTTCCTCGAGAAGGCGCCCTACCTGATCGCCGTGTTCCTGCAGAAATACGGCTACCTGGAGGACGGCACCCGGGTGAAGCACTACTACCCCCAGGAGTCCGTGGGCCTCGCCACCGGCATCCTGATCACCGCGCTGCACCATGCCGGCCTGGCCACCCTCACCCACACGCCCAGCCCGATGGGCTTCCTGAACGAGATCCTGGAGCGCCCGAAGAGCGAGCGGCCGTTCCTGCTGCTGGTGACGGGCTATCCCGGCAAGGACGCCCGAGTGCCGGACATCCGTCGCAAGAAGCTGGAGCAATTCGTCACCTACAACGACCTGTAGGAGGGCCTTCAGGCCCGACCCGCCCCTGCCGGACCCCCCTTCTATTGTGGCCGCCCTGCGGGGGTATCCATCTTGCTCCCGACAAAAGGTCGCGGCGATGGATACCCCCGCATGACGGCCAGCTCGGGGCGGCCGAGAGGATCCGCCAGTCAGTGACGCCGGCTGACTGGTGCCAGACCTCTCGGCTACGGGCCCGTCAGCGGGTGGATAAGCGTCGCGCGGTCGTCCGGAACGCGCTGCAAGCGTCGATGGGCATGTAGGAGGGGCTTCAGCCCCGATCAGCGCTCGGCCACCTCAGGCGAAGATCGGGGCTGAAGCCCCTCCCACAGTGACCGTCCCCTGCCCGCCCGATCACGTGCCAACGTGGGGAGGAGGTAGACCAGTCAGCCCGTGTTCTGCAGCCCCTGCGCGATGCCGTTCACGCTGGCCAGCAGGGCCGCGAGCAGTTCGTCGTCCTCGCGCTCCTTCGCGCGCCAGCGGGCGAGGAGATCCACCTGCAGCAGGCTCATGGGATCCACGTAGGGATTGCGCAGCATGATGGCCCGCTGCATCGTCTTGTCCTTCTCCAGCAGGTTCGCGTTGCCGGTCAGTTTCAGCACCATCTCCCGGGTCAGCTCGAATTCCTCGCGGATCACGGGGAAGAACTTCTGGTGCAGCGTACCGGCGAGTTCCGAGTAGCGCGAGGCGATGGTCATGTCGGATTTCGCCAGCACCATCTCCACGTCGGAGAGCAATGACTGCAGGTAGAACCACTGGCCGGTCATCGCCGTGAAGGCCTTCTCGCCGTGGATCTCGATGGCCGCGCGCAGCCCGCTGCCGAAGCCGAACCAGCCCGGCAGGATGTGCCGGCTCTGCGTCCAGGCGAACACCCAGGGGATGGCGCGCAGGTCCTGGATGCCGCGCTGCTTGCGCCGGGACGAGGGCCGCGAGCCGATGCGCATGCGCTCGATGACGTCGATGGGGGTGGCGCAGCGGAAGTAGTCGAAGAAGCCGGGCCGGTCGTAGACGAGACCCCGGTAGACCTTGCGGCTCTCGGCGGCGACGGTGTCCATCATCTGCCGCCACTCGTCCGGTTCCGGCGTGGTGCGCTCCGGGTTGGCGGTGGCGATGGAGACCGAGGCCATCAGCTGCTCCAGCGTGCGCAGCGCGATGCCCCGCAGGCCGTATTTCTCGTTGATGATCTCGCCCTGCTCCGTGACTCGCAGGCGGCCGCGGATGGTGTCGGCCGGCGCGCCCAGCACCGCGGCGTGGGTCTTGCCGCCGCCCCGGCTGGTGGTGCCGCCGCGGCCGTGGAAGAGCGTGATTTCGAGATCCTCGCTGTCGAGTTCGCGCACGAGGTCTGCCTGGGCCTCGTACAGCGCCCAGCGCGCCGAGGCGAGCCCCGAGTCCTTGTTGCTGTCCGAATAGCCCACCATGATCATCTGCTCGTCGCCGCGGTGGGCGAGGTGCTTGCGGTAGACCTCGTCGGCCAGCAGCTCCTGCATGATGCGGGTGCCGTTGCGGAGATCGTCGACGGTCTCGAACAGGGGCGCGACGTCCAGCGGCACCTTGCCGCCCTTCGATGCCAGGTCGCCCCAGCGGGCCAGCAGCAGCACGGAGAGCACGTCTTCGGCGCCCTGGGTCATGCTGACGATGAACGGGCCGATGGCCCGCCTGCCGTATTTGCGCCGGCAGAACGAGATGGCCTGGAACACGGCAAGGGTCTTGCGGATGCGGGTGTCGGTGCTGTCGGCCTTTGGCAGCTCCCGGTCCTGCAGGGCCTCGCGGATGCGCTCCGCCCGCGCCTCGGGCGTCCGCTCCAGCCAGTCGTCGATGCCCAGGCAGCGGCCCACCACCTCCCGGTGCACCAGCGCGTCCTGGCGCACGTCCAGGGTCAGCAGGTGGAAGCCGAAGGTGCGGATGCGCCTGAGCAGCCGGCGCACGGCGAACAGGCCGGCATGGCGGCCCCGGTTCCCGCGCAGGCTGGTCGCGATCAGCCGGATGTCCGCCTCGAACTCCTCCGCCGACTCGTAGGGGAAGGCGCTGTCGTCGTAGGTAGACTGCAGCCGCTCCTGGACGAGGCGGAGATACATCCGGTAGGGCATCTCCCGGTGGCGGGCGGGCACGGCATGCCAGGCATGGGGGAAGTGGCCCCGGTAGACCTCGATGCGTTCCAGAATGGCCGGCGCCACGCCCACGCGGGACACCGTCTGGCTGAGCTTGCCGGACAGGCGGCCGCACTCCCGGTAATACAGGTCCAGAATCAGGGAGCGCTGCCGGGTCAGCGTATCGCGGATGGTCTTGGCGCCCACGTTGGGATTGCCGTCCATGTCGCCGCCCACCCAGGAGGCGAAGGAGATCAGATCCGGTATCTCGATGTTGTCGAGAGTCTCCTCGCCGTACACGGCGCCGACGGCGTCCTCCAGGCTCTCGTAGAACGGCGGCAGCACCCGGTACAGCACGTCGGTGAGGAAGAACAGCACGTGCTCGAGCTCGTCGGCGACGGTCATGCTCTCGGAGGGGTGCTCCTCGGTCTGCCAGATGGTGGTGACCTCGGCGCGGATCGAGGCGAGCGCGGTGCGCTCCTCCTGCGGCGTCAGCGTGGGGTTCAGCATGTCCACCAGGTGGCGGACGATGTTCTGCTCCTTGCGCAGGATGGTGCGGCGGGTGGGCTCGGTGGGGTGCGCCGTGAACACCGGCTGGATGCGCAGACGATGCAGCAGCGTGTCGAGGTCCGCGTTGCTGACGCCGGCATCGTGCAGGTCGCGCAGGGCGTACTCCAGGCCGCCGGGCTGGAAGGTGTCCTCATCCCGCAGGTAGTCGCGCCGGCGCCGGATGCGGTGCACCTTCTCCGCGGTATTCACCAGTTCGAAGTAGGTGGAGAAGGCGCGGATCACGTCGCGGGCGGTATCCGGCGGCAGCGCCTGCACCAGGTCGGTCAGCTCGGCCGCCGCCTCCCGGTCGCCCTCGCGGCGGCGGATGGAGATGCGCCGGGCGCTCTCCACCAGCTCGTACAGGGACTCGCCGCCCTGCTCGCGCAGCAGCTCGCCGATCAGCCGGCCGAGGGTGCGCACGTCGTCGCGCAGCGCCCGGTCCTTGCGGGCGAAGACGATCTCGCTGCGGCGCAGCCCCCCGTTGCCGCTGTTGGCTGGTTCGCTCACGGGCGGGTCAGTCGCGAAAGTTCTCGTACTGCAGCGGCAGGTCGATGTCGGCGTCCTTCAGCAGCGCGATCGCCGCCTGCAGGTCGTCCTTTTTCTTGCCGTTGATGCGGACCTTCTCCCCCTGGATGGAGGCCTGAACTTTCATCTTCGAGTCCTTGACGAGCCGGACGATCTTCTTCGCCAGCGCGGAGTCGATGCCCTGGCGCAGCGTCACGGTCTGGCGCGCCTCGCTGCCGCTCTCCTCGACCTCGCCCGCCTCCAGGCAGGCCACGTCGATGCCCCGCTTGGCCAGCTTCTGGCGCAGGATGTCCATCATCTGCTCCAGCTGGAATTCCACCTGCGCGCGCAGGCGTATCACCCCGTCCTCCTGCTCGAACTTCGCGCCGGTGCCCTTGAAGTCGAAGCGGTTGCCGACCTCCCGGTTGGCCTGATCCACTGCGTTGGTAACCTCGTGCATGTCCACTTCGGAGACAACGTCGAACGATGGCATGTGGCCCTCCTCAGGCTGCGTCCTCGACTGCCGGCACGGATTCGGCCAGCAGGTCCTCTATGAAGGCGGTCATCTCCCGGGTCAGCTGCTCGTAATGCTCGCCCGTCCCGGGGCCCTGGAATCCGGTATGGATCTGGCGCACGCGACCGCCCCGCCCGATGAAGATGGTGGTGGGGAAAGCGAGCACATGGTTCAGCGCCGGCAGGGTCTTCCCCGCTTCCGTCTTGTCCGATATGCCCGCAATCAGCGTGGTGTACTCGATGCCGAATTTCTGGCGGAACTTCTCCACCTGTGCGGCGGCCGCATCGAAGTCCTCCAGGTGCTCGTACATGAGCGCGACCACCTCCAGCCCCTGGCCACGCAGCCGCTCGTACAGCGGCGCCATGAATGCGGCCTCGTCGTGGCAGTTCGGGCACCAGCTGCCGGCCAGCGTCACCACCACCACCTTGCCGCGGAAGCGCTCGTCGGCCAGCGAGACCGGCTCGCCGTCCGTATCGGGGAAAGTGAAGGTGAAACGCTCGTAGCCGGGTTTCAGAAAGGTGAGCCGCCGAGCGTCCGCCAGCGTGGCCCGCGGGTTGCGCACGGCGGACCAGGTCTCCTGCCACTCGGTGCCGGACCAGAAGCGGCCGGTCAGCCGGCCGTCTTCTTCCACCGCCTTGAACAGGAACGCGTGGGCACCGTCGAATTTGGACAGCGTCACCTCGCGCCCGCGCACCGTGCCTTCCAGGTAGCGGTAATCGCCGGTCTCGGTGAGGAAGGTGCCGAACAGCCGGTTGCCCCGCTGGGCGAACTCGCCCACCGCCGGATGCTGGTTGCCGTCCGGCTCCGTGAAGCTCACCTCCCAGCGCCCGGAGACGTCCACTTCCGCCGTGGCCTGAGGCTGGCTCGGTGCGGCCGTGCCCGGCACGGCGGCGAAGGGGATGCGCTGCTCCTTGCCGTAGCGTTTCACCAGGGTGAGCGTACCGGTCAGCCGGCCCTCGGCCCACTCGGCCTCGATGCGGTTGTTGTAAGCCGGGAACGTGAGGGTGACCCGGCCGTCGGCGACGGCGGCCTCGGGCACGCGCACCCGCTCCTGGCCGTTGATCAGCGTGGCGCGGTGGCCGGCGCCGTCACGGCCCAGCTCCAGCCCGAAGGGCGCGCGGCCGCCGGGCAGCTCGAGCCAGGCACGCCACGCCCCGAGCGGCGGCTCGGACGGCGCGTCGGCGCGCTTCTCGGCGCAGCCCGCCACCAGCGCGAGGACCAGTGCCGCCAGCAGCGCTCTCCCAAACCTCGGCATGTGCTCGGCTCCGTGCAACGGTGTTCTCTCCGGCCGGCGGCGTCTCACAGATAGCCCTCGGCCTGCAGGGAGAACAGTGTAGCGTAGTGCCCGCCCAGCGCCATCAGCTCTTCGTGGCTGCCGGCCTCGGCCACGCGGCCGTGCTGGATGACCAGGATGCGGTCGGCGCGGCGCACCGTAGAGAAGCGGTGGGAGATCAGTATGGTGATGCGCCCGGCCGCGAGCTCCTGGAAATGCTCGAACATGGCCGCCTCGGCGGCCGCGTCCATGGAGGCGGTAGGCTCGTCCATGATGAGAATGTCGGCGCCACGGTCCATGAACGCCCGGGCCAGCGCGATCTTCTGCCACTGGCCGGTGGACAGCTCCTGGCCGTCACGGAACCACTTGCCGAGCTGGCTCGAATAGCCGGCCGGCAGCCGCTCGATGAAGGCATCCGCCAGCCCGCGGCCAGCCGCCTCGCGCCAGCGCTCCTCGTCCACGAAGTGGTCGACATCGCCGGCGCCGATGTTCTCGCCCACCGTGAACTGGTAGCGCGCGAAGTCCTGGAAGATCACGCCGAAGCGGCGGGTGAGCGCGTCCGGGTCCCAGTCGGCGAGCGGCGTGCCGTCCAGCAGGATGCGGCCCTCGCTGGGCCGGTACAGGCCGGTCATGAGCTTGATCAGGGTGGTCTTGCCCGCGCCGTTCTCGCCGACCAGGGCCAGGCTCTGACCGGGGGCGATGTGCAGGTCGATGCCCGTGAGCGCCGCGGTCTCGCTGCCGGGGTAGGTGAAGCCCACGCCCTCGAAGCGGATGCCGTCGCCGGGCGCCGCGCCCGCCGTGCGGTCGCCACCGGCGACGGTGCCCGGCTGTTCCAGGTACTCGTACAGGTTGGAGAGGTAGAGGTTGTCCTCGTACATCCCGCCCATGGCGGTAAGGCTCGCCGCCACCGCGCTCTGGCCCTGTTTGAACAGCAGCAGGTACATGGTCATCTGCCCGAGCGTGATGCTGCCGTCCACGGTGCTGACGGCGATCCAGGCATAGGCGCCGTAGAACGCCGCCGTGCCGATCAGGCCGAGGAAGAAGCCCCAGGTCTCGCGGCGGATCGTGAGCCGCCGATCCTCCCGGTAGAGCCGCCGGAAGATGTCCCGGTAGCGATCGAGCAGCAGCGGCCCGAGGCGGAACAGCTTCACTTCCTTGGCATGATCCTCGCGGGCCAGCACCGTCTCCAGGTACATCTGCATGCGCGACTCCGGCGAGCGCCAGCGGAACAGGCGGAACGCGTCGCCGGAGAACTTGGTCTCCGCCACGAAGGCCGGCAGCCCCGCCAGCACCAGCAGGAGCACGGCCCAGGGCGAGAACTGCACCAGCAGCACGGCGTAGCTGACCAGAGAGATGCCGTTCTGCGCGAGCGAGAACGTGCGGTTGACGAGGCTCAGCGGCCGGCTGGAGGCCTCGCGCCGGGCGCGGGTCAGCTTGTCGTAGAACTCCGAATCCTCGAACTGGTCCAGCGACAGCGTGAGCGCCTTCTCCAGGATCATGGTGTTCACGCGCTGGGCGAGCCGGGCGCGCAGCAGGGACTGGCAGAGCGAGATGGAGCGCTGGCTGGCGGCTGTGAGCACCAGCAGCCCGCCTTCGATCGCCACCCAGGTGAGCGCCTCGCGGTAGCCGCCGCCGGACTGCATCGCGGCCACCACGGAGTCCACGATCTGCTGGCCCACCCACGCGACCGCCGCCGGCAGCAGGCCCGCCGCCACGGTGGCCAGCCCCAGCCAGACGGTCAGCGGTCGGGAGGTGCTCCAGACTAGCTCGATCGCGCGGCGGCTGTAGCGGAATACGCCGACGCCGGGAGCGCCCCAGGCGTCGTCGGTGCTGCGGGACATGGGTGCGGGGGGGAGCCGGGCGGCTCAGTCGTTGCCGGCGCTCTCCAGGGCGCGCAGGTGCTTGCGGGCGAGTTCGATGAAGCGCGGCGTCAGGCCGCTGTCCTCGTAGATGGGATCGCCCTGCTCGTCCTCGCGGATGACGCGTTCGCCGGGCTCGTAGGGCATCGCCGCCTCCAGCTCGTCGAGGGCGGTGCCCAAGAGGTCGGTGATGATCTGCTCGAGCTCCGGGCCGCCGAACAGCTCTTCCAGCGCGTGCAGCCGGGCCGCGTCCTCCAGCGGGAGGCGGACCGCGTACTCCTTGTCGGTCCGGATGACACGGGGCGTCTTCTGCCAGGTTTCCAGCAGCTGCTTGAAGCTCATGGGCGGACTCCTGAAGGGGCGGCCACAAGGGTGGCACTGCAAGGGTGGCCAGGCGCCGGCCGGGCAGCGGTGATGCGCCGCGGCGGACTCGCCGCGACCATAGCAGAAACCCGATCGCGGCCCAAATCCCGCCGGCGCCGCCATGCTGCGGCGGGTCAGCGTCCGTCCCTGGGGTGGTCCTGCCCGCAGGCGGATGTGAGAAACTCCCCGGTCCGGCCGTGGGGGCGGTCCCGTATACTCGGCGATCCCCCGACGGGGCGGCCGCGTTGCTGGTTGACGTTGCGAGGACGGTTTGGAAACACTCACGCCCGATGCCCACGGCATAGCGGTCCTCGTGCTGACCGTGATCGCGCTGATCCTGTTCACGCGCGACAACATCCCGCTGGAGAGCTCGAGCCTGGGTATCCTGGTCGCGCTCATCCTGCTGTTCCAGATCTTCCCTTACACGGCCGACGGCGAGCGGCTGCTCGGTCCGGCGGATTTCTTCGGCGCCTTCGGCAACGAGGCGCTGGTGGCGGTGTGCGCCCTCATGATCGTGGGCAAGGGACTGGAGACCACCGGTGCGCTGCAACCGCTGGCGAGCGCGATCGCCGCGGCCTGGAAGGCCCGCCCGATGGTCGCGCTGCTGCTCACCCTGGTGGCCGGGGCGGTGCTGAGCGCCTTCCTGAACAACACGCCCATCGTGGTGCTGCTGCTGCCCATACTGGTGGCGGCTTCGCTGCGCTCGAAGGTGCCGGTGTCCGGCGTGCTGATGCCGATGGGCTTCGCCACCATCCTCGGCGGCATGTCCACGACCATCGGCACCTCGACCAACCTGCTGGTGGTCGGCATCGCGGCCGATCTGGGCCAGGCCCGCCTGGACATGTTCGACTTCGCGCTGCCGGTGGCTATCGTCGGCGCCGTCGGCATCCTGTTCCTGTGGCTCGTTGGGCCGCGGCTGGTGCCCGAGCGCGTGCCGCCTCTGGAGGACACCTCGCCACGGGTCTTCAGCGCCCAGCTTCACGTGGACGAGGACAGCTTCGCCGCCGGCAAGACCCTGTCGGAGGTGCTGGCGCGCACCGGCGGGCGCATGCGGGTGGACCGCATCCGGCGCAGCGAATCCCTGTTCGTCGCCAAGCTGCCCTCGGTGAAGCTGCAGCCGGGGGACCGGCTGTTCGTGAAGGACACGCCGGACAACCTGAAGGAGTACGAACGCGAGCTGGGGGCCACCCTGCACGGGATGGGCGGCAAGGAGCAGACCGGAGAGGACGCGAAGGGGCAGCAGCTCGCCGAGGTGGTGGTCACCCGCGGCTCGCCCCTGCACCACCGCACGCTGGCGGATTCGCGCTTCGCCCAGTCGAGCGGCCTGCTGCCGCTGGCGCTGCACCGGGCGCGCATGCCGGCCTCGCGGCTGACCTCGGACATCGGCTCGGTGCGCCTGCGCGCCGGCGACGTCCTGCTGGTGCAGGGTTCGCGCAAGGCCATCGAGACGCTGAAGGCGAGCGGCAGCATGCTCGTGCTGGACGGCACCACCTCGCTGCCGCACACGCATCGGGCCAAGCGGGCGCTGGCCATCATGGCTTTCGTCGTGTTGACGGCCGCCCTCGGGCTGCTGCCGATCTCGGTGAGCGCGCTGGCGGGCGTCGGCCTGATGCTGGCCGCCAACTGCCTCACGTGGCGCGACACCACCGATGCGCTGAGCCGCCCGGTCATCCTGATCATCGTCGCCAGCCTCGGGCTCGGCGGCGCGCTGATGCAGACAGGCATGGCCTATTACCTCGCCCACGAGTTCGTGGACATCACCGAGGCGCTGCCGATACCGCTCATCCTGAGCGCGTTCATGCTGATCATGACGGTGCTGACCAACGTGGTCAGCAACAATGCCGCGGCCGTGATCGGCACCCCCATCGCCATCAGCATCGCCCAGCAGCTGAATGCGGATCCGCTGCCTTTCGTGCTCGCGGTGCTGTTCGGCGCCAACATGAGCTATGCCACGCCGATCGGCTATCAGACCAACCTGCTGATACTGAGCGCTGGCGGCTACAAGTTCTCGGATTTCCTGCGGGTGGGCATCCCGCTGACGCTGATCATGTGGCTCGGCTTCTCGCTGGTGCTGCCGCTGCTCTACGGTCTGTGAGGCCCGTGTGGAGCCCGCAGTGCTTGACCCTCCGCCGGGGGCCGTGGATACTCCCGACGGTCATGAACGCTCCGAACGCAATCGGCATCTGGTGGTGGCGGCCTCTCCGGGAGAGGGTAGCCGGCTAGCGTTCACGAGACAGGACAACCGAAAACCCATCTCCGCAGCACCGTGGGGATGGGTTTTTTTTTGACGCGAAACTGATCCAGAGAGAGACCGGGACAGACATGCAGGGCCCCTTCGACATAACCGCCGACCTGGACACGCCGGTGTCGGCCTGGCTGAAGCTGGCGGATCTCGGCCCGCGCTTCCTGCTCGAGAGCGTGGAGGGAGGAGAGCGTCTGGCGCGCTACTCCTTCCTCGGTTTCGGGCCGGGCCGCGAGGTGCGGCTGGATGCCGACGGGTTCCGGGTGGACGGCGAGTCGCGGCCGCTCCCGCGGGGCCGCGACGAACTCCTCGACGGCCTGCGTCAGGCACTGGCCGGCGTGCCCCGGCTCGCGCCGGAAGCCGAGGAACTGCCCTTTACCGGCGGGCTGGTCGGCGTCTCCGGTTACGACCTGGTGCGCTGGTTCGAGCGCCTGCCGGACGGTCCACCCGCCCAGGAGGGCATGCCGCTGGCCGCTTACGTGGCGCCGGAGTCCCTGCTGGTGTTCGACCACCTCACCCGCCGTGCCGCGCTGCTGCATGCCGGCCCGGAGGCCGAGCGGCGGGCGTTGCGCGCGGAGGTGATCGGCCGGCTGCGGGGTGCCGTGCCCCAAGGTGGCGAGGGTGGCAGGGTAGTGCGGGAGGCCGGCGACGCCGGGTCCGGCGGCCGGGTGGACGACGCCACCGCCAGCGTCTCGCCTGAGGACTACATGGCGGCGGTGGAGCAGGCCAAGGAGCACATTGCCGCGGGCGACATCTACCAGATCGTCCTGTCGGTGTGCTTCTCCGGCGCCAGCACGGTCTCGCCCTTCGAGGCCTACCGCGCGCTGCGCCTGCTGAACCCCTCGCCCTATCTTTTCTTCGTGGATCTCGGCGATCTGCAGGTCGTCGGCTCTTCGCCGGAGGCGCTGGTGCGGCTGAACGGCCGGCAGGCCTCCCTCAGACCCATCGCCGGCACCCTGCCGCGCGGGGCGACGACGGCCGAGGATCGGGCCAACGAGCAGCGGCTGCTGGCCGACCCCAAGGAGATTGCCGAACACGTGATGCTGGTGGACCTCGCCCGCAACGATCTCGGCCGCGTGGCCGAGGCCGGCAGCGTGCACGTGGACCCCTATCTCTCCATCGAGCGCTACAGCCACGTCATGCACATCGTCAGCGGGGTGCAGGGCACGCTCGCGGAGGGCCGGGACGCGTTCGATCTGTTCGCCGCCGCCTTCCCGGCGGGCACGCTGGTGGGCGCGCCGAAGGTACGGGCCATGGAGATCATCGATGCCATGGAACCGGTGGGTCGCGGCCTGTACGCGGGCACGGTGGGCTATTTCGGCCACGGCGGCGACATGGACCAGGCCATCACGATCCGCACGATGGTGTTCCGCGACGGCGAGTACCGCTTCCAGGCGGGTGCGGGCCTGGTGGCCGACAGCGTGCCGGCGCGCGAGTACGAGGAGGTGATGGCGAAGAGCGCCATCCTCCGCCGGGCGCTGGAGATGGCCAAGGAGGGGCTCTAGTCATGCTGGTCAAGGGCATAGCCGACGGCAGTCGCGGGCAGGCCGCGGCGAGCATCCTGCTGGTCGATAATTACGATTCCTTCACCTACAACCTGGTGCAGGCTTTCGCGGCGCTGGGCGCCGACGTGCACGTCTACAGGAACGACTGCATCACCGTGGAGGAAGGACTGGCGCTCGAGCCCACTCACCTGGTGATCTCGCCGGGACCGGGCCGGCCGGACGATGCCGGCGTCTCGCTGGCCATGATCGCCGCGTTCGAGCGCCGGGTGCCCGTGCTCGGCGTGTGCCTCGGCCATCAGTGCCTGGTGCAGCATTTCGGCGGCCGCATCGTGCGTGCGGGCCGTCTGATGCACGGCAAGACCTCGGCGGTCAGCCACGACGGCCTGGGTGTCTACCGCGGCCTCTCCCGGCCTTTCGAGGCCGGCCGCTATCATTCCCTGTGCGCCGAAGCGGACACCGTTCCCGACGCGCTGATCGTGACGGCGCGCACCGAGCAGGACGAGATCATGGGCGTGCGCCACCGGGAGCTGCCGCTGGAGGGCGTGCAGTTCCATCCCGAAAGCGTGCTGACACCGGAGGGCGACGACCTCATGCGCAATTTCATCGAGCAGCGGCCGGGAGCGGAGCGTTGAGCGAGGGCGGCCGATTGCTGGAGCGCCTGCTGGAAGGCCGGCACCTCTCGGAGCAGGAGGCCCACGGGCTGATGCACTCTCTGGCGGAGGACGCGTATCCCCAGGCGCTGGCCGGCGCGCTGCTGGCGGGTCTGCGCGCCAAGGGCGAGACCGCAGAGGAGATCCGGGGCTTCGCCGCCGCCATGCGCGAGCTGGCCCGGGACCCGGGCATCCCGGCCGGCGCGCCCACCGTGGACACGGTCGGCACCGGCGGCGACGGCTCGGGCAGCCTCAACCTGTCCACCGGCACCGGCCTGCTCGCGGCCGCCTGCGGGGCGCGGGTGGTGAAACACGGCAATCGCTCCGTGTCCTCGCGCTGCGGCAGCGCCGACGTCCTGGAAACCCTGGGCCTCACCCTGCCGCTGGACGAGAAAGCGGCGGCGGAGTGCCTGGAGGCGACCGGCTTCACCTTCCTGTTCGCCCCCTACTACCATCCGGCCATGAAGGCCATCGCCCCCATTCGCGGCGCCATGGGCGTGCGCACGGTGTTCAACCTGCTCGGGCCGCTGGCCAATCCGGCGTCGCCGCCGTACCAGCTCATCGGTGCCTTCAGCGAGGAGGCGGCGCAGCTCATGGCCGCCACGCTGGCCGGTATGGAGATCGAGCGCGCCTTCGTGGTGCATGGCGAGCCCGGCTGGGACGAAGCCACCCCCTGCGGGGAGTTCCTGCTGCTGGACGTCACGCCGGGCCGCATCGCCGAAACCCGCCGGCGGCCCGAGGATTACCATCTCGCACGCTGTGCCCCGGAAGACCTGGCCGGCGGCGACGCCGCCGTGAACGCCGCCGCCATCCGCGACGTGTTCTCCGGCGAGGACCGCGGCCCCCACCGCGACGCCCTGCTGCTCGGTGCCTCGCTGGTGCTGGAGGTGACGGGTGCGGCCGCCGGGCCAGGGGAAGGCGTGGCCATGGCCGCCGCCGCCCTGGACGAGGGCCGCGCGGCGCGGGTACTGGACGGCCTGCGCGGCTTCGGGGGCTGAGCCATGGCGGATTTCCTGCGCGAGATGGCGGCGGCGAGCCGACTGCGCTGCGAGGCGGCGCGGCGAGAGCGCACCTCCGATGAGCTCCGCCAGCGCATCGCCGACGGCGAACCGCCCCCGGAGCTGCTGCTGGACCGCTTCGACATCATCGCCGAGATCAAGCACCGCTCGCCCCGGGACGGCGCCCTTGGCGTTGATACGGGCGTCGATGCGGGCGTCGACCTGGGCGGCGCCTTGCACGACGAAGCCGCCCGCGCGGAGATCTACGCCGAGGGCGGCGCCGCGGCGGTCTCCGTGCTGACCGAGCCGTCCCGCTTCGGCGGCGACCTCGGCCATCTGGAGCGCGTGGCCGCGGCCCTGGCGCCGCGGGGCATCCCGGCCATGCGCAAGGATTTCCTGGTCGATTCCTACCAGTTGCTGGAAGCGCGGGCGGCCGGCGCGGGCGGCGTGCTGCTGATCGCCGCGCTGCTCGACGACGAGGCGCTCGCGGACATGCTCGACCTGGCGGAGGATCTGCAGCTGTTCGTGCTGCTGGAATGCTTCGACGCCGGCGAGCTGGAGCGCTGCGGCAGGCTGCTCGACGAGCCCCGCTTTCACGAGCGCGGCAACGACGGGCGCCTGCTCATCGGCGTGAACAGCCGCGACCTGCGCACGCTGGAGGTGGACGACAGCCGGTTGGAGGCGCTGGCACCCCTGCTGCCTCACGCGGCGCCGGCGGTGGCGGAAAGCGGCTTGCAGGTGCCCGCCGACGCGGTGCGCCTGGCAACGGCCGGCTACCGCCTCGCGCTGGTCGGCACGGCGCTCATGCAGGACCGTCGGCCCGGGCAGTTGGTGCGCACGATGCGCGACGCCGGGCGGGCGGCGCTGGGCGAATGAGCGCTGGGCGAATCAGCACGTGGGTGAAGATCTGCGGACTGACCAGCCGCGAGGCCGTGCAGGCCGCCGTCGAGGCGGGCGCCGACGCGGTGGGCTTCGTGTTCGCCGAATCGCCGCGCCGCGTGATGCCGGGCGAGGCCCGGCGGCTCTGCGAGGGGCTGGACCGGCAGGTGATCCGGGTGGCCGTGATGCGGCATCCCGGCGCCGACGAGTGGGCCGCGGTGCGGGACGGGTTCGCCCCCGACTGGCTGCAGACCGATGCGGCGGATTTCGCGGCACTGGACCTGCCCGAGGGCTGCGCCCCTCTGCCGGTCTACAGAGATAATGACCGCGATTTGCCGTCTGGTTCGGCGAAGATGCCTGCACGTTTTCTCTTCGAGGGAGCGCGCAGCGGCACCGGGGAGCGGGCCGACTGGCCGGCGGCCGCGGCGCTGGCGGCCCGGGCCGAGGTGGTGCTGGCCGGCGGGCTGTCGCCGGACAACGTCGAACAGGCACTGGCCGCCGTCGGGCCCTGGGGTGTGGACGTCTCCAGCGGCGTGGAGCGGGCGCCGGGCCGCAAGGACCCGGCCCGGATCGCCGCCTTCGTGGAACGCGTTCGCCGATGGGATCAGCGGACGCGAGGACCGGAATAGAGAATGAGAGCAACGGATGAGTGAGGCCATGAGTGAAGCCACAAGCGAATTGATCGAGCCGAGCGAGGCGCCGGGCCTGCTGCAGAAACTCCTTGGCAGGGAGTTGCCCGACGATCGGGGCCGTTTCGGCCCATTTGGCGGCCGATACGTGCCGGAGACCCTCGTGCCGGCCTTGGAGCGTCTGCAGCAGGGCGTGCGCGAGATCCTGCCCCGGGAGGACTTCCAGGCCGACTACGCCCGGGAACTCCGGGAGTGGGTGGGACGGCCGACGGCGCTGACCGGCGCCCGCCGGCTCGGCGAAGCCTGGGGCGCGGAGGTCTGGCTGAAGCGGGAGGACCTGGCTCACACGGGCGCGCACAAGATCAACAACGCCATCGGCCAGGCGCTGCTCGCGAAGCGGCTCGGCGCCAAACGGGTGATCGCCGAGACCGGCGCCGGGCAGCACGGCGTGGCCTCTGCCGCCGCGTGCGCCCGCGTGGGATTGCCTTGCCGCGTGTACATGGGCGCCGTGGACATCGTGCGCCAGGCCCCCAACGTGGACCGGATGCGCCGACTCGGCGCCGAGGTCTGCCCCGTGGAGAGCGGCGACCAGACGCTGCGCGCCGCCATCGACGAGGCCCTCAGGCACTGGGTATCGGATCCGGAGGGCATCTACTACCTGCTCGGCTCCGCGGTGGGCCCGCATCCCTATCCCTACCTGGTGCGCGAGCTGCAGGCGGTCATCGGCCAGGAGGCGCGGCGGCAGATGATCGAAGTGGGCGGGCTTCCCGACGCGGTCTTCGCCTGCGTCGGCGGCGGCTCCAACGCCATCGGCCTGTTCCATCCCTTCATCGGCGACGAGGCCGTGCGGCTGATCGGCGTCGAGGCCGGCGGCAAGGGCACGGGCCTGGGCGAGAACTCGGCCACGCTGTCCACCGGCCGGCCCGGCGTGCTGCAGGGCTGCTACACGATGATCCTGCAGGACGAGAACGGCCAGGTTCAGGAGACCCACTCCGTGTCGGCGGGCCTCGACTACTCCGGCGTGGGGCCGGAGCATGCCTTTTTGCAGGCGATCGGCCGGGTGGAATACAAGAACGCCAGCGACGACGAGGCGCTGGACGCACTGGCCGAACTCTGCGCCGCGGAAGGCATCCTCACGGCGCTCGAGACCGCCCACGCCTTCGCCGCGGCCCGCAAATGGGCGGCGAGCCATCCCGGCGCCCGCATCCTGATCGGCAATTCGGGCCGGGGAGACAAGGACATGCCCACGCTCACCCAGTATCCGATCGGAGGAAGCCGCGATGCAGCCTCATGAGACCATCAGCCACGCGCTCCGCGAGGCGACGGCGGCGGGGCGTGTCGGCCTGGTGCCGTTCCTGACCGCCGGCTATCCGAAAGCCGACCGTTTCGCGGAGGATCTCGCCACGATCGCCGCCGTTGGCGACGTCGTGGAGGTCGGTGTGCCCTTCTCCGACCCGATGGCCGACGGCATGACCATCCAGCGCTCGAGTCGCGGCGCGCTGGAGCAGGGCGTCAGCCTCGCCTGGATCTTCGACCGCCTGGAGGAGGCCCGGGACCGCATCGAGGCGCCGGTCATCCTCATGTCCTACCTGAACCCGCTCCTGGCCTACGGCTACGAGCGGGTCGCCAGCCGCTCGCTGGAGGCCGGCGTGGCCGGCTTCATCGTGCCGGACCTGCCCTGGGAGGAGAGCCGGGAGTTCGGCGCGCCGCTGGAGGAGGCGGGTCTCGCACTGGTGCAGCTGGTCACGCCGGCGACGCCGGAGGCCAGGCTGGACCGGCTGTGCGAGGCGAGCCTGGGTTTCGTCTACGCCGTGACCATGCGCGGGATCACCGGCGGCGCTGCCGCCTTGCCGGCGGATACCAGCGCCTACCTGGACCGGGTGCGCGATGCCTCGGCGCTGCCCGTGTGCGCCGGCTTCGGCATCCGTACGGCGGAGCAGGTGGCCGAGGTCGGCCGCCACGCCGACGGCGTCATCGTCGGCTCCGCGCTGGTGGAGGTGCTGGAGCGCGGCGACGATCCCGCGGCGTTCCTGGAGTCGCTGAGAGCCGCTCCCGGGTGATCCGGTGAAGAAGGTCTACGCGGCCGAATCCCTGGTGACCGTTGCCCACTATCGCAACCTCCTCGAGGGCGAGGGCATCGATTGTTTCCTGAAGAACGAGAACATGGGCTCGGTCATGGGGGAGATCCCCTATGCCGAGATCTGGCCGGAACTCTGGGTGCGCAACGACTTCGAGGCCGCGCGCGCCGAGGAGATCATCCACGAAGCCCGCCGCGCCGAGGCGGACGACGGGCCCCGCTGGCGCTGCCGCGGCTGCGGCGAGGAGAACGAGTACCAGTTCGCCGTCTGCTGGAACTGCGGCCGTCCGCACAACCGGGACCCGGCCTGACCCCGATTGTTATGTAAAAATGGCGGCTTCGGCGGCCGTGGCGTTCTGTGAACCGGGTCCGGGCGCCGATCCTGCCGGCGGCGGTACCGTCACCTTTCCTGCCACCGGGGAAGGGACGCATCATGGGACTGAAACGGCTGATCACGGCGGCGGCCGCTCTCGCGCTCGCCGGCTGCGCGAGCATGAGCGCCGAGGAATGCCTCGTCGCCGACTGGGAGGCCATCGGCTACGAGGATGGCGCCCGGGGCGCCTCGGCCGGCACCATCGGCCGTCACCGCAAGGCCTGTGCCAGCGCCGGCATCACGCCGGACTTCCACGATTACGAACGCGGTCGCCAGGCGGGCCTGCTCGAGTACTGCCGGCCGGGCGTCGGCTACCGTGTGGGCGCGTCGGGCGGCGGCTACTCCGGCGTGTGCCCGCCCGATCTGGAGCCCGACTTCATGGCCGGTTACGTCGAGGGACGCGAACTCTACGAGCTGCGCTCCGACGTATCGCGCATCGAGAGCCGCATCGATGCCCGGGCGAACGAGCTCGAGGAACTCCGGGGCGACATGGCGGCGAACTCCGCCCGCCTGATCGCCGGCGAGGCCACGGCCGAGGAACGGGTGCGCCTCCTGATGGAGACCAAGGAGATGTCCCGGCGCGAGGGCGAGCTGGAGTCCGAGATTGCCGCGCTGCACCGGGACGCGGCGGTGGCGCGCGCCCGGCTCGAGGACTACGAGGCCCGCGCCGCCAGCGCCTACTGAGCGGGCTCGCGGCGAAGGCGTCGCGGTCCGCGTCCCAGCCGGCGTTCTCGCCCGCGTCCTAGCCCGCGCCGGGCCGCCCGGCCAGGCCGGCCAGCGCCGCTGCGCCCATCGCGCCCCAGCCGAGCCAGGGGGGCTGGCCCGTCGTCAGCAGCACGATGCCGCCGATGAAGGCGGCCGCGGCCGCCGCCAGCGCGAAGCGCTGGCGCTGCTGGCGCGCCATCGAGTCGCGCAGCTCGCGCAGTTCCGGGGAGTCGAAGCGCACTCGCAGGTCGCCGGAGGCCGACTGCTCGGCGATGGCTCTGAGCCAGTGGGGCAGCTCCCTCAGCGTCTCGCGCAACTCGGGCAGATGGTCGCGTATGTCGTCCAGCATCGCGCGGCCGCCCAGGCGGTCGGTCATCCACTGGCGCATGATGGGGTAGGCGGTTTCCCACAGATCCAGCTGGGGATAGAGCTCGCGCCCGAGCCCCTCGATGTTCAGCAGCGTCTTCTGCAGCAGGATCAGCTGCGGCTGCACCTGCATGTCGAAGCGCCGCGCCGTCTCGAACAGCCGCATCAGCACCTGGGCGAAAGAGATCTCGTCCAGCGGCTTGCTGAAGATGGGCTCGCACACGGTGCGCACCGCCGACTCCAGCTCGTCCACCCGGGTGTCCGGCGGCACCCAGCCCGAGTCGATGTGCAGCCTCGCCACCTTGTGATAGTCCTGCTCGAAGAAGGCAAGGAAGTTCTCGGCCAGATAGCGCTGGTCCACCGGGTTCAGCGTGCCGACGATACCGAAGTCGACGGCCGCGTACTGCGGGTCCTCCGGGTCGTGCACCTGGATGAAGATGTTGCCGGGGTGCATGTCGGCATGGAAGAAGTTGTGCCGGAACACCTGGGTGAAGAAGATCTCCACGCCCTTTTCTGCCAGCCGCTTGATGTCCGCCCCGGCCTCTCTGAGCGCCCGCATGTTGCTGATGGGAATGCCGTAGATGCGCTCCATCACGATGACGTTGACGTGGCAGTAGTCGAAGTAGATCTCCGGCACGTGCAGCAGATCCGAGCCGGCGAAGTTTCGCTTCAGCTGGGCCGCGTTGGCGGCCTCGCGCATGAGGTCCAGCTCGTCGATGATGGTCTTCTCGTACTCCCGCACCACTTCCATCGGGCGCAGCCGCCGCGCCTCCCGCCAGTAGCGGTGCGCGAGCCCGGCCATGAAGTACATCACCTCGAGGTCGCGCTCGATCACCTCGCGCATGTCGGGGCGCAGCATCTTCACCACCACCTCGGTGCCGTCCTTCAGCGTGGCGGCGTGCACCTGGGCGATGGAGGCGGCCGCGAGCGCCTGCTCCTCGAAGCTGCCGAAGACCTCGAGGGCGGGCTTGCCGTAGGCCTTCTCGACGATCCCCAGGGCCAGCTCGGAGGAAAAGGGCGGCACCTGGTCCTGCAGTTTTGCGAGCTCGTCGGCGACCTCCAACGGCAGCAGGTCCCGCCGGGTGGAAATGGCCTGACCGAACTTCACGAAGATGGGGCCCAGCTCCTGCAGCGCGAGCCGGATGCGCACGCCCAGCGGTTCGTCCACCACCGCCCGGCCCGGCAGCAGCCGGAACACGAAGCGCATGGGGCGCAGCAGGTGGGTGGCGACGATCAGCTCGTCCAGGCCGTAGCGCACCAGCACTCGCTGGATGGCCACCAGGCGGAGCAGCAGTCGCGGACGCATCATGGCCGATCGTCTGCGGACAGTGCCCGGATGCGGGCCTCGAGCCGGGCCACGTCGTCGCGCAGCCGGTCCACCTCGGCATAGAAGGCCTCGACTTCGCCCCGGGAGGGCAGGTCGCCCCGTTCCTCGGTCACGTACTCGGAGACGTTGCGGGTCAGGGTGTCGGCCACCTGCCGGCCCCAGAGCCCGATGCTGCGAACGAACTCGCCGGCCTGGCGCGCGCCGGCGTCGCCCAGCACGCCCGAGAGCCGTTCCTCCACGTCCGGCCGCGCGAAGCGCAGCAGCTCGCGGAAGCGGGTGGCCGTCTCGGTGTCGCCGTCGATCTCGATGCTGCCGCTGCGGATCGCATCGGCGGCGCCGCCGGCGAGCAGCCGGGGCAGCGCCAGCAGCGAGCCGGTAATGACCGTGTCCGGTTCATCCACGTAGTCCGTGTGCAGCTCCAGGCCGGCAGCAGTGACCCGGACATAGAGCGCCAGGAACGAATCCCGCACCCGTACCGCAATCACCCGGCCGTCGAGTTCGTCGCACAGGTCCCTTGCCGGCGTGCTTTGCGCGATCTGGGCGTTCACCAGTGTGAGTGCCGGCCGGAACAGGGTTTCCAGGGGATCCACGGCGTGCGGGCCTCAGAGGTGGTAACCGATGTGCAGGGCGGCGATGCCCCCGGTGAGATTGGCGTAGCGGCAGCGCTCAAAGCCTGCGTCGTCCATCATGCCGAGCAGCGTCTCCTGGTCGGGATGCATGCGGATGGACTCGGCCAGGTACTGGTAGCTGTCCGCATCGCCCGCCACCATGCGCCCGAGCAGTGGCAGCACGCGGAAGGAATACAGGTCGTAGATCGGCTGCAGGGCCTCCGCGGGACGGGAGAACTCCAGGATCAGCATCTTGCCGCCGGGCTTCAGCACCCGGTACATGGAGGCCAGCGCCGCCTCCTTGTGCGTGACGTTGCGCAGCCCGAAGGCGATGGTCACCAGGTCGAAGCTGCCGTCGGCGAACGGCAGGCTTTCTGCATCCACCTGGGCCATGCTCACGTTGCCGATGATGCCGGCGTCGAGCATGCGCCGGCGTCCCTGGCGCAGCATCGCCGCGTTGATGTCCGCCAGCACCACGTGGCCGGTCTCGCCCACCTGCCGGGCGAAGCTCATCGCCAGATCGCCGGTGCCGCCGGCCAGATCCAGGGCGTACTGGCCGGGACGGGCGGCAGCCTCGCTCACGGTCCGCCGCTTCCAGAGCCGGTGGATGCCGCCGGACATGAGGTCGTTCATGAGGTCGTAGCGCTCGGCCACGGAATCGAAGACGCCGCGGACGAGGTCGGCCTTCCGGTCTGCCGCCACCCGGCGGTAGCCGAAATGGGTCTCGGTGTCGCTGGTCTTCTCTTTGCTCATGGCGGGGATCGGGCGGTCACTCAGCGGGATTGCGAGCATACCCCGCGGCCTCGAGCCGGTCGAGGTAGTCCTGCCAGAACTCCGATTTCTTCTCGCCCAGTTCCCGCAGGAAACCCCAGCGGTACAGGCCGGTATCGTGGCCGTCGTCGAAGACGAGTCGAACCGCGTAATGGCCGACGGGCTGAACGGTGGTGATCTGCACGTTCTCCTTGCCCGTCTGCAAGGTTTCCTGGCCCGGGCCGTGGCCCCGCACCTCCGCCGACGGCGAGTACACGCGCAGGTACTCGAACGGGAGGTCGAAACTCGCGCCGTCGGCGAAGCTGACCGTCAGCAGTCGCGACTGGCGGCGCAGGCGTAGCTCGGTGGGTGCCTCTTCCATGGGGGATGACCTCTCAGAGAATATAGCGGCTGAGGTCCTCGTCCTGGACCAGTTCGCCGAGATGCTCGTCCACGTACTCCGCCGTGATCGAGAGCGTGTGGCCGCTCCTGTCCGCTGCCTCGTAGGAGATCACCTCGAGCAACCGCTCCATCACCGTGTGCAGGCGGCGGGCGCCGATGTTCTCGGTGTTCTCATTCACGCGGAAGGCCACGTCCGCGATGCGCTCCACGCCTGCCTCGGTGAAGCCGAGCTCCACGCCCTCCGTGTCGAGCAGCGCGCGGTACTGGCGGGTGAGGGAGGCATCCGGCTCGGTGAGGATGCGCACGAAGTCCGCCGCCTTCAGTGAATCGAGCTCCACGCGGATGGGGAAGCGGCCCTGCAGCTCCGGGATCAGGTCGGAGGGCTTCGCGACGTGGAAGGCGCCGGAGGCGATGAACAGGATGTGATCGGTGCGCACCATGCCGTATTTTGTGTTGACCGTGCAGCCCTCCACCAGCGGCAGCAGGTCTCTCTGCACGCCTTCCCGGGAGACGTCGGCACCCATGCTCTCCGAGCGCTTGGCCACCTTGTCCAGCTCGTCGATGAAGACGATGCCGTGCTGCTCCACGGCTTCGAGCGCGCGGGCCTTCACCTCCTCGTCGTCCAGCAGCCGTGCCGCTTCTTCCTCCGTGAGGATCTTCAGCGCCTCGCGGACCTTCAGCTTGCGGGTCGTGCGCCGGCCCTGGCCCAGATTCTGGAACATGCTCTGCAGCTGGCTGGTCATTTCCTCCATGCCCGGCGGCGCCATGATCTCGACGCCGGACGGCATGGCCTGGGTCTCCACCTCGATCTCGCGCTCGTCCAGGTCGCCCTCGCGCAGCTTCTTGCGGAATTTCTGCCGGGTGTCACTGGACTCCGGCGGCGGGTGCTCCTCCGCGGCGAATCCCACGCCGCGGCGCGGCGGCGGCAGCAGGGCGTCCAGCACCCGCTCCTCGGCGGCGTCCTCGGCCCGGTGGCGCACCTTGGCCATCTCGGCCTCGCGGGTCATCTTGATGGAGACGTCCATCAGGTCGCGGATGATGGAGTCCACTTCGCGGCCGACGTAACCCACCTCGGTGAACTTCGTGGCCTCCACCTTGATGAACGGGGCGCGGGCGAGGCGCGCCAGGCGGCGCGCGATCTCGGTCTTGCCGACGCCGGTGGCGCCGATCATGAGGATGTTCTTCGGCGTGATCTCGCTCCTGAGCGGCTCGGGCACCTGCACCCGGCGCCAGCGGTTTCTGAGCGCGATGGCCACGGCCCGCTTGGCGTTGTCCTGGCCGACGATGTGCTTGTCCAGCTCCTGGACGATCTCCCTGGGGGTCATAGACATGTCATTCGGCCCCGGCTTCCGTGCCGCCGGGGAGTTCCTCGACGGTGATGAAACGATTGGTGTAGACGCAGACGTCGCCGGCGATCTCGAGCGACTTCTCCACGATCTCCCGGGCGCCCAGGTCCGTGTTCTCCAGCAGCGCCCGGGCGGCCGACTGGGCGTAGGGCCCGCCGGAGCCTATCGCCATGAGGTCGAACTCGGGCTCGATCACGTCGCCGTTGCCCGAGATGATCAGCGAGGTGTCCCGGTCGGCGACGCACAGCAGCGCTTCCAGCCGGCGCAGCATCCGGTCGGTGCGCCAGTCCTTGGCCAGCTCGATGGCGGCGCGGGTCAGGTTGCCGTATTGTTGCAGCTTGCGCTCGAAATACTCGAACAGCGTGAAAGCGTCCGCCGTGCCGCCGGCGAAGCCGGCGATGACGCTGCCGTCGGCGAGGGCGCGCACCTTGCGGGCGTTGCCCTTCATGACCGTGTCGCCCATGCTGACCTGGCCGTCGCCGCCGATGGCCACGCGGCCACCGCGTCTCACCGAGACGATGGTTGTGCCTCTGTACTGCTCCATGGATCCGCCTTCGCTGTTGCGGGCGCCGGCTATTTTCGGTTGTTGCGCGCCCTGGGATGAGTCCGGTCGTATATCTGGGCCAGGTGCTGGAAATCAAGGTGGGTGTAGATCTGGGTGGTGGACACGTCCGCATGTCCCAGCAGTTCCTGCACCGCGCGCAGGTCGCCGCTCGACTCCAGCAGATGAGAGGCGAACGAGTGGCGGAACAGGTGCGGATAGACGCTTCTGTCCATGCCCTGGCGCTTCGCCCAGTGGACGATGCGCTCCTGCACCGAGCGGGCCGCGAGCCGGCTGCCCCGGCGGCTGACGAACAGCGCGTGCTCCTCGTGGCCGGCCATCCTCACCCGGATCCGGCCCCACTCGGCGAGCGCCTCCAGCGCGCGGCGGCCCACCGGCACGATACGCGTCCTGGCGCCCTTGCCGGTCACCGTGACCGTGGCATCCGATGTGTCCACGTCGTGCAAGTCCAGGGCCACGAGTTCTGCCAGCCGCAACCCGGACGAATACAGGAGCTCGAGCATGGCCCGGTCGCGCACGGTGAGCGGGTCGTCGCCGGGAAACTCCAGCAGACGCGCCATCTGATCGGCATCCAGCGTGCCCGGCAGCCGTTTGCCCGCCTTCGGTGCGCTGACGTCGGCGGCCGGGTTGCGCTTCAGCACCTTCTCGCGGATCAGGTAGCGGAAGAAACTGCGCACGGCGGACAGCCGCCGCTGGATGGAGCGGGGCGAGAGTCCGCGCCGGTGGCAGGCGGCGGCGAAGGCGCGGATATCGTGGGTGGTGAGTTCGGGCCACCCGCCGTGCCCGGCGCGCTCGCAGTAGTCGATCAGGGCCGCCAGGTCGCGGCGGTAATTGGCGACGGTATGCGCCGAGCAGCGCTTCTCGAAGGCGAGGTGCTCGAGGAAGGCGTCGGTGCGCTGGCGTTCTTCCGGCGACAACGGGCCGACCCGTCAGTAACGCCTCACGGCAGCGGCCACGAGCTCGCCGATGCGGGTGAGGAAGTCGATGCTCATGGCCGGGTGGAAATGATCCGCATCGACGCTGCCGATGCCGATGAAGCCGAGCGCGGCCCCCTCGCCGAGCGGCAGCAGCGCCATGCTGCCCACCTCGTCGGCGGAGGCGCCGAACAGGAATTCGCGCTGGCTGTCGCGCACCCGGCCGCAGCGGGCGCGCGCGGCCGACAGGAAGGTCTCGAAGGGGCCGAGCCGCGGGTCGTCCCGGCCGATGACGTGCAGGAAACGCCGCTCGCCGACGCCGGCGTAGTCCGCCGGGTCGCCGAACAGCACCATCACGGCGTGGTCCGCCCCGAAGCCCGTGCGCAGTTCCCGCGCGATGCAGGCCAGCGTCTGCTCCCGGCTGTCGGCGGCCATGAGCGCGAGTGCCAGCGTGTGGATGCGGGCGGCCAGTCGGTCGTTGGCGCGCGCCACTTCCAGGAGTTCCCGCAGCTTGCGCTCCAGCTTGAGGTTCTTCTGCCTGAGCGTCGCCACCTGCCGCTCCACCAGCGAGACGGCGCCGCCGCCCGCGGCATGGGGCAGGCGCAGCGTGTCGAGCAGGCGCGGATGGTTTTCGAAGAACTCGGGGTGGTGCAGGAGATAGTCTTCCACGGCCTCCTCGCTGGCACTGTCCACCACGGGCTCTCGTTTGTGCTGTGTGCTCATAGGGCGACGGTTCCCTCGAAGGAGTACTGGGCCGGGCCGGTCAGCCAGACGGCCTCGCCGGGGCCGCGCCAGCTTACCACGAGATCGCCGCCCGGCAGGTCGAGGCGCACCTCGTCGCCGAACAGGCCGCGGCGCCTCCCGGCCGCCATCGCCGCACAGGCGCCGCTCCCGCAGGCCCGGGTCTCGCCGACCCCCCGCTCCCAGACCCGCAACCGCGCCCGGTCGCGCCCGCGGGGCTGCAGGAAGCCCACGTTGCAGCGCTCGGGGAAGGCGGGATGGTGCTCCAGCGCGGGTCCCAGCTCGGCCACCGGCGCCCGGTCGACGTCTTCCACCAGCAGCACGCAGTGGGGGTTGCCCATGGACAGCGCCGCCAACTCGACGGTGCGGTCGCCGGCTTCCAACCGATAGGTGCCGGCTTCCGCATCCGCCGTCACCGTCTGCGCCGCCGCCATCGGGATGTCCGCCGGGGCGAACCGGGGCTCGCCCATGGAGACCGCGGTGACGCCGGGCCCGGCGATCCGGGCTTCGGCGATCCCGGCGCGGCACTCCAGGCGCAGCACCGATGGGGCGCCCGGCGCCTCGCCGAGCAGGCGCGCGATGCAGCGCAGACCGTTGCCGCATTGCTCCACCTCGCCGCCGTCCGCGTTGAATATCCGGTACCAGGCGTCGGTGCCTGCGCTCCGCGGCGCTTCTATCCAGAGCAGCTGGTCGAAGCCAACGCCCTCCCGGCGATGGGCCAGGCGGCGGATGGCGGCGGCGTCGGGCAGTGCGGCATCGGGCTGGTCGCGCACCACCATGAAGTCGTTGCCGAGGCCGTGCATTTTCACGAAGGGCAGCTGCATGGGCGTACTGTAGGTCAAATCGCCGCGAGTTTGGTGCCGGTGTCGCGTGGACTTTCTAGCGGCGCAGCGATACTTTACATAAACTGCACAAAACCAATACGAAGCGCAGGGAGACATCATGCGTCAGATCATCGTGCTGAACCCGAAAGGCGGTTGCGGCAAAAGTACGCTCGCCACCAATCTCGCCGCCTACTACGCGAACGAAGGCAAGAGCGTCGCGCTCGCGGACTACGACCCGCAGCGCTCCAGTCTGGACTGGCTCGAGCGCCGGCCGGAGGACTATCCGGAAATCGTCGGCCTCGCCGCCTTCGAGGAAGGGCTGAAGCATCTGCCCCGCAGCGCCGACGTGCTGGTGATGGACGCACCGGCCCGCTCCCACGGACCGGAACTGACCTCGCTCATCAACCATGCCGAGACCATCATCGTGCCCGTGTTGCCGTCGACGGTGGACATGCAGGCGGCCAACCGCTTCATCGACGAACTCCTTGGCGTCGGCAAGGTGGAGCGCAAGAAGGCGCGCATCGGCGTGGTGGCCAACCGGGTGCGCGAGAACACCCTCATCGCCGGCGATCTGGACGAATATCTGGAGAGCCTGAAGGTGCCCTACGTGGCCTGGTTCCGGGAGGCGCAGAACTACATCCGCGCCTACACCCGGGGGCTCGGCGTCGCGGAGCTGCCCGAGTACCTGGCCTGGCCGGAGTGGGATCAGTGGGAACCGCTGATGGAGTGGCTGAACTCCCGCCGCAGCCGGCCCTGACAGCCAGCGACCGAACCGGTAGAGGCTCCGCCGTCAGCCGTCTGACGGCGCGCCTGACTCCTCCAGGCTGGCCCGTATGCCCGCGGCCGGGTCGTCGTAGGCGAGATCCACGCCCAGCGCCTCGCGCAGCCGCCGCGTGTCGAGCCGGCGCGATTCGGCGAGGAAGCTGTAGCGCATCGGCGTCATCTGTCGCCGTGCCTCCTCCCGGCTGAGCGCGGGCGGTGCCGGCAACCCGGCCGCTTCCGCCACCCGCCGGAAGAACGCCCCGGAACTCTCGCCGCTGCCGTCTGCCACGTTGTAGAGGCCGCCGGGCGCTGCCGACTCCAGCGCGGTGATGCACACGCGCGCCAGGTCGTCCACGTGGATGCGGTTGCCCGGCGAGGCGTCCTCCTCCCGGATCACGGGCTGACCCGAACGGATCGCCTCCAGGGGCAGCCGGCCGGGTCCGTAGATGCCGGCGATGCGCAGGATCACCCAGCTCACGCCCTGCTCCTCCGCCCAGCGCCTGAGCGTCGTCTCCGCGGCCACCCGTCGGCGGGCGCGCTCGGTAGAGGGTGCCGGCGGGCGTTGCTCGTCCACGAGTTCGCCGCCGCAGTCGCCGTAGACACCGCTGGTGCTGGCCAGCACGAAGCGTTCCGGCTGCCTCGGCAGCGCCGAGAGGAAGCGCACGAGGCGCGGATCGCCCTCTCCCTCGGCGGGCGGGACGAGATAGAGCACCCGCAGCGGCCCGCCCGGCAGCCGGGGCAGCGCGCCGGTCTCGTCGAGGTCGACCGCCGTGGCCGCGATGCCGGCCTCGGAGAGTGCTGCGGCGGACGCAGCGGAGCCGGTCAGGCAGTGCACCGCGGCGCCCTGTTCCGCCAGGCGACGGGCAACCCGACGGCCGGTGTAGCCGGCGCCCACGATCAGCGTCAGCGGCGCGGTCACGATCCTCCTCGGGCCCGCTTCAGGCGCGCTCGTCGCCGGTTTCGCCCAGGTGCGGCAGCGCGAGCCGGTCCGAGGCGGCGACCATGTTCAGGCCGGAGCGGTAGGCGTCGGCGGCGGCCTCGCCTTCGCCCAGGCGGGTGAGGAGGCGGCCGTAGAGCTCGTAGGTCTCGGGCGTGGGCCCGATGGCCAGCGCGGTCTCCAGATAACTCCGGGCCTTGCCCCAGAGCTCCTGGCGCATGCACAGCCGGCCGGCGGTCAGCAGCAGGGCCGCGTCCTCGCCGTGCTGCTTCAGCCAGTTCTCGGCGTGGCGCAGCTGGCGCCCGGCGTCCGCCGTCTCCAGTTTGCCGTACAGGCGGGCCAGGCCCGACGACCAGCCGGCGCGCAGCCGCCGCCGCAGTTCGGCCTCGGCGACCTCCTCGCCCCCCGCACGGGTCAGGGCATCGATGTAGGCGGCGATCAGCACGTCGTCGTCACGCAGTGACTTCGGTACCTGTTTCCACACTGCGGTCACCCGGGTCGGGTCTTCTCCCGCCTGCTCGAGCTTGCGTCGATGCACCTCCCGGGTCCATTCCTGCAGCGTCCCGGCCGGGATGCGACCCTGCTTCCTGAGCTTCGGCAGCAGTTCGGCGAGCTGATCCCAGTCTTCCAGCTCCCGATAGAGCCGCCCGAGCAGAAACAGCGCCTGGGAGTGGTTCGGCGCGTTCTCCTGCAGCCGCCGCAGCGTCGCCAGCGCCTGCTCGTATTCCTCCGCAGCCAGCTGCAGCTCGGCCTGGGTCAGGAGCACGGCGTTCGCGGCATCCGGGGTCTCCTCATAGGCGAGCCGCAGCCACTTGTCCCGTCGCTCGCCGTCGCCCTGCAGCTGCGCCGCCCGCGCTGCGGCCAGATAATTCAGCAGTGGTGCGTCCGCCCGGTTCACCCGTCGGGTCAGCAGCTTCTCGCCCTTGGAGAAGTTGCCCTCGGCCACCTCGATCAGGCCTTTCGTGAACTGGTGGCCGGCGCGGCGGGCCCGGAACTCTCCGGCCTTCTCGCCCAGTTTCTTCGGTGCCTTAAAGAGTTCCCAGGCGAGCCAGAGAGCGAGCATCGTGGCGAGGATCAGGGCCAGCAGGATCGGCACCGACATCTCGATCAGCCAGCCGCGGATGTTGATGACCACGTAGCCCGGGTCGGCGAACAGGAGATGTGCGCCCAGGGCGCCCAGGATCAGCGTGGCGACGACCCAGGCCCCGAACTTCATTCGCTTCCCTCGTCGGCTCCCTGGTCAGCTCCCCGGTCAGTGCCCTGGTCATTTCCCTGGTCATTTCCCTGGGCTACGGCCTGACGCTGGCGGAACAGCCGCAGCGAGGCCGAGATGTCGGGCAGCTCCGCAGAGACCGGGCTGTCGGCGAGCTCGGCGATGGTCTCGACCGCGCCGCTCACCGCTTTCGCCTCCATGTCGAAATAGCGCTCCAGCCAGCTGCGGGCGTCCTCGAGGCTCTGGCGGAATATGGCGCCTTCGCCCTGCAGCAGTGCCAGGCGCGCCGTCTGCAGCTGCAGCGCGATGTTGGTGCGCAGGAAGTACTGCGCCTCCGGGGACAGCAGCGGTTCCAGCCGTTCGTTGGTGCGGCGCACGCTGACCATGTCCGAGAAGGCGTTCTTCACCGCCGTCCAGGCGCGGTTGAATCCGCTCAGCTCGTCGCCGATCTCCGGCCGCGGCTGATCCTCCGGCGTCACCTCCTCGTCCAGCGGCAGCGACTGGATGACGTCGGCCAGGCTCGCCAGCGTCAGGGTGACCCCCTCGATGTCGACGTCCTCCACCGCCCGGAGCGCGGTTATCTCGTCGGCGAGCTCGCGTCGTACCGGCGTGTAGACCGGATCGCCCAGCTCGCGGATGCGACGGTCGGCGAGCTCCAGCGCGAATGCTGCCAGCTCCGCGTTGCCGGCGAGCTGCGCCTGGGCATTCGCCAGCTGCATGTAGTACTCGGCCTCTGCCACGAGCCAGGCATCGCGGGCGCCGGCCGACACGCCCTGCAGATTGGCCATGGACTCTTCCAGGTTCTCCATGCGGCCGGGCAGGGATTCGACGATGTCGCGGCTCTCGCGAAACTCCCGCTGCAGCCGCGCGAGCTCGTCCGCATCGGCGGCCTGTCGTGCTTTCTGCTGCGCCTGTTGCAGGGATTGCTGCAGGGAAGACAGCCGGTTGCGGAGTTCCGACACCGCCTCCGCATTGTCCGCTGCCTCCGTCTCCAGTGTGTCCACAGCGCTCTGCAGGCCGGCCGTCTCGGCGCCGGTGCTGCGCTCCAGCCACCAGCGGTAACCGCTGAAGCCGGCTGCGCCAAGGGCGAGGACGAGTGCCAGCGAGGCGACCAGCGCGACGGTCCTGCCGCCGCCACTGCCATCTTTACCGTTGCCGCCGGGGACGGGCGCGGCGGCGTCTCGGGCTTCGTCCGTGTCGGTTGCGTCTGCTGCAGGGGGTTCTTCGTGCGAGGCGGCCGAGGCTTCGTCCGCGGCGGCTCCTGCGGTGTCGTCTGCGGGCTGCTCGGAGGCTTCCCGGGCCTCGGCGCGAGCCTCGCCTTCGTCCTGCGGCTCCCGGGCCTCGTCGTCCTTCGGCGCGCCGGCGTCGGGCCGGGCGTCGTTGTCCGCTGCGGTCTTCGACCGGGGCTTTTCTTGCTCAGTCATGGTCTGCTCTGTCCGGTATCCCCGTCGGGGAAGACCATCGCCAAGACCATAGCCCGGACGAGGTCGGAGGGCTCCGGGCCTTGCGCAAGCAGGGTGTCCACAGCGATGTCTTCGCGTACGGCGAGTTGTAACACACGATCGCTCGCGCTCACCAGTGTGGCCCCCCGCAGCATCAGCTCGCCCCTTTCCCCCAGCAGTTCCGTCAGGTTGCGCAGCGTAGCGACGCTGAGACAGGTCACGTAACGGATCCTGCCCTCGCGCCAGGCGGCGATGACCGCCTCGATCTCTCCGGCTTCCGGTCGCGGCAGACGGCGCTCGTAGACCTCCGCGTAGTCCACCGCGGCGCCGCGCTCGCGCAGCGTGTCGGCCAGCAGTTCCCGGCCGCCGCGGCCGCGCACGATGAGCACCCGGCGGCCGCTCATATCGGCGAGTTCGTCCGCGGCCAGCAGGCTCTCGCTGTCGTAGCCGCCCGCGGGCGTGAGGTCCGGCGGCCGGCCGGCCCGGCTCAGCGCCTCGGCGGTGGCGGGGCCGATGGCGGCGTAGCGGCAGCCGGTCAGCGACAGGAAGCGGGCGCCGCAGCGCACCGCGTTGGGGCTGACGAAGACGGCCAGATCGGGCGCCTCGCCCCCGGCCTCCGGCCCGGCCAGCGGGGCGATCTCCAGCGCGGGCAGCAGCCAGGCCGCGCCGCCTGCCTCCTCGACCGCCGCGACGAGCGGACCCGCCTGGTCCCGGGCCCGGGTGACGAGGACACCGGCGCCGGCCAGCGAGGGCCGGGTCATGCGGTCGCGGATTCCGCGGCGGCCAGGATCTCGCCGGCGCCGGCCGAGAGCAGCCGGTCCGCCAGCGTGGCGCCCAGCGATTCCCCGTCGACGGCCGCGCCCTCGATGCTGTCCTCCAGCATCCGCGAGCCGTCGGTGGCGATCACCCGGGCGAGGATCGTGATGCGCTCGCCGGCGGTGGTGGCGTACACGGCGATGGGGGAGTGGCAGTCCGCGCCGAGGGCGACGCCCACCCGGCGCTCGGCGGCGACCACCAGCCGCGCCTCGGCGTGCTCGAGCTTGCGCAGCACCTCGATGAGGTCGGCGCGGTCTTCGTGGCATTCGATGCCGACGATGCCCTGGCCGTTGGCCGGCAGGATGACCTGTGGATCCACGCACTCGGCGATGCGTCCGTCGAGTCCCAGCCGCTTCAGGCCGGCGGCGGCAAGCATGATGGCGTCGTAGTCGCCGGCGTCCAGCTTGCCGAGCCGGGTCTGCACGTTGCCACGCAGCGGCTTCACGGTCACGTCGGGCCGGCGCACCAGCACCTGGGACTGACGCCGCAGGCTCGAGGTACCGACGACCGCGCCCTCCGGCAGCGCCTCCAGCGTGCTGCCCACCATGGCATCCCGGGGATCCTCGCGCTCCAGCACGGCCGGCAGGGCGAAGCCGGGCGGCATCTCGCCCGGCACGTCCTTCATGGAATGCACGGCGATGTCGGCCTCGCCCGCCTCCATGGCCACCTCCAGCTCCTTGATGAACAGGCCCTTGCCGCCGATCTTGCTGAGGGTGCGGTCGAGGATGCGATCGCCCTTCGTGGTCATCGGTACGAGCTCGACAGCCTCGACCTCGGGCAGCGCGTCCAGGCGCTCCGCCACGTGGCGGGCCTGCCAGAGTGCCAGCTCACTCTCCCTCGTCGCGATTCTCACCCTCATTGAATGCCTCCCTTGAGTCGTTGGCGGATCGCCCCGACATGGCGCCTGCTGACGGGCAGGATATGTCCGGTGCGCCGGAAGCGTACCACCGGTTTGCCGTCGGCATCCTTGTCCAGCGCGTCGAGGTGCTCCAGCGCGACCAGGGAATTGCGGTGGATGCGGCAGAAATCCGGCGCGAATTCCTCCTCCAGCGACTTCAGCGACTCGTCGATCAGGTCTTCGCCGTGTCGGTGGCAGGCGCGCACGTACTTCTGGTCCGCCTGGAAGTAGTAGATGTCGGCGACCGGGATGAGGCGGAGTTCGTCGCGCACGCGGGCGCACAGGTGGCGGCGCCGTTCGCCGGTCTCGGCGATGCCGGAGAGCTGGCCGCCGGTGAGCCGGGCCGCGCGCGCGAGCGCCTGCTGCAGTTTGCTGCGGCGGATGGGCTTCAGCAGATAGCCGACCGCCTCCGCCTCGAACGCCTCGATGGCGTACTCGTCGTAGGCCGTGGTGAAGATCACCGCCGGCGGCTCGGGCAGCCGGGCCATGTGGCGGGCGGTCTCGATGCCGTCCATGCCCGGCATGCGGATGTCCAGCAGCACCGCGTCGGGGCGCAGCCGCTCGCAGAGCTCCAGCGCCTCCCGTCCGTCGGCCGCCTGGCCGGCGATCTCGCAGCGCTCCATGCCGCCGAGCTGGTCGGCGAGCCGCTCGCGGGCCGGCCGCTCGTCGTCGACGATCAGTATCTTCACGCCTCCGGTTCCTCCGCGGGGAAGCGCAGCGTCACGCTGTAGCGCTCCTCGCTTTCGTCCACGTCCACGCCGGCGCGGCGGCCGAAGGCAAGTTCGAGACGCTGGCGGATGTTGTCCAGCGCCAGCCGGTTGCCCTCCCGCCGTGTGGCGCCCGGCGCCCGGGGATTGGAGATGGTGAGCATCACGTCGCCGTCATCCCTGCGGCCCCTGATCGAGACCGTGCCGCCCTCGGGCAGCGGCTCGATGCCGTGATAGATGGCGTTCTCGAGCAGCGGCTGCACCATCAGTCCCGGGATGCGGGCGCGCATGGGTAATTCGGCGACGTGCCAGTTGACCACCAGGCGCTCGCCCAGGCGAAGCTGCTCCATGCGCTGGTAGATGCGCGCCACCTCGAGTTCCTGCTTCAGCGGGATCATGCTCTGCGCCTCGGCGAGAGTGGCGCGGAACAGATCGGAGAGATCCTCCACGGCCTCCTCGGCCCGACCGGGATTGCTGCCGATCAGCGCCGCGATCGTGTTCATGCTGTTGAACAGGAAGTGCGGCCGTATGCGCGCCTGCAGCGCACGGATCCTGGCCCGCGCCTCCAGCTCCACGTTACGCCGCCATTCGCCGGCTACGTAGAAATAACGTAGCGCGACCGCGGAAACCAGGCCGCTGATGCCGAGGTTGCGCAGCAGGAACCAGCCGTGGCTCTCGGTCTGCAGGAACGCGCTGGCGTACACGCGGTCGAGCCACCAGGCGCACTCGGAAACCAGCAGGGTCACGAGCTGCAGCAACACGAAGCAGAGGCTGAGCGAGGTGATCACGTCGATGCCGGCCAGCCAGCGGCGGGCCCGACACAGGACTGCCGCGCTGGTCAGCGCGATCCAGAGGACGAACAGGGAGTTCGTGGAGAGACCGAGCAGGAAGGACTCGTCCTCGGCCGTGCCCGCCAGCGTGAGGACCAGGGCGACCATCTCGGCGATGAGCACCACCACCAGCACCGCCCGGGCCGAACAGAAGTCGGGCAGATAGGACTGCCCGTCGCTGGTCTCCTCGCCCAATGCCGCCACAGTGAACTCCGCTCGCCCCTGCGCAGGGATTCTACCCCAGCGTCACCGGGCCGGCGGGGTCCTCAGTTGCAGTGCTCGTTGACCGCTTCCTCGGCTTTCGCGCGGGCTTCGGCGATCTCGGCGTCGTCCAGGTACTGGCGCTCGCCGTTATCGTCCAGCCGGTAGAGCCGCCGGGAATTGACGTAGCTCGCCAGCCGCTGCCGCGCTTCTTCGCAGCGCGCGGCCTTCTGCTCGCGCTCCGCCGCGGCGTCGGCCGCCTGCTGCCCGGCCTCGGCGCGGCGTTCCGCCATGGCCGCGTTGGACTCGGTGCGGGCCGTCTGCCGCTGCTCGTAGCGTCTGGCGACCGTGGCCCGGTCCGTCTGCCGGGTCTCGATGTCGAGCTTCTTCGCGTCCTCGCTGCCCGGCTTGTCACCGTAGTGCACGGTGCCGTCGGCGTCGCGCCACATGTAGACGTCGGCGATTACCGGCGCCGCCAGGAAGAGGGTGGCGCCGAGAACGATAAGCCCTGTCCGGATCAGTCCATTCATGTCGCAGATTCGTCTTTCCCAGATTCGTCTTCGGATGGGGTTCCAGCCAGCGATGGGAGGAGTCTAGCACCGGGGCACTCCGTGTTAAGTGAACCAACTCCCATTCCGGCGTGCCGGCGCGTCGCGCATTATGTTCAGACTGGCATGTCCGGTGGACGGCTGCCAGCCGGGAAACCGGCGCGGAAACAAAAAAAGGGCCCCTGACGGGGCCCGGCAATGTCGGCTGCGTGCCACAGCCTGTGCAGGTGGGTATCCGCCGGCACCGGGAGGGGGACCGGATGACGCCGACGGATACCCGTACTGATTGTTGTAATGGTTTTCCTACTCGCCACCTGCCTTGACGAATTCCGGGTAGGCCTCCAGGCCGCATTCGCCGATGTCCACGCCTTCGTATTCTTCTTCCTCGCTCACCCGGATGCCGACGGTGGCCTTCAGGATGAACCAGACGATGAAGCTGGCGATGAATACCCAGGCGAAGATGGTCACCAGGCCGAGCAACTGGGCGCCGAAGGTGGCGCCGTCGTTGGTTATCGGCACGGCCAGCAGGCCCCACATGCCGACCACGCCGTGCACGGAGATGGCGCCGACCGGGTCGTCGATGCGCAGCTTGTCGAGGGCTACGATGGAACCCACGACCAGCAGGCCGCCGACCAGGCCGATGATGGTGGCCACGCCGGGCGTCGGCGTCAGCGGTTCGGCGGTGATGGCCACGAGCCCGGCCAGGGCGCCGTTCAGCGCCATGGTGAGATCCGCCTTGCCGAACCACAGCCGCGCGAGGATCAGCGCGCCCACCAGGCCGCCTGCCGCCGCCATGTTGGTGTTCACGAAGATCATGGACACTGCGTTAGCTTCGCCGACGTTGGAGACCATGAGCTCGGAGCCGCCGTTGAAACCGAACCAGCCGAGCCAGAGGATCAGCGTGCCCAGGGTTGCGAGCGGCAGGTTACAGCCCGGGATGGCGTTGATCTCGCCCTTGGAGCCGTACTTGCCCTTGCGCGCGCCGAGCAGGATGACGCCGGCCAGCGCCGCCGCGGCACCGGTCATGTGCACCACGCCCGAGCCCGCGAAGTCCTGGAAGTTGGCCTGATCCAGGAAGCCGCCGCCCCACTTCCAGTAGCCTTGCAGGGGGTAGATGAAGCCGGTCAGCACCACCGCGAAGGCGAAGAACGACCAGAGCTTCATGCGCTCGGCGACCGCGCCGGAGACGATGGACATGGCGGTGGCCACGAACACGACCTGGAAGAAGAAGTCGGACAGGCCGGAGTAGTAGATGTCTCCGCCGCTGGCGATCACGTCCTCCGCGGTGTTGTCGGCACCGAGGAAGAAAGAGATCCCCGGGAACCAG
>DASRVH010000013.1:0-7425 GCA_035655155.1 Woeseiaceae bacterium
GGCCAGGGCGCTCGAGCAGGTGCGCAGTTATCGCAGCATCCGCCGGCCGATACCCGGCTTCGGCCATCCCATCCACCAGACGAAAGACCCCCGCGTCGACCGGCTGTTGGAGATCGTGCGCGCGGCCGGCGCCGGCGGCGAGGCCATCGATGCGATGTATCTGCTCCAGGATGCGCTGCGCGAGGAACTGGGCAAGCCCCTGGTGACCAACATCAGCGCGGCGATGGCGGCGGCCATGGCAGAGGCGGGCATTCCCTCCCGGCTCATGCGCGGGGTGGTGCTGACGGCTCGCTGCGCCGGGCTGGTGGGCCACGTCTTCGAGGAGATGTCCGAACCGGCAGCCCCGGCCATCTGGGAGGCGGCCCAGGAGGCCGTCGACTACGAGCCCTGATGGCGGCGGAGGCGCCGGCGGGGAGCCGCTCTCACGAGGTGGTCTCGGACGGGGCGCGCCTGCACGTCGAGGCGATCGGCGTGGGAGCGCCGTTGCTGCTGGTGCACGGCTGGGCGATGGACCGCCGCGTGTTCCGCCCCCAGATCGAGGCCCTGTCCCGGGATTTCCGCGTGATCGCGTTCGACCGCCGGGGCTTCGGCCTGTCCGGGGGCGAGCCCGATCTCTCGCGGGAGGCCGGAGACATCGACGCCATCGCCCGGCAGCTGATCGGCGGGCCGTTCCACCTGCTCGGCCTGTCCCAGGGCGGGCGCATCGCGCTCCGCTATGCGGCACGGCACGACGGCCGGCTGCGTTCGCTGATCCTGCAGGGCGCCGCGGTGGACGGTGAGGACCCGGGCGGCCCGGAGGAAGAGCGCATCCCCGTTACCGAGTACGCCGCGCTGGCCGCCGAGGGCCGCATGGACGAAGTCCGGCGCCGCTGGCTGCGTCATCCCATGATGCGGGTCGGCGAGGGCCACCCGGAAGCGGAGACGCTGCTGCGACAGATGCTGGGGGATTATCGGGGCGAGGATCTCGCGCGCTTCCGTCCCGAAGCCTATGCCTGGCCCGACGACGTGCTCGGGGTGGTGGGCCGGGCGGGCCTGCCGCTGCTGGTCCTGAGCGGGGCCCGCGAGACGGAGGCGCGGCGCCGCCTCGCCCGGCTGCTCGTCGACGAGGTGCCCGGGGCCCGCGAGGTCGTGCTGGCGGCCAGCGGACACCTCGGCAATCTCAGCGAGCCGGAGGCCTACAACCGGACGGTGAGGGACTTCTGCCGCGACGTCGATCGCGACGAGTGCGGCAATGGCGGCCGCGGCGCCTCAGTCCGCGGCGCCGCGGATTGAGTGGACCAGCACCGGGTAGCGGCGCAGCTCCGTCTCGATCCTCTCGGCGGCCCGGCGTAGGTGCGGCAGCCGGGTCTCGACCATCTCCGCCTCGTTCACCCGTGTGGTGGCGGTGGAGCAGTTGATGGCCGCGATCAGGGTGCCGTCGTCCATGCGCACCGGCACCGCCACCGAGACGATGCCGTAGTCGAGCTCGTCCTGGATGGAGGCATGGCCGCAGCGGCGCACCTCGCCCAGTATCTTGCGCAGCGCCGGCACCGAAGTCTCGGTCTTGTCGGTGAACTTCTCCGGCCGCATCTCCGCCAGCAGCGACTCGAGCACGTCGTCGGGCTGATGGGCGAGCAGCACGCGGCCGAGTGAAGTGCAGTACGCGGGGAAGCGGGTGCCGACGCCGGCGGCCAGCCGCACCATGCGGTTGGTGGAGACGTGCACCAGGTAGAGGATGTCCTGCCGCGACAGCACGGCCAGCGACGAGCTGTCGCCGGTGCGGTCGCGCACCTCCTGCAGGTACGGCCGGATCACTTCCTCGACGTTCATCGATTCGAGGAAGGCGGAGGCGAAGCCGATCACCTCCGGGGTCAGCAGGAAGCGCTTGCCCTTCTTGCCCACGTAGCCCAGGTGTACCAGCGTGTTCAGGCAGCGCCGGGCGACGGCCGGGCTGAGCGAGGTGGCGGCGGCGACCTCGCTGAGGCTCATCTCCGGACGCTCCTTGGTGAACGAGCGCAGCACCGTCAACCCCCGCGCCAGGGTATTCAGGTATTCGCCGTCGCTGCGGGGATTTTCGTTCGGCATGGATGGGTGGCGTCGACGTCGGGACGAGCCGGGATGGTAGTACGGTTTCGGCGCGGAGTGTTAACCGCGCCCGGTCAGCCCGCCTCCATGATGCGCACCGGCGCGCCCCGGTCCAGGCCCAGCCCCGCGGCGGCGCTCGACTCCGCCCGCGCGATCTCCAGCACGCCGAACGAGTTCACCAGCGCGAGATACTCGCCCGGCTTCGAGCGCCCGTAGGTCTCTCGCAATTCGAACTCGTGGCCGCCGGCGAGGACCAGCGGCCGCTCGAAGCTCTCCAGGTATTCCTCGCCGATGTTCGTGATGAGGTTGCCGAAGTTGTCCACCGTCACCACCACGCCGACGAGGCGGCCGTTGGCGCTCTCCGGCTCGTCGAGCCAGCCCGGCGTCCAGTCGTCAGCCCGGGGGCCCAGATCCGACGGAGCCAGCCGTCCCGACGCGAGTTCGGCGGCCAGCGGGGCGAAGATGTCCCGGCCGTGGAAAGTGGCGCTGGCCGGCGGCAGCGACAGGGAATCCAGCCCGGCGGCATCCACCCGGTGGACGGCGGCGTCGGCGACCGCATCGAGCAGCGGGGCCAGCAGGCCGTTGTCCGGCGCGAGAAAGACGTGGCGGTCGGCCTCGGCCACGATGATGTCCCGCTCGGTGCCCACGCCGGGGTCTACCACCGCCACGTGCACGGTGCCCGGCGAGAAATAGTAATAAGAGCGCTGCAGCCAGAAGCCGGCCTCCGCCGGCCAGTGCACCGGGATCTCGTGGGTGAGGTCGACGATCTTCGCGTCCCGGAAGCGCGCCAGGATCACCCCCTTCATCACGCCGACGAAGGGTCCCTTGTGGCCGAAGTCCGTGGTGATGGTGACGACGCCGGAAGCCATCGCTGCACGCTCTCCCTCGTTGCGAGGCGTCTAGCTTACCCCAGCCGCAGCCGGGCAGTCAGGCCACGGCCGGGTCCGCCGTGCGCCGGGACCGATGCCACCAGCGCGCCCAGTAGATGAACGGCGTGTCGATGACGGCAATGGCGAGCTTGAACACGTACTTGGCGGCGCCCAGCTGCAGGGCGGTGGCGAGGTCGACCACGCCCCACCACACCACCAGTGAATACAGCGTGGTGTCCAGGGCCTGGGAGGTCATGGTGGAGCCGGTGTTGCGCAGCCAGAGCCAGCGCCCGCCGGTGGCCTGGCGGATGCGGTGGAAGGCCCACACGTCGAAGCTCTGACTGATGAGGTAGGCGAGCAGCGAGCCGGCCACGAAGCGGGGTGTGAAGTCGAGGATGGTGACGAAGGCCTCGTGCACGTCGCGGGAGAACGCCGCGGTCTTCGGGTCGGTGGACGGCAGGTACTGGAGACCCAGGCTCAGCATGATGACGATGATCACGCTGACGAAGAACCCCAGCCGCACCGCCTGGCCGGCCGCCTTGCGCCCGTAGTTCTCGCTCAGGACGTCCGTGGCGAAGAAGATGCTGGAGTAGAAGATCACGCCGAGGCTGGTCTGCAGGCCGAATATCTCGGTGAGCTTCGGCCCCTGCAGATTGGCGAGAATGATCGCGGTGACGATCGCGGCCTGCAGCCCGGCCCGGCCGAACAGGCGGAACAGGATGACGGTGAAGGCGAGGTCGGCGACCAGCGTGGTCAGCCAGAGCGCCTCCTGGTTGGCGGCGAAGAACGCGGACAGTGCTTCGGGGAACATGGACTACCCGCAACCGGGGAGGGGCGAGTGGGGAAGGGGGCGCCCGCAGCCGTGCGCCGCGGGCGCCCCTCCCGGTGGCTCACATCAGGTCGGCGTAGCGCTCGACGTGGAAGTCGGCGTTGCCGAACAGCGTGTTGATCACCGTCAGCCGCTTGAAGTAGTGGGCGACGTCCATCTCCCAGCTGACGCCCATGCCGCCGTGCAGCTGGATGGCCTCTTCGCCGATCTGACGGCCGGCCGTGCCCACCTGATACTTGATGGCGCTGATCGCCCGGCGGGCCTCGTCGGCGTCCTCGCTCTCCTGCGCCATCACCGCCCAGAGGAGGAGCGACTTAGTCTGCTCGTAGAGCATGAACATCTCCACCATGCGGTGCTGCAGCGCCTGGAACGCGGCGATGGGCACGCCGAACTGGACCCGGCTCTTGGTGTATTCCAGCGTCTTGTGATTCAGCTTCTCCATGATGCCCAGAGCCTCGGCGCAGACGGCCAGCGTGGCCTCCTGGAGCACCGACTGCAGGACCGGGAACGCCTTGCCTTCCTCGCCGAGCAGCTGCGCGGCGGGCACGCGGACGTCCTTGAACGTGATCTCCGCGCCCTTCTGGCCGTCGACGGTGGCATAGGCGCGCCGCTTCACGCCGTTGCTGTCCGCGGCGAGGACGAACAGGCTGATGCCGTCCTCGTCCTTCTGTTCGCCCGCCGTGCGCGCGCTCACCACGAGAACGTCGGCCGTGGCGCCGTTCAGCACCACGCCCTTCTCGCCGTTCAGCACGTAGTCGTCACCGTCCTTCTTCGCGTTCAGCGCGACGTCGGCCAGACGGTACCGGCTCTGGGGCTCCAGGTAGGCGAGCGCGCCGGTCTTCGAGCCCTCGATCAGCGGCATGAGCCAGTCGGCCTTCTGCGCGTCGTCGGCCGTACGCCTCAGCGCGCCGCCGGCGAGCACGATGCTGGCCAGATAGGGCTCGACGACCAGGCCGCGGCCGAACTGCTCCATGATCAGCATCAGTTCCACCGGGCCGCCGTCCAGCCCGCCGTCCTCCTCGGGGAAAGGCACGGCGGTCCAGCCCAGGTTGGCGAACTCCTGCCAGTCCTCGGCGCTGTAGCCGAGCTCGCTCTCCGAGTGCTTCATGCGCTTCTCGAAGTCGTAGTCGTTGTCGATGAATTTCGCCACGCTGTCCTGCAGCAGTGACTGTTCTTCGGTGATTGCAAAGTCCATGCTCGATATCTCCGCTTAAGTGGCGACCGGCTCTACAGGCCGAGCACGTGCTTGGCCACGATGTTGCGCTGGATCTCGTTGGATCCGCCGTAGATCGATGCCTTGCGGTTGTTGAAGTAGACCAGCGAGGTGCGGGTCTCGGCGCCTTCGCCCACGTAGTCTTCCTCGCCGAAGTCCACCTGGTACTGGTCCGGCACGAAGGGGATGGCATAGTAGCCGGCCGCCTCCATGAACAGCGTGTCGATCAGCTGCTGCAGCTCGGTGCCGCGGATCTTCAGGATGGAGCTCTCCGGGCCGGGCGCCTTGCCGGTTGCCACGGCCGCGAGGGTGCGAAGATCGGTGTACTCGAGCGCCTTCAGTGAGATCTCCGCCTCGGCCAGCTTGCGGCGGAAGCTCCAGTCCCCGATGAGCGGCTCGCCGCCGCGCACCGACGAGCGCGCCAGTTCCTTCAGCCGGTTGAGCCGGTACTGGGAGCGGGCCACATCGGCGATGTTGGTGCGCTCGTGCTGCAGCAGCACCTTGCCGTAGGTCCAGCCCTTGCCTTCCTCGCCCACCAGGTTCTGCACCGGCACGCGCACGTCCTCGAAGTGCACCTCGTTCACCTCGTGGCCGCCCTCGATGGTGATGATCGGCTTCACGCTGACGCCCGGCGTCTTCATGTCGCAGAGGATGAAGCTGATGCCCTCCTGGCGGCGCTCGACGTCCTGGCTGGTGCGCGCCAGCAGGAAGATCCAGTCGGCATGCTGGCCCAGGGTGGTCCAGGTCTTGGTGCCGTTGATGACGTACTCGTCGCCGTCACGGTCCGCGCGGGTCTTCAGCGAGGCCAGGTCGGAACCGGCGCCCGGTTCGGAGTAACCCTGGGCCCACCAGACGTTGCTCTCGAGGATGTCGGGCAGGAAGCGCTCCTTCTGCGCCTCGTTGCCGAAGGTGTAGATGACGGGACCCACCATGCTGAGACCGAAGGGGATGAGCCGCGGCGTGTTGTAGCGGGCCATCTCCATGGAGAAGATGTATTTCTGCACCGGGCTCCAGCCCGTGCCGCCGTATTCGACCGGCCAGTTCGGCGCGATCCAGCCCTGCTGGTAGAGGATCTTCTGCCAGCGGATGAAGTCCTCGGGATCGGGCTCGATCCCGTTGTTCATCTTGTAGGCGATGTCCTCCGGGTACTTCTCGTCGAGAAAGTTCCTGACTTCCTCACGGAACGTTTTCTCCTCGGCGGTGAAATTTACATCCATGGTGCTGTCCTGATACTGACAAGTGGGGTGCGAGACCCCGTGTCCGCGGCCGCGCCCGGTCGGGCACGCAACGGCCGCTGCGGCCGCAGCGGAGGCGGCCGCCGAAACAGTCCCGGACCTGCGCCCGGGACCCCCTCAACGGCCGCAGAATAGCACTATATTGCAGTGCACAACAATGCGGTGAACCCCCCGGAAATCCGGACATAACCTGTGTTCCGCCGGCCGGCCTACGGCTCGACATCGGCTGCCGCGGCCGTGCTATGGTTACGCCTTCGCCGCGCTCGTCCGGCCCGGGCGAGCGCATCCATCGCCAGACCATCGGCAGACCATTGGCAGAGGCAGACACAGACGCATGACCCGCGGCACACCGTAGACACCCGTAGTCACCGACGCCCTCGCGCGCCCGCTGCGGGACCTGCGCATCTCGGTGCTGGACCGCTGCAACTTCCGCTGCCCCTATTGCATGCCGGCGTCGACGTTCCACGCGGACTATCAGTTCCTCGGACAGAGCGAGCGCCTCACGTTCGACGAAATCCACCGGGTCGCGCGCGCCGCGGCGGGTCTGGGCGTAACGAAGCTGCGGCTGACGGGCGGCGAGCCCTTGCTGGAGAAGCGGCTGCCGGAGCTGGTGGCGCTGCTCGCCGGCATTCCCGGCGTGACGGACCTGGCGCTGACGACCAACGGGATGCTGCTGGCGCCGGCGGCCCGCCGTCTGGCCGAGGCCGGACTCTCCCGCGTCACGATCAGCCTGGACAGCCTGGACCCGGCCGTATTCCGGCGCATGAGCGGCGGGCGCGGCCGGCTCGACGACGTGCTGGAGGGCATCCGCGCGGCGGACGAGGCCGGACTGGCGCCGGTGAAGATCAATGCGGTCATCCAGAAGGGCGTGAACGACCAGACCGTGCCGGAACTGCTCGAGTACTTCCGCGGCACGGGTCATATCGTCCGACTGATCGAGTATATGGACGTCGGCAACCGCAACGGCTGGCGCATGGATCAGGTCGTGCCCTCGCGGGAGCTGCTGGCCCGGGTCAAGGAGCGCTGGCGGCTGCGGCCCGTGGGACGCAATTATCCCGGCGAGGTGGCCCGGCGCTACGTATACGAGGACGGCGCCGGCGAGATCGGTTTCATCTCGAGCGTGACCGAGCCGTTCTGCGGCTCCTGCAACCGGGCACGGTTGTCGGCGGACGGCACGCTGTACACGTGTCTGTTCGCCAGCCACGGCACGGACCT
>DASRVH010000014.1:0-15028 GCA_035655155.1 Woeseiaceae bacterium
TTTCCCCGGCGTGGTGCTGGGCCTGTCCGGCGGCATCGACTCCGCGCTGACCCTGGCCGTGGCGGTGGACGCGCTGGGCCCGGAGCGGGTGCAGGCCGTGATGATGCCCTACCGCTACACGGCGGAGATCAGCCGTACGGATGCGGCCGCCCAGGCCGTGGGCCTCGGCGTGCGCTACGACGTCATCTCCATCGAGCCCATGGTGGACGCTACCCTCGCCCAGCTGGCGCCCCTGTTCGAGGGCCTGCCGCCGGACGCGACGGAGGAGAACATCCAGTCCCGCTGCCGGGGCATCCTGCTGATGGCCATCTCGAACAAGACCGGCCGCATGCTGCTCACCACCGGCAACAAGTCGGAGATGGCGGTGGGCTACGCCACCCTGTACGGCGACATGGCGGGCGGGTTTGCGCCGCTGAAGGACTGCGCCAAGACCCTGGTCTACCGGCTGGCCCGCTATCGTAATTCCTGCAATTCCGGCAATAGCCGCTCGCCGGTGATCCCGGAGCGGGTCATCACCCGCCCGCCGTCAGCGGAACTCAAACCCGGCCAGCAGGACACGGATTCGCTGCCGCCCTACGAAGAGCTGGACCCCATTCTGGCCGCGTTCATCGAGGAAGACCTCTCGGTGGAGGAAATCGCCGCGCGGGGCTACGAGCGCGAGACGGTGCTGCGGGTGCTGAACATGGTGCGGCGGAGCGAGTACAAGCGCCGTCAGGCGCCGCCGGGCGTGCGCATCTCCACGCGAGCATTCGGCCGGGACTGGCGCTACCCGATCACCTCGGGCTACCACTTCCCCGGCTAGCAGGGCCTGGCCCCGCCCGAGGGGCGGATCAGCTGTCCGGGAAGTTCTCCGCGAGCACCCGCCGGGTGTCGGCAGCCAGCTCGTCGAGATCCAGCCTCTCGTAGGCGCGCACCATGATTTCCAGCGACTTCTCGTTCGCCGGTGTGCCGTTGTATTCCTCCAGCGCCGTCTTCGCCCGATTCAGCGCCGCGATCCAGGCGCCCCTGCGGAGGTAGTACTCGGCCACGTGGTTCTCGTAGGCCGCCAGCCGGTTCTTCAGGAAGATCATGCGCTGGGTGGCATCCGCGGCGTACTCGCTGGTGGGATAGCGTTCCACCAGCCGCTTGAATGCGGCGAAGGAGCGGCGGGTGTCGGTGGGCGGCCGGTCCGTGCGGTCGACGCCGAAAGTCCGGTCCAGGAGGCTGGGCTCCTTGTCGAACCAGGTCAGCCCCTGCAGGTACAGCGCGTAGTCCACCCGCGGGTGAGTGGGGTTCTCGCGCATGAACTGGTCCGCGGCGTCGATGGCCTGCTCGCTACGGCCGTTCTTGTAATAGGCGTAGATCAGGTCGATCTGGGACTGCTTGCCGAATTCGGTGAACGGGAAGCGGGCCTGGATCTGCTCGAAGATGGCGATGGCCTGGCGGTAATTGCCGTTCGCCATCGAGCGCTGACCGCGCTCGTAAACCTCTTCCACCGCGCCCTGCTGGCGCTCGGGCCCGTCGGTGCCGCAGGCGGCCGCCGCCAGGGCGAGGCAGGCGACCAGGAGCAGCCGGCGCGCGGTGGCCGACCATGCGGAACGGGCCGCGGAAACCGTGCCGGAAACCGGGATGAAAGCGGAGGACGGGATGGCTTGACGCATAATGCTCGGCATAGTCGGCGGAGTATAACGTAAACTGTCGGGCTTACCCGAGGCCCCCGATGACGGAGACAGCACAGACACTGAGGCAACAGATTCCCGAGGCGCTGGCCGGCAAGCGGATGGACCAGGCGCTCGCGCAGATGTTCCCGCAGTACTCGCGCAGTCGGCTGAAGGAATGGCTCCTGGCCGGCCTGATCACCGTGGACGGCCGCGGCTGCCGCCCGCGGGATGCGGCGGCCGGCGGCGAGACCGTGGAGCTGAATGCGGTGGTCGAGCCCGAGACACGGGTGGAGGCCGAACCGGTCGTTTTCCGGGTGGTGCACGAGGACGCGGGGCTGATCGTGGCGGACAAGCCGGCCGGTCTCGTGGTGCATCCGGGTGCCGGCAACCGGGAAGGCACCCTGCAGAACGGCCTGCTGCATCGCTACCCGGAACTCGCCTCGGTGCCCCGGGCCGGCATCGTGCACCGGCTGGACAAAGACACCAGCGGGCTGATGATGGTGGCCCGGACGGTGGAGGCCCACACGGCGCTGGTCCGGGCACTGGGCCGTCGAGACATCCGCCGTGAGTACCGGGCGGTGTGCCGGGGCGTGCTGACGGCGGGCGGCACGATCGATGCGCCCATCGACCGCCATCCGGTCCAGCGCACCCGCATGGCGGTGCGCGAGGGGGGGCGGCCGGCGGTGAGTCACTACCGGGTGGTGGAGCGTTTCGTGGCGCACACCGACGTCCGCGTGCGGCTCGAGACAGGCCGCACCCACCAGATCCGCGTGCACTTCGCCCACATCCGCCATCCGTTGCTGGGCGACCCTGTCTACGGCGGCCGCCTGCAGCTGCCGCCGGGGGCGGACGAGGCGCTCACCGCCACGCTCCGGCACTTCCGCCGCCAGGCGCTGCACGCCGAGTCGCTGGCGCTCGAACATCCGCTGACCGGCGAGGAGCTGACGTTCTCCTCGCCGCTGCCCGACGATCACGCCGGGCTGATCGCGGCGTTGCGGGCCCACCGGGAGCGGATGGAGGCGGGCTGATGGAGATCCTGAGACCCGATTGGGAAGCCCCCGCCGCCGTGGGTGCGGCCGCCACCACCCGCAGCGGCGGCGTGAGCGAAGGCTCCTTCGCCAGCCTCAACCTGGGCGCTCACGTGGGCGACGACCCGGCGGCCGTGGCGGAGAACCGTCGCCGCCTGACCGAGGCGCTGGATCTGCCCGGCGAACCGGCCTGGCTCGCCCAGGTGCACGGCACCCGGGTGGTGGCGGCACGGCCCGGCGGCACGTCGGCCGAGGCGGACGCCGCCGTGACCCGCGAGCCGGGCGTGGTCTGCGCCGTGCTCACGGCCGACTGCCTGCCGGTGCTGCTCGCCAGCCGCCGCGGCGACGAAGTGGCGGCCGTGCATGCCGGCTGGCGCGGCCTGGCGAACGGCGTCGTCGCCGCCGCCTTGGAAGCCATGGAAACCGCGCCGGCGGAACTCCTTGCCTGGCTCGGGCCCGCCATCGCCCAGCCCGCCTTCGAGGTGGGGAGCGAGGTGCGCGAGCGGTTTGTCGAGCGTGACGTGGTCAATGCGGCTTTCTTCGCGCCCAACGACCGGGGCCGCTGGCAGGCGGACCTGGCGGGGCTGGCCCGGCGGGAACTCGAGGCCGCCGGCGTGACGGTCAGCGGCGGCGGGTTCTGCACCCACGACGAGACCGAGCGCTTCTTTTCCTACCGGCGCGACGGCGACTGCGGCCGTCAGGCCACTCTGGTCTGGATCCGGCGCTGAGAGCGCGGCGGCCGGCGATGCCCGAGGGCGCCGAGGCCGCGCCGTCGCTTGAAACCGCGCCTTCCGGCACCATTTCCGAACCAGTTGAGAACATCCCGATCCGGGGGACTAGCCCATGCGAATGGACAAACTGACAAGCAAATTCCAGATGGCGCTGGCCGATGCCCAGTCGCTGGCGGTCGGACAGGACCACCAGTTCATCGAGCCCGTGCATCTGATGGTCGCGCTGCTGGACCAGCAGGGCAGCACCGTGCGCAGCCTCCTGACGCGCGCCGGCGCCAACGTGAACATGCTGCGCTCCCAGCTCGGCGACGCCGTCGACCGGCTGCCGAGCGTGGAGGGCACCGGCGGCGAGGTGCACCTCTCCAACGACCTCGGCAAGCTGCTGAACGTCACCGACAAGCTGGCCCAGGAGCGCAACGACCAGTACATCTCCAGCGAGCTGTTCGTGCTGGCAGCGGTCGAGGACAAGGGCGCGCTGGGCAAGATCCTCGCCGAGGCCGGCGTGGTGAAGGGCGCGCTTACGAAAGCCATCGAGGAGATGCGCGGCGGCGCCCAGGTGAACGACCCCAACGCCGAGGACACCCGCCAGGCGCTGGAGAAATACACCATCGATCTCACCGAGCGGGCCGAGCAGGGCAAGATCGACCCCATCATCGGCCGCGACGACGAGATTCGCCGCACCATCCAGATCCTGCAGCGCCGCACCAAGAACAACCCGGTGCTGATCGGCGAGCCCGGCGTGGGCAAGACCGCCATTGTGGAGGGCCTCGCCCAGCGCATCGTCGACGGCGAGGTGCCGGAGGGACTGAAGGGCAAGCGCATCCTGTCGCTGGACATGGGCGCGCTGATCGCCGGCGCGAAGTTCCGCGGCGAGTTCGAGGAGCGGCTGAAGGCCGTGCTGAACGACCTCTCCAAGCAGGAGGGGCAGATCATTCTGTTCATCGACGAGCTGCATACCATGGTGGGCGCCGGCAAGGCCGAAGGCTCCATGGACGCGGGCAACATGCTGAAGCCCGCGCTCGCCCGCGGCGAGCTGCACTGCGTGGGCGCCACCACGCTGGACGAATACCGCCAGTACGTGGAAAAGGACGCCGCCCTGGAGCGCCGCTTCCAGAAGGTGCTGATCTCGGAGCCGACGGTGGAGGACACCATCGCCATCCTGCGCGGGCTCAAGGAGCGCTACGAGGTGCACCACGGCGTGGAGATCACCGACCCGGCGATCGTGGCCGCCGCGACGCTCTCGCACCGTTACATCACCGACCGCAAGCTGCCGGACAAGGCCATCGACCTGGTGGACGAGGCGGCCTCGCGCATCCGCATCGAGATCGACTCCAAGCCGGAGGCGATGGACCGTCTCGAGCGGCGCATCATCCAGCTGAAGATCGAGCGCGAGGCGCTGAACAAGGAGTCCGACGAGGCTTCGCGCCGCCGGCTGGACGACCTGGAAGAGCAGCTGACCGATCTCGAGAAGCAGTACTCCGATCTCGAAGAGGTCTGGAAGTCCGAGAAGGCGGCCATGCAGGGCACCACCCATCTCAAGGAGGAGCTGGAGCGGGCGCGGCTGGAACTCGAGACCGCGCGTCGTGCCGGCGACCTGACCCGCATGTCCGAGCTGCAGTACGGCAGGATCCCCGAACTCGAGCGCGAGCTGGAGAGTGCCGCCGATTCCGAGCAGACCGCCAAGCCCACCCTGGTCCGCAACAAGGTGACCGAGGAGGAGGTGGCGGAGATCGTCTCCAAGTGGACCGGCATCCCCGTCTCCAAGATGCTCGAGGGCGAGAAGGAGAAGCTCCTGCAGATGGAGGAGGCGCTGCGGCGCCGGGTGGTCGGCCAGGACGAGTCCGTTGTGGCGGTGTCCAACGCCATCCGCCGCTCCCGTGCCGGACTCTCGGACCCGCGCCGGCCCATCGGCTCCTTCCTGTTCCTGGGTCCCACCGGTGTCGGCAAGACCGAGCTGACGAAGGCCCTGGCGGAGTTCCTGTTCGACACAGACGAGGCCATGGTGCGCCTCGACATGTCGGAGTTCATGGAGAAGCACTCGGTCGCGCGCATGATCGGTGCGCCGCCGGGCTACGTCGGCTACGAGGAAGGCGGCTACCTCACCGAGGCGGTGCGGCGCCGACCCTATTCGGTGATACTGCTCGACGAGGTCGAGAAGGCGCACCCGGACGTCTTCAACATCCTGCTGCAGGTGCTGGACGACGGCCGGCTCACCGACGGCCACGGCCGTACGGTGGACTTCCGCAACACCGTCATCGTCATGACTTCGAACCTGGGCTCCCAGCGCATCCAGGAGCTGGCCGGCGAGGAGAACTACGCGAAGATGAAGGGCGAGGTCATGGAGGTGGTCTCCCAGCACTTCCGGCCGGAGTTCATCAACCGGGTGGACGACGTGGTGGTGTTCCATCCGCTCGGCCGCGAGCACATTCGCCGCATCGTCGACATCCAGCTCGGCTACCTGCACGCGCGTCTCGCCGACCGCGACATGGAGCTCGCGCTCACCGACGCGGCGCGGGACCAGCTCGCCGAGGCCGGTTTCGACCCGGTCTACGGCGCGCGGCCGCTGAAGCGGGCCATCCAGCAGCGCATCGAGAATCCGCTGGCCCAGCGCATCCTGGCCGGCGAATTCTCGCCGGGCGATACCATCTTGGCCGACGTCTCGGGGGAGGAGGTCGTGTTCCGCACGCCGGAGGCCGCCGAGGCCATGGCGGGCTGAGCCGGAGGACGAAACCGGTTTCCCCGCCGACAGCGGCTATAATTGGCGCCCCCGGTGTCTCCGGGGGCGTTCTTCGTGGAGAGAGACGACATGCCTATCTATGAGTATGTGTGCAAGAGCTGCGGGCACGAACTCGATGCCTTGCAGAAGATGAGTGACGATCCGCTGACCGACTGCCCCGACTGCGGCGAGACGGCGCTGAAACGCAAGATCTCGGCACCCCGGTTCCGCCTCAAGGGCAGCGGCTGGTACGAGACCGACTTCAAGACCGACAAGGACAGGAAGCGCAACCTGGCCGACGGTGGCGGCAGCGGCGACGGCGAGAAAAAGTCCGGCGGCGACGGCGAGAAGAAGTCGGAGAGCAAGCCGGAGAGCAAGTCCGACAAGAAGGCGGGCGACGGCAAGGCGGCCGGATCGACCGGCGGCGCGGCGGCCTGAGGCGAGGCGGGAGCGGTGGAGCCGGAGCGGTGATGAAGCGCCTGCGGTCCTGGCTGGTGGCGGGGCTGCTCGTCTGGGTGCCGCTCGGCATCACGCTGTTCGTCCTCAACCTGCTGGTCCGCCAGCTCGACAAGACCCTCGGCCTGTTGCCGGCGTACGTACGCCCGCCTTACGAGGTATTCGGGATCACGTTCACGATCCCGGGCCTCGGCATCCTGCTCACCATCATCATCCTGCTCGTGACCGGCATGCTGGTCGCGAACTTCGCGGGTCGGCGGCTGCTCGCGCTCGGCGAGGCCATCCTGCAGCGGATCCCGGTGGTGCGCTCCGTCTACGGCGCTTCGAAGAACTTCGCCGAGGTGGTGCTCGGCGACTCCGGCGACTCGTTCAAGAAGGTGCTGCTGATCGAGTACCCGCGCAAGGGCATCTACAGCCTCGCCTTCCAGACCTCCAGCGCGCTGGGCGAGGTGCAGGCGAAGACCGGCGAGGACGTGGTCTGCACGTTCGTGCCGACCACGCCGAACCCCACATCCGGCTTCATCATCATGGTGCCCCGAAAGGACATCATCGAGCTCGAGATGGAGGTGGACGAGGCGCTGAAGATGATCATCTCGCTGGGCGTCGTCGTGCCCCGCTGGCACGCAGGCGAGCAGGAGCTTCCGCTTGCAGCGCCCGAGGCCAGGCCGTAACATTTCGCCTCTTTTGCCGGCGTCGCCGGCCCCTCACTCATCATCGATAACGCTATGCGCACTCATTACTGTGGACAGGTCGACGAGACGCTGACCGGCGAGGTCGTGGAAGTCACCGGCTGGGTGCACCGCCGGCGCGACCACGGCGGTGTGATTTTCATCGACCTGCGCGACCGCGAGGGCCTGCTGCAGGTGGTGTTCGACCCGGACCGCCCGGAGATCTTCGCCGATGCGGAGCGGGTGCGCAGCGAATACGTACTGGCCGTGCGCGGCAAGGTGCGGCCGCGGCCCGAGGGCACGGTGAACCCGAACATGCGGACCGGGCAGATCGAGGTGCTGGCCGAGGAGCTGACGGTGCTGAACGGCGCGAAGACGCCGCCGTTCCATCAGGACGAGACCGCGAACGAGGAGCTCAGGCTGCGCTACCGCTATCTGGATCTGCGCCGCGAGGACATGCTGGCGAACCTGCGCCTGCGCCATGCGGCCACCCGCTCGCTGCGCCGCTTCCTGGACGACGAGGGCTTCATCGACGTCGAGACGCCGATGCTGACCAAGACCACGCCGGAGGGCGCGCGGGACTACATCGTCCCCAGCCGCACCCACCCGGGCAAGTTCTTCGCGCTGCCCCAGTCGCCGCAGATCTTCAAGCAGCTGCTGATGATGTCGGGCATTGATCGCTACTACCAGATCGTGCGCTGCTTCCGCGACGAGGACCTGCGCGCCGACCGCCAGCCCGAGTTCACCCAGCTCGACATCGAGATGAGCTTCGTGGACGAGCAGACGGTGATGGGCAGCATGGAACGGCTGATCCGGGCCCTGTTCGCCGACGTGCTCGGCGTCGAGCTCCCCGCCCCCTTCCCGCGCATGGCCTGGGCCGAGGCGATGCAGCGCTTCGGCTCCGACAAGCCGGATCTCCGCATCCCGCTGGAGCTGGTGGAAGTCTCCGATCTGCTGGAAGGCGTGGAGTTCAAGGTATTCGCCGGCCCCGCCGCGGACCCGAAGGGCCGGGTGGCGGCGCTGCGCCTGCCGAAGGGCGGCGAGCTCACCCGCAAGGAGATCGACGACTACACCGCGTACGTCGGCCGCTACGGCGCGAAGGGTCTCGCCTACATCAAGGTGAACGACGCGGCCGCCGGCCGCGAGGGCCTGCAGTCGCCGATCCTGAAGTTCCTGCCGAACGAGGCCATCGCCGGCATCATGGAGCGCACCGGCGCGGCCGACGGCGACCTGGTGTTCTTCGGCGCGGACAAGGCGCACGTGGTGAACGACGCCCTCGGCGCCCTGCGCGTGAAGCTGGGCGAGGACCGGGGCCTGGTGGAAGCCGGCTGGCGGCCGCTGTGGGTGGTGGAGTTCCCGATGTTCGAGCGCGACCCCGCCACCGGGCGCCTGGATCCGCTGCACCATCCGTTCACGGCACCGTCCATCAGCGACGCCGAAGCGCTGCGCAAGGATCCGGACCATGCGCTCTCCCGCGCCTACGACATGGTGCTGAACGGTTCGGAGATCGGCGGCGGCTCCATCCGCATCCACGACCAGGAGGTTCAGTCGGCGGTGTTCGACCTGCTGCAGATCGGCCCGGACGAGGCGGAGCAGAAATTCGGCTTCCTGCTGCGCGCGCTGGAATACGGTTGCCCGCCCCACGGCGGTATTGCCTTCGGTCTCGACCGCCTGGTGATGCTGATGGCCGGCGCCGAGAGCATCCGCGACGTCATCGCCTTTCCGAAGACCCAGACCGCGGCCTGCCCGCTCACGGACGCGCCGGGCGACGTCTCCGCCCAGCAGCTGCGCGAGGTGGGCATCCGGCTCCGCAAGCCGCGGGGCGACACCGCGAGCTGAGCGTCGGCGCCGTGACCGCACCGACTCCCGCCAGGCCCTACCGGCGCCCCGAGTCGGTGCTGGTGGTCGTCTACGCGGCCGGCGGCGAGGTGCTGCTGCTGCATCGCCGGCGCCCCTTCGAATTCTGGCAGTCCATCACCGGCAGCCTGCTGCCGGACGAGACCCACGACAGCGCGGCGGCACGGGAACTCGCCGAGGAAACCGGCTTCGAGGACAATGGCACGCTCGCCTACGCCGGCGTCAGCCGCATCTTCGTCATCGACCCCCGCTGGCGGGACCGCTATCCGCCGGGCGTCTTCGAGAATGTCGAATACGAATGGCGCTTCCGGCTGGACGAGCCCCGGGACGTGATCCTCAGCCCCAGCGAGCATTCGGCCTTCACGTGGCTGCCTCTGGAGGAAGCCATCGAGCGGGTCTGGTCCTGGACCAACCGGGAGGCGCTTGAAGACCTGGCCCGCGACCTGGCGTGAACGGGGAGCGGGAACGCAGCGCGCTGATCCTGGCGCACGGTCTGTGGCTCGGCGGCTGGGCGCTGAAGCGACTCGCCCGCCGTCTCCGCGCGGCCGGCCGCAGCGACGTGCGCATCTTCTCCTGGCCCACCATCGGCCACGGCCTCGACGCCAACGCCCAGAACCTCCGCGCCTTCGCCGATCACCTCGACGCCGGCCGCATCGACTGGATCGGCCACAGCCTCGGCGGCGTGCTCATCCTGCGCATGCTGGCGGGCTGGGACGACGCGCCACCGGGACGCATCGTCTGCCTGGGCTCGCCGCTCACCGGCAGCCGCTCGGCGGAACGGCTTGCCCGCGTCGGCCCCGGCCGCCGTCTCACGGGCCGGAGCATCGCCGACGGCGTACTCGACTCGAGCGCCGACGAATGGTGTCCGCCGGAAATCGCCGCGCGTACGGGCGTGATCGCCGGCAGCCGGGGCATGGGCGCCGGGCGCCTGCTCGGCCGCCTGGAGCCGCCCCACGACGGGACGGTGCGGGTGGCGGAGACCGAGCTGCCCGGCATCGCCGATCACCTGGTCCTGAACGTGACCCACACGGGCCTCCTGTTCTCCCGCGCCGCCGCCGCCGCCGCCGAAACCTTCCTCCGCGAAGGAAAATTCGCGTAGGAGGGCCTTCAGGCCCGACCCGGCTTTCTCTCGGCGCTGGCCCGTCATCGGCTGGGGTGGACTGCGGGGGACGCTCATGTGGGAGGGGCTTCAGCCCCGATCTTCGTCTGAGGTGGCCGAACGCTAATCGGGGCTGAAGCCCCTCCTACATGCCCATCGAAGCCGTGCCGCGTCCAGGACGACCCCGCGACCCTCACCCACTCGCTGACTGGCTGTACCCGTACGGATTGGCGCCAGTCAGCTGGCGTCTCTGACTGGCAGATTCTCCCGGCCACCGCGAGCACGGCCGTCATGCGGGGGTATCCATCGCCGCGACCTTTTGTCGGGAGCAAGATGGATACCCCCGCAGGGCGGCCAGGAAAGAAGGAATCAGTCGTCCGTCAGGTCCTTCAGCTTGTAGATCAGGTCCAGCGCCTGGCGGGGGGAGAGTGAGTCCGGGTCGAGATCTTCCAGCGTTTCGCGCAGCGCGTCTTCCGGCGGGTCTTCCTGTTCCGGCGGCGCCAGCGCGAGTTCCTGCTGGGGGCCGTGGTCGCGCTGGTGCCGGGCGCTTTCCAGCGTCTCCAGGTGGCGGCGGGCGCGGCGGATGACCGACTTCGGCACGCCGGCCAGCGCGGCCACCTCCAGGCCGTAACTCTGGTTGGCCGGACCCGCTTTCACCGCGTGCAGGAAGATCAGCCGGTCGCCGTGGGACGTGGCGTCCAGGTGCACGTTGGCGGCGTGCGGGAGTTCCTCCGGCAGCACAGTCAGTTCGAAGTAATGGGTGGCGAACAGCGTGAAGGCGCGCAGGCGGGTGGCGATGTGATGGGCCGCTGCCCAGGCCAGCGACAGGCCGTCGAAGGTGCTGGTGCCGCGGCCGATCTCGTCCATCAGCACCAGGCTCGACGAGGTGGCGTTGTGCAGGATGTTGGCGGTCTCGGTCATCTCCACCATGAACGTGGAACGTCCGCCGGCCAGATCGTCCGAGGCACCGATGCGGGTGAAGATCCGGTCCACGGGCCCGATCTCCAGTGCGTCCGCCGGCACGTAGCTGCCGATGTGGGCGAGGATGACGATCAGTGCCGCCTGACGCATGTAGGTGGATTTGCCGCCCATGTTCGGACCGGTGATGATCAGCAGCCGCCGCTCGTCGTCGAGTTCCAGGTCGTTCGGCACGAAAGGCGTCTCGAGCACCCGTTCCACCACCGGATGGCGCCCGGCGCGGACGGCGATGCGTGGCTCGCCGCAGAGCGTCGGCCGGGCGAGGCCGAGGCGTTCGGCGCGCTCGGCGAAGCAGGCGAGGACGTCCAGCTCGGCCAGTGCCGCGGCCGTTCGGCGCAGCGGGCCCAGGACCTCGTGCAGTGCGTCGATCAGGCCTTCGTACAGCGCCTTCTCCCGGGCCAGCGCGCGCTCCCGGGCGCTCAGCACCTGATCCTCGAAGCGCTTGAGTTCCGGCGTGATGAATCGCTCCGCCGCCTTCAGCGTCTGGCGCCGGGTGTATTCCTCCGGCGCGTTCTGCGCCTGGGCCTTGCTGATCTCGATGTAGTAGCCGTGCACCCGGTTGTAGCCCACCTTCAGCGTGGGCAGACCGGTGCGCTCGCGCTCGCGCTGTTCCAGATCCACCAGATACTGGTCGGCGTTGGCGCTGATGTCGCGCAGTTCGTCCAGTTCGGCGTCGTAGCCGGGCGCGATGACGCCGCCGTCGCGGATCAGCATGGGCGGGTTCTCCACCAGCGCCGCTTCCAGCAACCGATGGGTATCCGGATGCTCGGCCGCGTCGGCCGCCAGCTCGGCGAGGCGTGGCGCGTCGAGGCCGTCGAGCAGCCGGGCGAGTTCGGGCAGCCGACCCAGGCTGTCGCCCAGCTGGCGCAGATCCCGCGGCCGGGCCGATCGCAGCGCCACGCGGGAGAGGATGCGCTCCAGATCGCCGACGTCGCTGAGCAGGTCGCGCAGTCCGTCGGCGCCGCGCTCGAGCCAGGTGGCCACGGCGTCGTAGCGCGCGCCGATCGCTTCGTGGCTGCGGACGGGCCGATTGATCCAGCGCCGGAGCAGCCGGCTGCCCATGGCCGTGCGGCAGGTGTCCATGACGCCGGCGAGGGTGTGCTGGTCCTGGCCCGAGAGGCTGCGATCGAGTTCGAGGTTACGCCGCGTGGCCGCGTCCATGAGGATGGCGTCGTCCGGCTGCTCCGCGCCCATGCCGTCGATGTGGGGCAGGGCGCCGCGCTGGGTGTCGCGCACGTATTCGAGCAGCCCGCCGGCGGCGCGGATGGCGATTTCGAGACCGGCGACACCGAAGCCGGTCAGGTCCCGGGTGCCGAACTGCTCGCACAGGAGCCGTGTCGCGGTCTCGCCGTCGAAGTGCCAGGGCGGCCGGCCGCGGGCACCGGCGCGACCGGCCAGCCAGCTTGGCACGCCGCCCTCCTCGTCGTAGAGGATCTCGGCTGGCTGCAGACGCTCGATCTCCGCCGCCAGCGCACCTTCGTCCGGCACCTGGCTCACCAGGAAGCGCCCGGCGGAGAGATCCAGCCAGGCGATGCCGATCTCGCGGCGGGCGAGCACCACGGCCGCCACCGCGTTGTCCCGCCGCTCCTGCAGCAGACTGGCCTCGGTGAGCGTGCCCGGCGTGACGATGCGCACCACCTTGCGCTCCACCGGGCCCTTGCTCGCGGCCGGATCGCCGATCTGCTCGCAGATGGCCACCGACTCGCCGAGCTTCACCAGCTTGGCGAGGTAGCTGTCCACCGCGTGGTAGGGCACGCCAGCCATCGGGATGGGCTCGCCTGCGGATTTGCCCCGGGTGGTGAGCGTGATGTCGATGAGTTCGGCGGCGCGTCGGGCGTCGTCGTAGAAGAGCTCGTAGAAGTCGCCCATGCGATAGAACAGCAGCGTGTCCGGATGCTCGGCTTTCAGGCCGAGATACTGCTGCATCATCGGCGTGTGTTCTGCACGGGCGGACGCGCTCATTCTTCGCGATATTCCGGTAGGGGCGGGCCGGATAGGCTAGCCCGTCGCGGGCGGCAAGTCGATGGGCCGGGGAGGGACGAGGAGAGCCGACGAGGGCCGGCGCGCCGGCGCGCGGCTGCCCCGGTTTATGAGGCCATCTGTGACACCGTGGGTTCCTGTGCGTCCCGGCGGGGGGTACATTACGGGCCAATCCCACTGGCCGGTTCTCACAGCCGCGGATCCGCGGACCACCCATGAAGATTCTGCACCTGGAGACGGGACTCAACCTGTACGGCGGCGCCCAGCAAGTGCTCTATCTGCTGGATGCGCTCGCTGCCGACGCGTCTGAGCATCTGCTGGTCAGCGCCATCGGCAGCGAGGTGGGCGAGGCCGCCCGGGCCGCGGGGCACCGGGTGCGCGAGGTGACCATGCGCGGCGACCATGACCTCGGCTTCCTGCCGCGCATGCGCCGGGTGCTGGAGGAGGAGCGGCCCGATATCCTGCATGCCCACAGCCGCCGCGGCGCGGATCTGCTCGGCGGCCTGGCGGCCCGGCGCAGCGGCATCCGTGCGGTGGTCTCCCGGCGGGTGGACAACCCGGAACCGCGCTGGCTGGCCGCCGTGCGTTATCGGCCGTACATCCGCATCGTCGCCATCTCCAACGCCATCGAGCGGATGTTGACGGACGCCGGCATCGACCGCCGCCGCATCACGGTGATCCCGGACTGCGTGGATCCCGAGCCATTTGCCGGTCCGGCGGAGCGGGAATGGCTGCACGCCGAATTCGGTCTCCCGGCCGGCGCGCCGGTGGCCGGCGTGGTGGCCCAGCTGATCGAGCGCAAGGGACATCGATACCTGCTCGAGGCCGTGCCCGCCGTGCTGGAAGGTTGCCCCGAACTCCACGTGATCTTCTTCGGCCGCGGGCCGTTGGAAAACGCCCTGGCCGCGGAGATCCGTCGCCTCGGTCTCGCCGGCCGGGTGCTGATGGCCGGCTTCCGCGATGACATGGCGCGCCTACTCCCCGCCCTGGACCTGGTGGTGCATCCCGCACTGGCGGAGGGGCTCGGGGTGGCGCTGCTGCAGGCGGCCGCTGCGGCCGTGCCCGTGGTCGGCTTCGCCGCCGGCGGCGTCTGTCAGGCCGTGGAGCCCGGCCGCACGGGCCTGCTGGTGCCGCCGGGAGATTCAGAGGCGCTCGGCCGGGCCATGCTGCGGGTATTGACCGATCCCGCGCTGGCCCGCAGTCTGGGCGAGGCTGGCCGGGCCCGGGTGCGGAGCGAATTCACCCCCGAGCGTATGGCGGCGCGCCATCTGGCGCTGTACCGGGAGGTACTCGGCGGCGCCGACACGAACGCGGAAGACTCATGACGGAATTCGAGGACATCGCCGCACTGGCCCGGCGCACGGGCGAGGCATTGCTGGCCGCCGGGCGCCGGGTGACCACGGCGGAGTCGTGCACGGGCGGCTGGATCGCCAAAGCGCTCACCGACGTGGCCGGCAGTTCCTCCTGGTTCGGCGCGGGACTGGTCACCTACAGCAACGAGGCCAAGCGCTCCCTGCTGGACGTGCGGGCCGAGACGCTGGACGGGTACGGCGCCGTCAGCGAGGAGACCGTGCGGGAGATGGCGGCCGGGGCGCTGGCGGCCAGCGGCGCGGACATTGCGGTGGCGGTCAGCGGTATCGCGGGGCCGGACGGCGGCACGCCGGACAAGCCGGTGGGCACGGTCTGGTTCGCCTGGGCGGTCAGCGGGGCCACCCCCGTCACCTATGCCGAATGCGTCCGTTTCGACGGCGACCGGGAAACGGTCCGGCGCCGCACCGTCTGCCACGCCCTGGGCGGCGTGCTGGCGCGGATTCCGGTGTGAGACGCCCCGGCGTGAGAGGCCGATGAGCGAAGCGGAGCGCCACGACGGCCCCC
>DASRVH010000015.1:0-4993 GCA_035655155.1 Woeseiaceae bacterium
CTTGATCTGCACGGTGCGGCCGGCGAGCTCCTTGTGCCGCAGGCGCCAGCCGACCTGTTCGACGAGTTGCAGCAGGATGGCGCGCAGCTCGTCGCGGTCGGCGATGTCGGCGGCGAAGGTGGTCTCGTTGGAGACGGACCTGGTCTCGCGGTCGGGAACGACTTCGCGCGGGTCGATGCCGCGCGCGAGCCGCAGCAGCTGCAGGCCGTGGCGCCCGAAATGCTGCGCCATGAAATCTTCGTCGCGGCGCGCGACGTCGCCGATGGTCTTGAGCCCCAGGCGGTGCATGGCCTTCTCGCCCACTTTCCCGACGCCCCACAGGCGGCCGATGGGAAGCGGACCGAGGAATGCATCGACCTCGCCGGGCTCGACCGAGAGAAAGCCGTCCGGCTTGCCGAGGTCGGAGGCGATCTTGGCGACAAACTTGACCGGCGCGATGCCGACGGAGGCGGTGAGGCCGAGCTCTGCGCTGATCTCGCGCTTGATGCGCCGGGCGATCTCGGCCACGGGCCCGAACAAGTTGACGCTGCCGCGCAGGTCGAGAAAGGCCTCGTCCAGCGACAGCGGCTCGATCAGCGGGGTGTAGCGTTCGAGGATCTCGCGGATGCGGCGCGACTCGGCGGCATAGAGGGACATGCGGGAGCGCAGAATGACCAGCTCGGGACAGCGCTTGAGGGCGGTGGCCATGGGCATGGCGGAACGGATGCCGTAGCGGCGCGCCGGGTAGCTGGCGGCGGCCACCACGCCGCGGCCCTCGGGCGTGCCGCCCACCACCACCGGCAGGCCGGCCAGCTCAGGTCGCTCGCGGATTTCCACCGACGCGTAGAAGGCGTCCATGTCGAGGTGGGTGAACATCGGCGTCAGCGCGGCAGGCGCACACGGATCAGTCCGCGGCGTCGTGGATGTGGGCCTTTTCCGCCATGGCCAGGACTTCGCCGACGATGTCGTTCATGGTGACGATGCCGGCCATGCCGTCGCCGTCGAGCACCAGCAGGCGCTGGACTTTCTGCGCCACCATCATGCGCGCGACGTACTTCACGGCCATGCTCGGCGGCACCGAGATCATCGGCTTGTGGCACACGTCGTAGACGTTGATCAGGTCGATGTCGCCTTCCTCGGCCGAGATGGTCCTGAGGATGGTGGCGTAGGTGACGATGCCGAAGGCGTCGTGCGCGTCGCGCCGTTCGACCACCAGCGACTTGACCTTGCGCGCGCGCATCTTCTCCATGGCTTCGCGCAGGGTGGCCAGCGGGGAGATCGTGACGACCTCCGTCTGCATGATGTCCTTCACCAGCATGATGTCTACAGCCCCCTGTCTCGAGTATCTCAGATGTCTTCGCGGATCTGGTCCGTGAAGCTCTCGATCTGGCGCGTGTCGATTCCGGCGATGTGCTCCAGCGGCAGCGTGAACACCACGCCCTTGGAGTTTTTCTTGAGATCGAGTTCTTCGGTCAGCGCCTTCATTATGGATACCGACAGCTTCTTCTCCACCACGCAGACCAGCACGGTCTGGCTGCCCTGGTAGGTCAGGCCGAAAAAGGTCTTCTTCTCCTCGGCGCCGACGCCGCGGCCGCTGACGATGGTGAAGCCGCCGGCGCCCGCCTTCCTCGCCACGTCGATGGCCTTTTCCTCGAGGTCGTCCGCCACGATGGCGACCACTACCGAGAATTTCATCCGCTCGCTCCTCTGCGCCTCATCATAAAGTCGCCGACGATGGCATAAGCCATCACGGATACTATCGGAAAAATCGATGCGAATGCGATCAGGCCGAAGCCGTCGATCATCACGTTGCGGCCCTCGATGTTGGTGGCGAGACCGATGCCCAGCGCCGTCACCAGGGGAACCGTGACCTCGGAAGTGGTCACCCCGCCGAGGTCGTAGGCCAGCGCGACGATATACCGGGGCGCCATCGCCGTGAGGATGATCACCAGGGCGTAGCCGCCCATGATGTAGTAATGGATGGGATGGCCGGTGATGATGCGGTGCACGCCGATGGTGATCCCGACGGCGACGCCCAGCGCGACCAGCAGCCGGATGGTGTCGCCGTCCAGCTTGCCCTGCGCCGCTTCCTCGGCCTTGGCGGCGATGGCGATCAGGGCCGGCTCGGCCATGGTGGTGGCGAAACCGATGGCGAAGGCGAACAGGTAGACCGCCAGCCAGCCGTCCAGGGCGATGAGCTGTTCCGCCATGCTCCGGCCGACCGGGAACAGTCCCAGCTTCAGGCCGATGACGAAGGCGTACAGGCCGACGATCACCAGCACGAAGCCGGCCGCGACCTGGTGCAGGTGGGCCAGCGGCTTGCGGATGACCAGGTACTGGAAAAACAGGATCACGCCGATGATGGGCAGCACGTCGCGCACCATCAGCAGGAGATCGCGCAGCATTTCCAGCAGGAAGCTGCTGGCGACGACGCCGGCGTTCGCCGCATCGTTCAGCGCGAGCGGCGCCGCGAGCGACGGCGACAGAGCCGGGGCGGCGGCCTGGCCGTACACCAGGATGCCGTACAGCTGCACCGTGATCATCGGCACCATCACCGCCAGCGCGACCAGGCCGAAGCCGTGCGCCAGCGGGTTGCGCCCGCCCAGCGACATGGCCAGCCCGATGCCCAGCCCCGCGATCAGCGGCACCGTCACGATATTGGTGGTGACGCCGCCCGAGTCGTAGGCGAGGCCGACGATCTCCTCCGGCGCAAAAAAAGTGACCGCCACCACCAGCAGGTAGCCGCCGATGATGTACCAGTGCAGGCCGTGGCCCAGCACGATGCGCACGATGCCCAGCGCGACCACCGCGCCGACCGAGACGGCCACCAGCAGCCGGAGCGTCCAGCCGTTGACCCGGCCCGCGCTGATCAGCTCCGCCTGGCTGGCCACGGCGATCAGGGCCGGCTCCGCGATCACCGCGGAAAATCCGAGGCAGAAACCGAAGATCATCAGCAGCGGCAGCGAGCCCTTGCGGGCGAACTCGTTGGAGATGTTCTTGCCGATGGGAAAGATGCCGAGCTCGAGGCCCTGCAGAAAAAGGGCGATGCCCACCACCACGACCGCCAGGCCGAGGCTGATGCTCAGCCAGTCCTCGGGCACCTGGCGGATCACCAGGGCCTGGAACACGCCCACCACGAGGATGATGGGCAGCAGGTTCCGGAAGGAGTGCGTCAGCAGCCCGGCGAACATGCGAAACTGAGCCACTGAAGCCACTGCCGCCTCCGCTATGCCCGGGTGATTTGCAGACGGAAAGATACCACGGGCGAAGGGGGGAGCCGGCGGCCGAAGAAGCGGGCTTAAGTTTTACCCCGGCTGTCGAGCCGGGTCTTGCTGGGCGATTCGCCAAACAGCCTGGCATAGTCGATCGCGAACTGGCCTGGATGCCAGAAGCCAAGGTCGAAGCCGACTTGTTGCACGCAGCGCTCGTTTCTCCTGGCGAGAATCCGGCGCCGGGCCGCGTGCAGTCGGAGCACCTTCGCGTGCGCGTAAGGCGACCGCCCGAGCAGTTCCTTGAACGCGTAAAACAGCAGGCGCCGGCTTGCGCAGGTCACCTCGCACAGTTCGGTCACGCTTGGCGGGTCGTCCAGTCGACTCCGGATCAGTTCCTCGGCCCGTCCGACGATACGCCGGCGCAGCGCCATGTTGGGGGGGGCGTCTCGGAGCGGCCCCGCTTGCTGAGTTAGCGCGATGACTTTGCCCGCCAGGTCGACGCCGGCACTCGTCCTGCCACGGTCCGTACCCGGCTCGGACAGCAGTTTCCGGACAATCCGGACGATGTGGGCCGCGGTGCGCTGATCCGACTTGACGTACCAGTGCGCCAACAAGTCTTCGGCGGAGCTTTGATACTCGGCCTGCACGATCCGTTCGGCGAGCTCCACTGGGATCGAGATGGCCTCCTGGCGATGGCCTGCAGCTATCTGCTGGTAGACATCGCCGCGCGGGTTGAGCATAAGAATATCTCCCTCGTCCAGCTGCTGGCCGCGATACCAGCTGCCGATCCCGCCGCGTGTGATGGGCGAAATCGTCCAGAGGTCGTCGGAGCGCTGCCCCGAACACAACAGGGTGCGGTTGGCGCTGCCGCCATAGACAAGGCAGTCGCCGACAGCCCGGGACGACATGACGATGTCGACGGGACCGGCATCGGACTGCGTGATCTCCACGTCCCAGATGCTCGCGAGCGCGTCCCGGAATTGCTCCACCGATCGGCAATGGATTCGATTCACTAAATCCAACAAGCTCTCTCCTGAGCAAATATTCCCTGCACTTTTCGGTGTGGTTACCATTGAAACATGTTTCCATAATGAGAAAACATGCCGGTGAAAAACTGATTCTGCTCCGCGCCCGCACCGCCGGCCACTAAGAGAACTCGAAACGAATGACTAGCAAAATCCTGACACCGAGCCTCGTAACCGCAATGCTGGCGACCGGCTGACACCTTGTTTTCGTCGATCCGCCGAGAACGGATCTCGCCGGATGTGCTTGAGAGCTATCGCGCCTCGTTACGGTTCCTGGGGCCGTTCGCCTTCGCGCTGCAACTCGTCCTGCGCATGCTGGTGCCGCGGTTGGCGAGCTGGGTCATCGCCTTGCATCCGTTGTCCGCGCCTGAACGGTTGCTGCTGAAGAGCTTCGACCTGGTGGCCGAGGAAGCCGATGCCTGGGTACCGGCCGGAGGCTCAGAACCAGCGTCCGAGGTGCACTCCTGTGCGCACCGACACCGGCCCGATATCGACACTCGGCCCAGCGATGCCGATATTGGCGTAGATCCCACTACTGGAGCAGCCGGCGAGCAGGAGGCAAGCCGACAGACAGCAGGCGGCGAGAAACGTGCGCCGGCAAGTGCCGTGCGGGCGCCGTCGTGCGGAACTTTGATTACTGCTGGACTCCGTTAAAGGGCCGCTGTGCCGGGGGGCGATGCGGCGCCGAAGGCGCCAACCCGTAGTTGCGATTAAAAAGTGTTTTACCAGCTTGAGCCGCTGGTGTCATCGCTGCGCGCCGGAAGGCTGAACCGCCTG
>DASRVH010000016.1:0-41434 GCA_035655155.1 Woeseiaceae bacterium
TGGACTGCTGGGGTCGTCCGGGCCGACTGGAGCCATGACGGCGGGAAGGAGGCCCGGCCGAAGCGAAGGAGGACAGGACGTCCGACTGAGCGTCCCCAGCGGTCCACCCCAGTGGATGGCGGGCCTACATCAAGAGAACTCCATCGGGCCTGAAGGCCCTCCTACATTAGTGTCAGCGGAGCGGGACTCCCCGGCCCGGTGACCACGGCACTCCCGCCGCGTTCAGGCGTTCCTTCAGGCCCGCGAGTTCCACCTCCAACAGCTGATCCAGCGCCTGCTTCACCTCCGCGAACTCCGCCTCCGCGATCTCGAGGCTTGTGCGCTGGGTGCCGGTCGGGCCGTAGGCATTCTTGGTATTACCGAAGCCGGCCACATTCAGCCGCCGCGAGATCGATACCGGCTGCGCATCGCCCATCTCGGCGCGCTCCCCGTGGCCGGTGAGGCGCACGCTCAACCGCCGCGCCCGTTCCTCGATGTCCTGGGCCGTGGCGTAGAGCGCCGGGTCCGCCGTAGAGCGGGTCAACACGTCTTTGATGGCACCGGTCTCCTCGACCAGTTCCTCCGCGGCTGCCACGGCGGCACTGACCGCGCGGCCCAGCTCGGCGACACGGCGGTCGAAGCGTACCCGCTCGCTCTGGGCGGGCCCCTCGAGCACGGGTTCGCGGATGGAAGAAACGCGGAAGCTCTGCGCTTCACCCACGGTCTCGACGCGGCCGTTGACGCGCCGGGCGAGGGTCACCGAGTATTCGCCCGGCTCCGCCAGCACGCCGTGACGGATCTCCCAGGGCGAGGGTTCCTCCTCGCTCTCGGGCTCCCAGCGATTGAGGTCCGGATAGCGCAGGTCCCATGCCACCCGGTGGAAACCGGCTTCGGCCGGCGCCTCGATGTGGCGTACGACCTCGCCTGCCGCATCGCGTACCGTCAGCCATACGGCCGGCGGCTGCTCCAGTTCCTCCGCCAGTACGGCATCCCAGTCCGGGAACGGTATCGGCGCTCCCTCGAGCTTCAGTTCCTTCTCCCGCTCCTGTCGTTGCTCCTCCCGGCTGCGGATTTTCTCCGGCAGGTAGTAGGTGAACACCGCGCCGAAGGGCGGATTCGGCGCCACGTAGAAGCCCGCGCCCTGGGTGCTCCGGCAGCCGGGCGTGCCGCAGCCGAGAGAGTCGCGGGGCACGTACCAGGCGGCGTCGCGCACCGGGAAGAGCACTGTCTCCCCGGCGAGGGTGTCCTCGCTCACGTTGCGCAGCGGCGTGTAGTCGTCCAGCACGAAGAAGCCGCGGCCGAAGCTGGCGGCCACCAGGTCGTTCTCGCGGCGCTGAATCTCCAGGTCCCGGAACGAGATGGTGGGGATGCCGCCGTCCAGCTCGGTCCAGTTGCCGCCGCCGTCGACGGTGAAGAACAGCCCGAACTCGGTGGCCGCGAACAGCAAGTCCGGGTCCACGTGATCCTGGATCACCCGCCAGACGATGTGGCGATCCGGCAGATCGTCCGAGATGCTGCGCCAGCTGCGGCCCCGGTTGGTGCTCTTCAGGATGTAGGGCTCGAAGTCGCCGGCCTTGTGGTTGTCCACCGCGACGTAGACCGTGGCCGGGTCGTGCAGGTCGGCCTTGATGTCGTTCACGTAGAAGTAGTCGGGAACGCCGGGCAGCGAGTCGATCTCGCGCCACGTCTCGCCCCCGTCCTCGGTGACCTGGATGAGCCCGTCGTCGGTGCCCACGTAGATCAGGCCCTCGACCAGCGGCGATTCGTCCAGGTTGGCGATCGTGCTGAAGCGCGACATCGCATACAGGTCCCAGGGCGCATCGAAGCTCCAGCGCGTGCCCATCATCGGCTGACGCAGCCGGTCGACGTCGCGGGTGAGGTCGCCGCTCAGCGCCTGCCACTCGTCGCCCCGGCTGTCGCTGCGCCACAGCCGCTGGCTGCCGAAGTACAGCCGCGCGGGATCGTGGGGACTGATGAGGATGGGCGCATCCCAGTTGAAGCGCTCCTCCGGCTCTCCGCGCCCCGGCTGCGGCTGGATGTAGACCGTCTCGCCGGTGCGTCGGTCGTAGCGGTTCAGATTGCCCTGCTGCCACTGCGTGTAGACGATGTCCGGGTTGGTGGGGTCGGCCTCCGGCTCGTGGCCGTCGCCGCCGAGCGCTATGAACCAGTCGGAGTTGGTGATGCCGTGGATGTTCGCGGTGCGCGCCGGGCCGCCCTGGGTGGAATTGTCCTGGGTGCCGCCGTAGATGTTGTAGAACGGCTCGTCGTAGTCCACGGAGACCTTGTAGAACTGGGTGATCGGCAGGTTGGCCGCGTAGCGCCAGTTCTCGCCCAGATCGAAGCTCTCGTAGATGCCGCCGTCCGTGCCAACGATGAGGTAGTCGGGATCGTCGGGCCGGAAGGCCATCGCGTGATGATCCACGTGCTTGGAAGCGTACTCGGTCTTCGTGAAGTTCTCGCCGCCGTCGTGGGTGACGTGCAGGAACACGTCCATCTGATAGACCCGGTCGAAGGCGTGCGGGCTCGCGAACAGCTCCTGGTAGTAGTGCGGGCCGGTGCCGCCGGAGAGATAGTCGTTGCGCTTCTCCCAGGTCTCGCCGCCGTCCTCGGAGCGCCAGAAGCCGCCGGTGCGCCGGGCGAGTTCGATGGTGGCGTAGACCACGTCCGGATCCTGGGGCGAAATGGCCAGGCCGATCTTGCCCATATCCTCCTCCGGCAGCCCCTCGGTGAGTTCCCGCCAGGTCTCGCCGCCGTCTTCGGACTTGTGGATGCCGCTGCCCGGACCGCCGTTCATGAGCGCGGCCACGTTGCGATAGCGCTGCCAGGTGACCGCATAGACCACGTCCGGGTCGCGCGGGTCCAGATGCACCTCGTTCGCGCCGGTGTACTCGTCGTCGCCGAGCAGCTTCTCCCAGGTCTCGCCCCCGTCGACGGACTTGTACAGGCCGCGCTGGCCGCCGGCCGACCACAGCGGGCCCTGGGCGGCCACCCAGATGACGTTCGAATCACGCGGGTCGATGCGGATCATGCCGATATGCTCGGATTCCTCGAGCCCCATGCGCTCCCAGGTCTCGCCGCCGTCGCGGCTGCGGTAGAGGCCGTCGCCGTAGCCCACATGACGCCCGCTCACGTTCTCGCCGGTGCCCACCCAGACCGTATCCGGATCGTTGGGGTCGAGGGTGATGCAGCCGATGGAATAGGAGCTCTGGTCGTCGAAGATCGGCTCCCAGGTGGTGCCGGAGTTCGTGGTCTTCCACACGCCGCCGCTGCCCACCGCCACGTACCATGTGCTCGGGTCCTCGGGGTGCAGCACGATGTCGGCGATGCGGCCGGACATGAAGGCCGGTCCGATATTGCGCAGTTCCAGCCCTTCCAGGGTGGCTGCGTTCAGTCCCGGCTCGACCTCCTCGTCGGGCGCGTCGGCCGCGAAGACGGCGAGAGGGAGCAACAGGGAAGCAACAAGGAGTCTGGCGGACATCTTCATCATCCATCCTTCGCTGGGTTGGCCGGGTTTCCGTCCGGCGCGCGACCGGGCGGACGGGGTGGATCACTATGCCACAACCGGTGGCGCCGGTTCACCGGAAGCGGATGTCCAGGCACTTGGCGAGCACCCGGCGCAGCGCCGGCAGCGAGTCCGGGTCCAGCACGTTGATGGCCGGCACGCCGCTCAGCTTGCGCACCAGCGCTATCGCCGCGCTGGTGCTCGTGGCGGGCCCCATGACCACATCCGGGCGCAGGCCGAAGGCGTGCTCGACGCCGGTGACCGCGTAGGGATCGGAAGCGCACAGGACGGCGCAGCGGATCCGCTCGCCGAGCTCGTCGATGGCCGCGGCACCGTTGTAGGGCTCCAGCGGCGAGGCGCCGGCTTCCACCACGACCACGTCGGGGCGGCGCCGCGCGATGCGGCCGAGCAGCGGCCGGATGGCCGCGAGGAACACGTCCTCCGGCACTACCGTGGAAGGCAGGCCTGCGTCGACGAAATCGAACACCGCGTCGGCACCGGCGTCCTGGAAGCTGAGTACGTCCCGATAGCGGCCCGCTCCCGTGAGCTTCACGCCGACCACGTCGAGACCGGCATTGGACAGTTCGTGCACGATGACGCGGCCGGCGGTCGTCTTGCCGGCCGACATGGAAGTGCCGTACAGCAACACCACCGGGGCCTCGAGGGGCTGCGGCGCGGCCGACTCGACGAAGTCCCCCATCGAGAGCTTGCGGCCGTCGCGCAGCACGTGCCCCCGGTACTCCAGCGAGAGCGGCCGGGGCAGCATGAGCGACAGCGAGACGAAGCGTCCGAACAGGCCGGCGCCGGTCATCGCATGCATCTCGTCGCCCTCGATGTCGCGCCAGCTGCCCACCCCCTCCAGCGTGGCCTCCCGGTTGCCGAAGGCGCCCACCACGAGATCGCCCGGCAGCACCCGCACGTGGCGGCCCGTGGCGGTCTCGATCTCGTACAGCGGGCCGGGCGTGCCGGTCACGGCACCCACGACGTAATCACCCCCCGCCCAGGCCGAAGGCGGGAGGCGTTCGATGGCGAACGGCTCCACGTCGAGATCCGCGATACGGGTCAGGCTGCCGAGGAACAGGCCGGTCATGCTTCGCCTCCCCCGGCGATGTCCGGTGCGAGGAGCAGGGAGCCGAGCAGCGCCGTGCGCTCCAGCGTGCGGTCGAGATACAGGAACTCGTGTTCGGCATGGGCGCCGTCGCCCACCGGCCCGAGGCCGTCCAGCGTGGCGGTGTACAGGCTGGTGGTATTGCCGTCGGAGCCGCCGCCGGCGCGGCCCTCCGTGAGGTGGAGTCCGAGCGCCTCGCCGTGGGCCCGGGCCGTCTCCCACAGGGCCCGGTTGCGCGGCGTCGGCTCCAGCGCCGGCCGGCCGAAGCCGCCCTCGACGCTGATGCGCACGCCCGGCGTCTCCGGCTCGAGACTCCGGATTGCCGCATCGATTCGTTCCGCATCGGCATGAGTCGGGACGCGGACGTCGATCACCGCCCGGCTCAGCGGCGCGATCACGTTGGGCCGCATGCCGCCGTCGACCGTGCCCACGTTCACAGTCACGCCCCGCTGCGCGTCGTTCAGCGCGAACAGCTTCTGGATGACGTGCGAGAGCTCCAGGATGGCGCTGGCGCCGGCCTCCGGGTCCAGCCCGGCATGGGCCGCCCTGCCGTGCACGGTCACGGTGTAGCGCGCCACCCCCTTGCGCGCCGTCTTCAGCTGCCCTTCCGCCCCCAGCGAGGGTTCCAGCACGTAGGCGCGCCGGGCCTTGCGCGCGAGCCGGCGGACGTGGCGGCCGGAGTCGCGGCTGCCGATCTCCTCGTCCGCATTCACGAACACCACCGGCGTGAGCGGCGGTTCGAGACCCAGGGCGCGCAGCGCCCCCAGCGCAAAGACGATCTGCGCGAGCCCGCCCTTCATGTCGAAGACGCCGGGCCCGCGAATGACGTTGCCGTCCGCCTCGAACGGCCGCTCGGCCAGCGTGCCGACGGGCCAGACCGTATCGTAGTGACCGATCACGAGCTGCACGCCGGCGCCCCGCCGCCGGTGGCGCGGCCGCGCATAGAGATGGCCGCCGGTCTGTCGGCCGTGCAGGGGCTGCGTGTGGTAACCGATTTCCTCCAGGCCGGCGGCGAGCCGGGAGCGCACCCGCCGCTGGGTCTCGGGCACCGACGAGGGGGATTCCGCCTCGACCAGGTCGCGCAGGAAATCGATGAGCCGGTCCCGCTCGGTGTCGAGCTGCGCCAGAATCTCGGGCCCACGCAGCCGGTCCATGGCCTACTTCTTCATGTCGGCCGGGAACGGGAAGGCGTTGGATGCATCGATGCTCGCGAAGCGTCCGGGATGGAGATAGGCGAACAGCGGCGCGTCGCGGATCAGCTCCTGCTCGTCGCGCTCCGAGGCGCGCAGCGCGGCTGCATCGATATGCGCGGCGACGATGCGGCCGGTGACAAGGCTGTTGACGCCGAAGTCGTCGTAGGTCCGGTAGTGCTCGCACTCCAGAAACAGATACGCGTCCTCGATGAACACGCCGTCGACTTTCTCCGCGGGGAACGTGGTGAACGCATCCAGAACCGGCTTCTCGCCGGTGTCGCACCGCGGCGAGGCGGCGAGGCCGGCGAACAGGACCTGGGACGGCCGCGGGTAGCTGACCGTGAAGACACCCGTGCGGCGGATGTTGCGGTAGGTGCTGTGGGAGGGCGTGCAGACGAAGCCGAAGTAGTTCTCCCAGCCCATGGGGCTGACCATGTGCTTGGGCGCGAGGTCCGGGCTGCCGTCCTCGTCACGGGTGCCCACCAGCACCAGCGGCGCCACCGTGAAGCAGCGTTCCCAGACGGGGCGCGAGACGTCCAGTGCCACGCGCCGGCTGCGGGGTGCTTCCGTCATCCCGACCTCCTTGCGGCTGCCTGCGGGCCTCGCATCCACGCTACCGCCCGCCCGGTGCCGGACCAATAAGTAGATGCCGCCGGCGCGCCGGGCGGCAGGGGACGATCCCGGCTCGGTCAGGGGACAGGCAGCTCCGTCGTGCGCCGCACCGTGCGCAGTGCGACGCTGGAATGCACCCGGGCGACGCCGGGCAGCGTGGCGAGGTGCCGGCGATGAATGCGCTCGAAGTCCGCCATGTCGGCCACCACCAGTCGCAGCAGGTAGTCGAACTCGCCGGTCATCAGGTAGCACTCCATGACCTCCGGCAGTTCGCGCACGGCCGCCTCGAACGCGTCGAGGTCGCTCTGCTCCTCGCGCTGCAGCGTGATGCTGACAAAGACGTTGCCCGGCAGCCCGACCCGGTTCTGATCGAGCAGTGCCGCGTAGCGCTGGATGAGCCCGGCCCGCTCCAGCGCGCGCACCCGGCGCAGGCAGGCGGATTCGGAGAGATTCACCCGGGCGGCCAGTTCCACGTTGCTGATCCGCCCGTCCCGCTGCAGCGCGCGCAGTATGGCTCTGTCGTAGCGATCCATATTTGCCGCAGTAAATTGCGTACTAACCACTGACAGCCGCAGATTCTGCCACGAAAGCCGCCCGGCGTGCCCGTGTTTCGCAACGACCGCTCGGCCCCGGCGCTATCCTGTGGGTATCTGACACTGCCGGCGAGACAGGGGGAACATCATGCGTATCGGCGTACCGAAAGAGATCAAGGTCCACGAGTACCGGGTCGGCATGGTGCCGGCCGGCGTGAAGGAACTGGTGCAGGCGGGCCACGAGGTGGTCGTCGAGACCGGCGCCGGGCTCGCCATCAACATGACCGACGACGACTACCGCGCGGCCGGCGCGCGCATCGCCGCGGACGCCGCGGAGGTGTTCGAGCAGGGCGAGCTGATCGTCAAGGTGAAGGAGCCCCAGCTGAAGGAATGCGAGATGCTGCACGAGGGCCAGGTGCTGTTCACCTACCTGCATCTCGCCGCCGACCCCCAGCAGACGGAGGGCCTGGTGAAGTCCGGCTGCACGGCCATCGCCTACGAGACGGTCACCGGCCCCGCCGGCTCGCTGCCGCTGCTGACGCCCATGAGCGAGGTGGCCGGCCGCATGTCCATCCAGGCCGGCGCCTTCGCGCTGCAGAAAGCGGGCGGCGGCCGCGGCATCCTGCTCGGCGGCGTGCCCGGCGTGCGACCGGCCCGGGTCGTGGTGCTCGGCGGCGGCGTCGCCGGCACCAATGCGGCGGAGATGGCCATCGGCCTCGGCGCCGAGGTGACGGTGATCGACCGTTCTGTGCCCCGTATGCGCCAGCTGAACGACATCTTCGGCGGCCGCCTGAAGACGGAGTTTTCCACCCAGCACTCCATCGACACCCTGGTGCCGCGGGCGGACCTGGTCATCGGCTCCGTGCTGATCACCGGCCACGCCGCGCCCAAGCTGGTGACGGAGGAGCACGTGAAGGCGATGTGGCCCGGCTCGGTGCTGGTCGACATCTCCATCGACCAGGGCGGCTGCTTCGAGACCAGCCGGCCGACCACCCACGCGGAGCCCACCTACATCGTGGACGACGTGGTGCATTACTGCGTCACCAACATGCCGGGCGCGGTACCGCGCACTTCCACTTTCGCGCTGACCAACGTGACCCTGCCGTTCGCGCGCGCGCTGGCGGACCACGGCTGGCGCAAGGCGCTGGCGGCGGATCCGCACCTGGCCCACGGACTGAACGTGCACGCGGGCCACGTCACCCACGAGGCCGTGGCGGAGGATCTCGGCTACCAATACATGCCGCCGGAGGAGGCGGTCCGCGCGGCCTAGCCGCCTTGGCCATCCTGGCCGCCCTGGCCGCCCTGGCCGCCGCGCTAGCCGGACACCCGGCGGCCGCCCTGCCAGTAGCGGTCGCGGAGCTTGAACTTCTGCAGCTTGCCCGTGGCGGTGCGGGGCAGCTCCTCGATGAACTCCACCGACGTGGGGCACTTGAAGTGCGCCATGTTGTCCCGGCAGAAGGCGATCAGCTCTTCCTCGCCGACGTCGTGACCGTCGCGCAGCACCACCAGGGCCTTCGGCGTCTCGCCCCACTTCTCGTGGGGCACGCCGATGACGGCGCACTCCAGCACGGCCGGGTGCTTGTACAGCGTATCCTCGATGTCCGGTGAGCTGATGTTCTCGCCGCCGGAGATGATCACGTCCTTCTTGCGGTCCACGATGTGGATGTTGCCGACGGCGTCCCACACGGCGAGATCGCCGGTGTGGAAGTAGCCGTCGCGGATAGCCCTGTCCGTCTCCTCCGGCTGCTCCCAGTAACCCTCGAACACCACGTTCGAGCGGGCGCAGACCTCGCCCACCGATTCGCCGTCCTTCGCCACCTCGTTGCCGTCGCCGTCCAGCAGCCGGATGTCCACGCCGATGGCCGGCACGCCCGCCCGCGCACGGCGCTGCCAGTCGTCCTGCGCCGTCGCGAAGTCCGGGCTCGAGTACGTGAGGAACGGCGACGTTTCCGTGAGGCCGTAGAGCTGGATGAACTCCCAGCCGAGTTCGCGCTCCAGCCGCTCGATGAAGGCGGCGGGCGGCGGCGCGCCGGCCACCGTGAAGCGGGGCTTCACGGTAATATCGTGGGCGTCCTTGTCCGGGTAGTCGAGGATCGTGCGCAGCACCGCCGGGGCCATGCAGGCGAAGGTCACCCCCTCCTGCTCCATCAGCTCGTAGATGCGCCGGCCTTCCACCGCGCGCAGGATCACGTGGGTACCGCCCATGCCGGTCAGCGCGTAGACGCCGCCCCAGCCGTTGACGTGGAACAGCGGCAGCGTCCACAGCTCCACGTCGTCGTGGGCCACGCGCAGATGGGCGATCAGGCTGTAGGCGTTGAGGTAGAAGTTGCGGTGCGTGAGCATGACGCCCTTCGGCCGCGCGGTGGTGCCGGAGGTGTAGTTGATGGAGACCACGTCGTTCTCGCCCCGTGCCGGGGGCGCCGGCGCGTCCGGCGACGCCGCCGCGATGAGCGCCTCCCAGTCCGTCCAGCCGTCCCGTTCGGCGCCGTCGTGGGCGGCCACCACCCAGTGCTCCACCGCCGGCAGCCGGTCGCGGATGGCGTCCACCATGCCGGTGTACTCGTAATCGACCAGCACCGCCTTCACGCCGGCGTGATCGATGATATAGGCATGATCCTCTGGCGTCAGCCGGTAGTTCAGCGGCACAAGGATCGCGCCGATGCGGGCGGTGGCGAAGAAGCTCTCCAGGAAGAAGTGGGAGTTCGGACTCAGGATGCAGACCCGGTCTCCCTGCCCGATGCCGAGCCCCGCCAGCGCGTTGGCCAGCCGCCAGACCCGTTCCGCGTATTCGGCATAGCTGTAGCGCCGGTCGCCGTCCACGACAGCGGTCTTCTCCGGGTACAGACGCACGGGGCGCTCCAGGAAATCGTCGACGAGCAGCGGTACCTGCATGCGGAATCCCCCTTCCGGTTATCGTTGCCTGCGTCGCCGCGCCGAGCGTGGCGAGTCATCGATTATGCGCACTCCCGCCGCCGGATTCACCTGTTGCGGCCGCGCTGCGGTCGGCCACGGCAGACAGCGGCCGGCGCTCTCGCGTAGGCTGGCGCCATGATCATGGGCAGCGAGCAGGACTCCGGGCAGGGCGCCGGGGCACCGGCATGGACCCGACCGGCTGGCCGCTGACGGCGCTGGTGGCCGCGTTCGGCGCGGCGGCGGCGCTGATCGGCGTGTTCGGCGTGATCATGACCCGGGCGGCGCGAGATCTCGCCCACCGCACCGGTCTCGGCGAGGCGCTCACGGGCGCCGTGCTGATCGGCGGCGCCACGTCGCTGTCCGGCATCACCACCTCGGTGACTGCCGCCTGGAACGGGCATGCGGAACTGGCGGTGAGCAATGCGCTCGGCGGCATCGCGGCCCAGACGGCTTTTCTCGCCATCGCGGACATCTTCTATCGCCGGGCCAACCTGGAACACGCGGCAGCATCCGTGGAGAACCTGATGATGTGCGCTTTCCTCATGATCCTGCTCGCCCTGCAGATGATCGCCTTCGCCGTGCCCGGGCTCGCCGTGCTCGGCGTACACCCGGGCAGTGCCCTGCTGATCGGCGCCTACCTCCTGGGCCTGTCGCTGCTGGTGCGCACCCACAAGAGTCCCATGTGGCTGCCGAAGCGCACGGCGGACACGCGTCCGGACGGCAGCGACCGCCCGCTGCGCACCCGGCTGGGACTGCCCTCGCTATGGCTGACTTTCGCCGGCTGCGCCATGGTGGTGGCCTTCTCGGGCTGGGTCCTTGCGCGGGTTGCCGTGCCGCTGGCCGCCCGCACGGGACTGTCCGAGAGTTTCGTCGGCGGTACCTTGACCGCCGTCGCCACCTCGCTGCCGGAACTGGTGATCGCCGTCTCCGCCGTGCGCATGGGCGCGCTCACACTGGCGGTCGGCGACATCATCGGCGGCAATGCCTTCGATACCCTGTTCGTGGCCATCTCCGACGTCGCCTACCGGGAGGGTTCCATCTACGCGGCGCTCGCAGGCGCCGAGCTGCTCTGGCTGGCGCTGACCCTGCTGATGACCGCCGTCCTGATGGCCGGACTGCTGTTCCGCGAACGACACGGGGTGGGCAACATCGGCTTCGAGAGCGTTCTGCTGCTGCTCGTCTATCTGGGGGGCGCCGGTCTCGTCGGGTTCGCCACCTGAGGCCGTCATCCCGGCGGCGGCTCCGTGGCGCGGCGGCGGGTGACCGCGAACGCGATGAGCACGCCGACGGAGACCACGGCGATGATGAGGGTGGCGAGCGCATTGATGTCCGGCGTCACGCCGAGCTTCACCTTCGAGAAGATCAGCATCGGCAGCGTGCTCGCGCCCGGGCCGGAGACGAAACTCGCGATGACGAGGTCGTCCAGCGAGAGCGTGAACGCGAGCAGCCAGCCCGCCGCCATCGAGGGGGCGATCAGCGGTAGCGTGATGTCGAACAGCACCCGGTGCGGCCTGCCGCCGAGGTCCATGGCCGCCTCCTCCAAGGAGGTATCCAGCGCGACCACCCGGGACCGGACCACCACCGCCACGTAAGCCATGGCGAAGGTGACGTGGGCGATGGTGATGGTCGTCGCGCCCCGCCCTCCCGGCCAGCCGACGAGGCCCTGCAGCGTCACGAACAGGAGCAGCAGCGAGAGCCCGGTGATCACCTCCGGCATCACCAGCGGCGCGGTGATCATGCCGGTGAACAGCGTCCTGCCGCGGAAACGGTGGAAGCGCGCCAGGGCGAGCCCGGCCATGGTCCCCAGCACGGTCGCGACGGTCGCGGTGACCAGCGCGACGCGCAGGCTGAGCAATGCCGCATCGAGCACTTCCTCGTTGCGGAGCAGCTCCCCGTACCAGCGCGTGGAGAACCCGCCCCACACGGTGACCAGCCGCGAATCGTTGAACGAGTAGATCACCACGAGCACGATCGGCAGGTAGAGGAAGGCATAGCCGAAGGCGAGCACGCTCAGCAGGAAACGGGACTGGCGCCTCATCGCTGCGTCCCCGCCTGGTAGCGCTGCAGCAGCATGATCGGCGCGACGAGGAGCAGCAACAGCACCACGGCGACACTGGATGCCAGGGGCCAGTCCCGATTGACGAAGAACTCGTCGAACAGCACGCGCCCGATCATCAGACTCTCGGGACCGCCGAGAAGATAGGGGATGACGTACTCGCCCATGGCCGGGATGAAGACCAGCAGACAGCCGGCTATGACGCCGGGGCGCGACATGGGCCAGGTGACGTCGCGGAACGCTTCCCAGGGCCGCGCGCCGAGATCCGCGGCAGCCTCCACGGTGTCCTGGTCCAGCCGTTCCAGCGTCGCGTAGAGAGGCAGGACCATGAACGGCAGATAGGAATAGACGATGCCGATGTAGATGGCCAGATCCGTGTACAGGAGCTCGAGCGGCTGCTCGATGATGCCCAGCCAGAGCAGGAGCTGGTTGATGAAGCCGTAGTTGTTCAGCAGCCCGATCCAGGCGTACACCCTCAGCAGGAACGAGATCCAGAAGGGCAGGATGATGGCCAGGAGCAGGTAGCCGCGGATCCGCTCGCCCGCGCGCGCTATCGCGAGCGCCATCGGGTAGCCGAGCAGAAGACAGAGCACCGTCGCGCTCGCGGCCAGCAGCACGGAGCGGAAATAGGTGTAGAGGTAGAGTTTGTCCTGCAGCAGGAACAGGTAGTTGTCCGCGCTCGCCTGCAACTCGCCCGTCGCCGGATCCAGCAGAGGCGTGAACGGCGGCTGCGCGATCACCGGATCGACCAGGCTGATCTTCAGCACGATCGCGAACGGCGCGAGGAAGAACGCCAGCAGCCAGACATAGGGGGCGGCCACCACGATCCGCTCCCAGAGCGCGTCGCGATGCCGGACGGGATGATGCATGCCGCTCAGTCCTCGAGCAGTATCGTGCTGGCGGCGTCCCAGGACAGATAGACTTCGTCCTCCCAGTCGATCGGACGATCGGCCGAGCGGCGCCGGTTCTGCGCGCTCACCAGCACCACCTTGCCGCTGGCGAGCCGCACCTGATAGAGGGACAGATTGCCGAAATAGCCGAAGTCCCAGACGACGCCGCGCAGCGTGGTCTGCTCCCCCCCGGGGAGCGGCTCCTTGTCGATGAAGATCTTCTCCGGCCGGATCGCGATACTCGCGCTTCGTCCGGGGGCGAGGTCCCGGGACGTCTCGGCCTGCAGGACGGTGCCGGCATCGGCGCACTCCACGGCGACGCGGCCTCGCTCCGCCGCCGTCACCCGGCCCTCGAAGACATTGATGTTGCCGATGAACTCCGCGACGAAACGGGAGCCGGGATACTCGTACATGCGCTTCGGCGTATCCACCTGGCGCAGCCGCCCCGCCTCCATCACCGCGATACGGGTGGAGAGCATCATCGCCTCCTCCTGGTCGTGGGTGACCACGACGAAGGTGATGCCGAGCTCGTCCTGGAGATTGGCGAGCTCGAACTGGGTGTGCTCCCGCAGCTTGCGATCGAGGGCAGCCAGCGGCTCGTCCAGCAGGAGGACCTTCGGCCGCTTGACGAGGGCGCGCGCCAGCGCCACCCGCTGGCACTGCCCGCCGGAGAGCTGCCCGGGCCGGCGTCCGGCGAACTCGCCGAGCTTCACGAGTTCCAGCATGGCGGCCACCCGGTCGTCGATCTCCGCGCGGGGCAGGCGCTCCTTCTTCAGGCCGTATGCGACATTGTCCCGGACGTTCATGTGCGGGAAGAGTGCGTAGGACTGGAACATCATGTTGACCGGGCGCCGGTACGGCGGCTGGGCGGTCACGTCGATACCGTCGATGATCACGCGGCCGGCGCTGGGCGTCTCGAAGCCCGCCATGATCCTGAGCAGCGTCGTCTTGCCGCAGCCGGAAGCGCCGAGGATGGAGAACAGCTCACCGCGATAGATGGCGAGATCCACGCCGTCGACGGCCACGAAATCACCGAAGCGCTTGCCGATGCCATCGAGCTCGATGAACGGGCGGGCGCCGGGCTCCTCCCAGGGGCGCTCCGCCGCCTTCTGCTCCGGCGTCCTCGCGCCCGGCACCGCTCCCTGCATCAGATACCGCTCTTGACCCGGGCCCAGGCCCGCGTGCGCGGACGCTCCATCTTCGGCGGCGCCACCGGAGCGAGGTGGGCGCGCTCCCAGACGGCATCGTCCGGATAGATGCCGGGATCGTTCACGACGGCCGGGTCGAGCAAGGGCAGTGACGAACGGTTGCCGTTCGCGTAATAGACGTAGTTGGAGATATCGGCGATGACGTCGGGGCGCAGCAGGAAGTTGATGAAGCGATAGGCGTTACCCGGGTGCGGCGCGTCCGCCGGGATATACAGCCCGTCGTACCAGAGCAGCGTGCCCTCGGCCGGCACCGTGTACTCGAGGTGCACGGGTGCCGCCGTCTCGGCGGCCCGCGCGGCCGCCTGCGCGTAATCGCCGGACCAGCTCATGGCGATGCAGACCTCCCGGTTCGGCAGATCGCTGATCATCTTCGTCGAGCTGAAGTAGCGGATATAGGGCCGGACGCGCATCAGCTGCTCCTCCGCCGCCTGCAGATGCTCCAGCTCGAGACTGCCGGGCGGCAGGCCCAGATAAGCCAGCACCATCGGGAAGACGTCGGTGGGCGAGTCGAGCAGCGTCACGCCGCAATCGGCGAAGCGCCGTACGATCTCCGGGTCGAAAAGCATCCTCGCGCTGTGCACCGGCGCGTCGGGCATGCGCGCCCGGACCAGGTCCACGTTGTAGGCGAAACCGGTCGTGCCCCACATGTACACGGCCGAGTGTTCGTTGGCGCCGGGGTAACCCTCGACCTGCTCGATGATCTTCGGATCCATGTGCTTCCAGTTCGGCAGCCTGGAGCGGTCCAGCGGCTGGTAGATGCCGATGGGGATCAGCCGGGCCGAGAACTGGCCCGAATGCACGACGACGTCGTAACCGGTATTGCCCGCGAGCAATTTCGCATCGACGATCTCGGAGGAATCGTAAGTGTCGTAGTTGACCTCGATGCCGGTCTCGCGCTCGAAGCGTTCGATGGTGTCCGGGCCGATATAGTCCGACCAGTTGAAGACGTTCACCACCTGCGCGCCGCCGTCGGCATCCGAATCGCCGCGGTCGCTGCAGCCTGCGCTCGGCAGCACGAGGCCGGCGACGAGGACGAGCGCCCAGACAGAAGAGAGAGTCGGTACGGCCGGCACCATTCGCATCGCCTCCTTATGCGCAAAATGCGCCGGGTTGTAAAGCGACGGCGCGGGACGAACCCGGCGCAAGCGGGCCTCACATGTCATCGAGCCCGCGTTTCAGCAGGCAGCCGGCGATGATCTGGCGCTGGATCTCGCTGGTGCCTTCCCAGATGCGGTCGACGCGCAGTTCGCGGAAGAAGCGCTCGGCCACGTTCTCGCGCATGTAGCCCCGGCCGCCGAAGATCTGCACGGCCCGGTCGGCCACACGGTTGGCCATCTCCGAGGCGTAGAGCTTCACCAGCGAACAGCGGGCGTGCAGCGTCTTCACGTCCTCGCCCCGGTCCTGGGCCGCTGCTGCCTCGTAGGTCATGAGGCGTGCCGCCCACAGTTCGGTGACGCTGTCGGCGAGCAGTGTCTGTATCGCCTGTTTCTCTGCCAGCGGCTCGCCGCCCACCTGCCGTCCGGCCGCAAATGCCGTGGCCTCCTCGATCAGCCGCGCCGCCGCCCCGCAGCAGCGCGCCCCGATCATCAGTCGCTCGCGCCGGAACCAGGCCCGCGTATAGGTCATGCCGTCCCCGTCCCGCCCGACTCGCGCGGCGGCCGGCACGCGGACGTCGGCGAACCGGTAGGTGGGGTGGTGCGCGGCGAAGGTGTGGCTGAAATGGGGACAATCGATCATCACGACGCCGGGCGTATCCCGGTCGACGAAGAACAGCGCCTGCTCCTCGCCCCCGTCGACGCGACCCTGGAACCAGAAGAAATCCGCGAGGTTCGCGCTGGTGACGTACCACTTCTCCCCGTTCAGCCGGTAGTCGTCGCCGTCGCGGGCGGCGGTCGCCGTGAGGGCGGCCACGTCCGAGCCGGGCCCGGCCTCGGTGATCGCGTAGCAGTCGTGGCGCTCGCCGCGCATCAACGGCAGGATGTAGCGCTCTATCTGCTCCTCGCTGCAGGCCTCGAACATCCAGCTCTGCGGTTCGGCGAAGCACCAGGAGAGCGCATTGGTGGTGCGCCCGAGCTGCTCCCAGACGGCGGCCTGGGTCACGGTCGGCAGCCCGAGGCCGCCGTAGGCCGGCGGGACGTCCATGGCGCTGAAACCCAGTTCCAGCGCCCGTGCCTTGTTGCGCGCCTCCGTCTCGGGCGGCAGCCGGCCGTCGTTGAGTTCGGCATCGATCTCGTGCGGCTGCAGAAAATCCTCGGCGAAGCACCGCGCCTTCTCCTGCCACTCCCGGCTCGTGTCGTCCAGCTGTATGTCCATTCTTCCCGTTCTCCCGGCCGCTGCGTTCAGCCCTGCGCCCGTCCCGTCAGATGTTGCGGGAACAGGCTCTCCAGCACGGCGAAGGTAGTGTCCCGGGCCCGCCGCCGACTCCACTCCGTGGGACTCATGAGGCAGTTCAGCCACAGCCCGTCGGTCAGCGCCGCCAGGGAATCGGCGATGGTGCGCGCGTCCATGCCTGCGCCGCCACCCTGCGCCAGCAGCTCCTCCACGACTGCCGTCAGCCGCCGCTCGTTGGCCGCGTCCCGGGCGCGGCAGATGCGCCGGTAGGTGGGCCGGGACTTCGCCTCGCCGTAGAAAGCGAACCACACTGCCAGGGAGCGCCGGTTGCAGACCGCCGGGCTGAAATCGGCCGCCACCACCGCGGCCAGCCGGTCGGCCGGCTCGGGCCCGGCACCCGTCAGCGCCTCCGCCACGGTGGACTCGTACTGGTCCGCCAGGCTGCGCAGCGTCTCGTTCAGCAGGTTGTCCTTGCTCTGGAAATGCAGGTTGACGATGCCCTGCGCCAGGCCGGCCTCCGCCGCCACCTCGCCGAGGGTGAGTCCGCTGATACCCGAGCGCTCGATGCACACGAGCGTGGCATCGATCAGCTGGCGCCGTCGGACCTCCGGCGCCGCGCGGGTGGCGCGCTGTCTCGTCATTGGTCTATGATAGCGTTTAATGAATGATTGTTCATTCACTTTTTTGCCATTGTGCGGGCGCCGCCGACAGCCGCGGCCGAGGAGCGGACCATGCGTGACCTGACCAGATCCAACGAACACTTCCGCAAGGCATCCACCCGGCTGCCGCTCGGCGTGGCCTCGAACTTCCGCTACTGGGGAGAGGACCGCACCATTTACATCCGCGAGGGCCGGGGCGGACGCGTGACCGACATCGACGGCAACGTCTACGTGGACTACCGGCTGGGATACGGACCGTGCATCCTGGGCTACGCCGACCCCCGCGTCGATGCCGCGGCACGCGACGGTATGGACGTCGGCGGCGTCTTCGCGCTCGCCACCGAGCGCGAGTACGAGGTGGCCGAGAAGATCGCCCGCATGGTTCCCTCCGCCGAGCTGGTGCGCTACTCCAACTCCGGCACGGAGGCGGTCATGGCCGCGCTGCGCCTGGCCCGCGGCTATACCGGCAAGGATTCCTATGTGGTGGTCGAGGGAGGCTACCACGGCGTGTTCGACTCGGTGCTGTGGTACACCGATGTGGAGGAATGGCAGCCAGGGGACGGCGAGCCGGCGGTCGTGCCCTACAGCAAGGGCGTGCCGAACCTGATGAAGAAGCTCTATCACACCGTGCCGCTGAACGACGCCCAGGCACTGGAGGACGTGCTGCACCGCCACGGCGACGACATCGCCGCATTCCTGATCGAGCCGATCATGGGCAATTGCTGCTCGATCGCCGCGGAAGCGCAGTACCTCGCGGACGTGCGCGAACTCTGCAGCCGCTACGGCGTGCTGATGATCGTGGACGAGGTGAAGACCGGGTTCCGGGTGGCGAAGGGCGGCGTGCAGGAGCTGTTCGGCATCGAGGCCGATCTCTGCACCTTCGCCAAGGCCGTCGCCAACGGCTATCCGCTGGCGGTGCTGGCGGGCCGCGAGGAGTTCATGCGCAAGATCGAGGACGGCGTCGTCCATGGCGGGACGTTCACCGCCCATTCGGTGGCGCTCGCGGCGGCCGAGAAGACGCTCGAGATCCTGGAGGAGACCGACGCGCTCGCCACCATCGAGGACTACGGCCGGCGCCTGCAGGCCGGCATCGGCGAGATACTGAATCGCCGCTCGATTCCCCATTGTTTCGTCGGCCATCCCTCGATGGGCGGGCTGTTCTTCCGCGAGGACCCGCCGGGCAATTACCGCGACTGGGTCAACACCGACTACGGGTTCTACGACAGCCTCGCGCCGCACCTGCACGATCTCGGCGTGCTGGTGGAGCCGGACTCCAGGGAGCCCTGGTTCGTCTGCGAGGCGCACGCGACCGGCGACTGTCTCGGCGAGACTCTCGAACGCTTCGAGGCGGCCCTGGAGCGCAAGCTGACCCATGACGCCGGGCGGGCCGCGGCACGCCGAAGCACGGGCTCCTGACGACAGGGTCGGCGCAGGTTGAATCCCCCGGCTCACCGCCTCGACCCCCTGCTCCGGCCGCGCTCCGTGGCGCTGGTCGGCGCCTCGGCCCGGCAGCCGAGCATGGGGCAGCTGACCCTGGCAAACCTCGTCGCCAGCGGCTATGAGGGGCGCATCTATCCCGTGAACCCGCGCTACACCGAGGTGGCCGGCCTGGAGTGCCTGCCGAGCCTGGCTTCGCTGCCCGAAGTCCCGGAGATGGTGATCTTCGCGGTCTCGGACGCGCGTATCGAGGCCGCGCTGGAGGATGCGCTGCAGGCGGGGACGGCCGCCGTCACGATCATGTCCGCGCTCGCGATCCCTGACGATGCCGCGGCACGGGCGGCCGGCCGGCCGGTGCTGCGCGAGCGTATCGCGGCTCGGCTCGCGGAAGCCGGCGTGCTGTGCTGCGGCGGCAACGGCATGGGTTTCTACAACGTCCGGGACCGGGTCTGGGCCACCGGCTTCGACGCCCGCCATCACGAGCCTCCGGGCAACGTCGCGCTGCTCTCGCAATCCGGCGCCGGCATGTGCGGCATCGTCGACTGCGACGAGCGCCTGGCCTTCAATCTCGCGGTATCCACCGGCCAGGAACTGACGACCGGCATCGACGAGTACCTCGATTTTGCCCTGGAACTGCCCGAGACGCGGGCGGTGGGGCTGTTCCTGGAGCGCGCGCGCAATGCGGCGGGTCTCGCCGCCGGCTTCGCCAGGGCCAGGGAACGCGGCATCCCGATCGTGGCGGTCAAGACCGGCCGTACCGCGTGGGCGGCCGAGCTGGCCGTCTCCCACTGCGGCACGCTGGCCGGCGACGACGCGGCCTACGAGGCCCTGTTCGAGCGCTACGGCGTGCAGCGCGTGCGCGATCTCGACGAACTCGCCAATGCCCTCATCCTGTTCGCCCAGCCCCGCCGGCCCGCCGCCGGCGCGGTCGTCTCCCTGCACGATTCGGGCGGCGAGCGGCAGCTCATGGTGGACCTCGCCGCCGACGCCGGCGTCGAACTGACCGACCTCGCACCCGCCACGGTCAGCAGGCTCGAGGAGGTGCTCGACCCGGAACTGCCCCCCGTGAACCCCCTCGACGGCTGGAGCCGCGGCGGGGCGGAGGCCGAGGAGCGGATGGCGGAGGCCCTCGGCATACTGATGAGCGACCCGGGCGCCGCCATCGGTCTGCTGGTGCACGATCGCGCCCCCTACGGCCGGATCTACGAGAGTTATGTGGACTACATGCGCCACGCGCATGCCGTCAGCGGCAAACCGGTGGCGCTGATCGGCTCGCGGCAGGGCACCGGCAGCGACCCGCTGGTGATCAGCGCCACCCGGGACCTGGGCTTCCCGGTGCTCGACGGCGTCCCGGCCGCGCTGGCGGCCGTGCGCTGCCTGCTCGCCTGGCGGGACAGCCGCGAACGGGCCGAACCCGCCGCACCGCCCGCCCCGGCCGATGCCGGCCCGCGCTGGCGCGAGCGGCTGGCGGGCGGCGGCCCGCCGGACAGCGCGACCGCGCTCGAGATGCTGCGGGATTTCGGCATCCCGGCCACGGCGAGCGAACTCGCGCGTTCCGAGGCAGAGGCCGTTGCCGCCTGGCGGCGTGTCGGCGGCCCGGTGGCGTTGAAGACCGCGGCGCCGGGCATCGCCCATCGCAGCGAGGTCGACGGCGTGCGCCTCGGACTGAACGAGCGCACCCGGGTAGAGCAGACCTGGCGGGAGCTGGCCGGTCGCTTCGGCCCCGCCGTGGAAGTTTCCGCCATGCAGCCCGCCGGCATCGAGGTGCTGCTGGGCATGAGCACGGATCCGGACCTGGGTCCGGTGGTCGCCGTAGGCATGGGCGGCATCCATACCGAACTCCACGCCGATGTCGCCTTCGCCCTGCCGCCCTTCGACGCGGCCTGGGCGCGGCGGCTGATCGGGCGCCTGCGGCTGCGCCCGCTGCTGGACGGCGCGCGGGGCCGGCCGCCGGTCGATGTTGACGCCCTGTGCGACGCGGCCGCAAGATTCTCCGTAATGGCAGCCGAACTCGGCGACGTCGTCCGGGAGATCGACGTCAATCCCCTTCTCGTCCATGCCGGGGGCTGCGTCGCGGTCGACGCGCTCACGGTATTGCACGACGACAAGACCCCAGAGAGGCAAACGGCATGACACTGGAAGCACTGGCAGAGTACGACGCACCACGCTGGCATCAGGCGGCGGACCGGCTGAAGAAGCGCATCGAGACCCGCCTGTTCATCAACGGAGAATTCGTGGACGCCATCGACGGCGGCCGTTTCGAGACCGTGAATCCGGCCAGCGGCGAGGTGCTCGCCGAGATGGCCGAGGGCACGGCAAAGGACATCGATGCCGCCGTCGCCGCGGCGAAGTCCGCCTTCCGCTCGGGCGTGTGGTCGAAGATGGCGCCGCGCAAGCGCATGGAGATCCTGTATCGCTTCGCCGATCTCGTCGAGGAGCATGCCGAGGAACTCGCGCTCATGGACACGCTGGACATGGGCAAGCCCATCGCCGACATGCTGTCCGTGGACGTGCCGCTGGTGGCCGACACCATCCGCTTCATGAGCGAGAGCATCGACAAGATCGAGGGCGCCATCACCAATACCGCCAGCGATGCCATGAACCTGGTGCTGCGCGAGCCGCTGGGCGTCGTCGGGGCCATCTCGCCCTGGAATTATCCCCTGCTGATGGCGGCGTGGAAGTACGCGCCGGCGCTCGCGGCCGGCAATACCGTCGTGCTGAAACCTGCCGAACAGTCGCCGCTGTCCAACCTGCGCATCGCCGAGCTGTTCGTCGAGGCCGGCGGGCCGCCGGGCGTATTCAACGTGGTCAACGGCATGGGCGAGACTGCCGGCAAGGCACTGGCGCTGCACGACGACGTCGCCAAGATTTCCTTCACCGGCTCGACCGCGGTCGGCAAGCTGATCCTGCAGTACGCCGGACAGTCCAACATGAAGAAGGTGGGACTGGAATGCGGCGGCAAGTCCCCGCAGGTGTTCATGGACGACCTGCCCGACCTCGGCCGGGCCGTGGAGACCGCCTACCACGCCATCTACGCCAACATGGGCGAGGTGTGCAACGCCGGCTCGCGGATCATGGTGGACCGCAAGATCTATGGCGAGTTCGTGGAGCGCTTCGTCGCCGAGGGCAAGGATGCTTACAAGGCCGGCGATCCGCTCGACCCCGCGACAAACCTCGGTCCGCTCGTGACCCATCAGGATCAGAAACGGGTGCTCGGCATGATCGAGACGGGTAAAAAGGAAGGGGCGAAACTGATGTTCGGCGGCACCGCCTCCGAGCAATATCCCCAGGGCGCCTACGTGGATCCGACGCTTTTCGTCGACGTGAACAATGACATGACGATCGCCCGCGAGGAGATCTTCGGGCCCGTGGCCAGCGTCATACCCTTCGACGGCGCCGACGAGGCCATTCGCGTCGCCAACGACACCATCTACGGCCTGGCCGCCAGCATCTGGACCCGGGACATACGCACCGCCCACCGCTTCATCCGCGAGTTCGAGGCCGGCATCATCTGGGTGAACACCTACGACGAGGCGGACATGACCCAGCCGTTCGGCGGCTACAAGCAGTCCGGCAACGCCCGCGACAAGTGCTTCGACAGCCTGCTGGAGTACACCCAGACCAAATCGGCCTGGATCAGCCTCGCCTGAGGCGGGCCAAGGCACCCGGGGGCAGGGGAGGAGGGAAAATGGCAGCGCCGGATGGAAGGCTGGAGGAGTACCTCGCCGCGCACCCCGACTGCGGCATGATGGAATTGCTGATCGCCGACATGGTGGGGGTGCTGCGCGGCAAGCGCATCCTGCGCGAGGAATTCGGCAAGGTATTCTCCAAGGGCTTCAACATCCCCGCCAGCGTCGTCATGCTCGACTCCATGGGCGCGGTGATAGACGGCCTGCCCTACGGCGCCGACGACGGCGATCCCGATGCCTACGCCCGGCCGATTCCCGAGACCCTGGCGCCGATACCGTGGGCCAGGCGCGACTGCGCCCAGGTGCTGTTCTCGCTGTACGAGCGCGACGGCAGCCCCTATTTCGCCGATCCCCGCCACGTACTCGCGCGCGCCGCAACCCCGCTGGCCGAAATGGGGCTCACTGTCGTCATGGCGGTCGAACTCGAGTTCTATCTGCTCGACGCCGCCCACACCGGCGTGGCACCGCGCATGCCGACGATCGCCGGCACCGGCCACGGCCAGCGCGGCGAACAGGTCTACCACCCGCAGGATCTGTGGGACATCGAGGAATTCCTCGACGAGCTCATGGCCGTGTGCGAGGCGCAGTCCCTGCCGGTGGGCACCACCATCTCGGAGTTCGCGCCGGGCCAGTTCGAGGTGAATCTGCACCACGTGGCCGACCCGCTGGCGGCCTGCGATCACGCGGTGCTGCTGAAACGCGTGGTCCGCGCCGTGGCCCGCCGCCACGGCACGGCCGCCTGCTTCATGGCCAAGCCGTTCGCCGAATACACGGGCAACGGCTTGCACCTGCACGTGAGCCTGCTGCGCGATGACGGCACCAATTTCTTCTCCGGCGGCGACCCGGCTCTCGCCGAACCGCCCTTCGACGCCGCGCTGCGCCATGCCATCGGCGGGCTGCAGGAGACCATGGCGGACGCCATGGCCATCTTTGCGCCAAACGCCAATTCCTACCGCCGCCTGCGGCCGGATTTCTTCGCGCCGGTGACGCCGAACTGGGGCGTGAATCACCGCGGCGTCTCGCTGCGCATCCCGCTGTCGGGACCGAACAACCTGCGCATCGAACACCGCACCGCGGGCGCGGACGCGAATCCCTATCTGGTGGCGGCCGCCGTGCTCGCCGGCATTCACCACGGCATCAGCCGCGGCATCGAGCCGGGCCCGATGGTGGCCGAGGGCGCGAGCATCGAACCCGAGGTGAACCTGCCGATACGCTGGGAGGCGGCGCTCGCGCGCTTCGGCGCCAGCCGTTTCCTGCGCGAGTACCTGGGCGACGAATACTGCCGGGTCTACGAGCATGCGCGCCGGGTCGAGAGCCAGCGCATCCACAACGAGATAACCGACCGTGATTACCAATGGTATCTGAGGAACGTCTGAACGACGCTCCCGGGGAGCCGGAAGATGAAGCCGGAATCCGGCCGAGCGCACTACTGGCTGCCCACCCGTGCAGGCGAGCGCGCCAGCCTGGCAGCGATCAGCGGACCGCTGATCGCCGCGTACCTGGTCGAGATGGCGATGCTGATCATCGACATGATCATCGTGGGCCACCTCGGCAGCATCGAGCTTGCCGCAGTGGGCCTGGCCGGCGACTGGTTCTACGTGTTGCTGCTGATCGGCATGGGCACGGTCTCGATGGTCGCCGTGCTGGTGGCGCAAGCCCGGGGCCGCGGGGACAGGCAGGCGGCCGGCCGGGTGGTGGAGCAGGGCCTGCTCGTCGCCACGGTGTTCTCGCTGCCGGTGATGATCGCCACGTGGTATCTCGCCCCGCTGTTGGGCCTGGCCGGCCAGGATCAGCGGGTGGTGGCGGCCGTCGCTCCCTATACCCATGCACTGACGTTCGCCGTGCTGCCGATCCTGTGGTTCACGGTCCTCCGGAATTACGTCACCGCGGTCGAGAAGCCGATGGTGATCTTCGTCCTGTCGGTCGCGGCGCTGATACTGAATGCCGGGCTGAACTACACCCTCGTGTTCGGCCATTTCGGCCTGCCGGCACTGGGCGTGTTCGGTGCCGGGCTCGGCACGACCATCGTCAGCTGGCTCATGTTCGTGGCGCTGGCCGTCCATGTGGGCGGACGGCACGGACTGCGCATACGCTGGTCGCGGGCGATCGCGATCGGGCCTCCGGATCGGCCGCTGGCCGGGAAGCTCGTCTCGCTCGGCCTGCCGGTGGCGGGGGCCCAGCTGCTCTCCGGCGGCATGTTCACGGTGGCAGCCGTGCTGGTGGGCCTGCTGGGCGCCGTCCAGCTGGCGGCACAACAGATCGTCTATACAGTGGTCTATATCTCGCTCAGCATCGCGGCCGGCCTCGGCGATGCCGTGCGGGTGCGTGTCGCCTTCGGCACCGGCAAGGGCAGTCCGCCGGCGGCCCGACAGGCCGCGGCCATCACGCTGCGCATGGGACTGGCGGTGCTCGGCCTCGCCGCCGTGGTGCTTTGGTTCTTTCCGGCGGCCATCGTGGGGCTGTTCCTCGGGCCGGCACAGCCGGATGCGCTCGCGGTGCGCGAGGCAGCCGCCTCCTTCGCCTTCGCGGCCGGCCTGTTCCAGCTGCTGATCGGGCTGCAGATCATCGGCGCCAACGCCATGCGCGGACTCGGCGACACCCGCACGCCGATGCTCTACGCGGTGCTGGGCTACTGGCTGCTCGGCCTCGGCAGCGGCACGGTGGCCTGCTTCGCCTTCGGGCTGGGCGGCGTCGGCCTGTGGTGGGGCATGACGGGCGGCGTCGCCGTCTCCTCGACGCTCATGACGCTCGCCTTCTTCCGCAAGGCCTCGGGCATGCAACCCGTGGCGGTCATCTGACGAACCGGGCAAACCGGGCGGGGCAGGGATAACTTGAAAACTTACGATGCCATCGTCGTCGGCGCAGGCCACAACGGTCTGACCACTGCGGCCTTCCTGGCGAAAGCCGGTCTCGACGTGGTGGTGGTCGAGAAAAACGACTACATCGGCGGCGCCGCAGTGAGCCGCAATCTCTACGACGACTGGATCTACTCCAACTGCTCCTACGTCTGCAGCCTGCTGCGGCCCGAGATCTACCGGGCGCTGGATCTCTCCCGGCACGGCCTCCAGGTCACGCCCTACGGCGGCAGCGTCACCTTCACCCGGGACGGCGATTATCTCGGCAGCTACTGGGACCACGAAGTGGCCCACCGCGAGATGGCCCGGCACTCCAAGCGCGATGCGGATGCATATCAGCGCTATTCCGCCGAGGTGATGCGCCAGACCCGCTTCATCCGCGACTTCCTGCTGAGGACGCCGCCGGACCCCACCTCGTTCCGCCCGCGCGACCTGCGCGAACTCGCCCTGATCGGCGGCCGGCTGCTCGAGATGGACGAGGAGGCCATCTACGACACGATCCGTTTCTGGACCATGAGCATCGGCGAGTATCTCGAGGAGTTCTTCGAGACCGACGTCATCAAGGCCCATCTCGCCGGCAGCGGCATCATCGGCACGGCGCTCGGGCCGTATTCGCCGGGCACCGCCTACGTGCTGCTGCATCACTACATGGGCGAGGTGGACGGCAATATCGGGGCGTGGGGCTTCGCGCGGGGCGGCATGGGCGCGGTCAGCAACGCCATCGCCGGTGCGCTGCAGTCCTTCGGCGGCGAGATCCGCACCAACGCCGAGGTGAGCCGCATCGTCGTCAGGGACGGCCGGGTGCAGGGGGTGGCGCTGGCGAACGGCGACGAGATCCGCGGTCACCGGGTCGTATCGAACCTGGACTTCAAGCGGACTTTCCTGAACGTGATGGACCGCGGCGACCTCGACGACGAGTTCGTCCGCCGGGTGGAGAACTTCCACATCCGCGGCTCCTCCGGCAAGCTCAACATCGCGCTGGACGGCCTGCCCACCTTCCCCGCGCTGCCGGAGTCGAGCCAGCTGATGAACGCGGACATGCACTTCATCGACTCGCTGGAGCGCATGGAACGGGCCTACGACGACTGGAAGGCGAAGACCTGGTCGAAGGACCCGTACATCGACCTGGTGATCCCCACGGTCTCCGACCCCACCATGGCCCCGCCCGGCAAGCACTTCATGAGCTGTTTCGTGCAGTACTGCCCGCCGGAGCTCGACACCGGCGAATGGACCGACGCCGACCGCGACGCCTTCGGCCAGACGGTGATCGACCAGATCGCCGAGTACAGCCCGGATTTCAGGGACCTGATCCTGCACGTCGAGATCCGCACGCCGCGGGAACTGGAAGCCGAGGTGGGTCTCACCGAGGGCAACATCTTCCAGGGCGAACTCACCATGGACCAGCTGCTGTTCAACCGGCCCGTGCCGGGCTTCGCGCAGTACCGCGGACCGGTGAAGGGACTCTACATGTGCTCCTCCAGCACCCATCCCGGCGGCGGCGTGATGGCCGCGCCGGGAGCCAACGCGGCGCGGGAGATCCTGCGCGACATCAGGAAGCCCTCGACAGTCCCGGAGAACTTCGGCGATGACTGAGAAGAAAACGGCCGAAGTGATCGTGATCGGTGCCGGGCACAACGGCCTCGCCTGCGCCGCCTATCTCGCCCGCGCAGGCCGCGACGTGCTGGTGCTGGAGGCATCCGACGGCGTCGGCGGCGCCGCCGCCATGCGGAGTTTCGCCGACGGCTTCCGCGTCTCCGGCTGCGCTCACCTTCTCTATCAACTGCAACCCGAGGTGGCCGGCGAACTCGAACTCGCCAGGTTCGGTCTGGAGATGGCCGTAGCCGATGCGGCGACCACGGCCCTGTCGCCCGACGGACACCACGTGCGCATGCGGGGCGCGGACCTCGAAGGTCGCGTAACCGAACGCGACCGCGCCGGGCTGCGGGACTTCCGCGAGCGCATGCAGCGATTCGCGAAGCTGCTCCGCCCGTATCTGAATCGCCGTCCGCCCCTGCTCGTGAACAGCGACACGGCGGACAAGATGACGCTCGGCCGGCTCGGGCTCGACATCCGCCGCCTGGGCCGCAGAGAGATGCAGGAATTCCTGCGTCTGATCGCCATCAATATCTACGACGTCCTGAACGAGCATTTCGACACCGAACTGGTGCAGGGCGCCCTGGCACTCGACGGCGTGCTCGGCACCCATCTGGGGCCGCGCTCGCCGAACAGCCTGCTCACCTACATCCACCGGCTCACCGGCGAGATCGACGGCAACCCCGGCGCTATTGCCTTGCCGAAAGGCGGCATGGGCTCCGTCGGCGAGGCTTTCGCCGGCGCCGCGCGAGCCGCCGGGGTGGACATCCGCTGCGATGCCCCGGTGCGACGCATCCGGGTGGACAACGGCCGCGTGGTGGGCGTCGAGCTGGAGGACGGAGAGACCATCGACGCCCTCACCGTCGTCTCCAGTGCCGACCCGAAGACCACGGTGCTTGAGTTGCTCGGGGCCCGACACGTCGAGACGGGCTTCACCCGGCGCATCCGCAACCTGCGCATGCGGGGCAATGCGGCGAAGCTGCATCTCGCGCTCGACGGGTTACCCGAATTCGCGGGTGTCGATCCGTCCGCGCTGGACGGCCGCCTCGTCATCGCGCCGGACATGGACTACGTCGAGCGCGCCTTCAACCCGGCCAAGTACGGGCAGTGGTCGGCGGAGCCGGTCATCGAGATCACGGTGCCGAGCGTCGGCGATCCGTCGCTGGCGCCGCCGGGCAAACACGTCCTCTCGGCCGTGGTGCAGTACGCGCCCTATCGGCTGGACGGCGGCTGGGACGAGAGGCAGAGCGGCGTATTCCGCGATCTGGTGATCGATACCATCGCCGCGTACGCACCGGGGCTGCGTGACCGGATCGTTGCGGCCGAGCTGCTGAGCCCGGCGGACATCGAGCGCCTCTACCGCATGGGCGGCGGCCACTGGCACCACGGGGAGCTCGCGCTGGATCAGTTCCTGTTCACCCGGCCCGTGCCCGGCGCCGCGCAGTATGCGCTGCCGGTGGAGGGGCTCTACCTCTGCGGCGCCGGCGCGCACCCGGGCGGCAGCATCACCGGCGCGGCGGGCCGCAATGCCGCGGCCGAGATACTGAAACGGGAGGGACGCTCATGAGCGCCCGGGGAGTCAGCGAGCGCGTCCTGCGCACCCATTTTCATACGCGCACCGCCGCCGCGAATCACCGCAACGCCTGGCAGGACTGGAAAGGCTACACGACCGCCGCCGAGTACACTGCAGCGGACCTCGAGTATTTCGCCGTCCGCAATGCCGCGGGCGTGTTCGATCTCTGCCCCATGAGCAAGTACCGCATCACCGGGCCCGAGGCGCTGCCCTACCTCGACCGCCTGGTGACCCGCGACATGACGAAGCTGAAGCCGGGGCGGGTCGCTTATGCCGTGTGGTGCAACGATGCCGGCAAGGTGATCGACGACGGCACCATCTTCCACCTGCGCGAGGGCGAGTACCGGCTCTGCTCCCAGGAGCGTCACCTGGAATGGCTGCTCGATGCGGCCGACGGCTTCGAAGTCGCCGTCGCGGAGGAGACCGCCGAGGTCGCCGCCCTCGCCCTGCAGGGACCCACCTCGTGCGCCGTGCTGAAGGAGATGGGCCTCACCGACGTCGAGCAGCTGAAACCGTTCGGACTGACCCGTTTCCATTTCGAGGGCACCGAGCTCACGGTGTCGCGGACCGGTTTCACCGGCGACCTCGGCTACGAACTCTGGATCGACCCGGACCACGCCGAGATCCTCTGGGACCGCCTGTTCCTAGCCGGCAAGTACCGCGGCATACGGGCGATCGGCAGCGAGGCGCTCGAGCTCTGCCGCATCGAGGCCGGCTTCATCCAGGCCGGGGTCGACTTCCTGCCCGCCGACGAGATCGTGCGGCCGGGCCGGGCCCGCTCGCCGTTCGAGCTGGGCCTCGACTGGCTGGTGGATTTCACCAAACCGAATTTCAACGGCCGCAGGGCGCTGGCGGCGGAGCTGCGCCGCGGCTCCACCTGGCGGCTGGTGAAGCTGGACATCGAGGGCAACAAGCCCGCCCACCACTCCTACATCTACGACTCGCGCAAAAAACAGGCGGGTTTCGTGACGTCCGCGGCCTGGTCGCCGGTGGCGAAGGCGAATATCGCGCTCGCGAGCGTCCGGCGGCCGGCCGGCGAGCCGGGCGGCCGGCTGTTCGCGGAGATCTACTACCAGCGTGAGATGCACTGGTCGCGCAAGATGGCTGCGGCTTCCGTCGTGGAGAAGCCGTTCTGGGACCCGCCGCGCCGGCGCCAGACGCCGCCCGCCGACTACTGAGTGGCCACGCCTTGCGTTATCGTTACTTCATCTGCGACGTCTTCACCGACACGCCGTTCGGTGGCAACCCGCTCGCCGTCCTGCCGGACGCGAGCGGTCTGGACACCGACCGGATGCAGCAGATCGCCCGGGAGTTCAACTTCTCCGAGACGAGCTTCGTCTTTCCGCCGGAGGCCGGCGGCGACCGCCGGGTGAGGATATTCACGCCGAAGGTGGAGGTGCCTTTCGCCGGCCACCCGAACATCGGCACCGCTTTCGTGCTGGCCGCCAGCGGCGAGCTGGACGGCCGGGAATCCGTACTGTTCGAGGAGGCCGCCGGGGAAGTCCGGGTCAGCATCGATCGCGGCGCCGGCGCGGACGGCCCCGTACGTTGCGAGCTGGCGGCGCCGGCGCCGCTGCAGCTCTCGGAGCCCGCATCCGCCGAGCTGGTCGCCGGCGCGCTGTCGCTGGAACCCGGGGATCTCGTAACCGAGACCCATCTGCCGCAGGCCGCCTCGGTCGGCCTGCCCTTCCTGATGGTGGAGCTGCCGGACGCGGCGACGCTGGCCCGCGCGCGGATCGACGCAGAGATGTTCGAGGTGATCGCCGAGGCGGGGCTGCCGCCCGACATCCACATGTACGTCCGCAGCGACGACGACTACGACATCCGCGCGCGGATGTTCGCGCCGCTGGACGGCGTGCCGGAGGACCCGGCGACCGGCAGCGCCAACTGCGCGCTGGCCGGCCTGCTCGCCCATTACGCGCCAGGAGACGACTGCGATCTGACCTGGCGCATCCTGCAGGGTGCCGAGATGGGGCGCCCGAGCCTGCTCGAGGCCCGGGCGGCGAAACGGGACGGACGCGTGACCGGCGCCTGGATCGGCGGCGGCGCCGTGATGTTCGCCGAGGGCTGCCTGGATATCGGCTGAAGCGCCGGCTAGGTCGACCTGAACCGGCCTGGTCGACCTAGCCGGACTGGTCGACGTCGCCGAGGCCGAACACGTTTCGTGCGTTGCCGCGCAGGAAGCGCTCCTCCGCCTCGGCGTCCAGTCCGAGGGCGTCGAAGTCCTCCAGACACTGCGCCGGGGTCAGCATGGGATAGTTGCTGCCGAACAGCACCTTCTTCGCGCCGCGTCCGCGCAGGAACTCGACGAAGTCCGGCGGATAGCGATTCGCCTTGTAGGCGGAGGTATCGATGTAGACGTTGGGGAACTTGGTGGCCAGGGAGATGATCTCCTGGGTCCAGGGCGCGCCGATGTGGCCGGCCACGATCACCAGCTCCGGGAACTCCAGCGCCACGTGCTCCAGATAGGGAATCGGCCGCCCGGGTTCGGATGGCAGCAACGGCCCGGTGTGCCCCACCTGCAGGCAGAACGGGATGCCCAGCTCGACGCACTCCGCATAGAAGGGATAGTAGCGTCGGTCGTCCGGCGGCAGTCCCCACATCCAGGGCAGGAACCGGAGCCCCCGGAAGCCGAGCTCGCGCACCGCGCGCCGGAGCTCGCGCACCCCCTCCATCGGCCGCGTGATGTCCGCCGAGGCGATGCCGGCCAGCCGGTCCGGGTGCTCGCGCACCAGCGCGGCCACCTCGTCGTTGTCGATCAGCGCGCCCCGGGGGCCCCACCACGCCGAGACCAGCGCCGTGGCGACGCCCGCCTGGTCCATGGCCGCGATGGTGGCGGACAGCGGGACGTCCGGCACCTCGCCCTGGCCGGTCCAGCGGCGGAGCGACGCGAACATGGGCTGCGCCAGGAAGCGCTTCGTGGGATGCTGTATCCAGGCATCGACGATGCCGCTGCGGGCCGCGCTCATATCCCCTCCTCGTTCGTCCCGGATCGAGTCGCGCCGGGGCTGTCGTTATCATAACGCGGCCGCAGGAGGACACCCATGCAGAAGGCGCTCATCATCATCGGCATCGCCATCCTCATCGCCGGCGTGTTCTGGCCCTGGCTCAGCACGCTGCCGCTGGGCCGTCTGCCCGGCGACATCGTGATCCGGCGCGAAGGCTTCACTTTCTACCTGCCGATCACGACGATGATCCTGGTGAGCCTGGTGCTCTCGCTCGTCCTCTGGCTGTTCCGCCAGTAACCCCGACCGGTAACGGTCACTCGCGCGGCAGCGCCAGCCCGTGCTGGCGCAGGAACGAGAGCCGGTCCCAGTAGCCGCGCTGGAAGCGGATCAGCCCGTCGACGACGTGGAAGAACCCGCAACCCCGCAACCCGAGCGGGTCGCGCCACTCGAGCATGGCCCACTCACCGTCCTCGAACAGATTCTCGACGAGGCAGGTCATCTCCGCGTCCGCGAATTCCCGGGCGAACATCGCCCTGATGGCATCGCATCCTTCCACCGGCGCCTGGGTCACCTGGTGATTCACGGCGTCGGCCGCGTAGAAGGCGGCCACTTCGTCGGCATCGCCACGGTTGAAAGCCTCCACCCAGGCCGCGACGACCTGCCGGGGCCCGGCCGGCACAGCGTCATGTGCCGGTTCTCCCACCCGGTCACGCCATAGCGCGATCAGGGTCTCCATTTCCGGTTGCTCGGCCCAGGCGGGCGCATCGGCGGGCAGTCGGAACCAGGGCTGTGCGCTGCGCGTCCAGACGTGGGCCACGGGCGGGAAGGCGCCCGGGTCGTCCAGCGTGCCGGTCTTGAGCGCCACGATCTCCGGCATCTCCGCACTCGCGAACCACAGGACGCTGCCGCAGTCCGCGCAGCCGGCCCGTTGCCGGTCGCCGCCGCCCATCGAGTATGTCGTCGCGACCGCTTCGCCGCCGATCGTCTCCAGCGCTTTCCGGGGGACGATCAGCGAGAGACTGAAAGCGGCACCCGTCGCTGCCTGGCACCGGGTGCAGTGGCAGGCGTAGGAGGTGAGCGGCTCGCCGCGCAGCCGGTATCTCACCGCACCGCACTGGCAGCCGCCTTCTCCCATCCGTTCAGGCCCGGTCATTCTCCTCCTCCCTCACAGCCAGCGGCGCACGCGGCGCCGGTACTCGCCGAAGGCCGCGCCGAAGCACTCCGTCAGCGCGCGCTCCTCGGGCACGATCTGGAACCGGTTCATGTACGCCGCGTAGCCCATCAGCCAGAGCGGCGCCGAGAGATGGGAAAGCGCGACCGCCCAGCCGGCCAGGGCAAGCAGCATGCCCAGATACATGGGGTTGCGGGTGTAGCGGTAGACGCCGCCGGTCACCAGCCGGGAGCTGGTCTCCGGCGACAGCGGATTCACGGTGGTGGCCGCACGCCGGAATTCGCCGATACCCGCCAGCGCGATGAAGACGCCGGCCGCCACCAGCACCACGCCGAGCCCGGCGCGCCACAAAGGCGGCAGGGGTATGTCGAGCACCGGGAAGGCCTCCGCCGTCGCCCACATCCCGATGCCCGTCAGCACGGTGACGGCGGCCGGCGGTATCTTCAGTTCCAGCGCGTCCATTGCGGGGTCCTGCGGCGGATCACAGCAACTCGTCGACCTCGATCGTCTCGCTGCCGGCCGGCAGCGAGACGAGCGTGCCGTCGCGACCCACACGGAACGGACCGGCGTAGACCGCATCGACGCCTTCGGTGAAGGCGTCCTCGAGAGGGGCCAGCGGCAGCGGCGGCACGATGTGGTTGTAGAGCAGGAAGCCCACCTCGGCTTCCGCCGCGATGCGGGCGGCCTCCACCGGCGTGGTGTGGTACTCGAGAATGTCCTCGGTGATGGTCACGAGATTGTCGCGGCCGGCCTCCCTGGCGCCCTCGGTCAGCAGCGCGACCAGATGGGGCGCGAGCGCCTCGTGCACGAGCAGATCGACGCCGGCCGCCTGTCGCCGCACCTCGTCCGAAGGGCTGGTATCGCCGCTGATCACCACCGAGCGGCCGGCATAGTCGAACCGGTATCCCACGGCCGGCTCCACTGGCGCATGCTCGACCCGGAACGCGGTGATCCGGAGACCGCCGTCGTCGAGCACGACCACCGGCGCGCCGGCGCGCGGCGGCGGGAAGGGCCTGGCGATGCCGCCGGCGCCGGCCGGCGGCATGACGGCTGCGCCGTGATGGGCGATCCGGTAGCCGTCGTCGGCCGCATAGGCCAGCCCGAAGCCGCGCACCACCTCCTCCACGCCGGCCGGACCAATGACCGGCGTCGGGGCGACCGCAGTCCCGTTCGCCCAGCGCTGCATCAGCAACTCGCCCAGGCCGTCTATGTGATCCGAATGGAAATGGGTGAGCAGTATGGCGTCGATGGCGCCCTGGGGGATACGCAGCCGGGACAGCGTGCGCGAGGCGCCGCCGCCGACGTCGACGATATAGAGGCGCTCGCCTGCCATTACGGCCGTGCACGGCCCCGAGCGCAGCGGATCCGGCAGCGGCGAGCCGGCTCCGCACAGCGCGACGTGCAGCCCGTCCGGCAGCTCGCGCGCGAGGTCGGTCTGCAGGTTCGAAGCCACGACGCCGCGCATGGCACGGGTGGCGAGCTCGGTGCGGAAAACATAGGCCGCGGCCAGCAGGACGCCCGCGGCGACGGCCAGGGTGACGAACAGTCGCTTCATCTGCCTCCCCCGCAACGCTCGTGGCTCAGCCGTCTTCGGCGATGTTCTTTTCGTCCGTATCGGCAGTTCCGCCCGCATTGTCGGAGTCAGACGACTGCCCGGCTATCTCCTCCATGCCGGTAATCTCCGCCCGGAACTGACGCAGCAGGGTCTTCACCGTGGCCCGGTTGTCCGGGCCCATGCGTATCAGCAGCTTTTGTCCGCTCGACAGGCCCTCGAGCACCGGGTTCTCGTAGCGGTACAGCACGTGGGGCCGGACCAGCCGCACGGGGTCTGCCACGTCCGGGGTCGCCAGCAACTGGTCGATCACCACCACCAGGCGATCGTTGAAGTAGCTGTCCGGGTAGCCGAGTTCGGCCCAGGCCTGCTGGAAGAGGGGGTAGTAGCGCCGGTACAGGTCGGCGGCGCGGGACAGGTCGATCTCCGCCGCCGCATTCACCAGCCCGTCGTAGCGCTCGTAGTTCGCGGGGCTCAGGATGTAGAGGTCGCCGTCCACCTTGCCGGAGACACGGAACGAGCCGGGCACCGGCTCCACGGGACGGACACGCTCCGGCAGCGCCTCGCGTTCGAGACCGTCGACCGTGGCCACGATCTTGCGGATCAGGCGGTCGCGGAACTCCAGCTCGGGGATCTCCTGCTCCGGCAGCAGCTCGTCTACCGTGCCGGCGAACGGCTCGTCACTCTCATCGAGCGGGGGCAGCGGCGGCCGGGCGGGTTCCTCGGACGCCTCGCCGGTGTCCGCCTCCCCGGGCTCGGCCGGTTCGGGCTGCGGCTCCTCGATGGGATAGCGTGGCTCCGGCGGCGGGGCAGGCTCCCCGATGTCCGCGGCCGGTGGCGGTTCCGCCGGCGTCTCCTCCGGCTCGTCCCGCTGCAGCAGCTGGTAGCCGGTGAAGACGAGCAGGACCAGCGTCGCGGCAACCGCGATGACCAGTCCCCAGGATTGTTCGCGCATCAGAACGTCCCTATTCGCTGCTCCGCCGTGGTGCAGCCAGTATAGACGGGGCGGGGCTCCGGGACGAGGGCGTCATTCGCCGATGCGGACGAAATCCTCCTTGTATCGCACCGCACAATCGGGACACACGAACTCCTCGGGCAGCTCCCGGAACTTCATGCCCGGCGGATAGCCTTCGTGATCGTCGCCGCTCGCCTCGTCGTAGACGTAGCCGCAGTCCGGGCATTCGTACCGGGCCATGCGCTCCGCTTCCGTCATGCCGCCGCGGGCTCCGCGGCGGGACGCCCGTAACGGGCCTGGATCTCTTCGCGCCGGTCCGGATCGATATTCACTCTGGAGAGGTCCCCGTCGATGTGCGGCAGTGCGAGCACCCGCTTGTCCATCACCCGGTACCAGAGCGAGGGGATGTAGGCGATCAGGTACATGCCGAAGTAACCGTTTGGCAGCTGGGGCAGGTCCTCGAAGTGCCTGAGCGACTGGTAGCGCCGGGTCGGGTGCGCGTGGTGGTCCGAGTGGCGCTCCAGGTGGAACAGCAGCAGGTTCGAGTAGACGTGGTTCGAGTTCCAGGAATGATGCGGCTGGCAGCGCTCGTAGCGGCCGTTCTCCTGCTTCTGCCGCAGCAGGCCGTAGTGCTCTATGTAGTTGGCGCTGGTGAGCTGCCACCAGGCGAGCACGTTATGGATGGCGAGGAACGGGATCATGATCCAGCCGAAGGCGATGATGAGTCCCGCCTGCAGCGCGATGGAGATCAGGTAGGACTGCAGGATCTCGTTGTCCAGGCTCCACACCGACTTGCCCTTGCGCTCGAGGCGCACTCGTTCCTCGCGCCAGCCCCGCTTCATGGCGCCGGGGATCTCGCGCAGCGCGAACTTGTAGATGCTCTCGCCCATGCGGGCGCTGGCCGGGTCCTCCGGCGTGGCGACGTCCCGGTGGTGGCCCTTGTTGTGCTCGATCCAGAAGTGGCCGTAGAAGGGCACCGCGAGCACGATCTTCGCGAGCCAGCGCTCCAGCTTCGACTTCTTGTGGCCCAGTTCGTGACCGGTATTGATGCCGAGGCCGCTCGCCATGCCCGCCGTCATCGCCAGCACCAGGTAGCCCCACCAGGACAGGTCCTGGGTGCCGGCCCACCAGGCCGCGGCAATCAGGGAGACGAAGTGCATGGGCACGGTGACGTAGGTGAGCACCCGGTAGTAGGGGTCGTCCTCCAGTTCGCGCACGATGCGTTCGGGCGGGTTGCTCTCGTCCTCGCCCATCAGCCAGTCCATGGCGGGCGCCACGACATAGCTCGTGAACAGCGGCACCAGCAGCATCGCCTCGATTCCGGTCCAGGCATGCAGGCCGATGCCGACCAGCGGGTAGAGTGCCCAGAGTACGGACAACGACCACCAGCTGCGCTTGCGGTCGGTGTAGGCCATGGCCACGCCATCCGGCGTGCTGTAAGTGAACGTCTTCATCTTTTCCCCCTGTTGCGAGCCGGGACCCGGTCCCGGATCGCCCGATCCGTTGGCGCGCTCGCCGCACCATGACCCCATTGTGCTTTGACCGGTGACGGATAACAGTGCTAGAAATGCCAGTGGCTGGTTATTAAGTGCCAAAATATGCATCTTCCCGTCACCTATATCAGGACTTTCATCGGCGCCCTCGACCTGGACGAACCCGATCGGCGGGAGATCCTGAGGGCGGCACGCATCCGGGCGCGGGAGATCGAGGGCACCGACCATTACGTCCCGTTCGCGGCGGTGCGCCGCTTGCTGCAGGCGATCGACCGGCGCCTCGAGCCGGGCTGGCATCTGGAGATGGCGGCGCGCATGGACGTGGCCCACCATGGCCCCCTCGGCATCGCGGCCATCACCTCGCCGACGCTCGGCGACGCGCTGAAGATCATGACCAAGTTCGGAGAGATCCGCGCGCCGTTCGCCTGGGGCGAGATCCGCGAGGCGGGCGACACGGTGCAGGTCCGCTATCACGAGCGCGAGGAACTCGGCGCACTGCGTCCCGTCCTGATGGAGATCATGCAGCTCACGGGGCTGCAGGTGATCGCCCACGTGGTCGGCCACGCGGCCGGCCGCAAGGGCCCCGGCCTCGTCTGGCACCTGCCCGCCGACCGGGCGGATCTGCGGGCCGAGTTCGAGGCCCGCTTCGAAGGCGAGTTGCGCTTCAGCGGCGACCAGTACACGACCACCCTGCCGGCCGCGTGGCTTGCGGCGCCCTGCCTGCTCTACGACGAGGCCATGCACAAGGTGTCGCTGGCCCGCTGCGAGGAATTGCTGCAGCAGGTGGCCGAGCGCTCGGCTCTGGAGGTCGACGTGCGCCAGTGTCTGCTCATGGCCGGCGGGCGCTCGCCGGGCCTCGAGCACGTGGCGCGGCGGCTAAACGTCTCGCGCCGCACCCTGATCCGGCGGCTGAAGCGCGAGGGCACCTCCTACCGGCGCATCCTGGACGAGGTGCATCGCAGCCTCGCCCACGAGTACCTGGCCAGCACGCGGTGGGGCGTGGCGGAAATCGGCTACCGGCTGGGTTACCAGGACGCCGCGAACTTCGGCCGGGCATTCAGGCGCTGGTACGGCGTGGCGCCCGGCGAATACCGGCGCCGCACGCAGCAGACGGACAGCCCGTGAACACCGGCGGCCGGCGCTAGCCGACGTCCAGACTGCGCCCGTCTTCCACCTCGTCGTCCGGGTACAGCACGATGGTCTCGCCCTCGGCCAGGCCGTCGAGCACCTGCACGCGGAACTGGCCCCTGCGCCCCACGCTGATCGGGCGCAAGACGGCGCGCCCGTCCTCGACCACGAATACCGCCCACTGCTCACCGCGCCGGAAGGCGGCGCTGGAGGGCACCTGCAGCACGTCTTCGCCGGACCACAGGACGAACTCCGCCTCCACCCGGTAGCCGTCGCCCAGGCGCGCCCAGCGCCCCGGCGGCGAGAGGATGTCCACCAGCACGATCACGCGCTGCTCCTCCACGCCCAGGGCCGAGATCTTCGTGAAGCCGGACGGCTCGACCACCCGCACCTCCCCTTTCAGGGCGCCCTCACCCCCCCAGCGCAGGAAGCGCACGGGCATGCCGGGTGCCAGGCGCACCGCGTCGGCCGACAGGAGCTCCACCTCCACCTCGAGATTGCGCGGATCGCCCAGCGTCAGCAGGTGCTGGCCGGCGGCCACCACGCCCTCGCTCTCGTGGACGACGGCGAGCACGCTGCCGTCGATGGGCGAGCGCACCACCACTTCCTCGGGCGGTTCGCCGCCCGGGTCCGCCGCCGTGTAGCGCAGCACGTCCCGGGCAGCCTGCAGCTCGTAGCGGGCCACGTCCGCCTCGGCCCGCGCCGCCCGCAGTCCCGCCGCGCTACGCCGGGCGGCGGCGAGCACACGATCGTACTCGGCGCGGGAAACCGCGTTGGTCTCGTAGAGCCGCTCGATGCGCTCGCGCTCCGCCTCGGCAAGCTCCGCCTCGGCCTCCGCCGCGCGCACCCGGGTCTCGGCGGCTTCCAGCGCCGCCTCCGCCGCAGACACCCCGGCACGCGCCTCCGCCCGGCTGCGGCGGTCCAGCACGGCCGGCGCCGCGGGTTCGATCGCCACCAGCGGGGCATCCGCGGCCACCGTGTCGCCTTCCTCGAGTTCGATGCGCGCGGCGAAGCCTGCCACCGGCGCGGTGATAAGGTAGCGCTCGCGAATCCGGGTCTTGCCCTCCTCGGTCACGGTGACGCTGAGCGGCCCGCGGCTGACGCTGCCCGTCTCCACGGGCAGCGGCTGGGGCCGAAATCCCAGGTACAGGAGCAGCGCCGCGACGGCGGCCACGATGCCGATGATGATGTTCCTGCGACTCGCCACGGCCTACTCCATCGTCTTCAGCACTGCCACCAGATCCAGATTGTCCAGCCGACGCTTGATGACGGCCGCGGAGATCAGTCCCGAGCCGAGCACGACGGCGGCGCCGAAAGCGTAGGTGCTCGGCTCGAGCACGAGAGGCACCCGGTAGATGTCCGAGGAGATCGCCTCGGCGAACAGCGCGCAGATACCGCGCCCCACCAGAAAACCGAAGCCGACGCCGACGATGACGAGCAGCATCAGCTCGCCGATCAGGATATAGGCAATCTCGGCCCGGGTGAATCCGAGCACGCGCAGACTCGCGAGCTCGCGGCTGCGCTCGGCCAGCGCGATGCGCGCGCTGTTGTAGACCGCCCCGAAGGCGATGCTCGCCGCCAGCAACGTGTTGACGAAGGTGAACACCAGGATGGTCTCCGCGAAGGACTCGTAGAAACTCTCGATGGACTGGCTGCGCTGGGCGATGGCGCCGACCCCGGGACGGCGCATCAGTTCGTCGAACACCCGCGCCTGGTCGACGGGGTCGATGGCGAGGAAACTGCCGGTCAGCACATGGCCGTCGCGCATCAGCCGGTTGAGCGTTGCGAGTTGCATGTAGCCGGAGATGCCGATGTACTCCTCCACGAAACCGGCGACGGGCAGGTCGAGGACGGGCCGCCGGCCGGTTAGCACCTCCACGGTGACCGTGTCGCCCGGACGCACGCCCAGGATTTCCTCGCCCAGGTAGCTGGTGAGCAACAGGCCTTCCGGCGGCGGCGGGACCGGATCCAGCGAGGTATCCACGAGACGGTGGAGTTCCGCATCGGGCCGGTAGCCCTGGATGGCCGAGCGGTATGAGCGGTTGCCGTAGCGAAAGCGCACGGGCACGGCGCGCATCCCCTCGGCCTGCAGCACGCCGGGCAGCGCGGCCAGCTCGTACTCCGCCTCGTTGCCGGCGAGCTCGTTGAAGGTGACCGTGACATCCTCCCTGGCGGCCAGGTTGAAGTGGCTCCACATCATGTAGTCGACGGCGTCCTCCTGGAAATTGCCGGACATCACGAGCCCGGTGGACAGGGCCACGCCGAGCACGGTCATGGCGCTCTTCAGAGGTGCGCGGCCGATGTGGCGCAGGATCATGCGGGTGGGCTGATCGAGGAAGCCGTGGCCGAACAGCCGCTCCACGAGGCTCTGCCGGTAGACCGGCGGGGTGTCGGGACGCATCGCCTCCGCCGGCGACAGACGGACCGCCGAGTGGAACGCATGCAGGGTGCCGGCCATGCCGGCGCCGAGGGTGACGAGGACGCCCGTGAGCAGTACGTCGGGTCTCAGTACGTAGTCCAGCCGCGGGAACCGGAAGAACTCGATGTAGATGCCGGTGAGGCCGCGTGCCGCCCACGCCCCGAAGCCGATGCCGAGGGCGGCTCCCGCCAGCACGATGACGAGGATGACGCTGACGTAATGGAGGCCGACGGTGAGGTTGTCGTAGCCGAAGGCCTTCAGCACCCCGATCTGGTCCCGCTCGGCGCGTATCAGCCGGTTGGTGACGAAGTTGATCAGGAAGGCGGCGAAGGCGAGGAAGATCACCGGGAAGATCCTCGCCATGGCCTCCAGGCTGACGATCTCCTGAGTGATGTAGCGGTGGGAGAGCTGATCTTCCCGGGTGTAGGCCCCCTGACCGCCGTAGGGTTCGAGCAGCGCGTCGAGACGCTCGATCACCGCCTCGGCCCGGGCGCCGGGTTCCAGCGTGAGGACCAGATCGTTGAACGCACCGTCCATGTCATAAGCGACGCTGAGCCCGCGGTAGCCCATCCACATGATCGCGTAGCGCTCGTAGTCCGGAAAGATGTCCCCGGGACGGATCTGGTAGATGAACTCCGGCGAGAGCGCGACCCCGACGATGGCGAGATCCTCCCGCCGACCGTTGATGATGCCGATGATGGTGTCGCCCGGCGCCAGGTCCTGGGCGTCGGCGAACGCCTCGTTGATGACCACCTCCCACGGCCGGTCCGAGGCCGGCGTGCGGCCCCGGACCCGGTGCAGCTGGTTCAGCAGCGGCGCACGATCGTCGGGCAGCGAGACCAGCAGGCCGGTCACCGGATCCTCGAACCCCGGCACCTCAACGTTGATCTGCGCCTTGACCCGCGCCTCCGCCTCGCTCACGCCCTCGATGTCGCGCACCCGCTCCACCAGGGAGAGCGGCGAGCGCTTCAGCGAGGCGAACACCTCCGCGAAACGGTAGGCCTGGTAGTAGTTGCTCTGGGTGAGAGTCAGCGAATCGAGGGTGCTGAGCGAGATGATATAGGTAGCCACGCCGCTCGCGATGATCATGGCGATGGCGGCGGCCTGGCTGCGCATCTGCCAGAGCTCCCGCCAGCGCTTGCGGTCGAGCGCGCGCATCGGACTACCAGCTGATCTCCGAGGGCGGCTTGCGGGTCTCGTTGCGCCGTTCGCCCGAGATCTGCCCGTCACTCATGAACAGCACCCGGTCCGCCATATCGGCAATGCTCGCGTTGTGCGTGATCACCGCCGTGGCGGTGCCGTACTCCTCGTTCACCCGCGCCAGGGCCTCGAGCACGTGCACGCCGGTCTTCGAATCGAGTGCGCCGGTGGGCTCGTCGCAGAGCAGCACCTCGGGGCGTTTGGCAATGGCGCGGGCGATGGCGACGCGCTGCTGCTCGCCGCCGGACAGCTGGGCCGGGAAGTGATCCATCCGCGGCCCTAGGTTCACCATTTCGAGCGCTTCTTCCGGCGTCATCGGATTGCGGGCGATCTCCGTGACGATGGAGACGTTCTCCCGGGCGGTCAGGCTGGGGATCAGGTTGTAGAACTGGAAGACGAAACCGACCGCATGGCGGCGGTACTCGGTGAGTTCGGAT
>DASRVH010000017.1:0-13210 GCA_035655155.1 Woeseiaceae bacterium
TCGCCGGCGGGGAAATATTCCATGGCGATGTAGGCGTGATCGTCGCCGATGCCGAGGTCGTGGATGCGCACGATGTTGGGGTTGTCCAGCTCGGCGATGACCTCGGCCTCCTGCAGGAAGCGGGTCAGCGCGTCCTCGTCCTCGTCGGTGGCGTCCGGCACCTCGCGCAGGATCTTCAGCACCACCTCCCGGCCGCTGGCCTCGTGTTCCGTCAGGTACACGGCCGAACCGTCGCCCGAGGCGATCTTGCGCCGCAGCCGGTAGCCCCGCGCGCTGCCGCCCTTGCTGCCCTTGCCGTCCTTGCCGTCCTGGCCACCCTCGCCGAAGAACAGGCTGTCGGTGGAGGCGAGGCTGCGGCGCGAGCCGAGCGCCCGGCGCAGCGCGGCGATGAGGGCCGCATGGCCGATGTCCGATTTGTGGAAGAAGCTCTGGGCGCCGTACTGCAGGGCCCGGGCGCCGTCGGCCGGATCCCGGCTGGAGGTGAAGAAAATCGCCGGCGGGAACGCGGGGCGCGCGCAATAGCGGCGCAGCGCCTGCAGCCCGTCCATGCTGCCGAGTCGATGGCCGATCAGGACGACGTCGTGGTCGGCGCCGCCGAAGGTGTCGGCGAGCGCGCCGGAGACGTGGGGGTCGTACTCGGTGATCACCGCGTCGTGCCAGACGGTGGTGATGTGATGCATCAGCAGCGTCCGGAATTCCGGATGAGCGTCGATGATCATGAATCTGTGGCTCATCCCGGAGCTCTCCCGCCGCGGCGGCCAGGTCTATGGTCTATTGACGATAAAAGCCGCGAGACCCTAGACCGCCCTCATGGCCGCGTCGCTCTCTTCCGTGCCCTCGTCGGCCGCCTGCCCGGCGGCGCCGTCGCCGCCGTCGCTGCCCAGCCCCAGGAACAGCTGCTTGGCCTCGTCCGAGCGGGCGGTCTCGAGCTGGCGCAGGTAATCCTCGGTGACGTCGCCGGTGACGTACCGGCCGGAGAAGCAGGAGGTGTCGAACTCGTTGATCTCGGCGTCGTCGTGCTGCACCGCCCGCACCAGATCGTCCAGGTCCTGATAGATCAGCCAGTCGGCGCCGATCAGCTTCTCCACCTCGCTCTCGGAGCGGCCGTGGGCAACCAGCTCGCTGGCCGCCGGCATGTCGATGCCGTAGACGTTGGGGTAGCGCACCGGCGGTGCCGCCGAGGCGAAATAGACCTTGCGCGCGCCGGCCTCGCGCGCCATGCGGATGATCTGCTGGGAGGTGGTGCCGCGCACGATGGAATCGTCCACCAGCAGCACGTTCTTGCCGCGGAACTCCAGGTCGATGGCGTTCAGCTTGCGCCGCACGGAGCGCTCGCGCATGGCCTGGCCCGGCATGATGAAGGTCCGGCCGATGTAGCGGTTCTTGATGAAGCCTTCCCGGTACTTGACGCCCAGGCGGTGGGCCACCTGCACCGCCGCCGTGCGGCTCGTGTCCGGGATGGGAATCACCACGTCGATGTCGTGGTCCGGCCGGGCGGCGAGGATCTGGTCGGCCAGGGTCTCGCCCATGCGCAGCCGGGTCTTGTACACGCTCAGCCGGTCGATGATGGTATCCGGCCGGGCGAAATAGACGAACTCGAAGATGCAGGGTGCGTAGGCGCGCTGCTCGGCGCAGGCGCGCATGTGCAGCTGGCCCGCGGTGTCCACGAATATCGCCTCGCCGGGCAGGATGTCGCGCACCAGGCGGAAGCCGAGCGCATCCAGCGCCACGCTCTCCGAGGCCACCATGTACTCGGTGCCGGCCGGCGTCCGGCGGCTGCCCAGCACCAGCGGGCGGATGCCGTAGGGGTCGCGGAAAGCGAGCATGCCCTGGCCGATGATGAGCGCGGTCACCGCATAGCCGCCGCGGCAGCGCTCGTGCACGGCGGCCACCGAGTCGAAGACGACGTCCGGCGTGAGTTCGCCGTCGGCCCGCTGCTGCAACTCGTGGGCGAATACGTTCAGCAGCACCTCGGAGTCCGAGCCCGTGTTCAGGTGCCGCCGGTCCTCGCGACGCAGCAGGTCCGAGAGCTCCGCGGCGTTGGTCAGGTTGCCGTTGTGCCCCAGGCAGATGCCGTAGGGGGAGTTCACGTAGAACGGCTGGGCCTCGGACGAACTGGAGCAGCCGGCCGTGGGATAGCGCACGTGGCCGATGCCGATGTTGCCTTTCAGGCGCAGCATGTGGCGCTGGTGGAAGACGTCCCGGACCAGGCCGTTGCTCTTGCGCGAATGCAGGCGCTGGCCGTCCCACGTCACGATGCCGGCGGCGTCCTGGCCCCGGTGCTGCAGCACGGTCAGGGCATCATAGATGGCCTGGTTGACCGGGCTGGTGCCAGCGATGCCGACTACGCCGCACATGCAATCCTCCCGTGGGACTCGGAGGCGGGTCGCATCGCTATAGGATCATCGGGCCCCTCCAGGGTATCGCCGTCCGCGCCGCCCATGTCGTCGATGCCGTCTATCGCCTCCAGGGCCCGCGGCGCCAGCACGCGGATGCCGTTGCCGATGCGCTCGGCGTACGGCATCAGGCGGGACTCCTGCCACCACTGATCCTGGGAGAAGCCGAGATAGCCGCCGGCCAGTGCCAGCACGCCCGCGAGCAGTGCGCCGCGGCCGAAGCCGAAGCCGAGGCCGAGGAAACGGTCCGTGCCGCTCAGTCCGCTCGCCTCCACCACCATGGAGATCAGCCAGCCCACGAGGCCGCCGATGAGCAGCACCGCCACGAAGATCAGGCCGCGCCCGATCCACGCCTGCAGCCCCTCGGAGCCGATCCAGTCGCCGGCCACCGTTTCCACCACGCCCGCACCCAGCGGCGCGAGCTGGAACGCGAGCCAGATGGCGACGACGAGAGAGACGACGGAGACGGCCTCCTTGAAGAACCCGCGCCAGGCCCCGACGATCATGGAGATCAGGACCAGCACGGCGATGGCGATATCTGCGACCGGGACCATGGGGTGTGTGTTCGCTCAGTATCGTCGGTACGGGACGGGACGGCGCTGCGTCGGACGGCCGTCAGTTTATCAGACTAGCGGGCGTGCTCACGGATGGGTGACGACCTGCCCCTTCTGCCCTGCCTTCGCGAGGGCCGCGGCGACTTTCTCAGCCTCGTCGCGGCTGCCCTGGGGCCCGACACGCACCCGATGCAGCGTGCGCCCGCCACTCTGCACGCGGCTGAGAAAGGCCGGGAAGCCCTGGTCGCGCAGATCCGCTGCCAATCCTTCCGCGTTTTCCTCGTTGGAGAAGCTGCCGAGCTGCACCGCCCATAACGATTCCGCCGCGGCGGGCGATGGCTGCTGCGCCGGCGCGGCCGCGGACTCGGGCTCCGGCTCCGGCTTCGGTTCGGGCTCGGGCTCGGGTTCGGGCTGACGGGCCGCCTGCGCCTCTCCGCTGCCGCTCGCCGGCGCCGGCAGCCTCCGGGTGGCGGGCGGCGGGTCCGTGATCTTCTCGCCGGCCTCGTCGCCGCGCACGGTCTCCGACCGGGGGTCGAGCACGATGCGGCGGGTGCGGGTCGGCTGGCCCTCCTCCTGTCCCGGCAGGTCCACGCTCTGGCGGACCGTGCCGGTCTGTTCTTCCGGGCCGTCCAGGAACACCGGGATGACGAGCCAGGCGACGGCGACGAGCACGATGGCCCCGGTCAGACGTTCTTTGGTCGATCGATCCATGGCGACAGGCAGCTATACCCCGTTTCGCGATTCCAATTCCAATTCCATCAGATCAGTGCCGATTTTCCGGCACGGATTGCCGGGACCGGACGCCCGGCGGTGGCGGTCGCTGTTCCCGCTCCGGCGGCGAGTATAGCCGAAGCGCCTCTGTAGCCGGGCCGACGACGTAGAACGAGCCGGCCGCCACGACCCGGTCCGCCGGGCCGGCGCGCGCCCGCGCCGTCGCCACCGCCGAGGCCACCGAGGGCTCGATGCGGCAGGGCCGGCCGGTGGCGTTCGCGATGGCGGCCGCCAGCGTGGTCACCGGCGTGCCGCGAGGAGAGTCCAGCGGCACCGCCAGCCACTCGTCGACGACGCCGGCCAGGGCCGTGGCGAACTCCGCCGCGTCCTTGTCCGCCAGCAATCCGACCAGCGCGAAGGTGGTGCCGACCGCCGGCTCTGCGGCCAGACGGTCGGCGAGGGCCCGCGCAGCAGCGCCGTTGTGGGCCACGTCGAGCCACCACTCCGCGCCGGCCCGCAGCCGCTGCTGGCGCCCTGCGGGTCCCGGCATCGCGAGGGCGCGCGCGACGGCGTCCGGCTGCAGCCAGGCATCCAGGCCGAGCGCCTCCAGCAGCGCGAACACCGCTGCGGCATTCTCGATCTGCTCGGGTCCGCCGAAGACCGGCCGCGGCAGCTCGGCCAGCGTGGTGCGGCGCCCTTCCCAGTCCCAGCGGTCCGGCGGGGCCTGATCGGGCAAGCCCTCATTAAGGATCACGGCGCGGAAATCCCGGCCCGCCAGTCGCAGGTCGGCACCGATCGCCGCGGCATGCTCCGCCACGGAGGCGGGCGGCTGCCGGCCGCCGAAGACGGCGGGACGGCCGTGGCGCATGATGCCCGCCTTCTCCCGGCCTATCGACTCGACGTCGCTGCCCAGCCACTCCTCGTGGTCCAGGGAGACGCTGGTGATGATCACACCGTCGGCGTCCACGGCGTTGGTGGCATCCAGCCGCCCGCCGAGGCCCACCTCCAGCAGCACGCAGTCCGTGCCCGCCGCCTCGAAGGCGGCCAGTGCGGCCAGCGTGCCGTATTCGAAATAGGTCAGCGGCACCTCGCCCCGGGCCGCCTCCACCTGGCGGAAGGCCGCGATGATCTCGGCGTCGTCAGCCTCGCGGCCGTCCAGCCGGATGCGCTCGTTGTAGCGCACGAGGTGAGGCGAGGTATAGACGCCCGGCCGGCGGCCGGCCTGCCGGGCGAGGTGTTCCAGCAAGGCCACGGCCGAACCCTTGCCGTTGGTGCCGCCGACGGTGATCACCAGAGGCGGGCGCGAAAGCCCCATGTCGGCGAGCACCCGGGCCACACGCTCCAGGCCGAGCTCGATCTCGGCGGCGCTGAGCCCGGACTGCCAGTCCAGCCATTCTTCGAGGGTAGCGAAATCCCTGCGGCTCACGAGGGGTGCCTCCACGCGGGCGGGGACCCGGCTCAGGCCGGCAGCGGCGAGGGGCGGCGCTCCAGCATGGCGATGACGTCGGCGATGGTGTCGCGCATCTGCCGCCGGTCCACGATCATGTCCAGCGCGCCGTGATCGAGCAGGAACTCGCTGCGCTGGAAGCCCTCCGGCAGCGTCTGGCGCACGGTCTGCTCGATGACCCGCGGGCCGGCGAATCCGATCAGCGCCCGCGGCTCCGCGATATTCACGTCGCCGAGCATCGCCAGGCTGGCGGAGACCCCGCCGGTGGTGGGATCGGTCATGACGGAGACGAACGGCACCTTCGCCCGGGCCAGTGCCGCCAGCGCGGCGCTGGTCTTTGCCATCTGCATCAGCGAGAACAAGGCCTCCTGCATGCGTGCCCCGCCGCTGGCCGAGAAATTGATCAGCGGCATGCTGGTCTCCCGCGCATGCCCGGCGGCGCGGGCGAAGCGCTCGCCGACCACCGAGCCCATGGAGCCGCCCATGAAGCTGAATTCGAACGCGGAGCAGACCACCGGGCGGCTGTGCAGCGCGCCGGTGACGGTGACCAGCGCGTCCTTCTCACCGGTCTGCTTCTGGGCCTGGGACAGGCGGTCCCGGTAGCGCTTGCTGTCACGGAACTTCAGCGGGTCGCGGGGCTGTATGCCCGCGTCCAGCTCGTTCATGGAGTCCTTGTCCAGGAAGGACTCCAGCCGCTGCCGCGCGCCGATGCGCATGTGATAGTCGCACTTCGGGCAGACGTGCAGGTTGCGCTCCACCTCGGCGCGGTAGAGCTGCGCGTCGCAGGCCTGGCACTTGATCCAGATGCCACGCGGCACCGACCGGGTGCGTCCCTCCGTGCTGATGCGAGACGGCATGATCTTCGAGAACCAGCTCATGCGGCGATGATACCCCCTCGTCCCCTTCCCTGTCAGACCGGCGGCAGCGCTGCCGGCAGACCGGCGAAATCACGGCCGTCCGGCAGGCCGAACTCCGGCGGATAATCCACGGCGACGAGCGTCAGGCCCGCCGCGGGCGCGGCGAAGGCGCCGGCGGTGCGGTCCCGGCCGGCCAGCAGCTCCGCCGCCCAGTCCGGCTCCCGCTCGCCCCGCCCCACCGTGATCAGAAGACCGGCGATGTTGCGTACCATGTGCTGCAGGAACGCATTCGCGCTCACGTCGATGGCCACCCACTCGCCCTGCCGGGACACCGTGATGGCGGTGACGTTGCGCATCGGCGAGCGGGACTGGCAACCGGCGGCACGGAAGGCGGAGAAATCGTGCTCGCCGACGAGATGGCGTGCCGCCTCGCCCATGCGCCCCTGGTCCAGGGGCTGGTGCACCCAGCACGCCCGGTGGCGGTGCAGCGCCGAGCGCACCGGCCGGTTCAGTATGAGATAGCGGTAGCTGCGCGACACGGCCGAGTAACGGGCGTGGAAGTCGGGACTGACGGCATGCGCCCAGCTCACACTGACGTCGGCCGGCAGATTGCTGTTGGTGCCGAGCAGCCAGCTGCGCAGCCGGCGCCGCACCGGCGGCTCGAAGTGGATCACCTGGCCGGTGGCGTGCACGCCGGAGTCGGTACGGCCGGCGCAGACGGCCTCGACGGGCTCGTCGGCCACCGCCGACAGCGCGGCCTCGAAGGCGTTCTGGATGGCGCGGCCGTGGGACTGGCGCTGCCAGCCCTGGAAGGCGGTGCCGTCGTACTCGACGCCCATGGCGATACGTTCGGCCACGCGGTCGGCCGCTCGCGCGGCCGGGCGGTCTTCGTCAGCCACTCAGTCGGGCAGCGCGTCCAGCAGCCGGTTGGCCTCCTGGCGCTGACCCTCGTCGCCCTCCTCGAGCACCTCCTGCAGGATGCTGCGCGCGCCCTCCGGGTCGCCCATGTCCACGTAGGCCCGCGCCAGGTCCAGCTTGGTGCCCACCTCGGTCTGGGTGCGGCCCTCGCCGGCCTCCTGCATGCCCGTCTCGGTCGGGGCGTCGTCCTCGTCGGACAGGTCCTCGCCCACGTCCAGGTCGAGGATGGAGTCCAGCTCGTCGTCGTCGAAGACTTCGCTGCTGAAGCGCCCCGTGGCGTCGGTCGAGGTGCGCTGTTCGACCGTGTCGTCCTCGTCCCGGGGAGTCTCCAGGTCGCCGAGGTCGCTCTGCTTGATGGCGGCCGTGAGATCGTCCAGATCGACGTCCACGTCTTCCGCGCCCAGGCGGGGCATACGGCCGGTGGCGCCCGTGTCGTCGTCGCGCTCGTCCAGCGCCTCGGTCTCGGCGAAGTCAGGATCCGCCGCAGGGGCCAGGGTGGTCGCGTCGTCGTCGCCGGGCCTCTCGCGCCAGGACTCGTCACCCCCGGACTCGTCATCAATGGACTCGTCACCAATGGGCTCGTCCGCGCCGGCAGCGCCCGGCGCGAGCATCGTCGCGTCGTCGTCGCCCAGCACCTGGGTCTCGCCGGTGCGGTCCAGCAGATCTTCGTCGGACTCGCCGCCGTCGTCCTGGAACTGCAGCACGGTGGCCGAACGCTCGCCGGACTCTTCCAGGCCGTGCAGATCCAGGCCCAGGTCGTCCAGGTCGATCTCGGCCGTCTGCTCGGAGCGGCGCTGCTCTTCCTCGCCGGCTGCCGGCAGTTCGGTGGTCTCGTCCTCGCCCAGCCCCCAGGTTTCGATGGTCGGGGTCTCCTGGGTGATCTCGTCGTCCGCGTCCTCGTCGGCAGAAGCGCCGGCCGGCGTCTCCACCGTCGGCGACTCGCGGGTGTCCTCTTCCTCGAATGGTGTCTCCAGGGTCGGCGACTCCTGGGTGTCCTCCTCGTACGGAGTCTCCAGCGTCGGCGATTCCTGGGTGGGCTCCTCGGCACCGAGGCTGTCGTCCGACGCCCCATACCGGTCATACTCGCCCGTCTCGGCCAGATCCGCCGGATCCAGCAGCATCTCGTTGGTGCCGGTGCGCTCGCCGGTCTCGTCGAGCACGAAATCCAGGCCGCCCGACGTGCCTTCCAGATCGGCCTCGCCGCTGTCCTCGTCCCCGAAGGCCAGATCGACGCCGCCTTCCTCGTCGGAGCCGAAGTCCACGTCCAGCGTGCCGACGCCGCTCTCCTCGTCGAAGGACAGATCGACCTCGCCGCCGCCGGCGGCCGCCGCGCCCGCGAACAGTTCGTGGTCCGGCGCGATCTGCTGGCCCATGATCACGATCTTGTCCCAATCGGAATCTCTCTCGCCGGCCGCGCCGCCGAGGGCGTCGTGCAGGTTCTCGGCCGCGTCCACGAACGCGTCCTTGTTGCCCCAGACGAAGTACACCTCGGCCAGCTTGGCCTTCAGGTCGGTGCGGTCCGGGTCCGCCGCGATGGCGTTGCGCATCAGGTCCGCCGCCTGGTCGTAGAGCCCGTAGGCCATGTGGAAATCGGCCTCGGCCAGCGGGTCGGACTGATCCAGGTTGATCGCGGTCTCGCTGCTGAAGGTGTCCTCCAGCGAATACGCGCCGCTCGCACCCGTATCCGGCTGCTCGTCGGCCCTGGCCGCCGCGCCCGCCGCCACTGCCGCGGCGCCTGCGCCTGCGGCCGCCGCTGCGGCGCCCGTGCCGGACGGTTCCTCCTCTTTCTCCACCACCAGGATGGAGTCGTCGTCGCTCGCGAGCGCGCGCAGGCGCTCGGTGGCCTCGCGCTCCTCGTCGTCCTCGAAGTCGTCGTCCAGCGCCTCCCAGGTACCGGTGCTGTCCTCGGCCTCGCCGCCGCGGCGCCGTGCGAGCACGAGCAGCAGCAGAGCGATGACGACGACGCCCAGCCCCACGTAGGTCCAGATGCTGCCGAGCAGACCGCCCAGCAGTCCCATGATGCCGCCCTCGTCCTCGCGATCGGTCGTCACGACGGCCGGGGTCGTGCGGGCCGGGGCCGGCTCCCGTGCTGCCGGCTGCTCCTCCTCCGCCGCCGTCTCGTCGCCTTCCGCCGCGGTTGCGGGCTCGGGCTCGGCCTCGGCGAAGATCTCGTCGCCGCCGGCATCTGCAGCCGCCTCGCCTTCTGCCTCCAGATCGACGCCCGGCGCCGCCGTGGCCGGTTCGTCCGCGGCCGCCGCCGGCGGTGTCTCCAGCGCGTCTTCACGGCTCGCCAGCTGCTCGCGCAGCCGGGCGAGTTCCTGGTCCTTGATGGCCAGCAGGCGCTCGCGCTCGGCCAACTCGGTCTCGAGGCGGCGCAGCCGCTCGGCCTCCGCCGCACTGGTGCCGGCCGCGGTCCCGGGACCCGCCGTACCGGCGGCGGTGCCCGGCGCCGGTGCGGCCGCCGTCTGCGGCGCCTCGTCCGGGGGTACCAGCCGCAGGCTGCCGGGCTCGCCGCCCTGCCAGGCCTGGTTCTGCCGGCTGACTTCGGCCACCGCCTCGGAGCGGTTGATGCCGTACATCTCATCGTCGGACGGGATGCGCAGGACGGCGCCCTCGCGCAGCCGGTTGATGTTGCCGTCGAAGGCTTCGGGGTTGTTCTCGTACAGCGCCACCATGACCTGATTCATGGTCAGGCCGCTCGGCCGCACACGCTGGGCGATGCCCCACAGCGTCTCGTTGCGCGGCACCCGGTAGGTATCGCCGGCATCGAGGCCGGCCGAGGTCTGCCGGGGTTCCGGTGCACGCCGGATGCTGCCCGCATCGGGGCTGCGCTCGGCCGGCGCGGCCGGCGCCCGCACCGGGGCGGCCTGCTCCGCCGTCTCCTCGCTCGCGAAGGTGGGCGGGTCCAGCAGCACGGTGTACTCGCGCAGCAGCCGGCCCCGCGGCCAGACCGCCTCGGCGAGGAAGGTCACGAACGGCTCGGTCACGGGCTCGCGGGAAGTGATCCGGACCACGCCCCGGTCGCCGGACAGCTGCCGGATCTCGAACCGGAACCCGCTCAGGAACGGCGGCCGGTCTATGCCGTAGCGCTGGAAGGTCTCGGTGGGCGCCAGCTGGACGGTGAGGCCCTCGAGTTCCTCCGGCGTCACCGACAGCAGTTCGATCTCGGCCCGGAAAGGCTCGTTCAGCGCCGACTCGAGTCTGATGTCCCCGAGGCCCAGTGCCTGAGCCGTCCCCGACCACGCCAGGAGCAGAATCAGCGTGGCGCCAGCGAGTCTTCCGAGCATAAGTCTTCTCCGGCTCATAAAACTGACCCGCAGCCGTGCAACGCGGGCAGGCTGCGGGGTCAGATTAGCAAGCTCGTTTAACATTAATCCGTGGCCAACTATAGCCTATAAATAATTTTTGACCAATATTTCAGCTATTTGCACGCTATTTAGAGCCGCGCCCTTACGTACGTTATCCGATACCACCCAGAGGTCGATGCCGGACGGGTGACTGATGTCCTCGCGGATGCGGCCGACGTAGACCTCGTCGGTGCCCGCACCCTCGGTGACCGGCGTGGGATAGGCGCCGGCCTCGTGGCCGTCGACCACCTTCACCCCCGGCGCATCCGCCAGCAGCGAGCGCACCTCGTCCGCGGTGAGCTTCACCTCGGTCTCGATGTGCACGGCCTCGGAATGGCCGTAGAACACCGGCACCCGCACCGCCGTGGGGTTCACCTCGATGGTGTCGTCGTCGAAGATCTTGCGGGTCTCCCACACCATCTTCATCTCTTCCTTGGTGTAGCCGTTATCCAGGAAGACGTCGATCTGGGGCACGGCGTTGAACGCCACCCGCTTCTCCGGCCCTTCCTCGTCGGGCGGATTGCCGCCCAGCATGGCCGCCGAGTCCTTCGCCAGCTTCTCGACGGCGCTGCGCCCGGCGCCCGAGACCGCCTGGTAGGTGGCGACGTTGATGCGCAGGATGCGGGCGCGCTCGTGGATGGGCTTCAGCGCCACCAGCATCTGCATGGTGGAGCAGTTTGGATTGGCGATGATGCCGCGGGTGGTGTAGCCGGCGATGGCCTCGGGATTCACTTCCGCCACCACCAGCGGGATGTCGTCGTCGTAGCGGAAGAACGAGGTGTTGTCGATCACGACGCAGCCGGAATCCCAGGCCCGCGGAGCGTGCACCTCCGAGACGGAGCCGCCGGCGGAGAACAGGCCGATCTGCGCCCGGGAGAAATCGAACTCGGCGAGGTCCTCCACGTCGACCTCCTCGCCGCGGAAGGTCACCGTGCGGCCGACCGAGCGGGCGCTGGCGAGCGGGTAGAGCCGCCCCACCGGGAAGCCCCGGCTCTCCAGGATCTCGATCATGGTTTCGCCCACGAGGCCGGTGGCCCCGACGATTGCGACGTCATACGTTTTCGACATGGGTTTCGGTTTTCTCCTTTGCTTTCTGACCGGGTAGGAGGGCCTTCAGGCCCGATTCATTATTCGCCAATCGGGCCTGAAGGCCCTCCTACATTGTTTGTTACATCCGCGTTCTGCCCCCGGTGCCGCAGATAATGATCCATCAGCACGAGCGCCACCATGGCCTCGGCGATGGGCGTGGCGCGGAGCCCCACGCAGGGGTCGTGACGGCCCTTGGTGACGATGTCCGTCTCCGTTCCGCTCCGGTCGACCGTGCGGCCCGGGATGCGGATGCTGGAGGTCGGTTTCAGCGCGATGCTTACCAGGATGTCCTGGCCGCTGGAGATGCCCCCCAGCGTGCCGCCGGCCCGGTTGCTCAGGAAGCCGCCCGCGTCGATCTCGTCCCGGTGCTCGCTGCCCTTCTGCCCCACCACGGCGAATCCCGCTCCGAATTCCACTCCTTTTACCGCGTTTATGCTCATCAAACCGTGAGCCAGGTCCGCCTCCAGCTTGTCGAACACGGGCTCGCCGAGTCCGACGGGCACGCCGCTGGCGCGCACGGTCACCCGCGCGCCGATGGAGTTGCCCTCCTTCCTGAGCGAGTCCATGTAGGCCTCGAACTCGGGCACGCGGTCCGGGTCCGGGCAGAAGAACGGGTTCTCCTCGGCCGCCGCCGGATCCTTCGCCTCGATCACGTGGGGGCCGAGCTGGGAGACGTAGCCATGGATGGCCACGCCGAGCCGCTCGGCCAGGTACTTCCTGGCGACGGCGCCGGCGGCCACCCGCATGGTGGTCTCCCGCGCCGACGCCCGGCCGCCGCCGCGGTAATCCCGGATGCCGTATTTCTGCTGGTAGGTGTAGTCCGCGTGGCCGGGGCGGAACTTGTCCTTGATCTCGGAGTAGTCCTTCGATTTCTGGTCGGTGTTCTCGATCACGAGACCGATGGGCGTGCCGGTGGTCACCCCCTCGAACACGCCGGAGAGGATCTGCACCTGGTCCGGCTCGCGGCGGGGACTCACGTGGCGGCTCTTGCCCGGGCGGCGGCGCTCGAGATCGCGCTGGATATCGGCCTCCGCGAGCGCCATGCCCGGCGGGCAGCCGTCCACCACGCAGCCCAGCGCGCGGCCGTGGCTTTCGCCGAAGGTGGTGACCGTGAATAGCCGGCCGAATGTGTTTCCGGACATGCTCTGCTCAGGTTGTCGTGGCGCCGCCGGCGCGTTGCAGATCCCCGGCCGTCAGCAGGAAGACGCCGCTGCCGCCGTGCTCGAACTCGAGCCAGACGAACGGCAGATCCGGCCGCGCCCGCTCCAGTGCCCGCTGGCTGTCCCCCACCTCGACCACCAGCATCCCGTCCGGCGCAAGATATGCGCCCGCATTATTCAGGATAGTCCGCACCGATGCCAGACCGTCCTCGCCCGCGGCCAGGCCGATGGCAGGCTCGCGGCGGTACTCCGCGGGCATGGCCGCCATGGCGTCGGCGTCCACGTAGGGCGGGTTGCTGACGATGAGGTCGTAGCGCCGCCCGGCCACCGGCGCGAACAGGTCGCCCTCCAGGACTTCCACCCTGTCGCCGAGACCGTGTTCGCGCACGTTGCGGCGGGCGACGGCGAGGGCGTCGGGGGACACGTCGAGCGCATCCACCCGGGCGTCCGGGAACGCGTGCGCCAGGGCGCAGGCAATGCAGCCGCTGCCGGTGCCGATATCGAGGATGCGGCGCACCTGCTCGTCCCGCAGCCAGGGCGCGAAGCGCTCCAGGATCAGCTCCGCCAGCGGGGAGCGCGGCACCAGCACGCTCTCGTCCACGTAATAGCGACGTCCGGCGAACCAGGCCTCGCCGAGCAGATACGCCAGCGGGATTCGATCGCGCCGCCGGCGCGTGGCCAGCTCGGCGATGCGCCTGCGCTCGGTGTCGGCGAGCAGAAGGTCCGGCGCG
>DASRVH010000018.1:0-13597 GCA_035655155.1 Woeseiaceae bacterium
CTTTCCCATCGCGCGGCTCGCGCTGCGCAGCATCGCGTCAAGACGCATCAGCGCCGCTCTGACCTGCTGTGCGGTGGCGCTGAGCGTGCTGCTGGTCCTGGGCGTCCAGGAGATGCGCGAGAGCGCGCGGCAGAGTTTCGCTAGCACGATCTCGGGCACGGACCTGCTGGTGGGGCCGCGCACCAGCGGCGTCAACCTGCTGCTGTATGCGGTGTTCCGCATCGGCCAGCCCACCAACAACGTCTCGTGGCAGAGCTACGAACGCTTCGCCGCGGCAGCGGGCGTGGAATGGAGCATCCCGCTCAGCCTCGGTGATTCCTATCGGGGCCATGCCGTGGTCGGCACCACGGACGCCTATTTCCGCCATTTCCGCTACGGCCGCGATCGGCGCCTGGAGCTGGCGGCCGGTCGAGCATTCGGCGAGGGTCCCGAGGCGGTGCTCGGCGCGACGGCGGCACGGGAACTCGGCCACGAGACGGGCGACGACATCGTCATCGCCCACGGGCTGGGCGCCACCAGCTTCCTGAAGCACGACCGCCACCCGGTCACGGTCACCGGGATACTGGCGCCGACCGGCACCGTCGCGGACCGGGCGGTCTACGTGAGTCTCGCAACGCTGGACAGCATCCACGAGACCGCGACGCCGTCCTTCGCGCCTGCTCCGGCGGACGACCACGGGCACGGCCATGATGGGCACGCCGAACCCGGCGCGCCGGCCGAAATTACGGCATTCCTGCTCGGTCTCGAGTCGCGGGTGCAGGTGCTGCGGCTGCAGCGGACCATCAACGAATACGAGCGCGAGCCGCTCACCGCGGTCATCCCGGCCGTTGCCCTGTTCGAGCTCTGGTCGGTGATCGGCGTGGCGGAGAAAGCGCTGCTCGCAGTCGGTGCGCTGGCGGTGCTCACGGGCCTGGTCGGCATGCTGGTGGCCATCCTCGGCACGCTGAACGAACGCCGGCGGGAGATGGCCATCCTGCGCTCGGTGGGCGCCCGCCCGCGCCAGATTTTCCTGCTGCTGGTCTCCGAGGCCGGGCTGCTGGCCGTCGCCGGCGCGCTGCTGGGGGTCGTGCTGAAGACGGCGGTGCTGGGCGCACTCGCCTCGCCCATCCAGGCCCGCACCGGTATCCTGCTGGAGAGCGTCCGGCCCGCCATGGCGGAAGCCGTGGTGGTCGCCGTCGTAACGGCGGCGGGACTCCTCCTGGGCGCCCTGCCCGCCTGGCGCGCCTACCGCAACTCGCTCGCCGACGGGATGACCATTCGCCTATGACCATTGCCCCCGCCCTGTCCCTGCGCATCGCCGCGCTCGCCGTACTCCTCGCCATCGCCCTTTCCGGCGCCCGGGCCCAGGACGCGCCGAAGCTCACCTGGGAGGAAATGGTGCCGGCGAAGACGTCGGACGATCCGCTGGCCGTGACGTCCAGCGCGCCGGTACCGGCGCTCGACGGGCGCACGGTGCAGCTGCCGGGCTTCATCGTGCCGCTGGAGTCCGACGAAGGCGGCCTCATCAGCGAATTCCTGCTCGTGCCTTACTTCGGCGCCTGCATCCACGTGCCGCCGCCGCCGCCGAACCAGCTCGTCTACGTCACCCTCGAGGAGCCGTTCAACCTGGTCTCGCTGCAGCAGCCCTACTGGATCGAAGGCACCCTGCAGGTGGAGGAATACTCGAGCGAGGTGGCCGACAGCCACTACACCATGCGGGCGGATCGCATCAGCAAGTACAATTACTGAGACCTTGAATCCCCCGGCGCCCGCCCCATGTCGATGCACAGGAGGCGTAACCGGCGACCGGGACCGTCACACAGGACAGCCAACGACAGGAGTTCTCCATGGCCAGCGACAAGATGATCGAAGTGGGCGACAGTGATTTCCAGCAGAAAGTGCTGGATTCCGACAAGCCCGTGCTCGTGGATTTCTGGGCGGAGTGGTGCGGCCCCTGCCGCATGCTCGGACCCATTATCGAGCAGCTCGCCGACGAGTACGAAGACAAGGTGACCGTGGCCAAGCTGGACGTGGACTCCGCCCAGCAGGTGGCCATGCGCTACGGCATCCGCTCCATCCCCACGGTGATGCTGTTCAAGGACGGCCAGGTGCAGGAGACGCTGATCGGGGTGCGCCCGAAGGGCGACTACGCCCGCGTGCTCGACTCCGCCGCCGCCTGAGCCACGCCGGAGCGCCGCACGGCCTCGACCATGCCTGCCTGGTGGCCCGGTGCCATCAGGTGGGCGCCGTCGATTCCGGGCGTGGCGGCCGCGGCCGCCAGGAGTTCGGCGCAGACGTCGATCCCCGTCTCCTCCGGATCGGCCGCCTGTTCCAGGCGCCGCACGAGTTCCCCGGGCATGACCGTGCCCCACAGCGTATCGCGCATCCAGCGCGCAACGCGGGCGGAGCGCAGCGGGCCCAGACCCACGAGATAAGGCACATCCGCGGGCAGGCCCGCATCGCGCAGCCGGCCCACGTGGCGGCGCATGCGTCCGGCGTCGAAGCAGTACTGCGACTGGATGAAGCCGGCGCCCGCCCGGACCTTCGCCAGCAGCGGCTCCGCCGACCAGTCCGCGGAATCCGGGTCCAGACACACGTCGGCGGCGCCCAGCAGGAATGCCGGGCGCGGCGTCACCGGTTTGCCGGACAGCGTCACGCCGTCGTCGCGCAGCGCCGCGAGCGCGCGCAACAGGCCTCCGGAATCCAGATCGAATACCGGCGTGGCGTCCGGGTGGTCGCCGGCTGCCACGGAATCGCCGGTCAGCACGAGCACGTTGTCGATGCCGAGGGCGGCAGCGCCGATCAGGTCGCCCTGCAGCGCGATCCGGTTGCGGTCCCGGCAGGTGGCCTGGACGATGGGTTCGTAGCCGGCGCGTTTCAGCAGCGCCGCCGCGGCGATGCTGGACATGCGCACGTTGGCGCCGGCGCCGTCCGTGACGTTGATGGCATCCACGGCCTGCGCCAGCACACCGGCCTCCCGTAGCAGGCGGTCGGCGTCCGGACCGCGGGGCGGCGTGATTTCCGCGGTGACGACGAAATCGCCGCTGGCGATTCGTTCGCGCAGTGCCGGCATGTGGGTGCTCGTGGCCATGAGGGGTCGTTTATGTGTCTCCGTGCGGCCTGGGGAGGATGCGGCCGCCGGGAAGGGTACCGCCGCGGAGCGCGGATATCCATGGCGGTTCCGGCACGGGAGGCCGCCGCGGGCTGGACGACCCGTCGTCAGAGAGTGGCGGCCGCCGCTGCGAGGCGGCCGATCGCATCGAAGTCGCCGGCCGCCAGCAGCGCCGGCGGCGCAATCCAGGACCCGCCCACGCAGGCCACGTTCGGCAGCGCGAGATAATCCCGTGCCAGGGCCTCGGTGATGCCGCCGGTGGGGAAGAAGCGGGCCTCCGGGAGCGGCGCACCCAGCGCCTTCAGCATGGCCGTGCCGCCCGCCCCTTCCGCAGGGAAGAACTTCTGCAGCACATAGCCTCTCTCCAGCAGCCGCATGACTTCGCTGGCCGTCGCGGCGCCCGGCACGAGGGGCACCTCCGCGTCGTCCGCGGCCTCGAGCAGGCCGGGACTGGCGCCGGGGCTCACCGCGAACCGCCCGCCCGCCTCCACGCACTGGCGCAGATGCGCGGCGCTGCGCACGCTGCCGGCACCGACGACCGCGTCGGGCACCTCGGCGGCGATGCGCCGGATGGCCTCCGGCGCGGCATCGGTGCGCAACGTGATTTCCAGCACCGGCAGCCCCGCGGCGCACAGCGTGCGCGCCAGCTCCACCGCCTGGCCGGCGTCCTCCAGGACGATCACCGGGACGACCCTCGTGCTGCCGAGGAGCGTGCGGATATCGCGGGCCGTGCCGGTCATAAGCCAAGATCCGTGAAGATGGTGGCGCCGTTCTCCGCGCCGTTCACGCCGCGGCGGAAAACGCCGAACAACTCGCGCCCGAGGCCCACGTGATGGGCGGAGAGATCGGTTTCGACGGCCGGCCGGTCGGTCAGCTCGCCTTCCGCAACCTCCACGGACAGCACGCCGGCATCGGCGTCGATGAGCACGGTATCGCCGTCCCGCACCAGGCCGACGGGACCGCCGCCGAGCGCCTCCGGGGTCAGCTGGATCGCCGCCAGCACCTTGCCGGAGGCGCCGGACATGCGCCCGTCGGTGAGGAGCGCCACCCGGTGTCCCCGGTTCTGCAGGACGCCCAGATAAGGAGTCAGCTTGTGCAGTTCCGGCATGCCGTTGGCGCTCGCACCCTGCCAGGGGACCACGGCGACGAAGTCCTCGTCCAGCAGCCCGGCCTTGAAGGCCGCGATGAAGGCTTCCTGGGAGCGGAACACCCGGGCCGGCGCCTCGACGCGGTAGTGCTCGGGGTCCACGGCGGATACCTTGACGATGGCCCGGCCCAGGTTGCCCTGCACCAGGCGCAGGCCGCCCTCCCTGTCGAAGGCGTCGCTGCACGGCCGCACGATCTCGGTGTCGTGGGACTGGCGCGTGGCGGCACGCCACTCGAGGGCGCCGTCCTGCAGAAAAGGCTCACGGCAGAACCCGGACAGGCCCTGCCCCATGATGGTGGTGACGTCCTCGTGCAGCAGCCCGGCCTCCAGCAGCTCGGCCATGACGAAACCGAGTCCGCCGGCGGCGTGGAAGTGGTTCACATCCGCGACGCCGTTCGGATACACACGCGCCAGCAGCGGCACCGCCCGGGAGAGTTCGGCGAAATCGTCCCAGTCGATACGGATCCCGGCCGCCGCGGCGATCGCCACCAGATGCATGGTGTGGTTGGTCGAGCCGCCGGTGGCCAGCAGGCCCACGATGCCGTTCACCAGGCTCTTCTCGTCGAGTATGTGGCCGAGCGGCGTGTAGCCGCCGGCCGGCCGGGTCAGGGCGATCACCTGGCGGACGGCCTCCCGCGTGAGTGCGTCCCGCAGCGGGGTGCCGGGATTCACGAAGGAGCCGCCGGGCAGCTGCATGCCCATGAATTCCATCAGCATCTGGTTGCTGTTGGCGGTGCCGTAGAAGGTGCAGGTTCCGGGCCCGTGATAGGCGGCGGACTCGGCGGCCAGCAACTCGTCGCGCCCGACCTCGCCGGCCGCATACTGCTCGCGCACCCGGGCCTTTTCCTTGTTCGACAGGCCGGACACCATCGGCCCCGCCGGGACGAACAGGACCGGCAGGTGGCCGAAGGACACCGCGCCGATCACGAGTCCCGGGATGATCTTGTCGCAGACCCCGAGGCACAGCGCGCCGTCGAACAGATCGTGAGAGAGCGCCACCGCCGTGGACAGGGCGATCACGTCGCGACTGAACAGCGACAGGTCCATGCCGTCCTGGCCCTGGGTGACGCCGTCGCACATCGCCGGCACGCCGCCGGCGAACTGGGCGACGGCCCCGGCCTCCGTGGCCGCTTCCTTGATCAGCCGCGGGAAGGTCTCGAGCGGCTGGTGCGCGCTCAGCATGTCGTTATAGGCGGAGACAATGGCGATGTTCGGCGTCTGGTCGCTGGTCAGCCGGCTCTTGTCCTCGGCGCTGAAAGCGGCGATGCCGTGGGCGAGATTGCTGCACGACACCGCGCTGCGCGTCGGGCCCCGATCGGCGGCCGCCCGGATCTTGTCCAGGTAACGGCCGCGGGAATCGGCGCTGCGTTCGCGGATGCGCTCGGTGACGGTCTCTACGGTCGGATGCATGTGTACTGCCCCTGTGTGGATTGTCCGTGGTGAGTCAGGGCGCCCAGACGACCCGCACCGGGGTCGGGGCGGACGCCAGCAGCGCGGCCACGGGAAGGCTGGTGTCTCCGTCCCTGGCGCGCTCGTAGACCGCCCACTTCTTCTCGCCGAAGATCAGCAGCACGATCTCTTCGCTCTCGGCCAGCGGCGCGAGCGTGAGCGTGACGCGGGGCAGTTCGCTGGCCGCCGTGACGACCGGCAGGCAGAGCGAGTCGCCGGCCGGGTCCAGGCCCGCCGCCAGCGCCGCGCTGTCCGGGAACAGGGAGGCGAAATGCCCGTCCTCGCCCATCCCGAGCAGCGAACAGGCGAATGGCCGCGGCAGGCGGCCGGCGCCGGCGTCCGCGGTCAGGGCTTCGCAACCCTGCTCCGGCGACAGGCCCTGCCGGTAGAGGGGCACGAAATCCGCCTCGCGTGCCTCGCCCCGCAGGAGCCGTTCGCGGACCAGGCGCTCGTTGCTCTTCTCGTCGTCGGCGGGCACCCAGCGCTCGTCGCTCAGCGTGACCCGTACGCGTGACCAGTCGAGGGGCGTGGCGGACAACGCGTCGTAGCAGCGCCCGGGCGTGCTGCCGCCGCTGCAGACCAGCACGGCTTCGCCGCCGGCCGCCAGCCGGCGGCGAAGCGCGCTCGCGATGCGCTCCGCCGCGATGGCAGAGGCCATCTCGCGCTGGGAGTAGATCTCTTCTATGGGTCGCCGGGCGGTCATGACTCTCTGTGCATTCATCTGTGCGTTCATCTGTGCCTTCATCTGTGCCTTCATGAGTTCGGGTACCAGCAGCGGCCGTCGCGGTCCAGGAGATTGGCCGAGCCGATCGGCCCCCAGGTGCCGGCCACGTAGGTTTCCACCGGCTGCCTGACCTCTTCCCAGCCGGCGATGATCCCGTCGATCCAGCGCCAGGCCGCCTCCACCTCGTCGCGGCGCATGAACAGGGCGGGGTTGCCGCGCAGAACCTCCATCAGCAGCCGCTCGTAGGCGTCCGGATAGCGAATGCCGAAGGTCTCCTCGAAGCTCAGATCCAGGGAAACGGAGCGCAGGTCGAAGCCGCCCGGTCCGGGCTCCTTCGCCATGACCGATAGCTTGACGCCCTCGTCGGGCTGCAGGCGGATGGTCAGCCGGTTCGGCAGGATGTCGAATCGATTCTCCGGGAATATGGAGTGAGGCACGTGGGAGAACTGCATGGTGATCTCCGAGTGCTTGGCCTTCAGGCGTTTGCCGGTGCGGATGTAGAACGGCACGGTGGACCAGCGCCAGTTCTCGATCTCGACCTTCAGCGCGGTGAAGGTCTCGGTGAGGCTGTCCGCGGATTCGAGGCCGTCCCGGTAACCGGGCACGGCGATGCCGTCGATGGCCCCCGCCGAATACTGGCCCCGCACGGTGTAGCGCTTCACGTCGGCCCCCGTGATCGGTTTCAGGGCCCGCAGCACCTTCAGCTTCTCGTCGCGCACCGCATCGTGGTGCAGGCTGGCGGGCGCCTCCATGGCCACCAGACACAGGAGCTGCATGATGTGGTTCTGCACCATGTCCCGCAGCGCGCCGATCTGGTCGAAAAACTCGATGCGCCCCTCCACGCCCAGCTGTTCGGCCACGGTGATCTGGACGTGGTCCACTTCGCCCCGGCGCCACAGCGGCTCGAACAGCGAGTTGGCGAAGCGCAGGGCGAGCAGGTTCTGGACGGTCTCCTTGCCGAGGTAATGATCGATGCGGAATATCCGGTCCTCGGGGAAGCACTCGCCCACGCTGTCGTTGATGCCGCGCGCCGACTCGTAGTCGTGGCCCACGGGCTTCTCCAGCACGATGCGGCTCGCTTCGGTGATCAGACCGTTGGCCCGGATGCCCTGGGCAATGCCGCCGAACAGCGCCGGCGCGGTGGCCAGATAGAAAACGCGCGTTCTGTCGTCCCGCCCCCGCAGCAGATCGCAGAGCGAACCCCAGCTCTCGTAGCCGAGGGCGTCGGCCACCGTGTACGTCAGCCGCGATGAGAAGGACTGCCACTGGTCGTCGTCGAACTCGCCCTCGCCGAGATTCTCGCGCAGCGCCTCCTCCACCCGTCCGAGGTAGTCCTCGTCGCTCATGGGGCTCCTGCCCAGCGCGATCACCCGGCTGTCGGCCGGAATCTGACCGTCCCGGTCGCGGTGGTAGAGGGCCGGCAGCAGCTTGCGCAGCGACAGATCGCCCGCGCCGCCGAATATGATCAGGTCGAAGGGTTCGACCGGTATGAACCTGGCCATTCTGCTCCCGAATTGTGTAGTTATGCTACTTAGTGGCCGTTTAGGCCTTCTATAGCGTGGATATTATTCCAGAATTATTGTAATTTTACTACATGCTGACGCGAATCGAACATCTCCTGCCCGCGCTGAGCCCCGCCGAGGCGCGGGTGGGCCGCTGGCTGCTCGACCATCCGCGCCAGGGCCTCGAGGCGACCCTGTCCGAGGTCGCGGCCGGCGCCGGCACCAGCGAACCGACGGTGGTGCGATTCTGCCGGCGCCTCGGACTGGGGGGCTTCCGCGAACTCCGGATCCGCCTTGCCGAGTCCCTCGGCCGCCCGGCCGACTACGTGCACCGGGGCGTGTTGCCCGACGACTCGCCCGCCGACGCGGTCGGCAAGGTGATCGACAGCGCCGTGCGGGCGCTGATGGGGTTGCGCGACAGCGTCGGCCTGATGCCGATCGGCGAGATCGTGGAGGCGATGGCGGAGGCGCGCCAGATCGTCTTCGCGGGACTCGGCGCATCGGGCTACGTGGCGCGGGACGCGCGCCAGAAGTTCTTCCGCCTCGGCATCCCCTGCGCCGTGGCCACCGACGGCCCCACCATCGTGCAGAGCGCCGCCATCGCGGATGCGCAGGATGTCTTCGTCTTCGTCTCGCACACCGGCGCGCAGGGCGAACTGATGCGCGCGGCGGCCCTGTGCCGGGAGCGCGGCGCCGTGGTGGTCGCGATCACCCGGAGCGCATCCGACCTGGGGCGGAAAGCCGGCTACATCCTGGAGAGCCATTCCACCGAGGACACGAGCCTGTACACGCCCATGGAATCCCGGCTCGCGCAACTGGCGATCCTGGACGCCGTCCAGGTCAGCCTCGCCCTGCGGCTCGGCGATGCGGGCGCGGAGAACCTGCGCGCCGCGAAGATGGCGCTTGCGGACGAGGGCAAGGCAGCCGGAATCGGCCGGGCCTAGAATCGGCCGGGCCTGGCCGGGCACGGCCGGCCATCCTGCCGCCATGCCGGCTTCGTCCGACCCCGCGTCGCGGCGGCCGACGCTCCGCCCTACTCCATCGTCGGCATCGAGAACTGCGCGCCGGCGCGGATGCCGCCGGGCCAGCGCGAGGTCACCGTCTTCAGGCGGGTGTAGAAACGAACGCCCTCTTCGCCGTGCACGGCCATGTCGCCGAACAGGGAGCGCTTCCAGCCGCCGAAGCTGTGGAAGGCGAGCGGCACCGGGATGGGCACGTTCACGCCGACCATGCCCACCTCGATGCGGGCGGCGTATTCCCGGGCGGCATCGCCGTCGCGGGTGAAGATGGCCGTGCCGTTGCCGTACTCGTGGCCGTTCACGATGGCGAGCGCCTCGTCGAAGTCCTCCGCCCGGATCATGACCAGCACCGGCCCGAAGATCTCCTCACTGTGGATGCGCATGCCCGGGCGCACGTGATCGAACAGGCAGGGACCGAGGAAGTAACCGGACTGCTCCGCCAGCGGATGGCGGCGGCCGTCGACCACCAGGCTGGCCCCCTCCTCCACGCCGAGGTCCACGTAAGAGCGCACGCGGTCCCGGTGCTCCGCCGTGATCAGCGGCCCCATGTCCGCGTCCGGCTCGGTGCCGGGCGCCACCCGCAGCGCTTCGATCTTCGGCAGCAGCTTCTCCAGCAAAGGTCCGGCCGCATCGCCGACGGTAACCGCCACCGAGATGGCCATGCAGCGCTCGCCGGCCGAGCCGTATGCGGAGCCGATCAGGGCGTCGGCGGTCTGCTCCATATCCGCATCCGGCATCACCACCAGGTGATTCTTGGCGCCGCCGAGCGCCTGCACTCGCTTGCCCGCCTCGGCGGCGGTGCGGTAGACGTGTTCGGCCACCGGCGTGGAGCCGACGAAGCTCACCGCGGCGACGTCCGGATGGGTGAGCAGCGCGTCCACCGCCTCCCGGTCGCCGTTGACCACGCCGAACACGCCCGGCGGCAGGCCCGCTTCATCCAGCAGCTCGGCGAGCCGCAGAGAGCACGAGGGGTTGCGCTCGGAGGGCTTGAGCACGAAGGCGTTGCCGCACGCAATGGCCAACGGGAACATCCACATCGGCACCATGGCCGGGAAGTTGAACGGCGTGATGCCGGCGCACACGCCGACCGGCTGGCGCAGGGAATAGCTGTCGACGCCGGTGCCCACCTGGGGGCTGTAGCCGCCCTTCAGCAGGTGGGGGATGCCGCAGGCGAACTCCACCACCTCCAGGCCGCGCTGCACTTCGCCGGCGGCGTCCGACAGCACCTTGCCGTGCTCGGCCGTGATCAGCCCGGCCAGCTCGTCGCGATGACCTTCGATCAGTTCCTTGAAGCGGAACATGACCCGCGCCCGCTTCAGTACCGGCGTCGCCGCCCAGGCCGGCAGGGCCTTCTTCGCGGCGGCCACCGCCGTATCGACGTCGGCGGCACTCGCGTAGCGCACCCGCTTCGTCGTCTCGCCCGTGGCCGGGTCGTGGACCACGCCGCTGCGCTCGCCGGTGCCGTCGTTGCGCCCGCCGGCGATCCAGTGGCCGAGCTCCGGCAGCCGGTCGATATCCCTCGCTTCTGTCGCCATGTCCGTACTCCTCAGTCGGCCTGCCGCAGCGCCTCGCGCAGCGTGTCCACGATGGTGGCGATGTGGTCCTCGTTCACCGTCAGGGGCGGCGTGAGCGCCACGATGTCGCCGGTGGTGCGCACGATGACCCCGGCATCGAAGCAGCGCCGGAAGACCTCCATCGCCCGCGCCGTCGGCTTGCCCTCGATGGGCTCGAGTTCCACGGCGCCGAGCAGGCCGTAGTTGCGTATGTCGATGACGTGGGGCTCGCCGCGGAGCGCGTGCAGTGCATCCTCCAGCACCGGCTCCATGGCGTGGGCGTGTTCGAACAGCCCTTCGTCCCGGTAGACATCCAGCGCCGCGCAGCCGGCCGCCGCCGCGAGGGGGTGGCCGGAATACGTGTAACCGTGGGGGAACTCGATGGCCCCCTCGGGCGCGCCCATGAAGGCCTGGTAGATGGCCTTGCTGGCGAGCACGGCGCCCATGGGCACGTGCCCGCTGGTCAGACCCTTCGCCAGCGTCATGAGATCCGGCGTCACGCCCATGCGCTGCGCCGCGAAGGCCGCGCCCACCCGGCCGAAGCCGCAGATCACCTCGTCGAAGATCAGCAGGATGCCGTGGCGGTCGCAGATCTCGCGCAGGCGCTTCAGATAGCCCCGCGGCGGCAGGAGCACGCCGGCGGAGCCGGCGATCGGCTCGACGATCACCGCCGCGATGGTCGACGGATCGTGCAGCGCGACGATGTTCTCCAGCTCGTCGGCGAGATGGGCGCCCCACTCCGGCAGCCCGCGGGAATACGCGTTGTGCTCGATGTGATGGGTATGCGGCAGATGATCGGTACCCGGCAGCAGGGCGCCGAACAGCTTCCGGTTGGGCGAGATGCCGCCCACCGAGATGCCGCCGAAGCCGACGCCGTGATAGCCCTTCTCCCGGCCGATGAAGCGGGTCCGCGCGCCCTCGCCCCGCAGGCGATGGTAGGCGAGCGCCATCTTCAGCGCGGTGTCCACCGCCTCGGAGCCGGAGTTGACGAAGAAGGCGTAGTCGAGCCCGTCGGGCGCCAGGTCGGTGAGCTTCTCGGCCAGTTCGAACACTTTCGGGTGGCCGACCTGGAAGGCGAGCGCGTAGTCCAGCGTGTCGATCTGGTCCTTCACCGCCTGCACGATGCGCGGATGGCAATGGCCGGCGTTGCAGCACCACAGCCCGGCGACCCCGTCCAAGAGCCGCTTGCCGTCGTGGGTCCAGCAATACACGCCTTCGGCCCTGGAGATCAGCCGCGGATTGCGCTTGAAGTACTGGTTGGCCGTGAACGGCATCCAGAACGGCTCCAGGTTCGGCAGCCCGGCTTCGGCCGCCTGCATCGGATTGGCTTCGGTCATGACGCGTCTCCCCTTTTCCTGGCCCGGCCGCTCAGAGAATCTCCCGCAGCCGGTAATACAGCATGCCCAGCGCCAGCGCCGGATTGGCGAACCAGCGCCCGCCCGGCAGGCGCCAGTGACGGACGCGGGCAAAGACGTCGAAGCGCTCCGCCTGGCCGGCGATGGCCTCGGCCAGCACGCGGCCCGCGAGATGAGTGGGCGCGACGCCGTGGCCGGAGTAGCCCTGGGCGTAGTAGATGTTGGTCCCCAGCCGGTTCAGCTGGGGGATGCGGTTGATGCTGATGCCGATGTCACCGCCCCACTCGTAGTCGATGGCAGTGCCGGCGAGCTGGGGGAACACCGTCAGCATGTTCGGCTCCAGGCTGGCGCGGATGCTCTTCGGCCGGCGGCCGGAGTAATTGCACATACCGCCGAACAGGAGCCGGCGGTCCGCCGACAGGCGGAAGTAGTCGAGTGCCACCCGCTGGTCGCAGACGGCCGAGTCCTGCGGCAGGATCTCGCGGGCCCGTTCCTCGGACAGCGGCTCGGTGGCGATGATGTAGCTGCCGGCCGGTATCACGGTGCCCGAGAGCTTCGGGATAAGCCCGTCCAGGTAGGCGTTGCAGGCGACCACCACGAAGTCGGCGGAGACGCGCCCGCGCTCCGTGTGCACGATCGGCCGGTCGCCCGGCTCGATGCGCAGGACGGGCGAGCGCTCGAACACGCGCGCACCGGCCTCGGCGGCGGCGCGGGCCTCGCCGAGACAGAGATTCAGTGGATGGAGGTGGCCGTTGCCCTGGTTCAGTACGCCGCCGATGTAGCGCTTGGAGCCGATCACCTCCGGGAGGCGCTCCTCCGGGATGACCTCGACCTTGTGCGGATAGCCCGAGGCGTGTTTCTCGGCGGCGGCATCGCAGAGGTCGCGCAGCTCGCTCCGCTTCATCGCGACGTCGACGTAGCCGAACCTCAGATCGCAGTCGATGCCGTAGCGCTCCACGCGCTCGACGACGATGTCACGGCACTCGAGCCCCATCTGCGCGGCAATGCGGGCCGCCCCGTCTCCGAAACGCTTGCGGATCTTGGCCGGCTCGGCGAAGCCGTCGATGAGGTGGCCGCCGTTGCGCCCGCTCGCGCCCCAGCCGATGCGGCTCGCCTCCAGCAGCACCACCCGGTAGCCGCGTTCGGCGAGTTCCAGCGCGGCGGACAGGCCGGTGAAACCGCCGCCGATGACGGCCACGTCGGCGCTCTCGGCGCCCTCGAGCGCGGGATAGTCCGTGCCTCCCTTCGCCGTCGCGGCGTAGTAGGAGGGCGCGTGTTCGGCCGGCCGGTACATGCCGATCAGGTTACGCCGGGCACCGAGGTTTAACAATATTTAAACGCCGAATATTTTATGGCTTGTATTTCAGCGGCCTGCGCGTTTACCGTTTGACTTGTTCAACACTTTAACGGACTCGGACCGATGCAGGATACGGGCAGGCGCCTGCGGCGCGTACGCGAGGCGAAAGGGCTCTCCCAGCGGGCGCTGGCGCGCGCGGCGGGCGTGAGCAACGCGACCATCTCGCTGATCGAGAACGGCCGGACCGACCCCTCGCTCGGCATGCTGAAGCGCATCCTCGATGCGCTGGAGACCTCGGTGGCGGACTTCTTCGCCCTCGACATGCCCCGCGAGGAGCAGGTCTTCTTCCGCGCCGGCGAGCTGTCCGAGATCAGCCGCGGCGCCATCTCCTACCGCCAGCTCGGCGGCGATCTGAGCCGCCACCGGCTGCAGCTGCTGTACGAGCGCTACCGGCCCGGCG
>DASRVH010000019.1:0-29152 GCA_035655155.1 Woeseiaceae bacterium
CTCGTTCAACAACCCCAACGGCGCCTGCCCCAGCTGTGACGGACTGGGGGTGACCCAGTTTTTCGACCCGGACCGGGTTGTCGCCAACCGGGATCTGCCGCTGGCCGGCGGCGCCATCCGCGGCTGGGACCGGCGCACGACCTATTACTTCCAGATGATCGGCAACCTCGCCGCCCACTACGGCTTCGACGTGGAGACACCCTTCGCCGAGCTGCCCGAGGCGGTGCGCGACGTGATACTGCACGGCAGCGGCGAGGAGCAGATCGAGTTCAGCTACACCAGCAGCCGCGGCGCCAGCGTGAGTCAGCGCCACCCGTTCGAGGGCGTGCTGCCGAACCTGGAGCGGCGCTACCGCGAGACCGAATCGGCCACCGTCCGCGAGGAACTCGCCAGGTACCTGAGCACCCAGCAGTGTCCTGCCTGCGGCGGCTCGCGCCTGAATCGGGCCGCGCGCAACGTCTTCGTGGCCGACCGCGGCATCGCCGACCTCTCGGCCATGGCCGTGGGCGACGCCCGTGCTTTCTTCGCCGTGCTGGAGCTGCCGGGCTGGCGGGGCGAAGTCGCCGGGCGCATCGTCCGGGAGATCGCCGAGCGGCTCGGCTTCCTGGACGACGTCGGGCTGACCTACCTCACGCTGGAGCGCAGCGCCGACACGCTCTCCGGCGGCGAGGCCCAGCGCATACGGCTGGCCAGCCAGATCGGCTCGGGACTGGTGGGCGTCATGTACATCCTCGACGAGCCCAGCATCGGCCTGCACCAGCGGGACAACGCACGGCTCCTCGGCACCCTCACCCACCTGCGGGACATCGGCAACACGGTGATCATGGTGGAACACGACCAGGAGGCGATCCTCGCCGCCGATCACGTGGTCGACCTGGGCCCGGGCGCCGGCGTCCACGGCGGCAGGGTGGTGGCGGCCGGGCCGCCGGAAGCGATCCGCCGCAATCCGGCTTCCCTCACCGGCCAGTATCTCTCCGGCCAGCGGCGCATCGAGGTGCCGGCCCGCCGCGTCGCACCCGATGCCGCCCGTCAGCTGGTGGTCCGCGACGCCACGGGCAACAATCTGAAGCACGTCGAGGCCACCCTGCCGGTGGGCGTGATGACGTGCGTCACCGGCGTATCGGGTTCCGGCAAGTCCACGCTCATCAACGGCACCCTTTACGAGACCGCCGCGGCGCTGCTGAACCGGGCCGCCACCGATCCGGAGCCCTGCGCAGGCATCGACGGGCTGGAACACTTCGACCGGGTCATCGAGATCTCCCAGAGCCCGATCGGCCGCACGCCCCGCTCCAACCCGGCCACCTACACCGGTCTGTTCACGCCGATCCGCGAACTGTTCGCCGGCACCCAGGAGGCGCGCTCGCGTGGCTATCAGGCGGGGCGCTTCAGCTTCAATGTGAAGGGCGGGCGCTGCGAGGCCTGCCAGGGCGACGGCGTTATCAAGGTGGAGATGCACTTCCTGCCGGACATCTACGTACCCTGCGACGTTTGCGAGGGGCGCCGCTACAACCGGGAGACCCTGGACATCCGCTACAAGGGCCGCAACATCCACGAGGTGCTGGAGATGACCGTGGAGGACGGCCTCGCGTTCTTCCGCAACGTGCCGGTCATCGCCCGCAAGCTGCAGACGCTGATGGACGTGGGCCTATCGTACGTGCGCCTGGGGCAGAACGCGACCACGCTCTCCGGCGGCGAGGCCCAGCGCATCAAGCTCGCCCGCGAGCTCTCCAAGCGGGATACGGGCTCCACCCTCTACATCCTCGACGAGCCCACCACCGGCCTGCACTTCCACGACATCGCCCAGCTGCTCGCCGTGCTCCACCGCCTGCGCGACCGGGGCAACACCATCATCGTCATCGAGCACAACCTGGACGTGATCAAGACGGCGGACTGGATCGTGGATCTGGGCCCGGAAGGCGGCGACGGCGGCGGCGAGATCGTCGCGGCGGGCACGCCGGAGGACGTGGCCGAGGTGGAGGCCTCGCACACGGGCCGGTACTTGCGCGCCCTGCTGGCCGAAGGCCGCGAGAAACGCCTGGCCTGACCTACTTCTTTTCTGGCCGCCCTGCGGGGGTATCCATCTTGCTCCCGACAAAAGGTCGCGGCGATGGATACCCCCGCACGACGGCCGTGCTCGCGGTGGCGTGAATGCAGTGCCAATCAGATACGGTGACTGATGGGTGCCAGACCTCACGGCTGCTGGCCCGTCAGCGGCTGGGGCGGGCTGCGGGGGTCGTTCGGGCCGACTGGAGCCATGACGGCGGGAAGGAGGCCCGGCCGAAGCGAAGGAGGACAGGACGTCCGACTGAGCGTCCCCCGCAGTCCGCCCCAGTCGATGACGGTCCGACGTAAACAGAAAGCCGGGTCGGGCCTGAAGGCCCTCCTACATGCGGGGGGCGAGGTCTACGAGGCGCGCGTTGTAGTGCTCGTCCAGGCAGTCGCGGCGCTCAGGCTCCGGCAGCTCGAGGCAGTCGCGGAGGCCGCGCTGCCAGGCGGCGTGCTCGTTCCTGAGGGCGGCTTTCGCCGTGTGATCCGCCCGCGCCAGCGCCCGCTGGTACAGGCGGGCGAGGTCCGCGTCCATCGCGCGCAGGTCCACGTCGGCACAGACGGCGCGCTCGACCGGATCGCTGACACCGGCGCAGCGGTCCGGCATGCCGGTCTGCGAGCCACCATCGGCCGCGCCGCCGCCGTCCGGGGCCGGCGAACAGGCTGCTAGCGCCAGCAAGAGCGACGTGAGGATGTGCGTGGCGCGCATCGGGCGGCTACCCCAGCGGGCGGATACCCACCGCGTGGCGGATATCGGCCATGAACGGTGCGCTCAGGGCGCGGGCGCGTTCGGCGCCGGCGACCAGCGCCGATTCCACGTGGCCCGGGTCGGCGATCAGCCGATCGTATTCCGCGCGGGCCGCGCCGAGGTGATCGTTGATGTACTCGAACAGGCGCTGCTTCATCTCGCCCCAGGCGATGCCCTCGGCGTAGCGGCGGGCGACATCGGCTGCCTCCGCGGGCGTGGCGAAGGCACGGTAGATGTCGAACAGCGTCGAGCCCTCGGTGTCCTTCGGCTCGCCGGGCTCCAGCGAGTTCGTCTTGATCTTCATGATCAGCTTTCTGAGCTTCTTCTCCGGCAGGAATAGCGGGATGGTATTGCCGTAGCTCTTCGACATCTTGCGCCCGTCCAGCCCGGACAGCACCGCCGTATTGTCGTCGATCACCGGCTCCGGCAGGGTGAAGAGTTCGCCATAGTGGTGATTGAAACGCCCGGCAATGTCCCGTGCCATCTCGACGTGCTGCTTCTGGTCCCGCCCCACCGGCACCTTGTGCGCCTTGAACAACAGGATGTCGGCGGCCATCAGCACCGGATAGGAGAACAGGGCCATGGTGATGCCCTTGTCGGGGTCCTTGTTGCCGGCCTCCTCGTTGGCGGCGACCGCGGCCTTGTAGGCGTGTGCGCGGTTCATAAGACCCTTGGCCGTCATGCTGGAGAGCACCCAGGTGAGTTCGGGGATCTCGGGGATGTCCGACTGGCGGTAGAACACGGCGTTCTCGGTATCGAGACCCAGCGCAAGCCAGGAGGCGGCGATCTCCAGCGTCGAGCGCTGGATCTCGTCCGGATTCTGGTTTTTCACCAGCGCGTGCAGGTCCGCGAGGAAGTAGAAATTCCGCTTCTCCGCCTCGCGGCTGGCGGCCACGCCGGGGCGGATGGCGCCGACGTAATTGCCGATGTGAGGCGTGCCGGTGGTGGTAATGCCGGTCAGCCAGATTTCACCGCTCATGATCGTTTCTCTGGGCCAATGCTGTCAGTAGCCGGCCGCCTGGCCGTCCTTGCGGGACTCGGAGGCGCCGTAGTACACGCCCTCGTCGTGGTCCTTCATGATGGCCTGATAGCCGCCGAAGCCGCCGTTGCTGCCGCCGAGCCGGTGACCGCGGCGCAGCAGCTCCCGGTGGACGGCCTGGTCGAAGCCGTGTTCGAGGTGCATCGTGCCGCCGTCGGTCATCTGCTCGCCGGTGGGCTGGGAGGAACCGCTGTGGCGCAGGCGGGGCGCGTCGCCGGCCTCCTGCAGGTTCATGCCGAAGTCCACCATGTTGACGATGATCTGGGTATGGCCCTGGGGCTGCATGGCGCCGCCCATCACGCCGAAGCTCATCAGCGGCTTGCCCTCGCGCATCACGAACGCCGGGATGATGGTGTGGAACGGCCGCTTGCCGGGCTCGTAGACGTTCGGATGGCCCGGCTCCAGGGAGAAGAGCTCGCCCCGGTCCTGGAGCACGAAGCCGAGGTCGCCCGGCGTCATGCCGGAGCCCATGCCGCGGTAGTTGCTCTGGATCAGGGAAACCATATTGCCGTCGCTGTCGGCCACGGTGAGATAGATGGTGTCGCCGTTCTCGATCGCCCCATCGCCGGCCGGCAGAGATCGCGACGCCCGCTCCATGTCGATCAGTTTGCGGCGCTCGGCCGCGTACTTCTTCGAGATCAGCCGCTCCACCGGCACGTCCGCGAAGTCCATGTCCGCGTAGTAGCGCGCCCGATCCTCGAACGCGAGCTTCTTCGCCTCGGTGAGCACGTGCAGGTAGTCCGCCGAGCCGAAGCCCATGGAGGCGATGTCGTAGGCCTCCAGAATGTTCAGCATCTGCAGCGCGGCGATGCCCTGACCGTTCGGCGGCAGCTCGAAGACCTCCCAGCCCCGGTAGCTCGTGGAGACGGGCTGCACCCATTCGGAGCTGTGGTTCGCCATGTCCTCGTAGGTGAGGAAGCCGCCGTTCTCCTGCATGTATTCGGCGATCTTGCGGGCCATCTCGCCGCGGTAGAATACGTCGCGCCCCTGCCCGGCGATTTCCTCGTAGGTGTCGGCCAGGCGCGGGTTGCGGAACATCTCGCCCTTGCGCGGCGCCCGTCCGTCCGGCATGAACGTCTCCGCGAAGCCCGGGAAATCCTTCAGGTAGCCGGCATTGCGCTGCCAGTAATAGGCGATGAGTTCCGACACCGGGAAGCCCTCGCGGGCGTAGCGGATGGCGGGCGCCAGTATCTCGCTCATCGGCAGGCGGCCGTAGCGCTCGTGCAGCTCGAACCAGCCGTCCACGGTGCCCGGCACGCTCACCGGCAGGGGCCCCAGCGGGGGGATGCTCTCCATGCCCTGTTCCTCGAAGTACTCGAGCGTCAGGGAGGCCGGCGAGCGGCCGCTCGCATTCAGCCCGGTCAGTTCGCCCTTCTCCGCGTCCCAGACGATGGCGAAGAGATCCCCGCCGATGCCGCAGCCCACCGGCTCCATGAGTCCGAGAGCGGCATTCGCTGCGATGGCCGCATCCACCGCGCTGCCGCCGGCCTTCAGGACATCCAGCGCGATCTGGGTGGCCAGCGGCTGGCTGGTCGCGGCCATGCCGTGTGGCGCGATCACCTCCGAACGGGACGCGAACGTCTCTCCCGTGATGCGATCGTAGCCGAACGCCGGCGTGGTCATGACGAGCAGGAAGCTCGCTGCGGCGACGAGGCCGCGGGCGGCGGGGGAAAACATAGGGAACTCCGGCGATTCATGGAGCCTGCAATGATGCCCCAGAACGGGAACCCTGTTAAGTGAACCGCGGCAAGGCTGCGGGAAGGCTGCCGGCCGGCAGCGGCGCGTTCGCTATACTGCCCGCAGGCGGACCACTAGCCAGACGAGAGCCAGACGAGAGTCATACGGAGGAAGCATGGAACCCGAGCGCCCCGACATCGCCGAACTGTACGCCGATCACGTCGACGAAATGACGCGCCGCCACGACCGGGCGCTGGAGCGCGCCGGCGCGGAGGGCATCGTCATCGCGGCCGGCGAGCCCCGCTACGCCTTCCAGGACGACCGCGCCTATCCGTACCTCGTCAATCCGGACTTCAATGCGTGGCTGCCGCTGACCGACGCGCCCGGTTCGTATCTCGTCTATACGCCGGGCGGCCGGCCTCGCCTCGCCTACTGCCAGCCGTCCGACTACTGGCATATGCCGCCGGCCGCGCCGGCCGGCTACTGGACGGAGCATTTCGACGTCCTGCCCTTCGAGACGCCCTCCGGCGCCCGCACGCTGCTGCCGGACGATCTGTCGCGCTACGTCTTCATCGGCGAGGTGATCGACCCGGCCCAGACCCTGGGCATCGAGCGCATCAATCCCGTGGAAGTGCTGCAGAGCCTGCACTATCCCCGCGCGACGAAGACCGCCTACGAGCTTGAGTGCATGCGGGCGGCGACCCGGCGGGCGGCCGAGGCGCACATCGCCGCGCATTCGGCCTTCGAGAACGGCGCCTCGGAATTCGATATCCATCTCGCCTACTGCCGCGCGGCGGGGCAGCTGGACCAGGAACTGCCCTACGGCAATATCGTCGCGCTGAACGAACACGGCGCCGTGCTGCACTACCAGCACCGCGACCGTCGGCCGCCCGACGAGATCCGCTCCTTTCTGATCGACGCGGGGGCCTCCGTGGCCGGCTATGCGGCCGACATCACACGGTCCTACGCCGCCGCCGAGGGCGACTTCGCCGCACTCATCCGCGACATGCACGAGCTGCAGCAGGAGATCGTCGCCGGCGTGCGCGCCGGCACCGACTTCCGGGAACTGCATCTGGAGACTCACCGCCGGCTCGGCGGCGTGCTGCTCGCCCACGAAATCGCCAGCGCCGGCAGCGCCGAGGCACTGGTGGAGGCGGGCGTGACCCGGGCCTTCATGCCCCACGGCCTCGGCCACCTGCTGGGCCTGCAGGTGCACGACGTCGGCGGCTTCATGGCGGACGACGAGGGCGGCGAGATTCCCGCGCCGGAGGACCATCCTCATCTACGGCTCACCCGCACGCTGGCCGCCGACCAGGTACTGACCATCGAGCCGGGCCTCTATTTCATCGACCTGCTGCTCGAGGCACTCCACGGGAGCGCCGCGGGACGCCTGGTCAACTGGCTGCGGGTGGAAGCGCTGAAGCCCCACGGCGGCATACGCATCGAGGACAACGTCCGCGTGCTCGAAGACGGCACGGAGAACTTCACCCGCGACGCCTTCGCCGCGATGGCAGTGGTCTGAGGGCCTGGCCGGCGGGAAGCTCCCGGTCCGTCAGGTCTCGTCCGTCAGGCCTGTATCGTCAGTCGTGGTTCGTCACTCCTGGTCGGCAAGCGCCGACATGGTGCCGGCCAGCTCGAAGTCCAGTTCGGTGATGCCGCCCGCGTCGTGCGTGGTGAGATCGACGGTGACCTTGTTGTACACGTTGCACCACTCGGGGTGGTGATCCATCTTCTCGGCAACGATCGCCGCCGCGCTCATGAAGCCGAACGCGCGCACGAAATCGTCGAACCGGAACTCGCGGTGCAGCTTGCTCTCGCGTAGCTCCCAGCCGGGGATATCGAGAAGCTTCGCCTCGATGACCGTGTGGTCGAGTTTGTCAGCCATGATTCTCCTTTCGTCGGTGCTGGTGCGCGTGCCGCAGGACGCGGACGGGCCGGACGGCCTCAGCCGTTCTCCCGCCCTGCCCTGCGGGCCTTGTAGTGCTCTCGCGCCTTTTTGCCCTTGCGGCTCAGCAGCGGCTCCATGGCGCGCCTCAAGCCCGGGAAGAGATAGACCAGGTCTGCGGTGACGCCGCTCAGCCGCGGCATCTTCTCCTCCACCGCTGCGCCCGAAGCCACGCGGAGGATGGCCTCCGCTACCGCCTCCGGCGTACTCATGGGCTGGGAGAGCGACAGATCGGTCACCTCGTCCAGTTCCTCCATGATGAAACCGGTGTCCACCGGGCCGGGCGATACGACGCCCACGTGGATGCCGCTGCCCTTCAGTTCTTCGGCGAGACCATGAGAGAACGAGCGCAGGCCCGCCTTCGTGGCCGCGTAGGTCACCGAGCCGGGCACGGGTGTGCAGCCGGCAAGCGAGGCCACGTTGACGATGGCGCCGCCGCCGGCCTTGCGCAGGCAGGGTATCGCCAGGCGGCTCAGCAGGACGGGCGCACGAAGGTTCACGTCGACCATTGCCGTCAGCTCTTCCGCACTCTTCTCTTCGACGCTGCCGCGGGCGTGCAATCCCGCGTTATTGATCAGGTAATGGACGGCGCCGAAAGCCGCCTCGGCGCGATCGAACAATGCCCGGCAGGCCGCATCGTCCGCCACGTCCATGGCAACGCACATGGCCTCGGTACCGTCCGGCAGGCTGGCTGCGAAGGTCTGCAGGGCGCCCTCGTTGCGGGCCACCAGGACCAGACGCGCCCCGGCCGTCGCGAACCGCCGGGCGGCGGCGGCCCCTATGCCGGCGGAGGCGCCGGTGATGATGACCGTCCTGTCTCTGAAAGTGGCGTCCATGGCCACGAGTCTAGTGCATAGAGGCTGCCGCCGACACCCGTCCGGACACCCGTCCGGACAGCCCGGTCTGCATCCGCCGGCCCGGCCTGTGCGAATACGTTTTCGCGGTCGGGGAGCCGCTCCGGATAGGTGCCTCCGGTTACAATAGCCTGCTGTCTGCGACGCCGCTGCCTGCCCGCGGCGCGGGCGCGCCGGCGCGCCGATACCGCTTTTTCGACGAGGAAGGTGAACCTTGCCCAAGTGCCCGACACCCTGGATGCTGCTGGCCGCCCTGGTCCTGCTCGCCGGCTGCGAGGCCGACGAGGAGTCAGGCGGCGGCGGCCGTTTCGGTGGCGGCCCGGTGACGGTCATCACCGAAGTGGTCGAACCCCGGGACGTCGTCGACGAGGTCGACGCCATCGGCACCGTGCTCGCGGACGAGTCCGTGGAGATCACCTCGCGGACGACCAACATCGTCACCCGAATTGCCTTCCGGGAAGGACAACGGGTCGAGGAAGGCGATCTGCTGGTGGAGCTGGAAAACAAGGAGATCCGTGCCGAGCTGGCGGTGGCGGAGGCGTCTCTGGGCGAGAGCCGCAGCCAGTACGAGCGGGCGCGCCAGCTGGCGGACACCCAGGCCATCTCGGCCTCCAGTCTCGAGGAGTTGCTCGCCGCGATGCAGGTGGCCGAGGCCCGGGTGCAGGCGGCGCGGGCGCGCCTGGAGAACACCCTCGTCCGTGCGCCGTTCAGCGGCAAGATCGGTCTGCGCCGGGTGAGCCCGGGCAGCCTGGTGAACCCGGGCACTGTCATCACCACCCTGGACGACCTCGACCCGGTGAAGCTGGAGTTCTCGGTGCCCGAGGCTTTCCTCGGCGTACTGCGCGAGGACCTGACCGTCTCTGCCCGCAGCCCGGCGCTGCAGGGACGGCAATTCCGCGGCCGCATCGACAGTGTCGACACGCGCCTGGATCCGGTCTCCCGGTCGATCCTGGTACGCGCGATCCTCGAAAACGAGGACGACCTGCTCAAGCCCGGCATGTTCCTGACGGTGGCGTTGCAGATGCGCCGCAGCGACGTCCTCATGGCGCCCGAGCAGGCGATCGTGCCGGAGCGCGGCCAGCATTTCGTCTACGTCGTCGCACCGGACGACCGGGCGGCCAGGCGGCAGGTGGCGCTCGGGCAGCGGATACCGGGCGCCGTGGAGATCGTCTCCGGGCTCGCCGCCGGCGACCGGGTGATCACGGAGGGCACCCAGAAGGTGCGCGAAGGCTCGGAGGTCGTCTACGGCACCGTCGGGATGTCGCGGCCGTGATCCTGTCGGAGATCTCCGTCCGGCGGCCCGTCTTCGCCACCGTGCTGTCGCTGATCCTGGTCATCGTCGGGCTGATGGCGCTGGGCAACCTGCCGATCCGCGAGTACCCGGACATCGAGCGGCCGGTCGTGAGCGTCGACGGCAGCTATCGGGGGGCATCGGCGGAGATCGTCGAACGCAAGATGACCCAGCTCGTCGAGGACGCCGTCGCCGGCATCGAGGGCATCGAGAAGCTCACGTCCACCAGCTACGACGGCCGCTTCGACGTCAGCATCGAGTTCGCCGCCGACCGGGATCTGGACGCCGCGGCCAATGACGTGCGCGAGCGCGTGGCGCGGGTGGTGGAAGACCTGCCCGAGGAGGCGGATCCGCCCGAGATCACCAAGGCGCGGGGCGGCACGGGCGCGACGATGTACATCGACCTGTCGAGTACCGCGCGCTCGCCCATGGAGCTGACGGACTTCGCCGAGCGTTACCTGGTGGACCAGTTCTCCATCGTCAGCGGCGTGGCCAACGTCCGGGTCTTCGGCGGGCGCCGACTGGCGATGCGCCTCTGGGTCAAGCCGGAGGCGCTTGCGGCGCGCGGCCTGACGGTGACGGAGATCGAGGATGCGCTGCGGCGGGAGAACGTGGAGCTGCCCGCCGGCCGCCTGGAGTCCAGCCAGCGGGAGTTCACGCTGCGCACGTCGACCGGCCTCTCGAGCGTGGAGGACTTCCGCCGGCTCGTGGTGGGCCGGGGCGAGGACGGCTATCTCATCCGGCTGGAGGAGGTGGCCGACGTCGAGCTGGCGCCGGAGAACAATCGCAACATTTCGCGTTCGAACGGTATTGCCGGCGTGAGCATGGGCATCATCCCCCAGTCGAAGGCCAACATCCTGATGCTCAATACCGGCGTGCGCGAGCAGATCGAGCGCGTGCAGCCCACGCTGCCGGACGACATCAACCTGTCGGTGAATCTCGACTTCTCCGTGTTCATCAGCGAATCGATCAAGGAAGTCGTGAAAGCGCTCGGCCTCGCGCTGCTGCTGGTTCTGATCGTGATCTACGGCTTCATCGGCTCGCTGCGCGCCACCCTGATCCCCGCGCTGACCATCCCAGTCTCCATCATCGCCGCCTTCACCGTGATGGCGGCGATGGGCTTCTCCATCAACGTGCTGACCCTGCTCGGGCTGGTGCTGGCCATCGGCCTGGTCGTCGACGACGCGATCGTGGTGCTGGAGAACATCGCGCGGCGCATCGAGGAGGGCGAGCCCGGCCTGCTGGCGGCGGTGAACGGCAGCCGCGAGATCGGCTTCGCCGTCATCGCCACCACAGCGGTGCTGGTGTCCGTGTTCATCCCGATCTCCTTCATGGAGGGAACGGTGGGCCGTCTGTTCGGCGAGTTCGGCATCTCGCTGGCGGCGGCCGTGGTCTTCTCCAGCCTGGTGGCGCTGAGTCTCGTGCCGATGCTCGCCTCGAAGCTGCTGGGGCGGCGCATCGCGCGGGGCCGCCTGACCCGTTTCGTCGACCGCCTGTTCCGGAGCCTGTCCGGGCGCTACGAGGCCGGCCTGCGGCGCTTCCTGCGCCGCCCGGTGCTGGTGCTCGCCGGCGCGCTCGCGGTCTTCGTCGCCGCACTCGCTCTGCTGGCCGAACTGCCGGTGGAGTACGCGCCGCCGGAGGATCAGGGAGCGGCCTTCATCGCCATGAACGGGCCGGACGGCGCCAGCCTGGAATACATGGACCGCTACGCCCGCCAGGTCGAGGACATCGTCCTGCCCGATGTGGAGAGCGGCGACGTACGGCGCATACTCACGCGCTCGGCCTGGGGCGGCGGCGACGACGTCAACCGTATGTTCTTCTACGTACCGCTGACCCTCTGGAGCCAGCGCGAGCGCTCGGCCGAGGAGATCGTCTCGGCCTGGCGGCCCGAACTGGCCGAGCTGCCCGGCGTGAGCGTCTTCGCCCGCGGCTCTTCCTCCGGTCTCGGCATCCGCGGCTCCAACCGGCCGGTGGAGATCGTGCTGGGGGGCACCGATTACACGGAGATTGCGGACTGGGCCGAGCGCATCATCGCCAGGGCCTCGGAGGAGAACCCGCGGCTCCAGGGCCTGCAGACCGACTACCAGGAACGCAAGCCGAAGATGGACGTGGCCATCGACCGCAACCGGGCAGCCGACCTCGGAGTGTCGCTGGCGACCATCGGCCGGACGCTCGAGACCGTGCTGGGTTCGCGCCGGGTCACCACCTTCATCGACGGCGGCGAGGAGTACAACGTCATCCTGCAGGGCGGCCGGCAGACCCGGAGCACGCCCGACGACCTGGACAGCATCTTCGTGCGCTCGGATGTGACGGGCAGACTGATACCACTGGCGAACCTGGTGACGCTGGAGGAGACCTCCGGGCCGGTGGATCTCAAGCGCTTCGATCGATTGCGGTCCATCACCGTCTCCGGCGGTCTCGCACCGGGTTACTCTCTCGGCGAGGCGCTGGGTTACCTGGAGCAGTTGGTGGCGGCGGAACTGCCCGCCGAGGTCCAGCTGAACTACGACGGCGAGTCGCGGGAATTCAAGCGCTCGGGCAGCGCCCTCTATACCACCTTCCTGCTGGCACTGCTGATCGCCTTCCTGGTGCTCGCCGCCCAGTTCGAGAGCTTCCGACATTCCGTCGTCATCATGGTGACGGTGCCGCTCGCCATCGCGGGCGCCCTGGTCGGCATCTGGATCTTCGGCTCTTCCGTGAACGTGTTCAGCCAGATCGGTGCCATCATGCTCATCGGTCTGGCGGCCAAGAACGGCGTGCTGATCGTCGAGTTCGCCAACCAGCTCCGCGACCGCGGCCTGGAATACCGGGAAGCCGTCATACAGGCAGCGGGCATCCGGCTGCGGCCGGTGCTGATGACCAGCATGTGCACCGCCTTCGGCGCCGTGCCGCTCATGCTGGCCGCAGGCGCCGGGGCCGAGGCCCGCCAGTCCATCGGCGCCGTCGTTTTCTTCGGCGTCAGCTTCTCCGTGTTTCTGACCCTGCTGGTGGTGCCGGCGGTCTACATCCTGATCGGCAGGAACACCCGTTCGCCGCAGTACGTGGGCAAGCTGGTCGACAGGCTTCGCCGGCGCGAGCAGGCCGCCGCGGCGGAAGACCAGCTCACCCGATAGCGCGTAGGAGGGCCTTCAGGCCCGACCCGCTCTGCCAGACCGCCCTTCTATTGTGGCCGCCTGCAGTGGCGTGAAGGAAGTGCCGGTCAGCAGCGCCGACTAACGGCACCGAACCTCACGGCTCAGGGCCCGTCAGCGGCCGAACCTGTCTCCCTTCCCGCAGGCATTGCTCCGGATCCGTCACACGTAGCACTTGTGTGATTCCCTTCTTCGTACTCCTGGCCGAGGGGACTTGGCGTGTTGTCGAAGTAGTTCTGTCCCAATGCCAATCGCCTGGCTTCCAGTTGCCGGTAGAGGCGGACAGCTCCCTCGCACGCCTCCGCAATCTCCGATTCAGTGAAGCTGTAATCGGTTTTCAGCTGCCGCAGTCGCTGAGGAACCAGTACGTTGTCGCCTCTCAATTGCGCCGCAAGGAGCATGGCAAGCATGTTGACGGGCGGATTCTCGGATACCCTCATGGTCGAGACGTTCTGACTAATCCAGGGCGATGCCCATACGCTCGAGGCCGAAACCAATGCAGATGTGCTGCCAAGCACTGCCGCCTGCTCGTACAGTTCCATCATTTTTCTGGGGTCGATCGTGAGATAACGCCCCGCCAAGGTCGTTATAGCCTCAGTGTTCCCCTGGGCGATCAGCTCCTGCAACTGTCCTTCGTCAAGGCTTCTGAGATGCATTCTTTCGGCCGACATGTATCCGCGCTCTCTCTCCCAGGCTTCCTGGCGAGTGATATCGATTGCGGACGGTTTACCTGACTTTGCGTCGGCTACGGCGGACGACGAATCTGGTTCTCCCATATCCGACGGACTCGACGACTCTCGTTCAGAGGACGCAACGGTATTGGCAACGACCGGAGGCGTGCTGTCGGCTGGCTCGGGATCCGAATCTCCGCGCATCAGCCAGGCGATAGCAGAAACGACCAGAACTCCCGCCAAGGTCGTATATGCAATCGGTCGGTTCTTCGACAAATTGCTGCTTCCCCTGGAATCTGTCGCCCAGTCGACCCGGACGATCCCCAAAGACTGGTCGGACAAGGATGGCGGGGTCGTCCGGGCTGCGACGCAGGCTTCGATGGGCATGTAGGAGGGGCTTTAGCCCCGATTAGCGCTCGCCCGCCTCAAGCGAAGATCGGGGCTGAAGCCCCTCCCACAGCAAGGTCGGGCCTGAAGGCCCTCCTACGTGGGAATCCGGGCGGTCAGTCCTGGGATTCGGCGGCCTCGGTCTCTTCCGGCTGGTCGAGGAGCTGGACGATGGCCATCGGCGCCGCATCCCCGGGGCGGTAGCCCGTCTTCAGGATGCGCAGGTAGCCGCCGGGACGCTCCTTGTAGCGCGGGCCCAGCTCGTTGAACAGCTTGCCCACCGCTTCCTTGTCACGCAGGCGATCGAAAGCCCGGCGACGCTGGGAGACGCCGTCGACCTTGGCCATCGTGATCAGCGGCTCGACCACGCGGCGGAGCTCTTTCGCTTTCGGCAGCGTGGTCTTGATGGTCTCGTGACGCACCAGCGAGGCGGCCATGTTGCGGAACATGGCATGGCGGTGCGGACTATTACGGTTGAGCTTTCGCCCCGACTTCTGATGTCGCATTGCTGAATTCCGGTTATACGTTCAGGCGTTCGTTCGACGGACCACGTTCGGTGCCGAGAGTGCCGATGGCCTCGACGGTCTCGATCAGGCGGACAGGGCCTCGCGATCGGGACGCAGGCTCGGCGGCGGCCAGTTCTCGAGCTGCATGCCGAGCGACAGGCCGTGGCTCTCGAGCACGTCCTTGATTTCCGTGAGCGACTTCTTGCCCAGGTTCGGGGTGCGCAGCAGCTCCACCTCGGTGCGCTGCACCAGGTCGCCGATGTAGTTGATGCTCTCGGCCTTCAGGCAGTTCGCGGAGCGCACCGTGAGTTCCAGCTCGTCCACCGGCCGCAGCAGGATCGGGTCGATCTGTGCTTCGGCGGCGGCGCCGGCACCCTCCTCCTGGCCCTGCAGGTCCACGAAGACGCTCAGCTGATCCTTCAGGATGCTGCCCGCGCGGCGGATCGCCTCTTCGGGGTCGATGGTGCCGTTGGTCTCGATGTCGATGATGAGCTTGTCGAGGTCGGTGCGCTGCTCCACGCGGGCCGCCTCCACGTTGTAGGTCACACGGCGGATGGGGCTGAACGAGGCGTCGAGCTGCAGCCGGCCGATGGGGCCGCTCTGCTCCTCGAAGCTCGCGCGCTGGGTCGCCGGACGGTAGCCCCGTCCGCGGATCACCTTCAGCACCATGCGCAGCTCGCCGGCCTTGGTCAGGTTGGCGATCACCAGATCCGGGTTCAGGATCTCCACGTCATGGTCCAGCTGGATGTCACCGGCCGTGACCGGGCCGGGGCCCTTCTTGGAGATGGAGAGTTCGGCGCTGTCGCGGCTGTGCATGCGCACGGCCACCTGCTTGAGATTCAGCAGGATGTCCACGACGTCTTCCTGCACGCCCTCGATGCTGGTGTACTCGTGCAGCACGCCCTCGATCTCGGCCTCGACGACGGCCGCGCCCGGCATGGACGACAGCAGGATGCGCCGCAGCGCATTGCCCAGCGTGTGGCCGAAGCCGCGCTCGAACGGCTCGATGACGACCCGCGCGTGCTGCTCCGTCTCCGGAGTCACCTTCACGACACGAGGTTTCAGAAATTCGGTTACTTCCGACATGGGACAGGGTCCTCCTGATTACTTGGAGTAGAGCTCGACCACCAGGTTTTCGTTGACGTCCGGCAGGATGTCGTCCCGCTCCGGCAACGTCTTCAGCAGTCCGGTCATCTTCTTGGTGTCGACGTCGACCCATTCCGGAAAGCCCACCTGGCCGGCGATCTCGAGTGCATTCTGGATGCGGAGCTGCTTCTGCGCCTTCTCGCGGATCGAGATCTGGTCGCCGGCGCTGACCTGGTAGGAGGGGATGTTCACCACCTTGCCATTGACCGTCACGCCCTTGTGGCTGACCAGCTGACGTGCCTCCGCACGCGTCGAGGCGAAGCCCATCCGGTAGACGGTGTTGTCCAGCCGTCCTTCCAGCAGGCGCAGCAGGTTCTCGCCCGTGGAGCCCTTCAGCTGTGCCGCACGCTTGTAGTAGTTGCGGAACTGACGTTCCAGCACACCGTACATGCGGCGCAGTTTCTGTTTCTCGCGTAGCTGCAGACCGTAATCGGACAGGCGTCCGCGTCGGCCGGTGGCACTGCCGCCCGGCGGCGTGTCCAGCTTGCACTTGGCATCCAGCGGCTTCACGCCGCTCTTCAGGAACAGATCCGTGCCTTCGCGGCGCGAGAGCTTACATTTTGGTCCGAGATATCTTGCCATGATCCTCTTTACCTATACCCGACGACGCTTCGGAGGACGACACCCGTTATGGGGTATCGGCGTCACGTCTTCGATAGTCTGAATACGGAAACCGACGGCATTCAGCGCGCGCACCGCGGACTCGCGGCCCGGGCCCGGCCCGCGCACACGTACGTCCAAGTTCTTCACGCCGTAATCCTGCGCCGCCTTGCCCGCCTTCTCGGCGGCCACCTGCGCCGCGAAGGGCGTCGATTTCCTCGATCCACGGAAGCCGCAGCCGCCGGCCGTGGCCCAGGAAAGGGCATTACCCTGGCGGTCGGTGATCGTGATGATCGTGTTGTTGAAGGAGGCATGCACGTGCGCGATCGCGTCCTGCACCTGCTTCCGGACCTTCTTCCGCGTGGTCGTTTTCTTCGCTTGAGCCATCTTATGTCCTTACTCGAATCCTTGCGCCCGGCGCCTACTTGCGAACCGGACGGCGGGGGCCCTTGCGGGTCCGCGCGTTGGTACGGCTGCGCTGACCGCGCACCGGCAGGCCGCGGCGGTGACGGATGCCGCGGTAGCAACCGAGATCCATCAACCGCTTGATGTTCATGGACTGCTCACGGCGCAGGTCGCCCTCCACCGTGAAACGGGCCACCTCGTTGCGCAGCCGGGCCACTTCCGGCTCGGCCAGATCCTTCACCTGGACGTCCGGCGCGATACCGGCTGCGTCGCAGATCTTGCGCGCCGTGGTATGGCCGATGCCGTAGATGCTGGTGAGCGCTATCGCCACGTGCTTGTGCACCGGGATGTTTATGCCTGCTATACGCGCCACTGATAATTCCTCTGTTCTCTCTTGCTGGCCGCCCTGTGCGGGGCTTCCTTATCCGTTAACCCTGCCGCTGCTTGTGCCGCGCATCCGTGCAGATGACGCGCACGACGCCGTTGCGCCGGATGATCTTGCAGTTGCGGCAGATCTTCTTGACTGATGCACGAACCTTCATCGACTTTCTCCGTCACCGGGCCGTCAGCGGATCTGGCCCGCGCGACCGTAATTCCTCAGATTGGCCTTCTTCATCATCCCTTCGTACTGGTGCGACATCATGTGCGCCTGCAGCTGGGACATGAAGTCCATCGCGACCACCACCAGGATGAGCAGCGACGTGCCGCCGAAGTAGAACGGGATGCTCGGGTAGAACAGCCGCACGAACTCCGGCATCAGGCAGACGCCCGTGATGTACAGCGCGCCCCAGAACGTCAGCCGCGTCAGCACCCGATCGATGTACTCGCCGGTCTGGGCGCCCGGCCGGATGCCCGGTATGAAGGCGCCCGAACGCTTCAGGTTGTCCGCCGTCTCCTTCGAGTTGAACACCAGCGCGGTGTAGAAGAAGCAGAAGAAGATGATCAGGACGCCGTAGAGCAGCATGTATACCGGCTGGCCGGGACCCATGCTGGTACCGATGTTCTGCAGCGTGCGCTGGATCAACGTCGGATCCGCGCTCGTGCCCGCGAACTGTGCGAGCGTCGCCGGGAAGAGCAGGATGCTGGAGGCGAAGATCGGCGGGATCACGCCGGACATATTGATCTTGAACGGCAGGTGCGTGCTCTGGGCCGCATACATCCGCCGTCCCTGCTGACGCCGCGCGTAATTCACCGTGATGCGCCGCTGTGCCCGCTCCATGTACACCACGAAGGCGGTCACCGCGACGATGGCCAGCAGTATCAGGATGGCGAACGCCGGGGCCATCTCGCCGTTGCGCACGAGCTCCGCCGTGCCCGCGATGGCACCAGGCAGACCTGCCACGATGCCCGCGAGGATGATGATGGAGATGCCGTTGCCGATGCCACGCTCGGTAATCTGCTCGCCCAGCCACATCAGGAACACCGTGCCGGTCACGAGGGTGATGGCGGCGGTGAACAGGAAGCCCGGGCCCGGGTTGATCACCAGGTTGGGCTGGTTCTGGATGGCGTAGGCCGCCGTCACGGACTGGAACAGCGCCAGCGCCACCGTGCCATAGCGGGTGTACTGGGTGATCTTGCGCCGTCCGGACTCGCCTTCTTTCTTCAGCTGCGCGAGGCTCGGCACCACTACAGCGGCCATCTGCATGATGATGGCGGCCGAGATGTAGGGCATGATGCCCAGCGCGAAGACGCCGAAACGCTGCAGGGCGCCGCCCGAGAACAGGTTGAACAGCCCCAGGATGTTCCCCGACTGCTGGTCGAAGAAACTCGACAACGCAATGGGATCGACGCCGGGCACCGGGATGAAGGTGCCGACGCGATAGACCACCAGTGCCCCGACCAGGAACAGGAGCCGCTGCCGCAGCTCGCTGAGCTTCCCGCTCTGGGCCAGTGCCATTGCCGGATTGTTACTGGGTGCTTTCGCCACTTTCCTTTCCGTCAGTCCTGTCCGTCAGTCCTCGATGGAGCCGCCGGCCGCCTCGATTGCCTTGCGGGCGCCCGGGGTCACCTTGATGCCTTTGATTTTCACGGCCTTGGTCAGTTCACCGGAGGCGATCACCTTCGCCTTCACGACGCGGCTGCCGACGATGTGCGCCTTTCGCAGCGCCTCCAGGTCGATGGGATCCGCGTCCACCTTGGCCAGTTCGTGCAACCGCACCTCGGCGCTCAGGGCGCGGCCCGGCGAGTTGAAGCCCACCTTCGGCAGGCGCCGCTGCAACGGCATCTGACCGCCTTCGAAGCCCACCTTGTGGTAGCCGCCGGAGCGGGCGTGCTGGCCTTTCTGGCCCCGACCGCTGGTCTTGCCCTGACCCGCGGAATGACCGCGGCCCAGGCGCTTGCCGGCCTTCTTGCTGCCCTCTGCAGGCTTTAGCGTATTCAGACGCATCTCTAAGCTTCCTCTACGTTCAGGAGATAGGACACTTTGTTGATCATGCCCCGGTTCTCCGGCGTATCCTCGACGGTGACCGTCTGGTTGATCTTCCTGAGACCGAGCCCGGCGACGCAGGCCTTGTGGTTGGCTAGGCGCCCGTACCGGCTCTTCACCAGCGTCACTTTCAGTTTCTGTCCCTTGCTCTCTGACTTGGCCATCGTGCTAGCTCTGTATCTCGTCGACTTTCTTGCCGCGCTTCGCCGCGATGCGGTTCGGCGAGTGCACCGACTGCAGCGCGTTGATCGTCGCGCGCACCACGTTGATGGGGTTGCGCGAGCCGTAGCTCTTGGCCAGCACGTTACGCACGCCGGCGCATTCGAATACGGCGCGCATCGCACCGCCGGCGATGATGCCCGTACCTTCCGAGGCCGGCGCCATCAGCACCTTCGTGGCGCCGTGACGTCCCTTGACCTCGTACTGCAGCGTCTCGTCCTTCAGGTGCAGCGACTTCAGGTTCTTCCGCGCGGCCTGCATCGCCTTCTGGATCGCGATGGGCACTTCACGGGCCTTGCCGTAACCGAAGCCGACCTTGCCGGCGCCATCGCCGACCACGGTCAGCGCGGTGAAGCCGAACTGGCGACCACCCTTCACGACCTTGGCGACGCGATTCACGGTCACCAGTTTCTCGAGGAGATCGTCGCTGCCTTGTTCCATTCTTGCCATGTGTCACTACCCGATGCCCCGCCTTGCGCCCGGCGGGTATTCATTGATCCTAGAACTGCAGACCGGCCTCGCGCGCCGCGTCCGCCAGTGCCTTCACGCGCCCGTGGAAGCGGAACCCGGAGCGGTCGAAAGCCACCGATTCCACGCCCGCCGCCTTCGCCTTCTCGGCGATGACACGGCCCACCTCGGCCGCCGCGTCCACGTTGCCCGTGCCCTTCAGCTTCTCGCGCAGCTCCTTCTGCACCGTGGAGGCGCTCGCCAGCACGCTCGCCCCGTCCGGGGCGATGATCTGGGCGTAGATGTGCCGCGGCGTCCGGTGGACGCTCAGGCGGTGCACGGCCAGCTCGCTGATCTTGCCCCGCGTGCGGCGGGCCCGGCGCAGCCGGCTCTGTTTCTTGTCCAGTCTCATATCCTGAAATCCTCGGAAACCGGTTACTTCTTCTTCGCTTCTTTCATGACGACGCGCTCGTCGGCATAGCGCACGCCCTTGCCCTTGTAGGGCTCCGGCGGACGGAAGCGGCGGATCTCGGCGGCGACCTGACCCACCTTCTGCTTGTCGGAGCCGCGCACGATGACCTCGGTCTGGCTCGGCGTCTCGACCTGCACGCCCTCCGGCACCTGGTAGGCCACCGGGTGGGAGAACCCGAGCGTCAGGTTCAGCGTGCTGCCCTGAGCCTGGGCGCGATAACCGACGCCGCGGAGTTCCAGCTTGCGCTCGAAGCCTTCGGTGACGCCCTGCACCATGTTGGCCAGCAGCGCGCGGGTGGTGCCCGCCATGGCGTTGGCGAAGCGCGAGCCCGACCGGGCCTTCAGCGTGACGGTGCCGTCCTCCTGGCCCATCTCGACCTCGTGGTTCAGCTCCATCTCGAGCGCGCCTTTCGGCCCTTTCACGTTGACGGTGGTACCGCTGACGGCCACCTCGACGCCCTTGGGCAGCGCTACCGGTTGTTTTGCGACTCTAGACATTTTCCTGACTCGTTGTATCCCTTAGGAGACGACGCAGAGAACCTCTCCGCCGATGCCCTTTGCCCGGGCCTGCCGGTCACTCATGAGGCCGGCCGAAGTGGACACGATGGCCACGCCCAGGCCGCCGAGCACCCGCGGGATCTCGTCCTTGCCCCGGTAGATGCGCAGTCCGGGACGGCTCACCCGCTGGATGCGCTCGATCACCGGGTCACCCTGGAAATACTTCAGTTCCACGGTGAGCGTGCGCGCGGCACCCTCGCCCTCCACCGAGTAACCGGTGATATAGCCTTCTTCCTTCAGCACCTCGGCCACGGCGGCCTTGATGGTGGATGCCGGCATGGCGACGGTGACCTTGCGGGCCTTCTGACCATTGCGGATGCGGGTCAGCATGTCGGCGATGGGATCGGTCATGCTCATATCATCAACCTCTGTTACCAGCTCGCCTTGGTGAGACCCGGAATCTCGCCCTTCATGGCGGCTTCGCGCAGCTTGTTCCGCGCCAGGCCGAACTTGCGGTAATAGCCATGGGGGCGACCCGTGATCGAGCAACGATTGCGCACCCGCACCGGGCTCGCGTCCCGCGGCAGCGCCTGCAGCTTCGCCTGCGCGGCGCGCCGCTCTTCGTCGGAGCTACCGGGACTGGCGATGACCGCCTTCAGTTCTGCCCGCTTGCGCGCGTAGCGCTCCACCGTCTTCTGACGCTTGCGCTCGCGCTCTACCATCGATTTCTTTGCCATCGGCTGGAACCTGTCTACTTTTTGAACGGGAAGTTAAACGCTTCGAGCAGCGCCCTGCCTTCCTCGGGATTGGTGGCTGTCGTCGTAATCGTGATGTCCATGCCCCGGATCTCGTCGATCTGGTCGTATTCGATCTCCGGGAAGATGATCTGCTCGCGCACGCCCATGCTGTAGTTGCCCTGCGTGTCGAAAGAACGCGGATTCAGCCCGCGGAAGTCGCGGACACGCGGGATCGCGATGTTCACGAGGCGATCCAGGAACTCATACATGCGCTCCCGGCGCAGCGTGACCTTGGCACCGATCGGGAAATCCTCGCGGATCTTGAAACCGGCGACGGACTTGCGCGCCTTTGTGACCACCGGCTTCTGGCCGGCGATCCGGGTCATGTCGGCGACCGCGTTGTCCAGGATCTTCTTGTCGCCCACGGCCTCGCCCACGCCCATGTTGATGGTGATCTTCGTGATCTTCGGCACGCGCATGGGATTTGCGATGCCGAGCCGCTCCTGGAGCTGGGGCACCACCGTGTCGCGATAATATTCCTGCAGTCTGGACATAGCTCTGTACTCGATACGCGGCGTCCTCAGACGTCCACGACCTCCTCATTCGATTTGAAATAGCGCACCCGCGAACCGTCCTCCAGGGTGCGTATGCCGATCCGGTCGCCCTTCTTTGTCTGCGGGTTGTAGACCGCCACGTTCGAGATATGCAGCGGCATCTCCCGATCGACGATCCCGCCGGGCACGCCCATGTTCGGGTTCGGACGCTGGTGCTTCTTGGCCACGTTCACGCCTTCGACGAGCACGCGCTCGTCGGGGTAGACACGCAGCACGGTCCCGCGGCGGCCCTTGTCCTTGCCGGCGATCACGACGACTTCGTCGCCTTTCCTGATCTTGTTCATTTCGCTCTCTCGTCCTCTCGGCCTGGTCTTCCCGGTCAAAGCACTTCCGGTGCCAGCGAGATGATCTTCATGAATCGACTCGTCCTGAGCTCACGGGTCACCGGGCCGAAGATACGGGTGCCGATGGGCTCAAGGCGGTTGTTCAGCAACACCGCCGCGTTGCCGTCGAAGCGGATCAGCGAGCCGTCCGGGCGGCGCACACCCTTGCGCGTGCGCACGACGACCGCGTTGTAGATCTCGCCCTTCTTCACCTTGCCGCGCGGGATCGCATCCTTCACGCTGACCTTGATGATATCGCCGACGTTGGCGTACCGGCGCTTGGAACCGCCCAGTACCTTGATGCACATGAGGCGTCGCGCACCGCTGTTGTCCGCGGCGTTCAGAACTGACTGCATCTGAATCATTGCTGTAAATCCAATCCGGTATCTGTCTCAAAAACTGCCCGGTCGTCGGCCTCGTTTGGCCGTACCCGGATCACTCCACCTGCGCCCGCTCGACGATGCCGACCACCTTCCACGCCTTGTGGCGGGAGATGGGGCGGCACTCGGCGATGGAGACCCGGTCGCCCGGGCGGCACTCGTTGGCCTCGTCGTGGGCCATGACCTTGCTCGTGCGCCGGATGTACTTGCCATACACCGGATGACGGGTCAGCCGTTCGATCGCCACGGACACGGTCTTGTCCATCTTGCTCGACACGACCCGGCCGGTCACCGTGCGTGCGGTCTTCTGCTTCGTCTCGTCGTTCATTTGGCTTCACCCTGCGTGGAGACCTCGGTCAGGACGGTCTTCACACGCGCAATCTCCTTGCGGACGCGGCGGTACTCGTGGGGCCGTGTCAGCTGACCCGTGGCCTGCTGCAGACGCAGGTTGAACTGCTCCTTGCGAAGCTTCAGCAGCTCCTCGCCCAGCTCCTCGGCCGTCTTTTCTCTCAGTTCACTCGCCTTCATCACATCACCTGACGGGACACGAACACCGTCTGCATCGGGATCTTGGCAGCCGCCAGGCGGAACGCCTCGCGCGCCACTTCCTCGCTGACGCCTTCCATCTCGTAGAGCACGCGGCCCGGCTGGATCTGAGCCACCCAGTACTCGACGTTGCCCTTACCCTTGCCCTGGCGTACTTCCAGGGGCTTCTTGCTGATCGGCTTGTCCGGGAATACCCGGATCCAGATCTTCCCGCCGCGCTTGATGTGCCGGGTCATGGCACGACGGGCCGCCTCGATCTGGCGCGCCGTCAGCCGGCCGCGACCCACCGCCTTCAGCCCGTACTCGCCGAAGGCCACCGTATTGCCCCGCTGCGCCAGGCCGCGGTTACGGCCCTTCTGCTGCTTGCGGAATTTGGTTCGTTTTGGCTGCAACATCTCCGCGGCTCCCTATCTCGAGCTCGTCGCCTGTTCGGCGGCTTCCTGGATGACCTCGTTCTTGTCCAGGATCTCGCCCTTGAATATCCACACCTTCACACCGATCACGCCGTAGGTGGTCTTCGCCTCGGCCAGGCCGTAATCGATCTCGGCCCGCAGCGTGTGCAGCGGCACACGGCCTTCCCGGTACCACTCGGAACGGGCGATCTCCGCGCCGTTCAGCCGACCGCCGACCTTGACCTTCACGCCCTCTGCGCCCACGCGCATGGTGTTGGTGACCGCACGCTTCATCGCGCGGCGAAACATCACGCGGCGCTCGAGCTGCTGGGCGATGCCCTCGGCCACGAGCTGGGCATCCATCTCGGGCTTGCGGATCTCGGAGATGTTGATGCGCACGTCGCCGAGCGGCATGCCCACCATCTGCGCGACTTCCGAGCGCAGCTTCTCGATGTCCTCGCCCTTCTTGCCGATCACGATGCCCGGCCGCGCCGTGTGGATCGTGATATTGACCTTCTTGGCCGGACGCTCGATCTGAATCTTGCTGACCGAGGCATCCTTCAGTTTCCGCTTGATGAAGCTGCGGACGTCGTGGTCCGTCTTCACGTAGCCGGGGAAACTCTGCGTGTCGGCATACCACTTCGACGTCCAGTCGGTCGTGATACCCAGGCGGATGCCCGTCGGATGTACTTTCTGACCCATTATGCGTCCCGTTACTCGTCTGCCACCCGGATGGTGATATGACTGTTGCGTTTGATGATCCGCGCACCGCGGCCCTTTGCGCGAGCACGATAGCGGCGGAATGACGGCGCCTCGTTCACCTCGATGGCGGCGATACGCAGTTCGTCGATATCGGCACCGTGATTGTGCTCCGCGTTCGCGATGGCGGACTCGAGCACCTTCTTGACGATCCGCGCGCCCTTCTTGGGCATGAACGCGAGCGTCTTCAGCGCGCCGTCCACCGTCTTGCCGCGGATGGTGTCCGCGACCAGCCGGCATTTCTGCGGCGAGATACGCGCGTAGCGCAGTGTTGCTGCAACCTGCATCAGCCGTCTCCTCAGCGCTTCGTCTTGCGATCGCCGGAATGACCCTTGAAGGTCCGGGTGATCGCGAACTCGCCCAACTTGTGACCCACCATGTTCTCCGATATCAGTACCGGCACATGCTGGCGCCCGTTATGCACGGCGATGGTCAGGCCGACCATGTCCGGCAGGATCATCGAGCGCCGCGACCATGTCCTGATCGGGCGGCGGTCGTTGCTATCCACAGCCGTCTGCACCTTCTTCTGGAGGTGGACGTCTACGAAAGGACCTTTCTTAACCGAGCGTGGCATCTTTCAAACCCTGTATTACTTCTGCTTGCGGCGCTTGCGGCGGCGCACGATCATCGAATCCGTGCGCTTGTTCTTGCGCGTCTTGTAACCTTTGGTGGGAACGCCCCACGGGGTCACGGGATGGCGGCCGCCGGAAGTCCTGCCCTCGCCGCCGCCATGGGGGTGGTCGACCGGGTTCATGACCACGCCGCGCACGGTCGGGCGAACGCCTTTCCAGCGCTTTGCACCGGCCTTGCCGAGCTTGCGCAGGTTGTGCTCACCGTGGCCCACCTCGCCGATGGTGGCCCGGCACTCCGAGTGAATGCGCCGCATCTCGCCGGAGCGCAGCCGCAGCGTCGCGTAGGTGCCCTCGCGGGCCGCGAGCTGGGCCGAGGCGCCGGCCGAGCGCATCATCTGTGCACCCTTGCCCGGCTTCATCTCGACGCAGTGGACGACCGTACCCACGGGAATGCTGCGCAGCGGCAGGGCATTGCCCGGCTTGATCGGCGCGTCCTCGCCGGATACCACCGTCTGGCCCGCACTCACGCCCTTCGGCGCGAGGATGTAGCGCCACTCGCCGTCGGCGTATTTGATCAGCGCCAGGTGGGCACTGCGGTTCGGGTCGTATTCGATGCGCTCGACCGTCCCCGGGATGCCGTCCTTGTTGCGCTTGAAGTCCACGATGCGGTAGCGCTGCTTGTGCCCGCCGCCCTGGTGGCGCACGGTGATCCGGCCCTTGTTGTTGCGGCCGCCGGTCTTTGCCTTCTTGGCCAGCAACGGCCCGTAGGGCTCGCCCTTGTACAGCTCGGGCGTGCGCACCTTGACGACGAAACGCCGGCCGGCGGATGTCGGTTTTGCTTTCTGCAGTGGCATTGTTCTGGACCCCTGTTACTCGGCGCCGAGGAAGTCGATGTCGCTGCCCGCGGCCAGCTTCACGTAGGCCTTCTTCCACGCAGGGCGCTTGCCGATGGTCTGGCCGAAGCGCTTGAACTTGCCCTTGTGGTTGACCACCTGCACGCCCTCTACCTCGACCTCGAACAGCATCTCGACCGCTGCCCGGATCTCCTGCTTGGTCGCGTCCCGGCGCACCCGGAACACCACCTGGTTGTCGCGCTCGCCGACAGTGGTGGTCTTCTCGGAGATGTGCGGCCCGAGAACCACGTTCATCAGCCGCTCCTGGCGTGCGATGGCGCTCATGACAGACGCTCCTCGATCAGTTTCAGCGCGGGCACGGTGATCAGCACCTTCTCGAAACGCATCAGCGTGACCGGATCCACCGCCGCCACGTCGCAGATGCCCACGTTCTTCAGATTGCGTGCCGCCAGGTAGACCTTCTCGTCGAACGCCTCATTGACGATCAGCACGTCGTCCAGACCCAGCGATTTGAGCTTGCCGGCCAGCTCCTTCGTCTTCGGCGCCTCCAGAGCCAGCTCACCGGTGACCACCAGGCGCTCCTGGCGGATCAGCTCGGAGAGCACCGACTTCAGGGCACCGCGATACATCTTGCGGTTGACCTTCTGTTCGTGGCTACGCGGCTTCGCGGCGAAAGCGCGGCCGCCACCCACCCAGATGGGACTGCGGATGGTGCCGGCGCGCGCCCGGCCGGTGCCTTTCTGACGCCACGGCTTGGCGCCGCCGCCACGAACCTCGGAGCGATTCTTCTGCGCTTTCGTGCCCGCGCGCGCGCCGGCCAGGTATGCCGTCACCACCTGATGCACCAGCGATTCGTTGAAGCTCGCGCCGAAGGTGTCTTCCGAGACCTCGACGCTGCCGCCTGCATCGGCGAGTTTCAGTTCCATGCTCATGCCTCGCTCCCTTTACGGGCCTTCACGGCAGGCTGAACGATGACACGGCCGCCGCGGTGCCCGGGAACGGCGCCCTTGACCAGGATCAGGTTGCGCTCGGCATCCACCCGGACGACCTCGAGGTTCTGGGTGGTGCGGCGCACATTGCCCATCTGGCCGGCCATCTTCTTGCCCTTGAACACGCGGCCCGGGGTCTGGTTCTGACCGATCGAGCCGGGTACGCGGTGGGCGAGCGAGTTGCCGTGGGTGGCGTCCTGGGTGCGGAAGTTGTGCCGCTTGACCGTGCCGGCAAAGCCCTTGCCGATAGTGGTGCCGATCACATCGACCTTCTGGCCGACCTCGAAGCGGTCAACGCGGATCTCGGCGCCCGGCGCCAGCTCGTCCCCGGCCGGCGCCTCGTCCAGGCGGAATTCACCCAGGGAGTCGCCCGCATCGACCTTGGCCGCCGCGAACTGGCCGGCCCGCGGCCTGGACACCCGGGAGGCCTTCGCGCTGCCGGAAGCGACCTGCAGCGCGTGATAACCGTCGCGCTCGGCCGTCTTCACCTGCGTGACGCGATTTGGCAGCGCCTCGATCACGGTGACCGGCACAGAACTGCCGTCCTCCGTGAAGATGCGCGTCATGCCGCACTTGCGGCCAACGATTCCGATAGCCATCTGAGACTTTCCCGTCGTGTGCCGACTCCGGTTGGTCGGCACCTTCTATTCAACAATGAAACAATCAACCTTCACCGCGATGACTACGATTGGCCATCGCTGCATCTCGCGAACTCAAGACACGCGAAAGGGGCCAGCTCTTCGCTCGACCCCCACCGGGTCTGCGGAACTGACCCCCACGCCGGCCGAAGCCGATGTGCCCGGGATTTGCCGTTTACGCCGCATTTGGCGGCGTCGCTGTCTGAGGATCAGGCCGACTCCCGGCCCGGCCTGGTCCCGAACGAGCCCGCTATTATAACAAGTCGGGCGCCATGTTCAATTTCTAATTCAGTTTAATCTGGACGTCGACGCCCGCCGGCAGCTCGAGCTTCATCAGCGCGTCCACCGTCTTGTCCGTGGGATCCACGATATCCATCAGCCGCTTGTGGGTGCGCAGCTCGTACTGGTCCCGCGCGTCTTTGTTGACGTGGGGCGAGATCAGCACGGTGAAGCGCTCTTTCTTCGTGGGCAGCGGCACCGGGCCCTTGACCGTCGCGCCGGTGCGTTTCGCCGTCTCCACGATCTCCCGTGCCGACGTGTCGATCAGCCGGTGGTCGAAGGCCTTGAGGCGGATTCGGATGTTCTGGTTCGTTGCCATGTTGTTGAATCGGGCCTGAAGGCCCTCCTACATTGTTTACTCGATGATTTTCGCTACCACGCCGGCGCCCACCGTGCGGCCGCCCTCGCGGATGGCGAAGCGCAGTCCATCCTCCATGGCGATCGGTGCAATCAGCTCCACCACCATCTTCACGTTGTCGCCCGGCATCACCATCTCGGTGCCCTCCGGCAGCTCCACCGCACCCGTCACGTCCGTCGTGCGGAAGTAGAACTGCGGACGATAGCCCTTGAAGAACGGCGTGTGTCGGCCGCCCTCCTCCTTCGTCAGAATGTACACCTCGGCCTCGAACTTCGTGTGCGGCGTGATCGAACCCGGCTTCGCCAGCACCTGGCCGCGCTCCACCTCGTCACGCTTCGTGCCTCTGAGCAGCACGCCCACGTTGTCGCCCGCCTGGCCCTCGTCCAGCAGCTTCCTGAACATCTCCACACCAGTGCAGGTCGTCTTCGTCGTATCCTTGATACCGACGATCTCCACCTCGTCTCCCACCTTGACGATGCCCCGCTCGATGCGCCCCGTGACCACCGTGCCGCGCCCGGAGATCGAGAACACGTCCTCCACCGGCATCAGGAAGTCGCCGTCCACCGCACGCTCGGGCTCCGGAATGTAGCTGTCCATCGCCTCGATCAGCTTGTAGATCGAGGGAACACCAATGTCCGACTCGTCCCCCTCGAACGCCTTCAGCGCAGAACCGGTGATGATCGGCGTGTCGTCGCCCGGGAACTCGTAGGTCGACAGAAGATCGCGTACCTCCATCTCCACCAGCTCGAGAAGCTCCTCGTCGTCCACCATGTCCGCCTTGTTCAGGTAAACCACGATGTAGGGCACGCCCACCTGGCGCGCCAGCAAAATGTGCTCGCGCGTCTGCGGCATCGGACCGTCCGCCGCACTCACCACCAGGATCGCCCCGTCCATCTGCGCCGCACCCGTGATCATGTTCTTCACGTAGTCGGCATGGCCCGGGCAGTCCACGTGCGCGTAGTGGCGCGCCTCGCTCTCGTACTCCACGTGCGCCGTGGCAATCGTGATTCCACGTGCCTTCTCCTCCGGCGCATTGTCGATCTGGTCGTAAGCCCGCACCTCACCACCAAACTTCTCGGCCATCACCTTCGTCATCGCAGCCGTCAAAGTCGTCTTACCGTGGTCCACGTGGCCAATCGTGCCTACGTTCACGTGGGGCTTCGTTCTCTCAAACTTCGCTTTGGACATCTCTGCCTACCTTTCAG
>DASRVH010000020.1:0-4689 GCA_035655155.1 Woeseiaceae bacterium
CGCCGAGGGCCAGGCGGCGGCGCTGAAGCTGGCGGAGTCGGCCGACGTGCTCGTCGAGAACTTCCGCCCGGGCGCCATGGACAAACTCGGTTTCGGCTGGGAGGCGATGCACGCGCTGAATCCCCGCCTGATCTACTGCTCCGAGAAGGGCTTCCTGGCCGGGCCCTACGAGCGCCGCACGGCGCTGGACGAGGTGGCGCAGATGATGGGCGGGCTGGCCTATATGACCGGACCGCCGGGGCGCCCGCTGCGGGCCGGGGCGAGCGTCATCGACGTGCAGGGCGGCATGTTCGGCGCCATGGGCGTGCTGGCCGCGCTGGAGCAGCGTCGCCGCACCGGCGAGGGCCAGAAGGTGGTCAGCTCGCTGTTCGAGAACACGGTGTTCCTGGTGGGCCAGCATATGGCCCAATACGCGGTTACCGGCACGCCGGCGGCGCCGATGCCGGCGCGCATCTCCGCCTGGGCGGTTTACGAGGTGTTCGATACCGGCGATGACGAGCAGGTGTTCGTCGGCGTCGTGAGCGACACCCAGTGGCGCCTGTTCTGCGAGGCGTTCGGCCTGACGGAATTCGCGAACGACGAGACCCTGGCGGCGAACGGCGACCGGGTGCGGCAGCGCGACCGCATCATCCCGGTCATCAAGGAGACTTTCCGCCGCTACACCAAGGCCGAGTTGATGGAAAAGCTGGAGCAGACGGGCCTGCCGTTCGCGCCCATCGCGAAGCCGGAGGAGATGTTCGACGACCCGCACCTCAATGCCGGCGAGGGCCTGGTGGAGGTCACCGTGCCGGACGGCGAGCACGCCGGGGAGACCGCGAAGCTGCCGGCCCTGCCACTGGAGATGGCGGGTGAGCGCTTCGGGCTGCACCATGACGTGCCGCGGCAGGGACAGCACACCGCCGAGGTGCTCGGCGAACTCGGCTATCCGGACGAGGAGATCGCCCGGCTGTTCGCGAGCGGCCTCGCGGCCGGCGAGTAACGGGCGGCCGCGGAAAGAGCCGCGGAAAGAGCAGCGGAAAGAGCAGCGGAAAGAGCAGCGGAAAGGGCGGCGGATACCGCGGGTACGGTACCCCCGGGCCTCGCGGGTCTGGTGGCGAGCGTCAGATGAACAGTGTCGCCGGGTGCTCCAGCAGCTCTTTCATGCGCTGGATCATGGCGGCCGCGTCGTAGCCGTCCACGAAGCGGTGATCGAAGGAGGACGACAGGTTCATCATCAGGCGCGCCGTCACCTGGCCGTCGACGATCACCGGGCGCTGCACCGCCTTGTTCACGCCGATGATGGCCACTTCCGGCTGATTGATGACCGGCGTGGAGACGATGCCGCCCAGCCTGCCGAGACTGGTGACGGTGATGGTCGAGCCCTTCAGCTCGTCCGGCTTCGCGCTCTTGTCCCTGGCCGCCTCCGTGACCCGCCGTATCTCGCCGGCGAGGTCGTCCAGGTCGCGGGCCTCCGCGTGGCGCACGACCGGCACCTTCAGACCGTCGGCCGTCTGGGTGGCGACGCCGAGATGCACCGGGTTGTGGCGCAGCAGCACCTTGCGCTCGGCATCGTGGGTGGTGTTGCACTGGGGGAAGTCGGCCAGCGCGCGGATCAGAGCCAGGCCGATGAACGGCAGCAGCGTGAGCCGCTCGGCCGGGTCGGACTTCTTGCCGTTCAGGTGTTTGCGCAGGGCCTCGAGCTCGGTGACGTCGAGCTCTTCCACGTAGGCAAAATGGGGTATCTCCTGCTTGGCTTTCGCCATGCGCTCGGCGATGACCCGGCGCAGCCCGATGATCTTCACCTCGGTGGCGCCGGTGGCGCGGCGCGGCGGTGCCGAGGGCGCACCGGCCGAGCGCTGCTCGAGATGGCGGTCGAAGTCCTCGCGCAGGATGCGCCCGCGGGGTCCGGAGCCCTCCACCTCGGTGAGGTCGATGCCGGCTTCCTTCGCGCGGCGGCGGATGGCTGGGGAGGTGATGACCTTGCCCTTGCGGGCGGGTTTGGGTGACCCGGGTTGCTGGGTCGGGCCTGAAGGCCCTCCTACATGCTTCGGCGAGGCGTCAGGTTCCCTTGCCTGGTCTGAAGTACCTCCGGTAGGAGGGGCTTTAGCCCCGATTCCTTTCTCCTCGTCGTCGGTCGGGCCTGAAGGCCCTCCTACATCATCTTTCGTCTCGAAGACGATCAGCGGCGTGCCTACCTGCACCAGGTCGCCGGGTTCGCCGGCCACCTTGGTCACCTTGCCGGAGACCGGCGAGGAGACTTCCACCGCGGCCTTCTCGGTCATCATCGTGCAGACGACGTCGTCCTCGGCCACCTGGTCGCCGACCTTCACGTTCCACTCGCCGATCTCGGCTTCCGTGGTGCCTTCCGCGAGGTCGGGAAGTTTGAAGATGTACTCGCTCATCCTGCCTCCATCACCTTGCGGATACCGGCGGCCACGCGCTTCTGGCCGGGGAAGTATTTCCATTCGAAAGCGTGAGGGTAGGGCGTATCCCAGCCCGTCACCCGCTCGATGGGCGCCTCCAGGTAGTAGAAGCAGGCTTCCTGGATGCTGGCCGTCAGCTCCGCCCCGTAGCCGCTGAAGCGGGTGGCCTCGTGGGCGATCAGGCAGCGCCCGGTCTTGCACACCGACTCGGCGATGGTGTCGATGTCCAGCGGCATCAGCGTGCGCACGTCGATGATCTCGGCGTTCACGCCGGCGAGCTCCGCCGCCGCCCGGGCCACGTGCACGATGGTGCCGTAGGTGACGATGGTCAGGTCCTCGCCCGCCGTCACGATGTCGGCCTTCGACAGCGGCACGGTGTAGTAGTCCTCGGGCACCTCGCCCTTGGGGTGATTGGACCAGGACAGCGCCGGCTTGTCCGGGTCGCCGTCGAAGGGGCCGTGGTAGATGCGCTTCGGCTCGAAGAACACCACGGGGTCCGGCGACTCGATGGCGCTGATCAGCAGGCCCTTCGCATCGTAGGGATTCGAGGGCATCACGGTCTTGATGCCGCTCACGTGGGTGAAGATGCCCTCCGGGCTCTGGGAGTGGGTCTGGCCGCCGCGGATGCCGCCGCCGCAGGGCGTGCGGATGGTCACCGGCGCGTCGAAGTCGCCGCCGGTCCGGTACCGGATGCGGGCGAGTTCGCTCACCACCTGGTCGAAACCGGGGTAGATGTAGTCGGCGAACTGGATCTCGGCCACCGGCTTCAGCCCGTTCACGGCCATGCCGATGGCCGCGCCGATGATGCCGCCCTCGGCGATGGGCGCGTCGATTACCCGGTGTTCGCCGTATTTTCTCTGCAGGCCGTCCGTGCAGCGGAACACGCCGCCGAAGTAGCCGACGTCCTCGCCCAGGACGATGACGTCCGGGTTCTTCTCCATCATCACGTCCATCGCCGAACGGATGGCCTGCACCATGGTCATCTGTGCCATGACTCAGTCCTCCTCCTCGAGTTCGAGCAATTGCCGGCGCTGGGCTTCCAGGTGCGGCGGGGTCTCGGCGAAGACGTCGTCGAACATCTCCGACGGATCCAGCCAGGGCCCTTCGGTCATCGTCCCGTAGGTCTGGGCCACCTTCCAGGCGGCCGAAACCTCCTCCTTGAGTTCGTCACGCAATGCCTGGTGCTTGTCCTCGGACCAGTGGCCGATGGCGATCAGGTGATCCTTCAGGCGGTCGATGGGGTCGCCGAGCGGGAAGGCAGCCCATTCGTCCTTGGGCCGGTACTTGGAAGGGTCGTCGCTGGTGGAGTGAGCGCCGCCGCGGTAGGTGACGTGCTCGATGAGGGTGGGGCCGCCGCCGCGCCGGGCCCGCTCCGCCGCCCACAGCGTGACCGCATAGACTGCCAGCACATCGTTGCCGTCCACCCGGATGCCCGGTATGCCGAGGCCGAGGCCTCGCGCCGCGAACGGCCGTCGCTCGCCGCCGGCGAAGCCCTGGAAGGTGGAGATGGCCCACTGGTTGTTCACCACGTTCAGGATCACCGGCGCCTGGTAGACGGCGGCGAAGGTCAGCGCGTGGTGGAAGTCGGCCTCCGCCGTGCTGCCGTCGCCGAGCCAGCTCGTGGCCACGTGGTCCTCGCCCTTGATGGCGGCCGCCATGGCCCAGCCGACCGCGTGCGGGTACTGGGTGGCCAGGTTGCCGGAGACGGAGAAGATGTTGCCGTCCCGGCTGTGGTACATGATGGGCATCTGCCGGCCCTTGCACATGTCCCGGGTGTTGGACAGACACTGTGACATGAGGTCCACCAGCTTCGTGCCGCGGTACAGGAACAGCGCCTGGCTGCGGTAGGAGGGGAAGCACATGTCGCCGGGCCGAAGCGCCATGCCCTGGCCGATGGAGACCGCCTCCTCGCCGAGGGACTGCACGTAGAAGGAGATGCGCCCCTGGCGCTGGGCCTGCCACATGCGCTCGTCGAAGACCCGGGTGAGCAGCATCCAGCGCAGCGCCCGCTGCAGCTCGGCGGCATCGATGTCCGGGTCCCAGGGCCCCACGGCCTTATGATCGTCGTCCAGCACGCGGATCAGACCCGTGCTGAGCTCGTCGAGCTCCCGGGTGCGCGCGTCGATGGGCGGCCGGGCGTGGGCGCCGGCGGGCTCCAGTTGCAGGTAGCTGAAATCCGGCTCTTCGCCGGGACGTGCCGCAGGATGCGGAATGTGCAGGCGTGACTTCTTGGTCATGCGTCGAGGATCCCCCCTGAGATTCTCATGAAACCTGTCGGCCGGCGGGT
>DASRVH010000021.1:0-50868 GCA_035655155.1 Woeseiaceae bacterium
CTGCGTTTCATCATGCGCCACTGGGTGCCGATCTTCCGCGAGCTCGCCGAGAAGGGTCCGAATCCGGCGCTGGAGAAGCGGCTGTCCTCGGAGCTCGCGATCGGCCGCGGCATGGCCTACGTGTACTGGATCGGCATCGCCTCGGTGGCCTTCCTGGGCGCGACCAAACCGTTCTGATGCAGGCTTCACGCGGTCATTGGCAACGCCCGCGCAAAACCGGGACAATGCGCGCGGGTTGAGCCGGGCGCGGGCGGCGCCATATCAGAGAGATGAGCGGAGAAGAAATCAGCGGGATGAGCCTGGACGAGCTGCTGGTGCGCAACCGCAGTCTGCGCGCGCAGTTCAGCGACGATCCCGGGCTCCAGGAGGAACTCCAGGCGCTGCAGCGCTGGCAGGCGGGCCGTCTGGAGCGGACTTACGCGGACCTGCAGGAGCGCGAGCGCTACCGCCCCGGCGTGGAGTTCTTCCTCGAGGAGCTCTACACCGACAAGGATTATCTGCCCCGCGACACCCAGCTGGAACGCGCCTCGCCCATCCTGAAGCGGATGCTGCCCTCCCAGGCCCAGGAGTCGATGCGGATGGCGGTGCAGCTGGAAGTGCTGAGCCAGGAACTCGACGGGGAGATGACGCGGGCGCTGGGTGCGGAGACCGCCATCGACGGGCAGAGCTATGCCGAAGCCTATCGGGAGGTCGGCCGCCGCGACGACCGGGAACGCCAGATCGGCTTCATCCTGGAGGCCGGCCGGGACCTGGAGCGCCTCGTGAAACTGCCGATGATCTACACGCTGATCCGCATGGCCCACGGCCCGGCCCATCTGGCGGGCTTCGGCGCGCTGCACGACTTCCTGGAAGACGGTTTCAGGGCCTTCCGTGCCATGGGCGGCGCGGAGGAATTCCTGCAGACCATCGAGGACCGCGAGACCCGCATCATGGAACGGATCTTCGCGGAGCATCCGCAGCCCTTCCGGCTCTCCGACGACGACGACGAGCCGCCGCCGACGGAGACGCCGGACTGAGGCGGCCTACTCGTCGCGCTGCAGGATCTCGATCAGCTCGTCGGCCTCTTCCGGATCCACCGGATGGAATTTGCCGAGACCGCAACCGGCCGCCGGCCTGAGTCCACCGGCAAAATCCGTCAGCACCGTGATGATATCCAGATCGCACAGGCGGCCGGTGGGCACCTTGTACATGAATCGCTCTTCCCGGGCGAGGCCGGGGCAGACGCGCGGCAGCTGGTTGCGATAGATCGTGCCGTCCTTCATGTAGAAGAAAATGTTCTCGTCGTCGACCACCTTCGTGCGGTCGACGCGCATCAGCTGCACGCAACGGACCGCATCCGGGTCGTCGGCGGCGACGTCGGTGGGCTTCGCCTCGCGCGGACCGGTGGCACAGCCTGCGAGCAGGAGCATGGCTGCTGCGGCCAGCGCGGCCCGTGGCCGGTTCCTGTCCATGTTCATAATGTCCTCCCTGTGCCGGCTTCCGCCGCGTATCCGTGTGCCTGTTGGTATAGTACCGCGTGACCGCAGCAGTCAAGCAACCGGGAGGTGAAGGCCGGATGACAAATAGCGCGAAGCCGGAAAGGATGCTGAAGGCGTTCATGCAGGGACTGGAGAAGCGCAACGCCCACGAGCCCGAGTTCATCCAGGCCGTCTGCGAGCTCGCCCGCTCGGTGATGCCGCTGGTGCATGACAATACCGCCTACCGCCAGGCTCGCATACTCGAGCGCATGACGGAGCCGGATCGCATCATCGTCTTCCGCGTGACCTGGGAGGACGACAGCGGCAACGTACACGTGAACCGCGCCTGGCGCGTGCAGTTCAACCGCGCGATCGGCCCCTACAAGGGCGGCCTGCGTTTTCAAAAAACGGTGAATCAGAGCGTGCTGAAGTTCCTCGGCTTCGAGCAGACCTTCAAGAACAGCCTCACGGGCCTGCCGATGGGCGGCGGCAAGGGCGGCTCCAATTTCAACCCGAAGGGCAAGACCGACCGGGAAGTGATGCGGTTCTGCCAGAGCTTCATGACCGAACTGTTCCGCCACATCGGTCCGGACGTGGACGTGCCGGCGGGAGACATCGGCGTCGGCGGCCGCGAGATCGGCTACATGTTCGGTCAGTACATGCGCCTGACCAACGAATTCGAGGGGGTGCTGACCGGCAAGGGCCTGTCTTACGGCGGCAGCGCGGTGCGCAAGGAGGCGACCGGTTACGGCGCGGTGTATTTCCTGCGCAACATGCTGGAGCGCGCCGACGAGCCGCTCGAGGGCAAACGCGTCGCCATCAGCGGCGCCGGCAACGTCGCCCTTTATGCCGCCGAGAAGGTCATCCAGGAAGGCGCAAAAGTGGTCACCCTCAGCGACTCCCACGGCCACATTCGCTGCGAGGCGGGTCTCGAAGCCGGGACCCTGGAGGAGATCAAGGAGCTGAAGTTCCGTGCCCGCGGTCGTCTGGCGGAGCTGGACGGCAGGATCAGCGGGCTCGTGTACACGGAGGGCGAGGCTCCCTGGGGCGTGCCTTGCGACGTGGCCATGCCCTGCGCCACCCAGAACGAGATCGACACGGAGGCGGCCGCCACGCTGGTGGACAACGGGCTGATGGCCGTCGTCGAAGGGGCGAACATGCCCTGCACGGAGGCCGCCATCGAGTGCTTCCGCGAGCATCGGGTCCTGTTCGCGCCGGGCAAGGCCGCCAATGCCGGCGGCGTGGCGGTCAGCGGGCTGGAGCAGACCCAGAACGTGGCGCGGGTGAGCTGGCCGCGCAACGAGGTGGACCGGCGCCTGAAGGAGATCATGCGCGACATTCACGACAAGTGCACCCACGAGATGGACGACGACGGCGGCATCGACTATCTGGACGCCGCCAACCGGGCCGGATTCCGCAAGGTGGCGGACGCGATGCTGGCCTACGGCGTGGTCTGAATCCGGCCGCTACGTTGCCCGCGTTGTCCGGGCGGGCGAGAATGCTCCCATGGAGCTCCCCGACCTGCTCCTCCGCTGGCTCGCCGTCGCCCTCCATGGCCTGCTGGCGGTCATCGGAGCCATACATGCCCTGCTCTACAAGCGGGATCCCCGTTCGGCGCTCGGCTGGATGGTGGTCTGTCTCGCGATCCCGTTCCTCGGCCCGCTGGGCTATTACATGTTCGGCATCAACCGGGTGCGCACACGAGCGAAAAAGCTGCGCGGCGGCCATTTCCGCATCGGTTACGAGAGCGGCGACATCATCACCCAGGAAGACCTGGCCGAGCACGAACCGGGGCGCGGCCATATCGGTGCCGTCGTCTCCCTGCGTCCGCTGCTCGCCGGCAACAGCGTCAGTGCCCTGCACAACGGCGAGGAGGCCTATCCCGCCATGCTGGAGAGCATCCGCACCGCCGAACGTCAGGTGCTGCTCTCCAGCTACATCTTCGAGAATAATGTCACCGGCCGTCGGTTTGTCGACGCGCTGGCGGCCGCTCAGGACCGGGGCGTCTCCGTCCGGGTGCTGGTGGATGGCATCGGCGAGCTGTACTCCTGGCCGCGCATCAGCCGCCTGCTCGCCCGCCGCGGACTGCCGGTGGCCCGTTTCCTGCCGCCGCGCCTGCTGCCGCCGACCCTGCACCTGAACCTCAGGACCCACCGCAAGATCCTGGCGGTCGACGGCCGCGTGGGCTATACGGGCGGCATGAACATCGGCGACCGCCACGTCGTCGGCGAGGACGGCCGCCGCCAGGTCGTGGACATGCATTTCCGGCTGGAGGGCCCGGTGGTGCGCCAGCTGGCCGGCGCGTTCTGGGACGACTGGCACTTCGCCACCGGCGAGCCGCCGGAGGAGACGCCGGAGGCCGACTGGTCCTCAGCGCCGGGACGAAAGCGCTGCCGGGTCATCACCGACGGCCCCAACGAGGACCTGGACCGCATCGCGCTGGTGATGCAGGGCGCCATCGCCGACGCCAAGCGCAGCGTCTGGCTCATGACGCCCTACTTTCTGCCCTCCCGTGAACAGGTGGCTCTGCTGCAGACCGCCGCCATACGCGGCATCGAGGTCAACGTCATCCTGCCGGCGAAGAACAACCTGATCTACATGCACTGGGCCACGCGCAACTCTCTGCTGGAACTGCTGCAATGGGGCGTGCGCGTCTACTATCAGCCGGGTCCTTTCGTGCACACGAAACTTTTTCTCATCGACGATGACTATTGTCAGATAGGTACGGCCAACGTGGACCCGCGGAGTCTGCGGCTGAACTTCGAGCTGGCCGTCGAGATTTTCGATTCGAGTTTCGCACGCAGCATGATCGAACACATGGAAGTGATACGCGCCCGCTCGAGAGCGGTCGGATATCGGGAGATCGCCGACCGCTCGGTGCCGGTCCGGTTCCGGGACGCCCTCGCCTGGCTGTTCTCGCCCTACCTCTGAGGCCGGATACGACATGGTCAGACTGACGGAGAACATCGTACTGCCCGACGACGAACTGGAGATGAGTGCCGTGCGCGCCGCCGGTGCCGGCGGCCAGGCGGTGAACAAGCAGTCCACCGCCATTCATCTGCGGCTGGACATCCCCGCCTCGTCGCTGCCCGGCAACGTCAAGCGGCGGTTGCTCGATCTCGGCGACCAGCGCATCAGCAACGAGGGCGTGCTCGTCATCAAGGCCAGAGAACACCGCAGTCAGCGGCAGAACCGGCGCGAGGCCGTCCAGCGGTTGCGCGAGCTCGTGCGCCTCGCCAGCGTCTCGCGCAAGCCCCGCGTCCCCACCCGGCCCGGCCCCACCGCCAAACGCCGCCGGGTGGACGAGAAGAAACGCCGCGGGACGGTCAAATCTCTGCGGCGGAACCCGCCCCGGGAGTGACCGGGCGGCTTTCCTCTGCGCGCCGCCATCCTTACCCTACATGGACTATGACGAGTATGGACACTATCCGTTACGGACGCCCGGACCCGGTCACGCTGCCCGCCCTGCTGGTCGGCGTGCTGCCGATCGTGATCGTCAATTTGTGCCTCGTGATCAGCATCCAGGCACAGACGATCCCCACCTGCATCCCCTACCTGGAGGGCTGCACCTCGGTGAGCGCCGCCGGGCGCAACCCGCCGGCCATCTACCTGTTCCGCCTGGTGATGCTGCCCACGGCGGCGGCCCTGATCCTGTTCTGGGTCATCAACCACCGCTGGCTGAACCTGCTGCGCGGCGAGCCGGAGACGCGCGGTGCCGTGATCCTGTGGCTGGGCGTGATCGGCGCCGTGTTCCTCGGCGTGTACGTGACCTTTCTCGGCACCGAGGGCGACTTCCAGCGACTGATGCGCCGCTACGGCATCTACGTCTTCTTCGCCTTCACCGCGCTGTCGCAGCTGCTCACGGGCAGGGACATGCTGGCCACCGCGGCGAAACGGGACGACCCGCGCCTGCGGCTGCACGCACTCATCATCCTGTGGCTGTGTGGCGGCATGCTCGTGATGGGGCTCACGAACGTCGTGCTGAAGGCGATCCTGCCCGATCCGGATCAGGCCGAGAACGTGATCGAGTGGAATTTCGCCATCCTGATGCAGGCCTTCTTCCTGATCGCCTGGCGGTCCTGGAAGCACACGGGGCTGGAGGCACGGATGCTGCTGGGGCCGCGCTAGCGGCGGGCTCGAGTCCGGGATCAGGCGCCCACGCGCCGGGACAGCAGGCGTTCCAGGTCGGCCACCTCCTCGTCGAGAAGGAAAGCGCGCTGGTCCCGCCAGCCGGTCATCATCGTCAGGCCCGACTGGTTCACGAGCAGCGTGTCACGCTCCTCCGCTGCCGAGACTTCCCAACCGGGCGCAACGATCACCGAGCGGACGGTGAGCGCGCGGCCGAGCCCGGCCTCCAGCTCCCGGGTGAGCCGCGCCACCATTCCACGCCGGTCTTTCAGCGCATGCCGCCGGCCTCCTTCGGCCCCGAACACGACGCTGCCCGCGGCCAGGCTCGCCGTGCGGTCCCCGACGGGCGGCCGGTCGATCACGTGCACGGCATACAGGCCGTTCGTGCCGAGCACGACGTGGTCGATGCGACCGTCCCCGACCGGCACGCAGTGGAAAATGTAATTTCCGCGTGCGGCGACGTACTCGAGACGCTGTGCCGTGGCGATATGGGCATCCAGCGAGCGCGCCGCCCGTTGCCTGGTCTGCAGGATGCCGAGGAGCACGCGCACCTCGTAGGCGGCGACTCCCGCCAGGAACAGTGATACCAGCCACCAGGCCCAGGGATGCAGCTCCGACCACCAGCGCTCCGTACCGGCGAAGAACAGCGCCACGAAGACGCTGAGCAAAACGAACGCCGCGGCCAGGTGCGTGGCAGCCCGCACGTCGGTCTCCCGCAGCTGGCGGCGGAAATCGTCGCCCGGTTCGGTGCGTATGCGCTCGCCGAGGGGAGAAGGCCGACGCAACAGCCCGCCAGCGGCCAGCCAGCACTTGCTGGTCAGCAGGAACGCGGCGGCGAACGCCGCGCCGGCGACAAGCGAGCTGACGATATGCGGATCCGGGTACAGCGTCCTGCTCCTGGGACGGAAAACACCCAGTGTATGGCGTCCGTCCGGCCGGCCGTCGTGACCCGGTTCACATCCCGGGAGGCGTCCCGGCTATCGTCATTCGGGCTTGCGGAATTTCAGTACCAGGCGGTCCGTGCGGCCGCGTATCTCCGGGTCGTACATGGGCGCAAGGCGCGTATCCTGCGGGTTGCGGAGGGCGTCGCTGCGCCCCACCAGCTCGAAACCGGCGGACTCGATCTCGCGCACCAGCCGCGCCTCGTCGATGCGGTGCAGCCGGCCGATCTCCGCGATCGTGATATCGGGGCTGCCCGCGTGGTCGACCACGCCGAGGATGCCGCCCGGCCGCAGGGCCTCGTGGATGCGACGCAGCATCGCGGGTCCGTCGATGCGGGGCCAGGAGCCGTCGTCGGGCCGGAAATAGATGTCGTGATAGGCGAGGATCAGCAACGCCACGTCGACGCTCCCGGCTTCCGGCTCGATGTCGGTGACCGGGCCGTCGAGGCGCTCGACGTTGGCCAGCCGTCCGCCGGCATAGCGCGCGGCGATCTCCTCGGCCGCATAGTCCAGGTAGGCCTGGTTGTTGTGGGCGATGACCCGGCCGGAGGGGCCGACGATGCGCGCCGCGATCTCCGTGTAATAGCCGCCGCCGGAGAAGACGTCCAGCACGGTCATGCCGGGTTCGATGCCGAAGAAGGCGAGCACTTCGCCGGGCTTGCGCGCGGCGTCGCGTTCCCGGTCCGCGGCGGGTCGCGCCTCGGCCGCGAGCGCCCGCGTCACCGGGTCGCCCGCGGCAGCGGCGGGATCCGCCTCGTCGCCTCCGCAGCCCGCGACCAGCAGTAGCGCCGCCAGGAGCGCGGCGGTCCGCGCAGCGTTCATGGGTTCATCCCTGCGCTCCCGCCAGCACCCCGCCCTGGCGGCCCAGCAGCACGCCCGGGTTGAGGATGCCGCGGGGATCGACTGCGCGCTTCGCGCCCGCCAGCATCTGCGCATAGAGCTCCGGCCGTTCCCGGTCGTAGCCGGCAGGGCGATGGTCCCGGCCCACGCCGTGGTGATGGGTGACGGTGCCGCCGCCCTCCACGACCAGCGCATTGGCCACCAGCTTGATCTCGCGCCAGTGCGCCAGCATGCGTTCCGGCGTACTGGCGGCGTAAAGCGTGTAGTAGGGAGCCGGCCCGTCCGGATAGACGTGGGTGAAGCGGCAGGTGATCTCGCCGTCACGGCCGGTCACGCGGCGGATGGCCTCGCGGATGCCCGCCGTGATGCGTGCATGGAACTCCGGGAACGCCGACCAGGTGCAGGCGGTCTCGAAAGTATCGGCGATCACGCCGTGGGGCACGAGCACTTCGCGGTAGAAGGGCATGCGCAGGAATGCCTGCCGCCAGGCCGCGGCAGCGGCGTCGCGTCCCCCCTCCCCCTGGTTCTCGCGCTTGCCGTCTCCCCGTCCGCCGCGGCTCTCCCCACCCGCCTCGGCGCAGATCTCCAACGCCCGGGCCAGGTTCGCCTCCTGGGGATGATCGGCGCTCTCGAAACCCAGCACCAGCAGCGCCGAACGGCCATCGCCCACGCCGTTCATCAGCGCCTCGCCCGGGTCCAGCAGACGACAGTTGGCGGGGTTGAGCCCGCTCCGCGCCACCTGCCGCACCGCCTCGGCGCCCGCGGCGAAGCCGTCGAAGCGCACCGTGGCGGAGGCCCGGTGACGGGGCGCCGACTGCAGACGCATCCAGGCCGCCGTCACGATACCGAGGATGCCCTCGGAGCCGCAGATCAGGCGTTCCGGCTGGGGTCCGGCGCCGCTGCCCGGCAGGCGTCGGGTGGTCACCCGGCCCCGCGGCGTCACCAGCTCCACGCTCTGGACGAACTCGTCTATGTGGGTATACAGCGTGGCGAAATGGCCGCCCGAACGGGTGACGATCATCCCGCCCAGCGTTGCCAGTTCGAAACTCTGCGGGAAATGCCGGAGCGTGAGTCCTTCCGGCTTCAGCGCGGCCTCGAACTCCGGGCCCCGCGCGCCGGCCTCGATCAGCGCACAGCGGTCCTGTCGGTCGACGGCCCGCACCCGGTTCATGCGCGACAGATCCAGGCTGACCACGCCCGGGTAGTCATTGCCCACGTCGGGTTCCACGCCGCCGCAGACGGACGTGCCGCCGCCGAAGGGAACCACCGCCACCCCACGGCCGTCCGCCCAGTCCAGGAGCCGCTCCACGTCCGCGGCGTCCTGCGGGTAAGCGACCAGGTCCGGCGCATGGGGCACCTGCCTCAGGAAAGCCCGGGCGATGTCGGCGTAGCTCTGTCCCATCGCATGGGCCAGCCGGTCGGCATCGTCCGTGCTGACCCGCTCTGCGAGGCCGTCCGGGGCCTGCAGGCGTGGCGTCGGCAGGTCGAAGTCCGCCGCCTGCGGCACCGACAGCGGTTCCGGCAGGCCGCCGAAGCGCGCGCCGGTCATCCGGCGGACGGTCTCCGCCTCCGCTGCCGTTGGCCCCTGCCCCTCGAAGCCCCAGCCCCAGAATTTCCGCCGGGCGCTCATGCAGCCACGCCGCAGGCAGCCCGCATCAAGCTAACTGATTGGTTAAGAATATTCGCCATCCGATTGAAATATCAACTTATTGCCCGTTCGGCCGTCGCGTTCCGGCCGAACTCCGGCAGCATGACCAGCCCGGTGACGGACAACGCCACATAGCCGCCGAGCGCCGGCCAGACGGCGGTGCCCGCGAACCAGCCGGGCTCGGTCTGCGCAAGCCAGAGGGCGCCCAGGGGAACGGCTACCAGCAGCCGCACCAGCTCGAGCCGCACCGCGCTCGGCCGTCCCTCGTTGAGCACGGCGAGGTTGTAGACCAGGAACCAGAACAGCAGGCAGAGCACCAGCGTGGCGGAGAGCGCGGCCGTTGTGAACACCGCGCCGATGGCGGACGACACCAGCACCGCCAGCACGAACTGGCCCAGCAGATAGGGCCTCGCCGCGGCAGGCAGCATCGGATCGAATTTCTCGAACCCCTCCGGCGCCACGTTGCCCCGCGGCTCGTCCCGCAGGTCCGGCGGCCGCCAGCCGGTGCGCCGGAACCACAGCCCGAGCTTGTCGCGCCAGCGGCGGGTGCGCACGGCATCCCGCCACAGGTAGTGGTAGACGTGCAGGTTGGCGTAGAACGGATTCCAGCTCCTGAGCGGCTTGCGCACGCCGTAGACGACCGGCTCCTCGTCCAGTTCTTCCTGGAACGTGCCGAACAGCCGGTCCCACAGGATCAGGATGCCGCCGTAGTTCTTGTCGATGTAGCGCTCGTTCTGCGCGTGATGGACGCGGTGATTCGACGGCGTCACGAACACCCGGTCCGCCCAGCCGAGCTTGCCTACGTGGCGGGTGTGCACCCAGAACTGGTAGATCAGGTCGATGGCGTTCACGGTGATGAAGACCTCGACGGGGATGCCCACCAGGAACATGGGCAGGTAGAAGACCCAGCTCAGCAGGAACCCGGAGCTGGTCTGGCGCAGCGCGGTGGAGAGGTTGTACTCCTCGCTCTGGTGATGCACCGCGTGGGCGGCCCACATGACACTGATCTCGTGGCCGAAGCGGTGCACCCAGTAGTAGCAGAAGTCCCAGAACAGGAGTGCGCCCGCCCACATGGCCAGCCCTGCGGGGCTGAAATCGAATAACGCCATGTCGAGGGTCGCGATGGCGAAGTAATCCAGCACGAACGCGTAGATGGCGATATTGACCACCCGCGTGAACAGCCCGATGGTGGTGCTCAGCATGCCGGCGCTGAGGCTGCCGATGGCGTCGTTCAGGCGGTAGTAGCCGGTGCCGCGCCAGCGATCGATCGCCACTTCGGCGAGCAGCGCGAGAATGAAGAACGGGACGGCCAGCGCGATCAGGTCCATGGGGCACATGATAAACCGGCTCCGGAGCGCGACCAACGTCTGGACGTCGGACTGCGAGGCCCGGTAATGTCCGGCCACCGTTTTCCGGGAAAGCCCGCCGATGTACACCGACAACGAACTCGAGGCCCTCGCCCGCGCTGCGGCCGACCTCGCCTCAGGACTGCCCGCCGATCCGCAGAGAGAGGATCCGGCGGCCGATCCCGCCTTCGTGCAGGTGCTGCTGGACACGGCGCGCCGCCTCCATGACAACTTTCCCTACCATCATCCGCTCTACGCGGGTCAGATGCTGAAGCCGCCCCACCCCGTGGCCCGGCTCGCGTACGCGCTCGCGATGACCGTCAATCCGAACAACCACGCCCTGGACGGGGGCCGGGCGAGTTCGGCGATGGAGAAGGAGGCGGTCGCGCAGCTGGCGGCGATGTTCGGCTGGAACACCCACCTCGGCCACCTCACCGGCGGCGGCACGGTCGCCAACATGGAGGCGCTGTGGGTCGCCCGCGAGACGCATCCGGACCGGGGCATCGCCGCCTCGGCCATGGCGCACTACACCCACCGGCGGCTGTCGGACGTGCTGCGGATGCCCTTCACCGAGGTGGCCGCCGATGCCCACGGGCGCATGGACCCGGACGCCCTCGAGGCGGCGGTCCGCGACGGCGGCATCGGCACCGTAGTGGCCACCCTGGGCACGACCGGCACCGGCAGCACCGATCCGCTGCCCGAGATCCTGGCGATCGCCGCCCGGCACGGGCTGCGGGTGCACGTTGACGCAGCCTACGGCGGCTATTTCCGCCTGCTCGACTCTGTCTCGCCGGAGGCGGTCCGTGCTTTCGGCGCCGTGGAGCGGGCCGACTCCATCGTCATCGACCCGCACAAGCACGGCCTGCAGCCCTACGGCTGCGGGTGCATCCTGTTCCGCGACCCGGCGGTGGCCGTCCACTACCGGCACGACTCGGCCTATACCTATTTCACGTCCGACGAACTGCATCTCGGCGAGATCAGCCTGGAGTGCTCACGCGCCGGCGCCGCCGCTGTCGCGCTCTGGGCCACCCAGCGCCTGCTGCCGCCGGAGCCGGGCGGTGAATTCGCCGTCGACCTGGCGCGCTGCCGCCAGGCCGCCGTGGCCCTGCACCGGGCTCTGGCCGCCGATCCGGCGTTCCTTGTGCTCATGCCGCCGGACCTGGACATCGTCGTCTGGGCGCCCTCGGCGGCGAGTGCCGGCGCCGTCAGCCGGGCGGCGCGGCGCTGCTTCGAGCGGGCGGCCGAACGGGGCCTGCACCTGGCACTCATGGAGTTGCCGTCCACGCTGGCGGCACGCTGGTGGCCCGACGTGGAATTCGACGAGGAATGGGTGACCGTGCTGCGCTCGGTCCTGATGAAGCCGGAACACGACCGCGCGCTGCCGGCCATCCTCGAGACCGTGCGAGCCGCGGCCGCCTGACGGCGCGTCAGCCCGCGCGCAGCAGCAGCCGCATCAGCGCCAGTCCCGCGAAGAAGCTCACGAAAGCCCCGGCGAAGGTCAGGGCGAAGTAGCCCGCGGCCGTCAGCAGATAACCGCCGCGCACGTACTGCACCAGTTCCAGCGTGAGGGTGGAGAGCGTGGTGAAGCCGCCGCAGAAGCCGGTGGCCAGCAGCAACCGCGCGTTGCCGCTCAGGAGTTCGGTACGGGCCGCCATCTCCGCCAGCATGCCGATGAGCAGGCAGCCGAGCAGGTTCGCACCCAGGGTGCCGAAGGGGAACACGATCGCCTGCCGCTGGAATGCCACCGTGAGGCCGAAGCGCGCCAGCGCCCCGGCCGCGCCGCCCAGGGCCACCAGGGCCACCATGATCAGGGCCGGGAGACTGGTCATGCCGCGGGCGTTACTCCGCCTGCTCTTCGTCGTCTGCGTCGGAGCCGGGATCCCGGCCGTCTTCGCCGTCCTGTTCCGGGGTGCGGATCTTCACGTCGGAAGGGGCTTCGAATCCGAGCCTGATCTCGTTGCGTCTCACCCTGATCACGGTCACCTTCACGTCATCGCCGATGCGGATGGATTCACCGGCTTTTCGCGCAAGAATGAGCATGATCGCCTCTGCATCGAGCCCGGGCTCCGTGCGGAGCCTCTCGCTGGCTCACCTGCAGTATAGGCCATGACGGGGATGGCCGGCATCCCGGGCGCCGGGCGCATCGTTCAGCGCATCGTTCAGCGCATCGATCAGTCAATGGCGAGGCGGCGCTTTGTCTCGGCATACTCGCCGGCGAGTCGCTCCACCAGGTCCGCCACCGGCATCACCTCGTGGATGCTGCCCACCCCCTGCCCGGCGCTCCAGATGTCCTTCCAGGCCTTCTTGTGGGTGTTGCCGCCGCTGCCAAAGTTCATGGCGTCCTTGTCCGCCTCCGGCAGGTCGTCCGGATCCATGCCGGCCCGGGCCACGCTCGGCTTCAGGTAGCTCCCGTGCACGCCGCTGAACAGCGACGTGTAGACGATGTCGGACGCCGTGCTGTCTACCAGCATCTGCTTGTAGTCGGGCATGGCATTCGCCTCGTCGGTGGCGATGAAGCGGGTGCCGATGTAGGCCAGATCGGCGCCGATGGCCCGGGCGGCGAGCACGTCGCCGCCGTTCGACATGCAGCCGGAAAGGATTACGGTGCCGTCGAAGAACTCCCGGATCTCCTTCACCAGGGCAAACGGGCTCAGCGTGCCCGCGTGCCCGCCGGCGCCGGCGCACACGGCTATGATGCCGTCCACGCCCTGCTCCGCCGCCTTGCGCGCATGGCGCAGGTTGATGACGTCGTGGAAGACCAGGCCGCCGTAGCCGTGTACGGCGTCCACCACCTCGCTCGGCGGGCGCAGGCTGGTGATGATGATCGGCACCCGGTACTTGACGCAGGTCTCCATGTCGGCCTGCAGACGGTCGTTGCTCGCGTGCACGATCTGGTTCACGGCGAAGGGTGCCACCGGTTTGTCCGGATTGGCTTTCCGGTACGCGTCGAGTTCGCCGGTGATGCGGTCCAGCCATTCGTCCAGCATGGACTGCGGCCGTGCGTTCAGCGCCGGGAAGGCGCCGACGATGCCGGCCTTGCACTGGGCGAGCACCAGATCCGGGGTCGAGACGATGAACATCGGCGCGCCGATGACGGGCAGACGCAGGTTTCCCTGCAGCAGTTCGGGCAGAGCCATGGATTCTTCCTTCGCAGTGACGGGTGGCAGCCGCCGGCGGCGGCCGGACGCTGCCGCAGCGCATGGTAGGCAGTGCCGGGCGCCGCCGCAAGCGGCGCCCGGGCCTGTCGCCGGCCCCTAGTCCCGCTCGACGCGGTAGACCAGGTCCACCGCGTGCTGTTCGCCCGAGCGGGACTCGAGCCGCAGCCGGTTGCTCAGGTCGTAGCGCACCAGCAGCGTGCCGATGGAGTCGAAGATGCCCCAGGCATATTCCAGGTAGAGATCCTCGCTGAGGCGCTTGCCGGCCAGCACCCGTCCGTCGTCGGCGCCGCCCTCCACCGCGAGGGTGTCCAGGCCCACCTCGTTGCTGATCTGGGAGGCGATGGCACCGGCTCGCGAGAGTCCGAGCGAGAGCGCCGCCCGGTTCAGGACGTCGCCCTCGGCCGAGGTCGTGCCCGCCAGCGGCCGGCCCGTCAGCAGATAGGACAGGGCCTCGGCTTCCGGCAGCGGCGGCTCGGAGAACACCGTGGAACTGGGCGAGCGCACGGTGCCGCCGATGCGCACGCCCGCCAGCACTTCGCCGGTGTCGCGCACGGCGCGGATATCGAGCGTGGGGTTGGTGAGCGGGCCGGAGAACGCCAGCTCGCCGCGCTCCACGGTGAGTTCCTGGCCGTAGGCCTTGTAGCGGGCATCCACCAGGCTCAGGCGGCCGAATCCCAGCCATGGCCGCTCGCTGCCGCCCGTGAGCCTCAGGGAACCGGCCAGGTCCGTCTCCAGCCCGAACCCGCGCAGATGCACCGACTCGCCGAGGACCACCTCCACCTCGACGAACAGCGTGGGCCCGAGGCGCGCCTCGCCGGCCTCGGTGCGGCCGTGCACCACCGCATCCGGGCTCGTCCGTACTGCATCGCCGCCCAATTCGCGCAGCTCGACATCGGCCTCCGGCACCTCGATGGTGCCGCGGACCTCGAGCCGGCTCTCGTCGAGCAGAATGTCGAGGTCCGGGCTCGCCGTGGCCTGCATGTCCGGCAGGCGGACGATGACAAAATCCTGCCCTTCCACCGAGAAGCGGCTGACCCAGCCTCCGTCGTCCGCTCGCCGGGTCGTTCCGCGGATGCTCACCGTGCCCTCGCCGGAGCGGGCGCTGCCCTCGTAGTCGACGATGCCCGGCTCGTCCTGTCGGGCCACCACCTCCAGTTCGGTGATCTCGATGCCCGCGTCCGGGAACAGGAAGCCGGCCTCGCGCAGCCGCAGCGCGCCGCCGAGCCGGGGCTCGCGGCGGCTGCCCGTTATCTCGACCCGGCCCATGACGTGTCCGCGCACCTGGGCCAGTTCCGGCACCAGCAGCGGCACCATCGAGAGATCCCGGAAGTCCAGCCGCAGGAGACCAACCAGCGGCGCCGCAGGATCGAACAGATCCGCGATCTGCAACCGTGCCTCTCCGTCGCCCTGCTCGCCCAGGTCCAGGTTCGCCTCGATGCGGGCGGCGTTACGCTCCACGGCGGCTGTGACAGTGACGGCGCGGATATCGAGTCGTGTCTGCCGGTCCTCGTCCAGCATCACCTCGACCCGTCCGCCCTCGACGGTCAGCTCGGCGTCGCCGTCCAGGACGCCGGACTGCCAGGTCAAATCGGCCTGACCTGCGGCTTCACCCTCGAAACGCGATCCCGCGGGGAAAAACGGGGCGAGCAGCGCGACAGGCACCCGGCGGACGTCCCCGCTCACCCGTGCGGCCTGCGCATCCCGGTTCGCCTCCAGACAGAGCGTGCCGCGCCCCTCGCCGGTCAGGCAGGCGCGGTCCAGCGTGATCGCGGGCGGCGCCAAGGTCAGGGCGACGGACTCGTCCAGTCGCCAGTCGCCGAAACCCGGTTGGCTGATACTGAGCGCGCGCAACCGCCCCGACCATCCCCCGTCGGACAGGCCGCCGGCGGCCTCGAGGTCGGCCGTGGCGGAATCGGCCTCCAGCGCCAGTGCGAGGTCGTGGGAGTCCGGCGTGCCCTCTGCCCGGAAACGGACGGAAGCCAGGCGCACATCCCCGACTCCCACTTGTCCGGCAACGAGCCGCAGCCGCGACCCCGACGCCGCAGGACTCACCTGCAGGCTGGCCGCACCCACCGACAGGCCGTCCCGGCGCAGACCGTCGGTCTCCAGCGTGCCCTCGAGCACCGGCTCGGCGAATGAACCGGACAGTGCCACGTCTCCGCGGAGATCGCCCTGCAGGCCCGGCCAGATCGTCTCCACCCGGGGTGCCCGTACGGTGAGATTCAGGTCCGGCTCCGGCGCCAGGCGTCCATCCAGGGTGAGACGGTTCTCCCCGAGCGCGAACTCCACGCCCCGGACGGCGGTCTTGCCCCCCTCGCCGAGTTCCACCTGCCCGCTTCCCGCCAGAGGCTCGCCCCCATAGCTGCCGGACAGCGCCTCGACCTGCAGCATGCCGGTCGGCATCGACTCTTCCGGCCATCGGCCCGTGCTGCGGCCGTTCGCCGAGAGGGTTCCCTCGAGCGGCGCTCCCCAGGCGCCCGTCTGCAGCTCCGCGAAGCGAAACGCCAGGTCCCACTCCCGGGACGGCAGCAGGCCCAGCCGGCCGTCGGCCTCCAGGTTGCCCGCTTCGCTGGCGAGTCGCAGGCGTTCCACCTCGAGCACCTCGAGGCTGCCCCGGCCCGTGGCCTGCGCCTGCACGGCGGGAGCCCCTGCCGTCGTCAGCCGTGCCTGCGCGTCCGCCGTGTAGGCGTCCAGCCAGCCTGCCAGCGTGACTCGCCCTTCCGTCACCGAGACAACCCGGCCGCCGTCCACAGGCAGCTCCAGCGGTGCCACTTCGTTCCGGAGCCGTGCATGGAAGCCGGCCTCGCGAAGTTCCACCGTGCCTTCCGTGCGCACCTCTTCAGGCTCGCTCAGCCGGTGCGTCACCGTCCAGGCGTCGGCATCGCCCTCGAGACGACCGGACCCCGCCAGTACCGGCCCGGCGTCGCCGGCTCCGTATTGCCAGTCCGCGTTCAGCCGGAGCCGGTATGGCGGTACGAGCCGGGCCTCCCCTCGCGCATCCAGGCCCAGCCAGTCACTGTCCAGCATCAGCCGAGCCACCTCCAGCCGACTGCCTCGCATCCCGGCCCCCACCTCGATCACCCGGGCCGAACGGGACCAGCCGGGAGCGCTAACCCGGACGTCCTCCAGCCGGCCGTCCTCGATGGCGAGCGGCACCGGCATGCGGAAGCGGAAGCGCCCGCCGTTGCCTTGCGGAGGCGCCTCTTCCGCCCGACCCTCCGCAATGGTGACCGACACGCCTAGAGCCCGCAGCCGCTCGAGCCGGATGTCCCGGCGGATCAGGGGCCAGGGGTCGAGTTCCAGCTCCAGTTCCCGCACCTCGACGGTCACGGCTTCGCCGCGCCAGGCCCCTCCGCGGAGCACCACGCCGCCCGCCAGGGTCCCGTCCACTTCGCCCAGCTCGAGGGCCGACGGCAGATAGGGTTCCGCCGCCCCGAGCGCCAGGCGCAGGCCTGCGGGCGTCGCCACCACCAGCCCCGTCAGGACGACGGCGGCCACGATCAGACCGATCAGCACGTACAGGATGCCGCGGAACACACGCATCAGAGGTCCGGCCCCAGGGTGATGTGCAGGCGTACGCTGCGGTCGGTGTCGTCGAAGGGATGGGCCAGGTACACACGCAACGGCCCGACCGGCGAGCGCCACCGCAGCCCGATGCCGGCGCCGATGTTCGGCGACCAGTCGAGCTCGTCGAACGCGTTGCCGGCATCCACGAACACCGCCCCGGCGAAGTTACCGAACAGGTCGTGGACGTACTCGAGGCGCACGGTGGCGAGCCGGGTGCCGCCCACCACGTTGCCTTCGTCGTCGGTGGGTCCCAGTGTCTGGTAGCCGTAGCCCCGGACGCTGGCGTCGCCGCCGGCGAAGAATCGAAACTCGGGCGGCAGCTCCTCCAGCTCGCTCTTCATGGTGAAGCCGAGTTCGGTGCCGGCGATCAGCTTGCCCTTCGGCCCCAGCGGATGGACGAAACGGAAGTAACCCGAGAATTGCAGGAAGCTGGTCGTGGAACCGATGGCCCGGTGAGTGCCCCTCGCTTCCACGCCGACGCTGTAGCCGCGGCGTGGGTTGACGTCCCAGTCGAACCGGGCCCGGCTGAACGCGAGCGACGGCAGAACCAGCACGCTGTCGTCGCTGTCCGTGCTCACCTGGTAGTCCCAGTAGCCGAGCTCGAGACCCTCCGTGCGCAGCCAGTCGTTGCCGAGCTTTGTCACGCGCTTGACGCCGAAGGTGGCGCTGTCGGTCTCCGAGGTATCCGTGTCCTCGTTGCGCAGCCCCGCGTTGTAGCTCAGCCACTCCACCGTGGGATCGCCGATGGGCAGCCGGTAGCTGGCGGTGAGGAAAGTCTCAACATCCGAGGCCAGCAGCTCCGCCCGCAGGCGGTGGCCCCGGTCGTTCACGCGCATGTTCTCGTAGCCTCCCCGCAGCCGCACGCCGCCGTCCGTCGACACGCCCACGCCCGCGTTGTACTCGATGCGGGTCGCCGGCGTGAGGCGCACCCTGATCGGGACGCGATGGTCGGGAGAGACGCTGAGGTCCGGCTCGATACGCACACTGCGGAAGTACCCGCTGGTGAGCATGGCCTGGTAGGCGTCGCTCACCAGGGCCGCGTCGTAGGGCACTCCCTCCGAGAGATCCAGGAACGCACGCGCCAGCCCTGGCTCGAGGAAGTCCTGCTCGATGGTGACCTCGCCTACCCGGTAACGAGGCCCGGAAGCGAAATGCAGGGTGACATCTGCCGCCTGTTGCTCCGGCCACACGTCGATGCGAGCCGCCGTGAACTCCGCCTCGACATAGCCCCGTTCGGCCGCGGTGATCCGCAGCCGATCCTTGTACGCCGCATAGTTGCCGTGATGCAGCGGCTCGCCTTCCCGGGGACGGCCCTCCCGGGCTTCGGCCAGGAACGCCGGATCCTCTTCGGCCGCCCCGCCGATGCGGACCTCCACTTCACGGTAGCGGGTGCGCGGCCCGGCATCCACGACGACCGTCGCCAGCCAGCAGCCCTCCCGCTCCAGGTCCAGGGTCTTCTCGAAGGTCGGGCCGTAATAGCCCAGCGCCCTCAGCGCGTCGGTTATCTCCTGGTCCAGGTTGCGGAAACCCCGCCGCACCCGCCACGCGGGCGCGTCACAGGGCTCGTCCGAAAGGCCGGCGAAGGACCGGGCGTTCTCGAGGCGCTCACCCTCGATGCCCTCGATGCGCAGCTCGGCACGGGCGGCGGGCATCGCCATGGTTGCAACGGCTGCGGCAGCCAGCAGAACGGCCGGGAATACACCCGCCGTCCCGCGTGTCCGCCTTCCCGCACCGGCGGCCGGGCCGTTCCCCCCTGACCCCCACTCGCAACGGTCCGTCAGAACGCCTCCCGGATAGCAGGCCTCACGCAGACCGCCGGCAAAGTGCGGTCCGCTGCCCGTGTGACGACGGCGCGTGGTCTGTGGCGGCGGCCGGCGCAGGAGACGATGGCAGGGCCCGACCCGCGCAGCGGCGCCGCGCGGGCAATCGAGAGCGTGTTCCGACCGGCTTGCATCGGTCTCCCCGGCGTTGGACGAGAGCGAAGAATCCTATCACGGCCACGGCGCGGCACCGCCGTGCCCAGCTTGCTTGCAGACTGTCAGCCGGCGCCACGGGCCGCGTTGACGCCCGTCAATCGCCTCCGGCATCCGGCTCCGGATCCTGGCGGGCGGTGCCGCCGTGGCGGCCGGCGCCGGCGGCGAAAAGCCGGGCCCCCGCTTCGCTCTCGCCACTGTCCAGAGTGGCGCGGCCGAGGGCGAATTCCAGTGCCATCGCCCCGTCTTCGTCCAGGCTCCATTGCCGCAACGCGCTCAGGCGGTCGTTCCGGAGGCAGGTCTGCGGCGCCGCGCCGATCTCCCGGGCGAGCGCCATCGCCTCGGTGACGGCCTGCCCGGGGGCCACGACCCGATTGGCCAGGCCGAACTCCGCCGCCTCTTCCGCGCTTACGCCGCGCCCGGTGAGGATCATGTCCAGCGCCCGGCTCTGGCCGATCAGACGCGGCAGCCGCACCGTGCCGCCGTCGATGAGAGGGACGCCGAAGCGCCGGCAGAACACGCCGAAGACGGCGTCCCGGCCGGCGACGCGCAGGTCGCACCAGAGCGCGAGTTCCAGGCCCCCGGCCACCGCATGACCTTCCACCGCGGCGATCACGGGTTTCGTCAGCTGCAGGCGGGTGGGCCCCATGGGCCCGGGCCCGTCAGGCGCCACCCGGTTGCCGTTGCCCGACGCGAAAGCTTTCAGATCGGCGCCGGCGCAGAACGTGCCGCCGGCCCCGGTCAGCACCGCCACCCGTGCCTCCGCGTCGCGTTCGAAGGCTTCGAACGCGGCCAGCAAAGCGGCTGCGGTAGCCCGGTCCACGGCATTGCGATGGGCGGGGCGATTCAGGGTCACCCGCGTAACGTAGCCCTCTCGCTCCACCTGTACGCTCGGGTTTTCTGTCATGACGGCCAGACCTCCATGCCGAGTCGAATCCCGGTGACGACCAGGAACACCCCGAACAGTCGACTGAGCCAGCGCCGGCTCAGCCTGTGCGCGGCGGCGGCCCCCAGGGGCGCCATCAGGATGGTCGCCGGGATGATGAGCGCCACGGCCAGCAGGTTGACGTAGCCGAGGCTGAACGGCGGCCGGCCGGGCTCGTCCCAGCCGGCCAGCACGTAGCCCACGCTGGCCGGCACGCTGATCACGAATCCGAGCAGGGCCGCGGTGCCCACGGCGCGGTGGATCGGCTGGTTGAACAGGCCCAGGGCGGTGACGCCGAAGGTGCCGCCGCCGATTCCCATCAGCGTGGACAAGGCACCGATCGAGAACGGCAGTGACAGCGCTGCGCTGCCGCGGGGCACCCCGTCGCGCAGCACCAGGTCGTCGAGTGGCAGCCACATCTTCACGCCGAAGATGACGGCCATGACGGCGAATACGGCCGTGAGCGTGTCGCTGTGCAGGCGATCGGCGATGAGCACGCCGGCGCAGGCACCCAGGAAGACGGCGGGAGCCCAGCGACGCGCCAGTTCCCCGTCGACCGATCCCCGCCGCCAGTGGGCCCGGCTCGAAGACAGTGAGGTCGGGATGATCGTGGCCAGCGAGGTCGCCACTGCCACGTGCATCGTCACGGCGTCGGCGGTGTCCGTGGCGGCGAGGGCGACCAGCAGCGCGGGAACGATGATGATGCCGCCGCCGATGCCGAGCAGCCCGGCCAGGAAACCGGCGACGATGCCGGCGGCGAGCACGGGCAATGCAAGTGTCAGAAGCTCTGGGCCCATTGCGGCCATCGTGTCCATCGCCTCCACGGGGACTCGGTCGGGCGGTGCGCGGGAGTCACGGAGGATGCCCGAGGCCGGGCCTCATTGAAAGCACGGCGCGCGCCGGCGCGCCGCCGTCAGCTGCGCCCGGATTCTCCCAGCAACGCCCGTCTGAGGTCTGCCGCCTTCGCCTCCGGGTGCAGCCAGATGGACAGAAAGGCGGGCCCGAACCCGGGCTCCGCCACCTCGCCGGTCTTCTCGCCGTTGTGATAGAAAACGGTGCGCTCGTCCGGCAGCACGAGGCACGACAGCGTGTCGCCTTCCTGCACATCCGGCAGCAGCTGGCGCAACCAGCCGAACCAGCGCGGCGGCGCGTCCACGCCGAGGCGATCCCACTCTTCCCGCGCGATATCGATCAGCTTCGACGCGCTCACATCGCGGTGATAGTAGATCTCGAAGCGAGCCCGCTCGGTTTCCGTCCAGTCGCTGAAGCGGCCGGTCTCGGTCGCGAAAGAGGCATGGTAGACCCGCAGGCCGAACCAGCTGTACTGGCCCTGGCCGACCACCTCGAGGCCGTCCGCGGCCGGCCCGTCCGCCGCGTCCGCCTCTGCGAATGCCGGGCCGGAAGCCAGTGCCACGGCGACGGCCATTGCCATCGCCACCGACACTGACATCGCCATTGCCTTTGCCGTTTCGATAACGCGCGGCAACGACAGCCCCGACAACAGGGGCCTGACGCCTCGCGCCGGCGGGATTCGCCCGATTGCATCCATAGTGCCTATCTCCTCGAAACCATGCGGTACCATGCCGCTGCCGTCAGGAGATTCGACAGGTTGGCGACGGCGGATGCAACCGGCCCGCCGGGCTGGCGCAAACACAGGCAGAGGAGAGAGCTTTGACCGCTGCGCAGAAGCAGGCGCGGGCCGTACTGGTCGGCATGGGCGTCTTTCACCTCGGCTGCCTGGGGGCATTCTGGACCGGCGTGAGCCCGGCGGCGCTGACGGTGGCCCTGATCCTCTACCTCGTGCGCGGTTTCGGCGTCACGGCCGGGTATCATCGGCTGCTGGCGCACCGCTCGTTCCACGCCGCTCGGCCGGTGCAATTCCTGCTGGCGCTCGCGGGCAGTCTTGCCACCCAGGGCGGTCCGCTCTGGTGGGTGGCCCACCACCGCAGCCACCACCGCTATACGGAGACTGACCGGGACATCCACTCGCCCCGCACGCAGGGGTTCTGGCGTTCGCACATGGGCTGGATGCTGGCTGCCGAGAGCTTTCGCGAGAACGGCGCCAATGCCAGAGATCTCTACCGGGTCCCCGAGCTGAAGTTCCTGCAACAGCACTACGTCTGGATCGTGCTCGGCCAGGGCGCCGCCATCTATGCCCTCGGCGAAGGCCTGGCCGTCCTCGGCGTGAATACCTCGGGGCTGCAGATGCTCGTCTGGGCCTGGTTCATCGCCACCGTCGCGCTGTGGCACGCCACGTTCATGGTGAACTCGGTCTGCCACCTCTGGGGCAGCCGCCCGTTCGACGCGGAGGACGCCAGCACCAATAACTGGCTGGTGGCGCTGCTGGCGCTCGGCGAGGGCTGGCACAACAACCATCACAAGTTCGCCTACTCCGCCCGCCACGGGCTCGAATGGTGGCAATTCGACCTGACCTGGGTGCTGCTGCGGGCGATGGAGAAGCTGGGCCTGGTATCGGAACTCAGACTGCCGCGGCCGCGCATGCTGGAGCGCGCCCGCGCCACCGGCGGGTGACCGCCGAGCCGGTGTCCGGCCGGCCGAGGGCCGGTCGGCGACAGGCCGGCCGGAGAAGGTGCTAGCGGCCGACGACCTGGTCGATCACGAGCCGCGCCGTCTTCCCGCTGTCCATGCGGTAGGTGGTCGCGCCGATCAGGTCGCCCTCGCTCTCGCTGATCGAGCCGCCTTTCGCCACCCGGGCCACCAGTTCGAGTTCCTCCTGGGTGGAGATCTGGCGGCCCGCCATCATCGCGTTGGCGTCGCTGAGCGTGATGGACAGCGGCGGATCGCCGGCGCGGCGGCGGACGGCCGCGATCGGCGGACCGCCGACACCCGGCGTGCGCGCGAAGATGAACAGCACCGCGTCGGCCGGCGCCTGGGAGGCGAGTTCCGGGCTCAGCGTCACCTGCAGGGGCACCGTGCCGGGCTCTGCGTCGGGGGCAGCAACCGGCGCCTCGGATGCGGCCTGGGTTTCCGTCTGGGATTCGGCCTGCGATTCGGCCTGGGTTTCGGCCTCGGGTCCGGGCTCCGCGGCGGCGGCCGGCGCGGCTTCCTGCGGCGGCATTTCTGCCGCGGCCGCCCTCGGCGCTCCGGCATCGCCTTCCCCGGCACCCGCAGCCGCGCGCAGCTCGCGGATATTGTTCTCGAGTATCTGCCGCACGTCGTCCGGCGGCGCAGTATCCAGTATCTGTTCCCATCGATCCGCCGCGAGCAGACGCTCGCCCCGGTTCGCGGCCGCCAGACCCGCATACCATAGCGCACGCGCGTTGTTCGGGGCGAGCTGCAGTGCGTTCTCGAACAGCTGACCGGCCCGGCCCGTGATGGCCGTGCTGTCGGCGAACAGGATGGACTCGCCGAGATCGAGCATCACGACGGGATCGTCGTCGGCCAGCTCATAGGCCCGTTCGAAGGCCCGTGCCGCTTCCCGGTAACGTTCCTGCGCCCGGTAGCTGCGGCCGAGGAATTTCCAGCCCTCGACGTCGTCGGGATTCTCCTCGAGGCTGGCGGCCAGCTCGGCGATGGCATCCTGCGCGTCGCTCGCGTGCGGATTCTCGTTCGTCCCCGCCGAGGCGAGCACGCTGTCGAAATCGTAGTCGCTGAGGTAGACGTAGGTACCTACCGAGGCACCCAGGAAGGCCACGGCGACGAAAGCCGCGAAGCCGCCCGAGCCGCTGTTGCCGCCCTTGCGCAGGACGAGGTAAAGGGGAGCCGCTGCCGCCAGCGCCATGAGGCCGGCTATCGCCCAGAAGATCGTCGTTGTCATAAGTTCACCGGGCCGGGCCACCGGCCGCTCTGTCTAGCTTTCATCGTCGATGGGAAGATTGGTTCGCCGCTGGATCACCCGGAACAGCACGAACCCGGCAACGAGCAGCAGAAGGACGGGAGCGCCCCACAGCAAGGCCGTGCGCTGGTCGAGCGGCGGCCGGTACAGCACGAACTCGCCGTAGCGGTCGGTGAGGAATACCAGTATCTCCTCGTTCGACTTGCCCTCGGAGATCATCTCGCGGATCTCCCGACGGAGGTCCTCGGCCAGCATCGCGTTCGAGTCCTTGATGGACTGATTCTGGCAGGTGGCGCAGCGGATCTCGTCGATGAGCTCCTCGTAGCGAGCCTGAGTGGCCGGATCCTCGAACGCCGGACCTTTGTCGATGGCGAAAGCCGACACCGTCAGCGCCATGAGGAGCGCCAACCAACCTGTTTTCAGCAATTTCACGAACCTGATTTCCTGCTCTCGGCTGTCCCGATCTCGGATTTCCTCGCCTCGGCGATCCGCGGCTCGAATTCCTCGCGCCACACCTTTGGTGTCAGCGGACTCACGTGCTTGTAGATCACGCGCCCCTCCTGGTCGAGCAGGAAAGTCTCCGGCGCGCCGTAGACCCCCCAGTCGATGCCCACCCGGCCGTCGCCGTCGAAGGCATTGGCCGTATACGGGTTGCCCAGATCGCGCAGCCAGCGCAGCGCTGCGGGACGCTCATCCCGCCAGTTCAGCCCGTAGATGGGGATGGTACCGGAGCGCGCAAGCGCCATCAGGAAATTATGCTCCTGACGGCAGGCCACGCACCAGCTCGCCCAGACATTGACCAGCGCCACCTCGCCGCGGATGTCCGTGTCGGACACGGTCTCCTCCGGGTTGCTGAGTTCCGGCAGGGTGAACGTCGGCGAATCCCGCCCGATCAGGGGCGACGGCAACTCGCCCGGGTCCTTGCCGAGACCCGCCATCAGGGCGATCAGCAGCCCCAGGAATACGGCAATGGGTAGTATGTAGCGAATCATGTCGCTGCCCTGCCCTCCGCGGCCGCACCGGCCTCCGCCGTCCGCCGCTCAGAGGCCGGCACCCGGTAACGCCGGTCGGTCATCGCCACGATGCCGCCGAGCGCCATCACGGCACAGCCGAACCAGATCCAGCGGATCAGGGGCTTGTACTGGATGCGCACGCTCCAGGCGCCGTTACCCAGCGAGTCGCCCAGCGCGACGAACAGGTCCCGGTCCCATCCGGCGTCGATACTCGCCTCGGTCATGGGACTCTGGCGCACCCGGTACACCCGCTTCTGCGGGGTGAGGACGGTGACGAGCTCGCCGTCACGGCGCACCTCGAACTCCGCCTCCATGGCGTCGTAGTTGGGGCCCTCCACCTCGCGCAGGCCGCGCATCGTGAAGTCGTAACCGGCCACCTGTATGGTCTCGCCCGGACTCGCCCGCATGTCGACTTCCTGGCCGTAGGACATCACGGCCGTGACGCCGATGACGAACATGCCGACGCCGAGATGCGCGAGCTGCATGCCCGTGACGGCGCGCGACTGCCGGGGCCCGGAACGCTTGCCGAACAAGCGCATCAGCGGGTCCCAGACGGCGGTGAAGCTCACGAAGAACGCCGCCAGCATGCCGGTGAAGATCAGCGGCGTGATGCGGCCGTAGATCAGCCAGGGCACCAGGGTGGCCAGGGGCACCGCGATGGCCAGCGGCAGGCGCACCTGACGCCAGATGGCCATCTTGTCGCCGCTGCGCCAGGCCGTGCTCATCCCGATGCCTATCAGCAATGACAGCGGCAGCATCGGGATAATGAACGCCAGGTCGAAGAACGGCGGGCCCACGGAGATCTTGCCGAGACCGAGGCCGTCCAGGAACAGCGGATAGAGCGTTCCCAGCAGCACCAGCGTGGCCGTGATCACCAGCAGCACGTTGTTCAGGAGCAGGAAGGTCTCCCGGGACAGGGGCTTGAAGCCGGCGTCGGAATCCATCTTCGGTGCCCGCCAGGCGTATAACGCGAGCGCCGAGCCCACCACTATGGCGAGGAAGGCCAGGATGAAGGCGCCGCGAGTGGGGTCACTGGCGAATGCGTGCACGGAGACCAGCACGCCGGAGCGCACCAGGAACGTGCCGAGCAGACTGAGCGAGAACGCGGTGATCGCGAGCAGCAGCGTCCAGCTCTTGAACAGGCCGCGTTTCTCCGTGACCGCCAGCGAGTGTATCAGGGCCGTGCCGACCAGCCAGGGCATGAACGAGGCGTTCTCCACCGGATCCCAGAACCACCAGCCGCCCCAGCCGAGTTCGTAGTACGCCCACCAGCTGCCCAGCGCGATGCCGATGGTAAGGAACATCCAGGCGGCCGTGGTCCAGGGCCGCGTCCAGCGGGCCCAGTCCCGGTCGAGCTTGCCCTCCAGCATCGCGGCGACCGCGAAGGCGAAGGCCACGGCGAAGCCCACGTAGCCGATGTAGAGCATCGGCGGATGGATCACCAGCGCCGGGTCCTGCAGCAGCGGATTGAGGTCGGCGCCGTCGGGTGCTGCCGGCACGAGCCGCTCGAACGGATTCGAGGTAAACAGCGTGAAGGCGTAGAAGCCCACGCTGAGCAGGCCCATCACGCCGATGACCCGGGCGCCGAAGCGTTGCGGCATCTGGCGCGATGCATAGGCGACACCGACGGTCCAGGCGGCCATTGCCAGGGTCCACAGCAGCAGGGATCCCTCGTGCGCACCCCATACCGCGGCGATGCGGTAAGCGATCGGCAGCATGGAGTTCGAGTTGTTGGCGACGTACAGAACCGAGAAGTCGTTCTGTATGAAGGCCCAGGTGAGGCACAGGAAGGACACACCCATGAAGCCGAACTGCGCCACGGCGGCCGGGCGGGCCACCGCCGTCCATTGCGTCTTGCCGAGCTGTGCCCCGGCCAGCGGGACGATGCCCTGGACCAGTGCCAGCGCAAGGGCGAGGATGAGTGCGAATTGTCCTATTTCGGGGATCATGGTGTCGTGCGCTCCGGGAAGTGGCCGCTCCTCTTCAGCGAGTCGGCGACTTCCGGCGGCATGTAGTTCTCGTCATGCTTCGCCAGGATCTTGTCCGCCTGAAACACCCCGTCTTCCCCCAGGCGCCCGTGCGCGATCACGCCCTGCCCCTCGCGGAACAGATCCGGCAGCACGCCGTTGTAGCGCACGCCGAGGGAGTTCTGATAGTCGGTGATGGTGAACTCGACGTCCATGCTGCCCGATGCCCGTTCGATGGTGCCTTCCTGGACCATGCCGCCGACGCGGTAGGTGCGTTTTTCGGGCACGTTGCCCGCGGCCACCTGGTCGAGTTCGATATAGAACATCATGTTCTCCCGGAAGGCGGTCAGGCTCAGTGCCGTGGCGATCGCGAGACCGGTCACGGCCAGCCCGACGGCCAGCATCCGCTGTCGGCGAGGGGTCATCAGTCGTCCTCCATTGCTTGGATTCTGCGGGCCACGTTCAGCCTGGCGGCTGCGTGGCGGCGTCTTGCCGAGGTCACGTTAAAAACGAGAATGATTGCCGTTAAGGCGAAGGAACTCCATACGTACCCGCCGTAACCGCCCATGGCCAGGAATTCACTCATCGCTGCAACTCCCCTGCCGGGATACTCTCCCCGACCGCGTTTTCCCCGAGAAGTTCACGCTTGACCCAACGGGAATGGCGCTCGCGCTCGAGCACCTCCGCCCGGGCCCGGGTGAGCAGCACCGCGGCGAAGAACAGTGTGAAGCCGATGATCATGATCAGGAGCGGCGTGAGCATGTTGCCGGTGATCGACGGCTGGTCGAACTTGGCCAGCGTGGCGCCCTGGTGCAGCGAACTCCACCACTCCACGGAATAGTGGATGATGGGCACGTTGATGACGCCCACGATCGCCAGCACGCCGCTGGCACGGTCGGCCTTGTTGATGTCGTCGATGGAGGCGCGCAGGGCCATGTAGCCGAGATAAAGGAAGAGGAGTATCAGCTCGGAGGTGAGCCGTGCGTCGCCCCACTCCCACCAGGTCCCCCACATAGGCCGGCCCCAGATCGAGCCGGTCGCCAGCGCCAGGAAGGTGAACGAGGCGCCGATGGGCGCGCAGGCCGCGGCCACCGAGTGGGCGAGCTTCATGCGCCAGATGAGGCCGATGGCCGCGCCGGTGGCCATCACGACGTAGGCCATGAGCGAGAGATAGGCGGACGGCACGTGCACGTAGATGATGCGAAAGCCGTCACCCTGCTGGTAGTCGGCGGGTGCGAGCACGAGGCCCTTGAAAGTGCCGACGACCAGGGCGATGGCAGCGAGTCCGCCGAACCAGGGGGCGAGCTTGCCGGCGATGCGGTAGAAGTGGGGCGGCGAGCCCAGCTTATGAAACCAAGTCCACATGAGTCCTGTCCTGCTCCTGTCTGCCAATCTGCCTCAGTCGGCACTGATCCTCAGCGCCGCCGAGGCCGCGAAGGGTGAAAAAGTCATTGTCAGCATGGTGAGTGCCGCGAGAAGGTAGAGCGATCCCCCCGTCGTCTCTCCGTCAGCCGAGAGACTCACGGCTCTAGCACCAAAAATCAATACGGGCATGACCAGCGGCAGCACCAGCAGACTCAGGAGCGAATTGGCCTGGCGCAACCCCACCGTCAGGGCGGCTCCCACCGAGCCGATCAGGCTGAGACTCAGCGTGCCCAGCACGAGCGAGCCCGCGAGAATCGGGAGCGACTCCTCCGGTATGAAGAAGGCCACGCCGGCCACCGGCGATATGATCACGAGGGGCAGCCCGGTCACAAGCCACTGCGCCGCGATTTTTCCGAGGACAAGAACAGAGACAGGCTGACCCGACAGCAGCAGCTGCTCCAGCGTGCCGTCTTCCCGGTCCTGCCGGAACAGCGTGCCGAGCGACATCAGGGATGCGAGCAGCGCCGCCACCCACAGCACGCCCGGCCCGAACTTCATCAGCAGCTGCTTGTCCGGGCTGACCGCCAGCGGGAACAGGCTCACCACGATCGCGAAGAAGATGAGCGGCGTGGCCATGTCGCCGGGCCGCCGGAATGCGAGCCTGAGTTCCCTGGCGACGATCGTCAGCCAGACGCTCCAGAGTCCCGCGGGCTCGGGTCGGCGATGTCCCGTCATGACTTCCTCCCGAGTTCCAGTTGCGCGAGCTCGACCCGCTCGACTTCGACGGCTTCGTGGGCCACCAGCACACAGACACCGCCGCCGATCACGTGTTCCGAGATCAGCTGTTTCACCAGTGCCTTACCGGCCACGTCCAGGTTGGTCAGGGGCTCGTCCATCAGCCAGAGACGGGCCTCGCTCAGCAGCAGGTTGGCCAGCGAGGCGCGCCGGCGCTGCCCCGCCGAGAGCCGGCCTGCCTGTATCTCCGCCAGCCGGTCGATCTGCAGCTTGTCCATGATCCGGGCCACCGCGGAGTCGTCGCGGCCGAAGCGCAGGCGCCGGTGCATCGACAGATTCTCGCGCAGCGTCAGGTCGTCCTTCAGCGCCGGCCGATGGCCGCACCAGGCGAGGTCCTGGGCATACTCCTGACGCACGCTCTCGATGCGGTGCCCGCACCAGTACACCTGACCGTCCTCGGCCAGCGTCAGGCCGGCGAGCGTTCGCAGCAGCGTGGTCTTGCCGCTGCCGTTCGGGCCCACCACGTGCAGGGCCTCGCCCGGCCCCACTTCCAGGTCCAGCCGCTTGAACAGACATCGGTCGCCGCGGAACAGGGTGAGCCCGTGGGCCTTGAGATAAGGGGCGCCGAGTTCAGCCACGGGCAGCCTCCACCCGGCTGCACACACCTGAGGGCGCCCGATGACCGTTGGTGTATCGGCCAGATAAAATCTTTTTTTTCAACATTTTAAATCGGGTTTTTAGCTTTGATTCTAAGATCAGCAATCGAAGTGTCATCCCGGGGATATATACCGAGCGTCGAAGCGTTTACATAAGTTCGGCGTCTGTCGTAGACTGGACGGCCCGTTGCGGCGGGCAGGAGTCCGTAAACGACGTCACCCGACCAACAACAAAGACGGCAGCATGGGCCTCCAAGGTTTCCAAGGTTTCGAATGAACAGTCGCATACCTGGTCTCGAGCGTGAGCCTTTCGGCATGGACGGAACCTCCCCCGTCTATATCGAAACGCCTCCCATGCGCGACGCCCTCGCGATGATGCACGAAGTCTACCGCGATCCGAAGGGGCTCGGCACGCTCAGCGGCCTGACCGGAAGCGGCCGCAGGACCGTGCTGGAGCAGTTCGCATCCCGGCTCCGGCGCGAGGACGTCTCCGCAGTGGTCGTGGATGGTAACGGAATGGACCGCCTCGCGCTGTTGCGGACAGTGCTTAGTGAGATCGGTTACGAACTCGATACCGTTGCGCCGGACGATCTGTCCAGCATGCTGCGGGTGTTCCTGATCCATCAGTGCCACGCCGGCCAGCCGGTCTTCCTCGGTTTCGTGAACGTCAGCGCCATGCACCCCTCGGCGCTGGAGGAGATCTGTCGCCTCGCGCAGATCACCGCGGCGAACGAGGCGGCCGCGAGACTGGTCCTCTCCTGTGACGATCGCCTGGAGCAGATCATCCGCGCACCGGCCATGGGCCCGGTGCGCGAGCGCATCACCGCCGGCTGCCGTCTGCGGGCGCTCGATCTGATCGAGACCGACGACTACATCGTTCGGCACCTGCGCGCGGCAGGCGCGGGCTCCCATGCCAACTACCTCACCGACGGAGCCATCGCCCTCCTCTGGCGCGCCAGCGGCGGACTGCCGGGCGAGATCGAGTCCCTGGCGCTGGACGTGCTCCGCGGCGGACGGCTGCCGGCGGATACGGACGAGGTGCGCCAGACGCTCGGGCTCGACGAGCGGACCGCGGAACCGCCAGCCCCCGACGGGCCGGCCCGCGCCCCACGATCGGAGCCACCCACGCGGCTGGTGGTGTCGCGCGACGGCGAGGTCGTCAGCGACCGGCACTGGCCGGCGGGCCGGGTCCTGATCGGCCGCGACGCCCATAACGACGTCACCCTGCCGAGCCGCTACGTCAGCCGGCATCACGCGCTGATCGTGGTGGAAGAAGGTCGCGCCTGGATCGCCGACCTGAAGAGCATGAACGGCACCTACGTGAACTCGCGGCGGGTCTCGCAGAAGGCGCTGCAACACGACGACGTGATCTCCATCGGCAATCACCGCGTGAAGTACCTGAATCCGGCCGCCCGTCACGCGGACGGCATGGAGGAACCGGGGCTGGCCGACACCGCGATCATGCGCAGCCTGCAGGAAGTGCGCCACCTGTTCGCCGTGGACGCGGCCGGCGACGACACCGTGCTGCAGGATGCGAACGAGACCGGAACCGCGGGCGACAAGGCCGGCTGAACCCCTCCCCTGCCCGTCAGCGGAATTCCGCATCGATGAGGCGATCGATCTCGCGCTCGATGTCCTGACGGAAAAACATCAGCGACAGCCCCACGGACGCATCGATCACGATGTCGTCCTCGTGCACGTCGATATGGCCGCTCAGAGCCGGACGCTCGAAGCTGAGCGTGTTGTCCTGCCAGCGGATCCGCACACCGTATTCCGAAGCCAGCTCGTTGGCGATGCGGTTGACGGCCGCGACCGCCTCGTCGTGGCTGAGCCGGTGCCTGCGCCGTATCCGTATGCTGGGCATGGTTTGGTGGGGGGCGCCAGCGGGCTCAGGCGCGGGCCGCGGCGGCGCTCTCGAGCTCGTCGAAGGCGGCGACGATGCCCTCCGCGATACGCCCGGGATCCGGGACCGCCTGGCGGCCGGTCAGCAGGCCGAAATGAAGATTGCCGGCGTAGCTGTAGATGGTCACGTTCATGGACATGCCGGGCGGGATCGTGGATATGGGGTAACTGGCCGTCAGCCGCGCACCGCGGATGTAGCGCGGCTCGGTGCCGCCGATGACGTTGGATACCAGCACGTTGCCCAGCGGCGGGAAACGCTCCGACAGGTGCGCCAGATCGCCGATCTGCATCAGCGTCTGCACGAGGATGGTGTAGGCCTCGGCGGCCTCGATGCCCATCTCGGCATACTCGTGCTTGACGCTGCCGGCATGCTCGTGGATCTCCTGCAGCCGCGCCAGCGGATCGGATTCGCCGGAGGCCAGCTCGAGCAGCGCGATGGTCACCTGGTTGCCGCTGCCGCCCTCGTCGCTGCGCACGGAGATCGGCATCTGCGCCACCAGCGGCTTGTCGGGATGCTCGTCCCGCTCGTCGAGATAGCGCCTGAGCGCGGTGTCGCAGAGCGCCAGGATCACGTCGTTCACGGTCACGTCCTGCGCTTTCGCCAGCGACCTCACCCGGTCGAGCGGGACGCTGCACACGCCGAACGCGCGGGCCGCGGTCAGGGGCTGATTTAAGGCGGTGCGCGGCGCCGTGAAGGGCACGGGCAACTCGTCGCCGCCGCCGAGGAGTCGCCAGCCGTGCCGCAGCGCGAGCTGACTGAGTTGCGGCCCCACCATGGCGAAGCGCCCGAAGGTCTTCGCCGAGCCGAACAGGGTTTCGACGATGCCCTTGCGCACCGCCTCGTGCTCACGGCTTTGCTCGGCATTGGCCCACATCGGCGCCACGTCCGCGTCCGGCGTCTTCGACAGGCTCGCCATCGAGCGCCGGGACATGCTGATGCCGTCCATGTAGGCGTGGTGGATCTTGGCGTAGACGCCGAAGCGCCCGCCTTCGAGCCCCTCGATCACGTAGACCTCCCACAGCGGCGCGTTACGGTCGAGCAGGCGGCCGTGCAGCTGCGCCACCCGGTCCAGCAGGTCCTGTTCCCGGCCCGGCGACGGCAGCGCCTCGTGGAAGATGTGGTCGGCCAGGTCCATGTCCGGATCGACCACCCAGCGGGGACGGCCGGCCAGAGGGACTTTCAGCTTCTGGTTGAACGGCTCCACCGGCTCGCTGGCCAGCATGTCCGCCACCAGGCCGCGCACGAAGTCCTCCGGCGCATCCGGCGGCGGCTCGAAGACCTGCAGGCCGCCCACGTGACGCGGGCTGTCCTTGGTCTCGAGCAAGAGCAGCATGTAGTCGAGGAGTGACAGCTGCGACATGGCCACCTCGGCGCCGGAACTCTGTTCAACCGGCGTCGAGGATAACGCGCGATCCCCGCCCCGTCACCTTGCCGTCACGGACGGCGGCCAGCTCAGCCGGCCTTCTCCTCGACCCTGGCGAGCAGTTCCCGGATCTCCTCGCGCCGGCCCTGATCGGCGAGCGTGCGATCCGGCCGGGCCGGCGCGTCCAGTGCATGCTCCAGCGCCCGCCGCGCCGCGTCGTAGTCCTTCTCCTCGTACAGGAATTCGCCGTAGAAATAGTTCGGGTCGATCCCGTCCGGGTTCATGGCGATGGCCTTCTCGAGATACTCCCTCGCCCGGTCCTTATCGCCGAAGCCGATGAAGCCACCGGGCACCTTGTAGTACAGCGCGCCGAGACTGGTGTAGACGGAACCCCGGAGGACGGTCGGGTCCAGCTTCTCCGCGGCATGCAGCGCATCCCGGGACTTCTTCGCGAGGCTCATGGCGCCGAACGGCCCTTTCACGCCGGCGTAGGTGCTGAGCACGATGCCCTGCCATACCAGTGGCTCGGCCCGGTCCGGGTGGGCCGCGACCAGCGCGGCCGCGTCCTCCGCGAGGGCCTCGAACGCGTCCTTCTGCTCGCCCCCTTCCAGCCGATAATTGGCCTCGGCCCAGCGTTGCTGGATCTCCCGCAGGCCCTGTTCCATGTCCGCCGCCCGGGCCAGGCCCGCACCCGTCAGGCCGAACGCGAGCATCGCGCCGGCCAGCATGATCCGGGCAGTCGCCCGGCTCCGAATCGTCACTATCATGTCGTTTACCTCATTGGCTGGATGTACGTGGGCGGAGGTAGGCCTCCACCACCGGCCTCTGCTTGCCGAGGGCCCCGTCGACGAGGCGGGGTGCGACCGCGTTCAGTTTCACGAACAGGCGCTCGGGCCAGCCGATGAAACGTTCCCGCCGGGAACCGGCCAGCAACGCCATCGCCCGCCGCGCCACTTGTTCCGGGGGATCCATGGCGACCCCCAGTTCCTCGTTCATGCGGCAGGCCGCATCCCCGTTCATCGCAGTGCGGGTGGCGCGAGGGGCGAGGTAGAGCACCTCGAGCGCAGTTCCGGCATACTCCCGGCGCAGCGCCTCGGTGAACCCGTGCAGGCCGAATTTCGTCGTGGAATACACCGCCTGGCCGGCCATGCCGATGGAGCCCAGCACCGAGCCGACGTTCAGCAGCCGGGCCGCGGGCCGTGCCAGGAGATGCGGCAGCAGGGTCCGCGTCAGGAGCATGGGCGCCAGCAGATTGATCTGCACCAGCGCTTCGATGTCCGCCGAGCTCTGGTCGTCGAAGCGGGACAGCGCATTCACGCCCGCATTGTTGATCAGAACGTCAATGCCGCCCTCGAAGCCGCGGGCCCGCCGCGCGAGGCGCTCTCTGGCGGTGGCGTCGGTGATGTCGCCTGGCTCGGTCAGCACGGCCGTCCGGCGCCCGGCTGCCCTGGTTTTCTCAGTCAGTTCTCCGGCCAGCGCCTCGAGCATCGCCGCGTCCCGTGCGCTCAGGAGCAGGTGGGCACCCGCCCGGGCGAGTTCGCCGGCCATTGCCGCGCCGATGCCGCCGGTGGCACCGGTAAGGAGCACGCGTCGTCCGGCTAGATTCACGCCACCGCCCTCTCGGCCCCACTTCCCGCGGCCGGTAGCGAACGGAAGATCCCGGCATAGAGCAGGAAGAAGCGGCGCGCGCAGTGCCGGACCGCCCGGCGATCTTGTTCGCGCTCCAGTCGGTTCAGCAGGCCCGCCAGGAACTTCACGTGCTCCTGATCCACCTCGCCGTGGGAGATGAGGTAGGAGAAGGCGCTCTCGGGCAGCCCGAGGCTACGGCCGATGGAGGCCGCGGCCTGTCCCGCGATGGCGATGCTGGTGCCCTCCAGCACGTAGACCATGCCGAAGAAGCCCACCGGATTGCCCCGCCCGATCGTGTCCCACGCGTAGCTCACCATCTGCTCGGTCGCGAACGCCGGCGTGCCGTGGCGCACCGCTTCCGGGTCGCCGCCGGCCGCTGCGATGTCATTCAGGATCCACTCCTGATGGCCGTACTCGTCGTTGATGTAATGGACGATGGCACCGCGCAGCCACTCGTGGTCTTCGCCGAGACGGCTGCCGCAGGCCATCAGCAGGGGCACGGTGCACTTGACGTGATGGTAGGCCTCGGCGAGGAACGCCCGGTATTGCGCCACGGTAACGTGGCCCTCGAGGGCGTCGCGGATAATCGGCGAGCCGAGCAGATATTCGCGCTCGGCGGCGGTGTGGTCGGCCAGGGCCTGGAAGAAGTCGGTCATGCGTTAATCACCTTCCTGTCGGGCGCGGTGGCGCCGTGGATCAGATCGGTCAGCCGGCCGCCGTAGCGGCGGATTAGTGCGTCCCGGCGGAGCCGGCCATTGGCGGTCAGTTCACCGGTGTCCTGACGGAACGGTGCGTCCGCCGGCACCCACGCCGATACGCGTGCGTAATCGGGCAGCCGCCGATTCGCGTCATCGATCGCGGCCTGCACACCCTCGGCTCCCACCGGACCCGCGGGCACGATCACGGCGGCATTGCGGGGCAGCGCTTCGCCCCAGACCAGCGCCTGTGCGATGGCGGGCTCGTGGACCAGTTCGCTCTCCACCCACTCGGGCGAGACATTACGGCCGAAAGCCGTGATGAACAGGTTCTTCTTGCGGCCCTGCACGTGCAGGAAACCCTGCTCGTCCAGCCGGCCCAGGTCCCCGGTGGCAATCTCGCCAGTGGCGACCTCGCCGCTGGCGATGCCGGGCTCTTCGTGCCCCGGCGCATCCAGATAGCCCTCCATCACGGCACCCGACACCATGATCTCGCCGTCGGCTGCGATCCTGACCCGCGCATGCGGCAGGGGCCGTCCAGCGCTGCCGGGACGGCTGTCGCCGGGTGCGTTCAGCGACACCACGGAATGGCACTCGGAGAGGCCGTAACCCTCGTAGGCCGCCAGGCCGTGGGCGTGGGCCTGCTCGAGCTCGGCCGGCGCCACCCGGCCGCCGCCCACCGCCGCGAAGCGCAGCGGGCAGTCGTTCCAGGGATCCAGGTTGGCCGTCCGGTTCAGTGCGGCCAGCATCTGTGGCAGCAGGATCACGCTTTCGGCGCCGCTCTCGCCGATCGCGCGCCGCAGGCGCAGCGGATCGAGGCCGCTGGAGCCACTGAGGCCCACCCGCTCCAGCGCCGGCGCGTGGATGGCAGCACCGAGTAGCAGCGGCACGTAGATCCCCGCGATGTTCTCGAGCAGGGTCGCCAGCGGCATGACGCAAAGGTGGCGCCGTACTCCGACCTCCCGCAGGCGGCCGGCCAGACTCGCCGCGACCGTTTCCATGCCGGACTGACCGAGGCACACGCCGCGGGGGCTGCCCGTGCTGCCCGAGGTATAGGTCACCTTGGCGATGCCGGTGCGGCCGTTCAGACCCGTGTCACGCCGGATGGAACGGCGCAGCAGTATCAGGCTGCCGGCACCGGCCAGAGGCCGTCGCCGGAAACCATGCCCGTCGTCGGGCAACTCCTCTCCGCCGGCGGCGAGGACCGCATCCACGCCGGCATCGGCCAGGAGGTGGTTCAACTGGGTCCGCGTGAAGAAAAGCGGCACCGGGACGGCCGTGATTCCGGCCGCCACCATCGCGAGATCGGCCACGATCCAGTCCGGACCGTTGTCCGCCATCAAGGCGCAACGCCGGATCCGCGCCGCCCGCAATCGGGAGGCGAGCGCCGTCACCCGGGCCTCCAGTTCGGCATAGCCCAGCACCCCGGCCTCCGATACGACGGCAGCTGCGAGCGGGCGTTCGGCCGCCTGGCGGCTCAGCGCGGCCAGCACCGCGCTCACGCCCCGGCCTCCTCGGTGCGGCACGCGGCGTCGACCGGGATGCACCTGAACCCGGACGGCTGCTGCAGGTCCCCGACGATCACCCGCGGGTCGTGACGGTAATAATCGCCCCATGCGTCCTGGTGCCCGGCCACGCAGGCTTCCCTAGCGGGCGCCAGCTCGCAACCGGCAAGACCGGCCCTCGCCAGGAGCGAGCGCACGGGTCCGGTGGCCGTGAAGCATACCCAGCCGAAGCCCTGCTGCAGCAGGAAAGGCACCAGCTCACGAAAAAGCGGCACCACCACCTGCCGGCTCTCGACAGCCAGTTGCCCGATCTCCACCACAGCGGTTCTTGGCACGGGATGGCCTGCGACGGCCGCGATGGCTTCCTCCACGGGCCGGAAGAGATAATCCTCGAGATAGAGTCGTTCCCGCGATGCCGGTCTCAGCCCGATGACGCCGCGGGCACCGTCGCCGCGGCGGGTCACGCGCAGCAGCCAGGGCATGAACTCCTCCACCCGGGCGCCGAAGTGATGGGCGTAGCAATCCCTGATCTCCGCCTCCAGCGCGCTCCTGCCGGGACTGGAAGCGCCCAGCAGGTCGAGACTGACGCCGGAGCGCCCCAGCGCGCCGGCCATCGGCGGCAAACCGTCGCGCATGTCGGTAAGGGGGTGGATCTGTGTCTTCACGCGGCCTCCTCTGCCAGTCGCATCCGTCGGCGTGATGCCGCCGGCTCGGACCGTTAGAGGCCGCGGCTGGGACAAATCCTTCGCATTTTTCGCAAGCCGCTGTCACCGCTCGGTTTTTCCGTTCCCAGGAACGCCCTGCGGCGGCGTCGTGCCTGCAGTAAACTGCGGCCTCGGCTTCGAACGTCCCCGACCGACGGAGGATTACTGATGACCACAGCGAAACGCATCGTCGGGTTCGCCTGCTTGCTGGCTCTCATCCTGCCGGCGGCAACCGCAACGGCGGCCCCACAGCCGTGGATGCGCACCGATAACCCTCTGGGCCTGTACGTGCTGCTCTCCGTCGGCGAGGAATGCGCGATACGGCGCACCGAGGCGGACCTGGCGGTGCAGACGGCGTTCACCCGGCTCGACGTTCCGCGCGCGTCCGGCTGGGCTCCCGGTGAGCTGTTCCTGACCGCCGAGGTGGACTGCACCCAGACCACCAATTACCCGGACATCTATCTGTACGTCACCCGCGTGGGCTTCGCAGTTAACTACCAGGAGCAGCCGGCCTACATGATGCAGTACGTCAGGGCCCGCTATGAAAGCTTCGGCATCGACAGCCTCGGCAACATCGATCAGATCCTCACCCAGAGCGTCGAGGCGGCGCTTTCCGACTACAAGGCGGCCAACGCCGGACCCGGCACGGGGGAAGAGAGCGGGTGAGCCGCCGCGGCCCGTTCCGGCCGGCTGCAGGCGCTGCGCTCGCGCTGCTGCTGGCGGCAGCCGGCGTCGTCGCCGCTCCTTTCGACTACATGCGCAAGAGCGAGCCTGACGCCCTGTACTGCATGGCCAGCGTCGGCGACGACTGTCTCCTGGACGATGCCTCGGTACAGGCGGTGATCGACGACGTCACGCGTCGCTTCAGTCTCACTCGTCTCGAGACGTCGAGTGACCGCGAACCGCTGTTCTATGTGGAACTCTATTGTCACGGTCGGGAAGACGGCGAGACGGCCTACTCGGTGGAGGCGGGTTTCGCCGAGTGGATGGGCGACGAGCGCCAGCACCTCATGAAATACGCCTACTACCCCTATCGCTCCGTGGGCTACGGCAACGCCGCCGATATCCGCGAGACGCTGCGACGGCGCATCGAGGATGCGCTGGAGGACTACCTGGCGGCCAACTATCCCGCCGCCGAGGCTCAGTAGCGGCCGTGCTGCTTGAAGATGTAGTTGCTGAGTTCGATGAACTCGTAGTTCATCCGGCTGAGGGTCTTGTGGGCCGAGCGCACGATGGCGCGCATCACCTTGTAGACGATCCCCGGCTGATCGTCGACGAGCCCCTCGAAAGCCTCCCGCTTCAGGCTGAAAACGCGGCTGTCGCAGAGCGCGCGCAGGCCCACCGTGTGCGGGGCGCCATCGATGAAACTGAGTTCCCCGGCCAGTTCGCCGTTGCGCAGGATGCCCAGCGTGGCCGTCTCGCCGGCGCCGGCCTGCTTCACCACTTCGAGCTTGCCCTCCAGCAGCACGTGCAGCGAGTCGTCGGTAACCCCCTCGGACGTGAGATACTCGCCGTCCCCGAGATTGCGCATTTCCATCAGCGAGGCGAGCGCCGTGGCCTCCTCGTCCGTCAGCTCGGCACCCAGCGATGAGTCGAGGATCAGTCTGGCGGCGTTCTCCATCTTTTTTCCTTGCTTGTCCGGTACGCCCGGGGATGATACGTAATGCGTCGGCGTCTGCGCAGGCCTGCATACGGTCGCACAGGCATGCAACCACAGATCACGCCGGGCGCCTATCCGCGTAAACCGCGACCGTCCGCCGGGAGGAACCCGCCACCATGGAAGCCCTGTTCGACACCGTCGAGGCCCGCGTCATCGGCGCCCTGATCGAGAAAGAGATCACCACGCCGGATCACTATCCCCTGTCGCTGAACGCACTGACGAACGCCTGCAACCAGAAGAGCAACCGGGATCCGGTGATGAACCTGTCCGAGAGCGAGGTCCAGGATGCCCTGGATTCGCTCCACCGCAAGCACCTGGTGCTGGACCGCAGCGGCTTCGGCAGCCGCGTAGTGAAATTCAAGCAGCGGTTCTGCAATACCGAGTTCAGCGATCTGCACTTCACGCCGGGCGAAACCGCCATCGTCTGCCTGCTGCTCCTGCGAGGGCCGCAGACACCCGGCGAACTGCGCTCCCGCAGCGGCCGCCTGCACGCCTTCGGCAGTCTCGGCGAGGTCCAGCAATGCCTCGAGTCCCTGGCCGGACGCGAGGAAGGCCCGCTGGTCGCCGCCCTGCCCCGGGAACCCGGCCGGCGCGAGATCCGCTGGACTCACCTGTTCTGCGGGAAGCCCGTCGCTGCCGCGCCCGCCACGCCGGTGGCGACGGCCGCGCCCGTCACGGAGAAGGCGGATGCCACGCTGGAGCGGATCGAGGCGCTGGAGGAACGGGTGGCCGATCTGGTGGAACGGCTGGAGCGGCTCGAGCGTCGGGGCGTAGCGGACTGAAGGCCCGGGGGAGCCGCGACGGAAGCCGGCCCGAATGCAAGGCCAGCTCGAGAAAAAGGCTAGAACCTGTTGTTTCTATTGGTGCCCGGGGCCGGACTCGAACCGGCACGTCCTTACGGACAGCGGATTTTAAGTCCGCAGCGTCTACCAATTCCGCCACCCGGGCGCACCGGCATCAAAAAGTGCCCGCCGGCCGCACGGCCGGCGGGCACCCGAAACGTCACATGGAAACCGGAATCCGGCGTTCAGCCGTTCGCCTGCGAGACTTGGACTCGGCCCGCAGGGAGGCTAATCCGATTCCTGATAGGTTGGCCTGCGCTGGATGTCCTCCGTCGCCTTCTGGCCGAATTCCGAAGCGCCGTCCCAGGCCTCCTTGGTGGCGCACACCGTCTCGGAGAAGCGCGTCCCCGTCTTGACGATTTCCTTGCAGATGAGCTTCGGCTTTTCGCCCCCACCCCCGGTCGCCTGCGTCTCGCCGGCCGCGGCGCCTTCTGCCTGGGCGACCGTCGCCGCATCGCCACCGCCGCTCGCAGCACAGCCTGCCAGCAGCAACAGCGTTGCCAGCGCCAATCCTAATGGCTTGATATCCATGTGGTCCCCTCCCGGATGCCGGAGCATGATGTATTCGCCCGCACCCTTCTGGCGCATCCTAGCCGAGGCCGGCACGGCTGGCAAACGGGCGGAGACGTTCCGAGGAAATCAAATCCGGGGACGTGAAAGGAAGTGGGTGGAGGCTAGGGTCGGAATCGAACCGGCGTACACGGCTTTGCAGGCCGCTGCATAACCACTCTGCCACCTAGCCACCGTTTGCCCACGGCCCCGGCCGCGCCGGGGAACGGACCATATCACACAAAAACCGGTGCGGGCACCGCTTTCTCGGGCCGCACGCGGGCCGGCCCGCATCCCCGATGTTAGGAAATCTCGGCCTTCGCGTGAACACCCTCCCCCGGCTCCTCTTCTTCGAGGACATGCTGGGCGTCGCGTCCCGAGCCGAGCAGCACCGCCACCCAGCGAGTGTCGTCGTTGGCCTCCAGGCCGATCTTCAGCGTCATGGTCAGCGGCACCGAGAGCAGCATGCCCACCGGGCCGAACACCCAGCCCCAGAACACGATGGAGAGCAGCACCACCAGCGGCGAGATGCCCACGCCGTAGCCCATCATCCGCGGCTCGATGACGTTGGCGTAGATCAGATTGATGATCAGGTACCCGATGGCGATGCCCACCGCGGGTCCGAGGCCGAACTGGAGCAGCGCCAGCAGCACGGCCGGTACGGCGGCGATGATCGAGCCGATCACCGGAATATAGTTCAGCAGGAAGGCGAGCAGGCCCCAGAGCAGCGGGAAGTCGAGGCCCACGGCCCAGGTCAGTAGCCACGCCGAGACGCCCGTGGCCACGCTGACGAGCGTCTTGATGCCGAGGTAGCGCCCGAGGTTGACCAAAAAGTCGCGGAACGCCGCCATCTGCTCCTCCCCCCGGCCGAAGGCGGCCGTGATCTTCACCGGGAAGGTGGAGGCCTCCAGCAGGATGAAGGTCATCGTCAGGAAGATCAGGAGCGTGTTGGTGAGGACGTCCCTGAGCGCGTTCAGCGTATTGGCGGCCATGCCCATGGCCCAACCGGGGTCGATCATGTCACCCAGGCTCTCGATGGGCTGGTCGCTGTCGACCCGCGCCGCCACGAATTTCAGGAACCCGTCCATCATCGCGTCCAGGCGGGCCTGATAGGTGGGCAGGGCCGCCGTGAACTCGGCAATGGAGGTGCCCACGATCACGCCGAACACGGCGAGAATCAGCATCATCACGACGACGATCAGCAGCACCGCCACCACGCCGGGGATACGCTGGCGCTGCATGAACAGCAGCGGGCGAACGCTGACCAGCGACAGGAACACGGCCAGCAGGAACGGCACGAGCAGCACCTTCGCCGCCTGCATGGCGAAGATGATGATGATGACCGCTGCCACGCTGATCAGCGTGGTCCGGCCTCTGACCAGCGGTTCACTCACGAGCTTGACTGCTGCGATGCCCTTTGTGCCGACCTGTGCCGAAAATGATCCGAGCGGACGGGCTGCCGGCCTGCCATCGGCCTAGTGTGCCCGCGGCTTCCGGCGGCCGCAATGCGCCGTGGAGGAAGCGGCTCAGAAACGATAGCGGGCCTCGACGCCGATCATGCGTGGCGGGCTCGGCCAGGCGATGTCCGTGCGCAGGCTCGTGAAGCGGCGGGAAACGTAGTACTCGATCCATTCCTCGTCCGTGGCGTTCTCCGCGAAGGCCGTCACGCTCCAGGCGTCGCCACGCAGGCCCAGGCGCAGATCCACGACGGTATAGGCGCCCTCCGCGTCCCGGCCGTCGATGCTCCAGTAGGTCTTGCCCCGCCGGTCGACGTCGACGCGGGCGAAACCCTGCAGCGGCCCGAGCGGCCAGACGTACTCCCCGCTCAGATTCAGGGTGTACACGGGCGCCCCCGGCACTTCGTTGCCGATCACGTCCGATGGCGGCACGGTCAGCCCCGGTTCGGCGCCGATGGCCTCGATCTCGCTGTCCACGAAGCCATAGGCCAGCGACAGGATCAGCCCGTCGAGCGGACGGATGGCGGCCTCGACCTCGCCGCCGAGGATGCGGCTCTCGTCCGCGTTGATCAGCGCCTGGGAGCCGAACGGGTCGAACAGGAACCACTGCTGGTTCTGGTAATCGATGTAGAAGGCCGCGACGTTCAGCACCCGGCTGCCGTCGGCGCTGGCGTACTTCAGTCCGACTTCGTAGTTGTCCAGGTGCTCGGAGTCGAACGAGGGCGCGAACTGCACGGCCGGGTCGTTCGCCAGCGTGTTGAAGCCGCCGGGCCGGAAGCCCTCGGCGTAGGTGGCGAACAGGTTGAGGTTTTCGGTGAGCGAATAAGCGAGTTGAAGTTTGGGCTGGAACTCACTGAATTCCTTAATGCCATTAGCCAACGGATTGTTGGTGTCGTTTTCCCGCCGTACGTCGTCGAAGCGCCCGGCCACGGTCAGCTCGAGGCGGTCCGTGAGGTCCGTGCTCACCTGCCCGAACACCGCACGGGTCTCGTACTGCTCGTTCAGGATGGCCGGTGCCTGGGGCACGAAGAAGGCGCTCCCGGGGCTCCAGTCGCCGCCGTTCTGGAAGCCGGCGACGTTCAGGAAGGTGGCCAGCGTGCGGTCGCGCTCCTGGTCGCTGTAGTAGGCGCCGACGATCCAGCGCAGACCCTCCTCCGCCGTCGACACCAGCCGCAGCTCCTGGCTGAACTGGCTCTGGTTGTCGTCCACGTCGATGTTCAGGAACTCCCGGTTCGTCTGATCCAGGTCCTGGTCGTTGCGGGATTCCAGGTCGTGCCAGCCGGTGATCGAGGTCAGGGTGAACCCGTCGAACCCGTAGTCCACCTTGGCGGTGTAGTCATCGAAGCTGACGCTCGATATGCCGAGGATGTTCGACTGGATGGTGTAGGTGGTGTTGTCGAGCGGGAACGGGAAGGGATCGCCCGGCAGCCGGTTCTCCTCGGTGTCCGCCGAGCCCGGCATGAAGTAACCGGAGCCGGCCTCCTGATCGGCATACTGGTAGCGCAGGTCCACGCTCAGCCGCTCGTCCGGCTCGATCAGCAGCCGGCCGCGCAGAGACGTGGAGTCCTTGAAGTCCACGTATTCGCCGAGGCCCTCGTTCAGCAGCTGGCCGTCCCGGTCGTTGCTGTAGACCGCCAGGCGGCCGCGCACCTTGTCGGAGAACAGCGGACCGGAGACGGCGCCCTGAACGGTGTAATCCTCGCCCTCGCCCGCGCGGGTCTCGACGTAGGCCTCGAATTCCTCGGTGGGGCCGCGGGTGGTGATATTCACGGCGCCCGCAACGGAGTTGCGCCCGTAAAGCGCGCCCTGAGGCCCCCGCAGCACTTCGATCTGCTCCACGTCGAAGAGATCCTGGGTGGTGACCAGCGAGTTGTTCACGGTGACTCCGTCCACCACGAAGGCGAGCGGCGTCTCGCCGATGCCCCGCTGCTGAGTGACGCCGCGAATGGTGATCGTGCTCTGACCCACCTCCTGGTCGTCGGAGAAACGCAGGTTGGGCGTCAGTGCCGCCACGTCGTTCATGCGCTGGATGGCCGCGTCCTCGATGGTGGTCCGGTCGAACACCGTGATGGCGTCGGCGATCTCCTGCAGGTTCTCGCTGCGGCGCCGGGCGGTAACGATGACCTCTTCGATGGCGGCGTCCGCGGGGGCTGCGCCATCGGTATTTTCCTGCGCGGGCAGCGGCGTGGCGGCCATCACGGCGAGCAGACAGAGGGCAGCGGTGCCGCCAATCCCGGGGGGCGGAGTCATTCTCGAATTGTCCTTTATTCGTCAGTGACTTGATGCGGCTTAGCCGGCGACGGCAGATTACCAGATCGGGCCGTCCGGGCAACCGTCGACCCTAACGAATCAGGGCCCCGTTGCGGGGCCCTGAAGTTATCTGGAGCGGGAAACCGGGCTCGAACCGGCGACCTCAACCTTGGCAAGGTTGCGCTCTACCAACTGAGCTATTCCCGCCTATCGCGAAGGGACCGCAATTCTAGCGACTCCCGGGGGACTGTCAAGGCACCCGGGGTCAGCTATTCGCGTTCAGCACCGGCCAGGCCGCCTTGACGTAAGCATACATGGACCACAGCGTCAGGCCCGCCGCCGCCAGCAGGAACAGGAAACCCGCGTCATACACCGGCAGACCGCCGGTATCGAGGTGCCAGACCATGAGGGTCAGGCCGATCATCTGCAGGGCGGTCTTCACCTTGCCCACCATGGACACCGCCACCGTCGTGCGCTGCCCGAGCCCCGCCATCCACTCCCGCAGGGCGGATACGGTGATCTCGCGGCCGATGATGATGGCGGCCACCAGGGCCAGCGAGATGCGCTGGTCCGTCTGCACCAGCAGCACCAGGGCGACGGCGACGATGAGCTTGTCTGCCACCGGGTCCAGGAACTCGCCGAAGGGCGTGATCTGGCCGAGCTTGCGGGCGACGTAGCCGTCCAGCCAGTCGGTAATGGCCGCGAGCATGAAGACCACCGCAGAGGCCGGACGCCCCCACTCGTACGGCAGGTAGAACAGCACCACGAACAGCGGAATGCCGGCGATGCGTATCCAGGTCAGCGTATTCGCGGTATTCAGTTGCACGGCAGTTCCGTCACCATCAATTCGTTTGCGCCTCGCCGGCCGGTTCCTGCTCGGCGTGGAGTACAGTATAAATGCGCTCGGCCAGAACGCGGCTGATGCCGGGTACTTTGGTCAGATCGTCCATGCCCGCCGCCGCCACGCCCTTCAGTCCGCCGAAGTGGCGCAAAAGGTCCCGGCGCCGCTTCGGCCCGAGCCCCGGGATATCCTCCAGCACCGAGCCCCGGCGGGCTTTCGCGCGGCGTGCCCGGTGGCCGGTGATGGCGAAACGGTGCGCCTCGTCGCGGATGTTCTGTATGAGCAGCAGCGCCGGCGAGCCGGACGGGAGGCTGCGTGGGTAAGCCTCCTCCTCCACCCAGAGCTGCTCGCTGCCCGGTCGGCGCGCCCGGCCCTTGGCCACCGCCACCACCTTCAGGAACTCGAGATCCAGATCGGCAAGGATCTCCAGCGCCTGGGTGCGCTGGCCCCGGCCGCCGTCGATCAGGATCAGGTCGGGCAACGGCACCTCGCCCCGCTTGACGCGCTTGTAGCGGCGCTCGAGCACCTCGCGCATGGCGGCGTAGTCGTCGCCGGCGGCCGTGCCGCGGATGTTGAACCGGCGGTAGTCGGATTTCACCGGCCCCTCGGGGCCGAAAACGACGCAGGAGGCCACCGTGGCCTCACCGCCGGTGTGGGAGATGTCGAAGCACTCGAGGCGCTCGGGCACATCGTCGAGTTCCAGCGCCTCGGCGAGGGCTTCCAGCTGCCGGCGCACGCCCGCATTGCCGGCGGCGCGCAGATCCGCCCCCTGGCGGGCATTGGTCGCGGCCATCTGCAGCCAGCGCGCCCGGTCGCCGCGCACCCGGTGGCGCACCTCCACCCTGTGTCCTGCCCGCGCGGTCAGGGCCTCGCCCAGCAGGTCGGCGTCCTCCACCGCCTGTTCCACCAGGATCTCCCGCGGCGGGGCGGACTCCAGGTAATACTGGCCGAGGAACGACGACAGCACCTCGTCGTCGGGGGTGTCCGGCGCCACTTTCGGATAATGGGAACGGCTGCCCAGCAGGCGGCCGTGGCGGACGAACAGCACGGCCACGCAGACGATGCTGCCACGACGGGCCAGCGCCACGGCATCGACGTCCGTGGCGCTCTCCCGGGAGACCATCTGCTCGGCATCGACCCGCTTGAGACGGGCGATCTGGTCGCGAAACTGCGCCGCCCGCTCGAATTCCAGGGCCTCTGCGGCCGCCTCCATGCGCTCCACCAGGCTGTCGATCACCGCCTGATTGCGGCCCTCCAGGAATGCGATCGCGTTCTGCACGTCCCGGGCGTAATCCGCCTCGCCGATGTGGCCGACGCAGGGCCCCGAACAGCGGCGGATCTGGTATTGCAGGCAGGGCCGGGAGCGGTTGGCGAAGAAGGTGTCGGTGCAGTTGCGCAGCAGGAACAGCTTCTGCAGCTCGCCGAGGGTCCTGCGCACGGCCCCCGCGCTCGGATAGGGCCCGAAATAGCGGCCCCTGGCGCTGCGCGCGCCGCGGTGGAAGGCCAGCCGCGGGTAGGCATGTTCCGTCACGTGGATCCAGGGATAGCTCTTGTCGTCCTTCAGGAGCACGTTGTAGCGGGGACGCTCCCGCTTGATCACGTTGTGCTCCAGGATGAGCGCCTCGGCCTCGGTGTTGGTGACCGTCACCTCGATGTCGCGGATCTCGGCGACCAGCGCCATGGTCTTGGCGTCCCTGGCCTTGCCGCTGAAGTAGCTGCCCACCCGCTTGCGCAGGTCCCTCGCCTTGCCCACGTAGAGGGTCTCGCCGTCGGCATCCAGCATGCGGTAGACGCCCGGGCGGTGGCTCAGGTTCGCGAGGAAGCGGCGATGATCGAAGGCGGCTTCGTCCATGGTGCCTAGGATAACGGACGGAGCCCGGCCAGGGTGGCGACGGCCGCAATGGCGGCGATGGCGGCGACGAAGGCATTGGCGGGACAACGGCGCCCGCACGTCGTCTCAGGCGCCGGCGAGCTCCCGTGCGCGGCCGATGACGTCATGGAACATCTCTTCGGTCAGGCGGCGCGTCTGCGTGTTGTAGCGGCTGCAGTGGTAGGAATCCAGCAGGGTCAGGCCGCCGGGCAGCTCGTGTTCCGCGCCGTGAGCGAACTTGTTCGCGCTCTGTTTCATGCCGAATGCCTTCAGCACCGCGCGGTGGGCGATGGATCCCAGGGCCAGCACGACGCCGCCCTCGTCCATCGTGCCGAGTTCCGCCTGCAGATAGGGATTGCACTCGTCTACCTCCGCCGTGGTCGGCTTATTCTGCGGCGGCAGGCACTTCACCGCGTTGGTGATCCGGCAATCGGTGAGTTCGAGCCCGTCGTCGGCCGACACCGACTCCGGGCGGCTGGCGAAACCCGCGTCGTAGAGCGCCCGGTACAGGAGGATGCCCGCGAAGTCGCCGGTAAATGGCCGCCCGCTCCGGTTGGCGCCGTGCATGCCCGGGGCGAGACCCACGATCAGGAGGCTCGCCTCCGGGTCGCCGAACGGGGGCACCGGCAGGGCGTGGTAATCGGGGTGCTTCTCGCGCACCGCGGCCAGATGGGCGGCCAGACGCGCACAGCGGGTGCAGTCCGGGTCGTACTGGTCCTTCGGCACGTGCGTCTCCGGCACCCCCATCAGTCGTCCATGTGCCGGATGACGGCCTCGCCGAAGCCCTTCGTGCCCACCAGTGTGGCGCCTGGAATAAGCTGATCGAGTTCCTGCTCCACGTCCTGCTTGCCGTGGGGATGGCTGCCGGCGGGGCGCTTCGGTTTGCGAATCGCCTCGCGCAGCCGCGCGAGATCGAAGGTCAGCTCCTTGGCGGCGATGGTATTGGCCACGCCCTTGATGATGAGGTCGGCGGCCTCGGTCCAGCCGAGGTAGCGGAGCATCATTTCGGCGGACAGGATGAGCGAACCCGGGTTCACGCGGTCCTTGCCGGCGAAGCCGGGCGCCGTGCCGTGAGTGGCCTCGAACACGCCGACGCCGTCGCCGATGTTGCCTCCCGGGGCGATGCCGATGCCGCCCACCTGGGCAGCCAGGGCGTCGGAGATGTAGTCGCCGTTCAGGTTCAGCGTGGCGATAACGTCGTACTCCTCCGGCCGCAGCAGGATCTGCTGCAGGAAGTTGTCGGCGATCACGTCCTTGACGATGATCTCGCGGCCGGTGCGCGGGTTCGGGAAGGCGTGCCAGGGCCCGCCGTCTTTCGGCTCCGCGCCGAATTCCTCGCGGGCCACTTCATAACCCCACTGGCAGAAGGCGCCCTCGGTGAACTTCATGATGTTGCCCTTGTGCACCAGGGTCACCGAACCGAAGTCGTTGTCGATGCAGTAGTTGATGGCCTTGCGCACGAGGCGTTCCGAGCCCTCCCGGGAGACCGGCTTGATGCCGATGCCGGAACTCGACGGGAAACGGATCTGGGTGGCGCCCAGTTCCTCCTGCAGGAACTTGATCAGCTTCTGCACTTCCTGGGAGCCCGTCGGGTACTCGATGCCCGCGTAGATATCTTCCGTGTTCTCGCGGAAGACCACCATGTTCACCAGGTCGGACTCCTTCATCGGTGTGCTGACGCCCGGGAAGTAGCGGATGGGCCGCACGCAGGCGTAGAGGTCCAGGCTCTGGCGGATGGAGACGTTCAGCGAGCGGATGCCGCCGCCGATCGGCGTGGTCAGGGGACCCTTGATGGAGACCACGTATTTCTGCAGCGCGTGCAGCGTCTCCTCGGGCAGGAAGTTGGCGCTGTCGTAGACCTCGCTGGCCTTCTTGCCTGCATAGATTTCCATCCAGGCGATGCGGCGCTCGCCGCCGTACGCGCGGCTCACCGCGGCGTCGACCACGTCCTTCATGACCGGCGTCACGTCCCTGCCGATGCCGTCGCCCTCGACGAACGGGATGACGGGCTCGTCCGGCACGTTCAGCCGGAAGTCCCTGTTCATGCTGATGACGTCGCCGCGTTCCGGGATCTGGATCTTCTCGTACTGCATCGTGTGTTCCTCTGGATACGCAAAGAAAACGGCGCCCCCGGGGGGCGCCGTTCCCAGCATACTCCAACGATGGCTCAGCTGGCCTCGTCGAACTGCTCCTCCTCGGTGGAACCGGTCAGCGCCGTGATCGAGGACTCCGCGCTCACCGCCTGCGTGACGGCGTCGAAGTAGCCCGCGCCCACTTCCCGCTGGTGGCGGGTGGCGGTGTAGCCGTCCTTCTCCGAGTCGAACTCCGCCTGCTGCAGCTCCACGTAGGCCGCCATCTGGCGCTCCCGGTAGCCCTTGGCCAGCGTGAACATGCTGTAGTTGAGTGCATGGAAGCCGGCCAGGGTGATGAACTGGAACTTGTAGCCCATGGCCGCGAGTTCCTTCTGGAACTTGGCGATGGTCTTGTCGTCCAGGTTCTTGCGCCAGTTGAACGACGGCGAGCAGTTGTAGGCCAGCAGCTGATCCGGGTACTCCTTGTGCATGGCCTCCGCGAATTCCTTCGCCTGCTCGAGACTCGGCGTGGACGTCTCGCACCACACCAGGTCGGCGAAGGGTGCGTAGGCCAGCGCCCGGTCTATGGCCTGCTCCAGGCCCGGCTTCACCCGGTAGAAGCCCTCGGCGGTGCGCTCGCCGGTGATGAAGCGCTGGTCGCGCTCGTCAATGTCCGAGGTGAGCAGGTTGGCGGCGTCGGCGTCGGTGCGGGCCACCACCAGGGTGGGCACGTTGCAGACGTCGGTGGCCAGCCGGGCCGCGGCCAGCTTGCTGACGGCCTCCTGGGTGGGCACGAGCACCTTGCCGCCCATGTGCCCGCACTTCTTCGCCGAGGAAAGCTGGTCCTCGAAGTGCACGCCGGCGGCGCCCGCATGAATCATGTCCTTCATCAGCTCGAAGGCGTTCAGCACGCCGCCGAATCCGGCTTCGGCGTCAGCCACGATGGGCTGCATCCAGTCGATGGAGTCGTCGCCTTCCGCGTGATGAATCTGGTCGGCCCGCAACAGCGTATTGTTGATGCGCCGGACCACGGCGGGGACCGAGTCGGCCGGATACAGCGACTGGTCGGGATACATCTGGCCGGCCAGGTTGGCGTCACCGGCCACCTGCCAGCCGGACAGATAGATGGCGTTCAGGCCGGCCTTCACCTGCTGCATGGCCTGGTTGCCGGTCAGTGCGCCGAGCGCATTCACGAAATCTTTCTCGTGGATGTATTTCCACAGCTTCTCCGCGCCCTGGCGCGCGAGGGAGTATTCCACCTCTACCGTGCCGCGCAGCCGTACGACTTCTTCTGCACTGTAGGGTCGGGTTACGCCTTTCCACCGCGGGTCGCTGTCCCACGATTTCTGAAGCTCCTCGGCTGACATGACACTCATGATTCTCTACTCCTCGCTGACACGCCGTTAGTGGGTTTCGGATGGTACGCGATGGTCACGGCGGGACCACTGGTACTTTGGTCTAAAGTCGACGGGGTCCGATGAGTCAATCGATCTCCCGGTAAGCCTCCAGCGTCAGGAAGCTCTCGAAATCTTCCTCGCGGGTGATCCTGTCCATCAGCTCCGCCGCCTTGTCATAGTTGCCGGCGGCGAAGGCCTCCTCGCCGACCTCCTCGCGGATCTTCTCCATCTCCTCCGCCAGCACGGTCTCGAACAACTCCAGCGTGACCGGCCGGCCGTCGTCGAGCACGCCGGTCTCGTGGTGCACCCACTGCCAGACCTGGGCGCGGGCGATCTCCGCCGTGGCCGCATCCTCCATGAGGTTGTACAGGGGCACGCAGCCGTTGCCGCCGAGCCACGCCGCCATGTACTGCACACCGACGGAAATGTTGTTCCTCAGTCCGTGCTCGGTGATGCGACCCTGGGGCACCTGCAGCAGGTCCGCTGCGCTCACCTCCACGTCGTCGCGCCGGCGGCCCACCTGGTTCGGCTCGGGCATGTGCCGGTCGAAGATCTCCATGGCGATGGGTACCAGGCCGGGATGGGCCACCCAGGTGCCGTCGTGCCCGTCCGTGGC
>DASRVH010000022.1:0-2439 GCA_035655155.1 Woeseiaceae bacterium
GGGCGATCTTGCGAAACAGCCGGTCGAAGCGCCCGTCGCCGCGCGCGAGCTCGAGGTCGGCGAAGAGCCGGGGTAGGCGATGATAGAGGACGGTGCGATCGGCGCGGCTCGCGGCATGGCCGAGCGCGCAGGCGAGCCAAGACTTGCCCACCCCGCAGGGCCCGGTGATCAGGACTGAACGGTGCCGGTCGATCCACTCGGTCGTCCCGAGGCTTTGGAACAGCGCCCGGTCGAGACCGCGCGGCGCGCGGTAGTTCACGTCTTCCATGCAGGCGTCCCCCGTAGCACAGGTCGGGTGGCGGAGGTTGGCGGCGCGCAGCCGGGACTGGAAGCGGCGAGTGCCGCGCCGGGCCTGCTCGCGGTCGAGCATCAGCCCGATCCAGGCGCCCGATCCAGGCTGGGGGATCGAGGCTGCGGCCGCGATCTTCGGCGATCAGTTCGGCGAAAGCCTCGGCCATGCCATCGAGCTTCAGCGCGCTGAGTGCCTCGTGGGTGGGATGGGTGAGCAAGGTCGTCTCCTTCGGTTCAGTGGAAAAACTCGGGGCCGCGGATGTTGGCGTGGCTGATCGGCGGCGCCTCGGGCGGATGAACGAGCCTGCGGCCGTCGAGGCGGTTCAGCAGGATCGACTTCACCGAGGTCATGGTGCGCGCGTTGATCACGAGCGCCCGGTCGCAGGCGGCCTCGAGCCGCTCGGCGCCGTGGCTGCGGGCCAGGCGCAGGATGCCGAGGCAGGAGCGGAAACCCTGCTCGGGGTGCGGTCGGTCACGCAGGATGACGTCGACGAGGATGGCGGTGGCGGGCCCGATGCGGGCGGCGCGCTCGCGCAGCGTCTCGGGCGTGACCTCGGCATATCGGCGATGGCTGGCCGGCCGGTGGTCGTTCAGCGTTGTGCCGCCCGTGTCGCCCGGGGCGGCACGCCGGTGGCAGGCCACGCGCTTACCGCCGCGGAAGATCTCGACCGTGCTGGCGGTCAGGCGGGCCCAGGGCTGCTGGCGGATCAGTTCGTGGGGGACGGAATAGTGGTGGCCCTCGAGCCGGACGTGGTAGTCGACCCCGACCGTCGCCTTGCGCCAGTCGGCGTGGACGAAAGGCTCCGAAGGCAGCGGTAGCATCGCCGGGCGCTCGATCGTCTCGAAGAGCTGCTGTCGCGAGGCGCCGAGGTGGCGGCTGACGCGGGCGTTCAGCCGGGCGACCTCGTCACGGATGGCGGCGTTCAGTTCCTCGAGGCTGAAGAACTGCCGGTTGCGCAGTCGCGCGATGATCCAGCGCTGGACCAGCAGGACGGCGGCCTCGACCTTCGCCTTGTCGCGGGGCTTGTAGGGCCGCGCCGGCAGGATCGCTGTGCCGTAGTGCGCCGCCATCTCGGCGTAGCTGCGGTTGATCTCGGGCTCGTAGAAGCAGGCCCGGATCACCCCGGACTTCAGGTTGTCGGAAACGACCAGCGCCGGCACTGCGCCGAAGTCGGCGAAGGCGCGGGTGTGGGCGCCGATCCAGTCGGGCAGCGCCTGGCTCCAGCTCGCCTCGGCATAGGTCTGGTTCGAGGCGCCGAGCACGGCGATGAAGATCTCCGCCGGGCGCGGCGTGCCGGTGGCCGGGTCGATGACCGACATCCTCGTGCCGGAATAGTCGACGAACAGCCGCTCGCCCGCAACATGGCGCTGGCGCATGACCGGCGAGAGCCGTCCCGCCCAGCGGCGGTAGTGCTCGCAGAACGCGGAATAGCCGTAGCCGTCCGGGTGCCGACCACGATGCTCGTCCCAGAGCAGCGCGAGCGTGACCCCCGGCCGCTTCAGTTCGCGGTGGACCGCCGCCCAATCCGCCTCGGCGAATTGGCGGTCCTTCGCGGGCGGTGGAGGTGGGAACAGCAGCCGCTCCAGGGCCTCTTCGTCCAGCCCCTCGGGCAGCGGCCAACACAGGCCCGCCACCTCGGCACGACGCAGATATTCCGCCACCGTGCTGCGGCCGACGCCGACGCTCGGCCCGATCTGGCGGGCGGAACGGCCAGCCGCATGAAGCCGCAATACATCCTTGATCTTCCTCATCGGCAACCTTCGCATCTCACCTCTCGTCCACGTCGGAACGCGGCACGATAGGCGGCTTCAGATTGCCCCGCAGGACCTCAAACGAGGGTGGCCGGATGCTCGTGGAACCAGTGGCCGGATCGCCATGGAATGGGTGGCCGGATGTTCATGGAATCGGTGGCCAGATTACCGTGGTGTGCGCAGTAAGCTGCACCGGCGCATTCGGGTCTATCGACTGCCGGACGAGAACCCGCACAAGGCGGTTCATCTTCAGCGCGAAATTGAGCTAAGGCCCCAGGGCGACAACCCGCTCTTCGTCTGTCTCACACTGGAAGACGGTCAGCAGGCCTGGTCGAGCCCGATTTATCTTGTTCGTGCCCCAGGTCCTGCAGCGTGCTCAGGATCCGGCCGACGTTG
>DASRVH010000023.1:0-3678 GCA_035655155.1 Woeseiaceae bacterium
TCCTGCTCCTCGACCGGCCGGAACTCGATCGTGAACTGTTCGTCCGCCTGGTAGGCGAGCCGCTCGTACTTCCCGCTCACGTTGATCACGAGGCGGGCGCCGCCGGGATAGCGGATGCTGTCCACCGTCTCCACGGGCGTCGCGAAATCCATCACGTCCAGCCGGCGCACGAGGTTGTCCGGCAGCGAGGCCCGCGGGAACTCTACCACGGTGCGGTCCAGCTCCTCGCGAATATCCACGGTGATGGAAGGATCGCTGAGGGACACGATAACCCGTCCCGCGCCGTCCGGACCGCGGCGGAAGTCCACGGCGCTGATGTCGCCGGAGACGTCGCGCGCCTCAGGCTGGCCCGAAGGCTGCCCGAAGGCGCTGGCCGTCCGCGCGGTCGCCGGCGCGCCGGCGCCGCTCAGCGTGAGCGTGATCCGGTCACCCTCCACCTCGGTCTCGTAAGGGACCATCATGTCGAGGTTGAGCACCACCCGCGTGCGCCCCTGTGCCTCGGCCATCATGATCGTATCCAGCACGCCCCGCTTCACTTCGCGGCGCCGCTCGTCCAGGCCGAGACCGGTGCCGGGAAGATCCAGCGAGATTCGTGCAGGCTCTTCGATGGTGAAAGACAGCGGCTCCGGGGCGGGACCGCTGGTGGTCATCACCAGCACGACCCGATTGCCTGGCAGGGTGTTGACCTGCAAATCCGTGAGCTCCAGGCCCTCGGCAGCCTGGGCGGCCCAGGACCACCACAGCAGCGGCAGTGCCGCGACCACCCACCAGCTTCGCCGCGACCTCGCCCGGGCTCCCTTCATCCTGTTGCTCCGCCTGTGATCGCGCATCATTGCTAAGTTCTCCCCGAAATTCATGTCTCACCCAGGCCGATCGAGGCCGTGCGCTCGGTGTAGCCGCCGAGGCCGTCCGGAACGATTTCCAGCAGCTGGATGGCGGAATCGGTGATCGAAATGATCCGGCCGTCGTTCTGGCCGAGATAGTTGCCGACGACGACCCGGTGAATGAGTCCGTCGGAAGTCTGGACCAGGCCGTAGAGCTGGTTATCCAGGTTGAGCGTGCCCACCATCCTGAGGGTATCCAGAGGAAAGCCTTCAAGATGTTCACGCTTGCGGTCCGCGTCCGGTCGCACGCCATTCGCGGCGCTGCCGGCGGCCGGCACGTCGGGCACGAAGGGCGAGCGGGCGTCACCCCGGTCGTAGCTGAAGGTCTGGTAGGTCGTGATCTCCGGCAGCGGCTCGATGCGGCCGCCCGGCCGGGCATTGATGTCGGCGATGTACGCGTCCAGGTCCGACATGCTGCGCGTGCAGCCGCCCAGCAGCATCGTCGCCAGCGCGACCCCCATTAATATCCGTGTTTGCCTGGACAGTTTCATTGGCCGCCACCGTCGTCCTCGAGATAGCGGTAAGTCTTCGCCGTCACGTCCATGACGAGCCGGTTGCCGCCTCCCTCGCCGCCGCGCTGCTGTTCGCGGCGCAGACTGATGTCGTGCAGCGTGACGATGCGCGGCAGCGCGACCACGCCGCTGACGAACTGGCCGAACTCGTGAAAAGTGCCGACCAGCTGCATGCGGATCGGCAGCTCGCTGTAAGCCTCGCGGCTCACCTCGCTCATCGGCTGGAACAGGCGCTCCTCCAGGCCCGCCGCAAGGCCGGTCTGGGAGATGTCCACCAGCAGGCTGGGCACCTCGGTCTCGCCCGGCAACTGCCTGAGCATGGCGCCGAAGGTGCGCTCGACTTCCGCGAGCTGGTCCCGGTAAGCCTCCAGGTTCGCGGCCAGTCGCTGGCGGTCCTCGAAGGTGGCGCGCAGGTCCAGTTCCTGGCGCTGCACCTTTTCGAGCTCGGGGATCTTGTTTCGCCACACGAAGTAGTAGGTCCCGCCGACCGACACCAGCACGAAGATCATGCCGACGGCGATGGCGCGGAACAGGAACGGCCAGCGGCCGACGTCCTTGGTGTCCAGCGTGCGGAGCTGCTCGAGGTAGTTCAAGGTTGCTCCTCCTGGTCGTCGCCTATGCCCACCTGGCGGGCGGCGAGGGCAAACTGCGCGCGGCGGCCGGAACCCTCCGTGGCCTGGTCACGCCCCTGCCCGGACTGCACCACCTGCAGCCGGGGATCGCCCAGGGTCGGTGAATCGGCGATATTGCGCATCAGCGCCGAGACGCGCGTGCTCGACTCGGCGATGCCGCGCAACAGCAGGTTGCGGCCGTTCTGCGTCAATTCGGTGAGGTGCACGCCTTCCGGCATCACGGCGACCAGCTGGTCGAACAGGAACACCACCTCGGGACGGGCGCGCTGCAGGTCATCGATCGCGGCCATGCGGGCCAGCAGGCGCTCCTTGCGGAGCCGGAGATCGCGGATCTCCTTGATCTGGTTGTCCAGCCTGGCGATCTCCTGCTGCAGGCGCTGGTTGCGCGCATTCTGGTAATCGACCAGGCCCTGGATGTACATGCTGACCAGGAACATGATCAGCAGCCCGGACAGGACCGCGGCGAGCGAGGCGAGAGCGAAATTCTTCTGGCGTTCCTTGCGCTGTTGCGCGCGCCAGGGCAGCAGGTTGATACGCGGCATCAGTCAAAGCTCCTGAGCGCCAGTCCGCATGCCGTCAGGAGAGCGGTTGCGTCTTTCATGACTCCCTGCGAGCGTGCCTTGGAAGAAATCTTCATCGTCCCCAGCGGGTTGCCCACCTGCGTAGGGATGCCCACCCTGCTGGCGATCACCTCGGCGACGCCGGGTATGTTGGCGCAACCGCCGCACACCAGGATCTGTTCCGGCTGCTCCCGGTTGGTGCCGGAAGCCAGGAAGAACTGCAGCGAGCGGCTGACCTGCTGGGTCATGTCGTCGATGAACGGCTCGAGGATTTCCGGCTCGTAGTTGCTCGGCAGGCCGCCTTCCTTCTTGGCGCGACCGGCTTCCTCCAGCGTGAGGCCGTAGGTGCGCATGATCTCCTCGGTCAGCTGCTGGCCGCCGAAGGCGAAATCGCGCGTGTACATGACCTTGAGATCCCGCAGCACGCTGAAGGTGGTGCTGCTCGCGCCGAAATCCATCACGGCGATGTTGTGGCCGATGCCTTCTTCCGGCATCTGGTGCCGCAGGAGCCAGCAGGCCTTCTCCACGGCAAACGCCTCCACGTCGACGATGGCGGCCTTTAGGCCCGCGGCTTCCACCGCGGCCTGGCGCTGCTCCACGTTCTCGGTGCGCGTCGCCACCAGAAGAATGTCCATCATGTCGGGGTCGTGCTCGGTCGGCCCGATGAGCTCGAAGTCGTAGCTCACCTCTTCCATGGGGAAGGGGATGTACTGGTCGGCCTGCAACTCGACCTGCCCCTCGAGCTCGGTCTCGCTGAAACTCGCGGGCATCTGGATGGTCTTGGTGATCGCGGCGTCGCCGCTGATCGCAACGGCCGCGTCACGGGCCCTGGCGCCGGAACGCTTCATCGCACGGCGCACGGCCTCCCCGACGACCTGCGCATCGACGATGGCCTTCTCGTTGACCGCGTTAACAGGCGTCGCCTCCGCCGCGTAGGCTTCGACGCGATAGGTATCCCCGGACTTCGAAAGCTCGATGAGCTTCACCGATGAAGTCGTGATATCCAACCCCAGCAGGGGCTTTGTGGATCTCCCGAAGAGCACGTTAAATTTCCTTTTGCGTCCGGGGCTTGGAAAGCGAAGATAGACTA
>DASRVH010000024.1:0-6364 GCA_035655155.1 Woeseiaceae bacterium
CGTGGTCACCGAAGGCTCGCTGACCCAGTGCATCATCGACATACGGCGCGCCATCGGCGACACGGACCAGCAGATGATCCGCACCGTGCCGAGAGAGGGCTACGTATTCGACGTGCCGGTGACCGACCCGCAGCGCGAGGCACCCGGAGCCGGGGCACCCGCTCGAACGCGACTGAGGGCGCCGGCAATGCTGGCGGTGGCCGTAATCCTCGGTGTGGCTGCCCTGCTCGTCTGGCGCCTGTCGGACCACGGGAACGGCGGCGTCGATGCAGCGGGGTCACCGCCGGCGAAGAGCATCGCCGTGTTGCCCTTCACCGATATGAGCCCCGACGGCGGCCGCGGGTATTTCGCCGACGGGCTGTCCGAGGAGATACTGAACCGGCTCGCCCAGGTACGGGAACTCAAGGTCATCGCCCGCACCTCCTCGTTCTCCCTGAGAGACAGGCCGGATCTCGACGCGGTTGCCATCGGCCGGCTGCTGAACGTGTCCTATCTGCTCGAGGGCAGCGTCCGGCACTCCGGGGACCGCCTCCGGGTGACCGCCCAGCTGATCGAGACCGGCGGCGGCACGCATCTCTGGTCCGAATCGTACGATGGCGGGCCCGGCGACGCGCTGGAGGTACAGGCCCGGATCGCCGGATCCGTTGCCAGCGCGATGCAGGTCGCCCTGGACGAGTCGGGTCGCGCGGGGCCGCCAGCGCAGCCGCTGCCCGCCGCGTATGACGCGTACGCGCGCGGTCACTATCTGCATACCCGGCGCAGGGCCGGCGACCTGCAGCGGGCGAAGGAACTCTATCTGGAGGCGATAAGGCTGGACCCGGCTTACGCCCAGCCGTGGGCCGGTCTCGCCGGCCTCTACATGCTGGACTTGAGCGATCGCGAGGACGATTACGATGCCGTGCTGGAACTCATGGGCAATGCGGCCCGGACCGCACTCAGTCTGGACCCGACTCTGGCCGAGGCCCACGCCCGACTCGGCCGGTTCCATTCGCTCTCCGGCAACCAGGAACTGGCCATGCAGCACCTGGAGCGAGCTCACGAACTGAATCCGAACAGTTCACTGGTCCTCGGGCTGCAGGCGGGACGGGCAGGCTTGCAGGGCCGTTACGAGGATGCGCTGGCCCTGCAGCGCCGCGCGATCGAGCTCGACCCGCTGAACCAGGTCAATCGATACAACATGGTGGGTTTCCTGCTGGTTGCCGGCCGCTACGAGGAGGCGGAGGCAGAGCTGATCGAGCTGGACGCACTGCGCGGCGAGGATGCCGCCGCCTCGGTCCTTCGCTTCCAGATCTACCTGTTACAGGGACGCCTCGAGCAGGCACGTGCCGTCCTGAGGGAAGAAATGCCTGCTCCTCGGGAGCAGCAGAGCTTGGCGTTGCTCCACGCCGCCACCGGCAACGCGGCAGGGGCCGATGCCGCAATGCAGAAGCTGAGAGAGCAGGAGACGCCCAAAGCCGCGTTGCTGCTCGCCGAGGTCCACGCCTATCGCGGCGAGCACGGCCCGGCCCTGCGCTGGCTGGAGACCAGTTACCGGCGCCTCGGTCCTGCACCCACTGGAACCGCGCTCACACGCTGGTATCTCGATGCGCGCTTCTCGCCCTTCCTGCAGAGCCTGCGCGACGAACCCGGCGCCGAGCCGTATCTCGTCGCCGAGTTATGAGCGGCGGTTACCTCTCGAGCTGGAGCCGGCGGAAGTGCGTGTCGTGGTTGCGTGATTGCGTCATTGCAACGGCAGCAAAGGCACTGCAACCGATGAGGCCACCCCGGGTCTCAACGGGCGGCCGCCGCCCGCGCCAGCTCCAGTTGCGCCTGGGCCTCACCATGTCGCCCGAGACGCTTCAGGATCTCGGCGAGGGCATTGTGGGCGGCGGCGCTGGGACTGCGTTCGATTAATGCGCGATAGGTAGCCGCGGCTTCCTCCAGCTTCCCGTCGCCCACGAGGACGGCGGCCAGCTGTTCGTATGCTCTCGTCGCCGAGGGGTCCAGAGCGATCGCCGCACGCAGATTGGCCGCACTCGCATCCAGATTGTCCTGGCGGAACAACACCATGCCCATGGCGATGTGCGCCTGAGCGGAGGGATCGCTCTCCAACACGATTCGCAGGTGTTTCTCGGCCCCTGCCAACTCGCCGATGCCGGCAAGCGAGCCCGCCAGATTGTAGTGCGCCGCTTTGAAACCGGGCTCGAGCGCTATTGCCTCCCGATACGCGTCTATGGCCTCTTCGAGGAGCCCCTGACGCGCGAGCACGAAGCCGAGATCATTGTAGATAGCCGGCTGCGGCTCGATGGCCAGCGATTCCCGGTAATGCGCCTCGGCAAGCTCGAGCTCTCCGATATCGACCGCGGCGAGCGCCATGTTGTTATGTGCCTTCCAGTGCTGCGGATCGACCGCCAGCGCGCGCTCCAGCACCGGGACCGCCTCCTCGCTCCTGCCCATTTGGAACAGCGAGAAGCCGGTGGCGTTCAAGAGTTCCACGTTGTCCGGTTCGATCTCGAGACCGCGACGGTATGCCTTGACCGCGGCCGCATAATTGCCGGTGCGCTCGTTCGCCATTCCGGCGCGCAGGAAGGAATAGGCGTCGAGGAACCGTTCCCTGATCTGTGCGATGGCATCGGCAGGCAGTGGCACGAACTCCGGAATATTGGCGGCCCCGTAAGTGCCCGTGAAGCGGTCCAGTACCACCGGCGGGGTGGATTCGCCCTGCTCGTCGATGTGCGTGAGAAAGAGCTGGGTATAAGGGGTATTCGCTTTCGAGGAGAACACCAGCCAGCGCCCGTTCGAGGAGAAGCTATGCCAGGAATTCATGCGCGGCGTATTCGCGCGCAGCCGACGCGCTTCACCGCCGGCCGCCGGGATGATGAACAGCTCGCTGTCCGGCATCAGCAGCATGTAGTTCTCCGCCTGCGTGAACACGATCCATTTGCCGTCGGGCGAGAACTCGGCGAAGAAATTGCTCCTGCCGTTGTGCGAAGCGCCCTCTATCGGCTCCGCCCTGCCGCCGCGCCCTTCATTGAACGGCACCCGGTACAGGTCGAACTTGAACGGTTCCTTGTCCTCGATGAACTCCGGGACGTCGTGCTCGTCCAGGAGAACACCGCTGGCACGCTCGATCGCCTCCTTCCTGTATGCCCTGGTGCGGGCAAAGACGATCCAATTGCCGTCCGGGCTCCAGGTCGGATTGCTCTGCACGTACTCGGGGTCGTCTGCGCCTGGAAGCGGGGTATAGGTGCCGGTCTGCCTGTCGTAGACGACGAGGATGCCCTTGATCGGGAAAAACAGCTGCGAGAACTCGATGCCCGGCGTCGCCACGAACACCGCCCTGTCCTTCACCGTGCTGACGACGTAGCGGCCGTCCGGCGATACCTGGGAGAGTAGGCCGAAAGTCGCCTCGCCGTCGTCTCGCCGGTAATCACTCCAGGTGATGATCTTCTCATCGTTCAGGACCATCTCCCGGTCTACCGGGAGGATCGCGTAACCGCCCTTGTCGTTGCCGTAGTCGACGTCGAGGCCCAGCACCCCGCCGTCACCGGAAAAGGAATGGCAGTTGCCGCATACGGGGAGATCCTCGAGTACGACGGGCGGCTGCTCCAAGGAACCGACGGAGCCGTAGCGCCAGCGTATCCGCGACGGATCCTGGACTGCCTCGATGAAGGGCAGGGGGACTTCGCGATAGAAGATCGAATCACCTACCGGATGGACAGAGGTACGGATTCGGATGCTGGCTGCCGATACGGCGGTACCCTGTGCATCCATGCCGACGACTGCCAGCTCCGCATCAGCGTCGCTGGATCGCCGTTTGATTTCCGCCCAGTCCTCCTCCGCCGGCCGCCACTGCGTGTCCGCCGCCGCAAAACCCAGCGCCTCTTCCTGATCGCCGAAGCGAAGCAACACACGCCAGCGGGCAACGCCTTCGGTCTCGTCACTCCAGGCCACCGCCGGTGCCGCGATGTCGGGGGGGAAGAGCGTTTCGTCGAGGGGGTAGTCGATTGCCAGGCGCCCGGCGGGTGCCTCAGGGAACTCGAGGGCGGGAGCATCGACGCCGCGCTGACAGCCCGACAGCGCCAGCAGGACCGACAGCAATCCGATCCGGGCAGCGCCCATGCTGGTTGCCCGAGGCCCGGCATCCCGCAGGCAGCGGCGACCGGCTGGTTTGGGATTCATTGAAACACTACCGATGGAAACCTGTGCAAGTGACGGAACAGGGCTTACGGGACGCCCTTTCCGTGGCCGCCTGAAAGGAGTGTGGTTGATCGATTTTTTCAAGTCAATTCAAAGGCCGCGCATGAAGTTAGAGTCTGCTCCCGCGGACGACAGCGGCGTGCCGCAACGATTCGGCGCGCCAGGGGGTCGGTCTTTTTAGACAATGCTACGGATCGGTGTACAATCTTCCGACGGCTGTGCTGACTGGCCTGGATGCAGGCAGCGGCCGTATGTCCTCGGGGGAGAAAAACGATGATAAAGAACACATTGAGCGCCGTCCTGGGCGTCGCCCTTCTGACAACCGCTCTCTCGGCACAAGCGGCAGTGCACCGCGTGTATCCCGGAGAGTCCATACAGGGGGCCATCGACGTCGCGGCGCCGGGCGACACGATCCTCGTCGAGCCGGGCGTCTACCAGAACGAGAATACGGGGCCCGACGACAAGTACGGCCTGCACATCACCACTCCCAACCTGCGCCTGATCGGCAAGGTCAGGAAAGGCCGCGGCGACGCCGGCAAAGTGATCGTGCGCTACAAGGACGACGGCGACGGCAACAACCGGACCGGTCAGCAAACGGGCATTTACGCCGCACCCGCGGGCTGCGATTACGACTGGAAGGTCGAGCAGTGCGAGGAGGTGCGGGGCCCGGGTTTCGAACATCTTCAGGGCTTCTACATCCGCGGCTTCACCGTCGAAGGTTTCCCGGTGAACGGGATTCAGACACGCTGGGTGGACGATTTCGAGTTTGTCAGAAACGAATCGGTCAACAACCTGAATAACGGCATCTATCCGACCCTGTCCGCCAACGGACTGGTGCGGAACAACGTCTCCTACGGCTCCCTCGATACGGCCATGTGGGTGGCCGGCTCCGAGAACGTCCGCGTCATCGGCAACGAGCTGTTCGGCAGCGTGATCGGCTTCGAGATCACCGTCTCCAACAACGTCGAGGTGACGCAGAACAGGATTTACGACAACACCGTCGGGGTGGGTCTGTTCCATCCCAACGGCGCCGGTAACCCGCCGCTGCCCGAGATGAAGAACTGGGTGATCGAGCACAACGATATCTTTGACAACAATCGCCCGAACGAGGCGCCGCCAGGCACCTTCCAGGCCGACCTCCCCTCCGGGGCCGGCGTGCTGGTACTGGGCGTGAGTGACCACGTGATCGGCAAGAACAAGATCGAGGATAACGACTACGTGGGTATCGCCGTCCTGGGATGGTGCTCCGCGCTTTTCGGTACCCCGCGTCAATGTACTCCCGAGAACCTGGCGGATCTGCGTGGCCCGCCGCAGGCCGACAACAACCGTATCGAGCAGAATTTCGTGAGGGGCAACGGCAGTGGTCCGAATCCGCCGATTCCGTTCCTGGCGGAGGACATCGTCTACTTCCACATCGCCGATCAGGAGTCGACTTTCGCCTTCTTCGAACCAGCGGGCACCGGCAACTGCTTCGAGAAGAACAAACCCGCCACGTACACGTTCTTCTCCTCTCAGATGGGCGAACTCCCGACCGACGGTTGCTAGCGGGACCGGACCGACACCGATGACAGGCATGGCCGCGCAAGCGGCCATGCCGTGTCTGAGCGCCGTCTCGAGCTTCTGACTTATGGCCTCATCGGGAATCGTTGCGAACGGAATCGACACCCGGCGATGCCTCGTAGACATACGCCGTGTAGACGGCCGCGCGGCCCGGGAGATCTTCCTCAGCTGCCAGCCCTGCGCCGGCAGCGGGGAGCCGGGGGCGCAGGCGGCAGCGGTCTATCGCACCATTCTCGAGACTCTCGGTGCCGAGGGAGCGAGCTACGGCGCCGTGGTTTCAGAATGGGTGTTCCTCAGGAATGCGCGAACGGACTTACACATCTGTCGCGGCGAGCGTCATCGGGTGCTGACCACGAGCGGTAGCCCGGATCACCAGCCGGCGATCACCTGCGTAGAGCAACCTCCTCTGGACGCCGACGCCCGCCTCGCCGTTCTGGTTCATGCCGTTATTCCGAAAGCGGGCGGCCAAAGCGCTGGTCTTGCCAGGACACTGGCCCCGGCTACGGCTTGCGAATGCCCGGAGTGCTCGCGTTCAAGCGGCTACTTCTTTTCGGTCGGCGCGGAGCACCGGCTGCAGACCGGCAACCTCTACGGCTACGGCGCCGATGCCTATCGGCAGACACAT
>DASRVH010000025.1:0-38892 GCA_035655155.1 Woeseiaceae bacterium
GACTCCGGCCGTCTCGACGGCCGCCCGGTGCTGTTCTGGAACACCTACAGCTCGGCCCCGACGGACGCACCCGCCGACCGCCCGATCCGCTCTGGCCTGCCGGAGCCCCTGGCCCGCTACTTCGAATTCAACAGGTAGGAGGGCCTTCAGGCCCGATCAGCGCTCGGCCACCTCAGGCGAAGATCGGGGCTGAAGCCCCTCCCACATGGGCGTCTCCGCGACCCTTGTCCACCCGATGGCGGGCCAACGGCCAGAGAACGCGTGCCGGTTAGCAAGACGCGGATCGGGCCTGAAGGCCCTCCTACAGTGCTTCTTGCTGGCGGCGGGCCATCAGCGTGCGCCAGTTGTCCAGCGAATGGAGGTGAGAATAGAGGCAAGACAGCTCGCCGGAGCGATGCCATCCGTAGATGGTGTCCTTGTCGAGGTCGGTGAGCTTCTTCGCGTCGATGCACACGTAGCTGGCCAGGGTCTGCTGCTCGCTCGCGCCTGTCGGGGTGTAGGTCGCCTGCTGGGGCGTCAGCAGCTCCAGGTCGCGGAGCCGCTCGCAAAGCTCGCGGGTACGCGCGCGCTCGGCTTCGTACTGGGAACAGAACTGCACCATCTGCTTCGTGTGCTCCGAGAGCTCGCCGCCCTCGAAGAACGGGTAGCGCGGTTCGGCAGTGACGGCGGCCGACTTGCGATCGATGAGCAGCGCGCCGCGGCCCTGGTCGTCCGTGGCGAGGCCGAAGGGGTAGCAGCGCAGGTAGGACGGCACATAGCACATCGGGTCCCACCGGCCCTGCTCGTCGACGAACAGATTGGTGTCGTCCAGAATGGCGGTCACCGCCAGCGGCACCGGGTCTTCCATGGACGCGAAGACGATCGGGTAGTGACGCTGGGCGGTGGCGAACTCCGGCAGCGTCACCGGTATGGCCCGCACGTTGCGCACGAAGTCGTAGGGGCGCTCCGGCGGCGTCAGCCCCAGCGCGCCGTGCTGCTCCGGGGTCAGCAGCTCCGGCTGCTCGTAGAGGAAGGCGCTGCCGGTCAGCACCGGCTCGGCGCCCTGTTGCGGTTGCGGTTCATCCGTCATCCTTCTTCTCTCCTGCGTCGTTGCCGCCTTCGCCCGGCCGCACCGGGACGCCCTTCTCCTTGTCGTCTTTCGCCGGTGCCTGGTCCCCCGGGGACTCGCGGGATTCCTCTTCCTTGCGGTCGATCTCCTCCAGCATCACCTTCAGCCATTCACTGATTTCGCTCACTCGACCCCGGCCTCCTGTTGTGTATCGCCCGCGGCCGCGTCGGCATCCGACTCCATCATCGTCTCGTCGATGAACTCGGCCACTTCGGCCAGCGTGGGCGCGTCCGGATCCGCCTCGACGACGTTCGCCACCAGACGCACGCGGCGCGCCAGCTCGTTTTCGTCCCGACTCAGTACGCGGATGGGAACGCCCCTCGTATCGGCTGCCGCACGGCGCGCGTTCGCCCGCTCGTGCTCCTCGGCGAACGCACCCGATTCCTGCCGCGCACGCTCCATCAGCTCGTCGAGGAGCGCATCCGCATCACGTTCGTCTTCCGCGAGCATCGGGTGTGCCTCCAGGTAGAACTCCCCACCCCGGCGGCCGTAGAGCAGGGGCTGGTTGACGATGGTGACCGGCGTGCCCCGGTCCACCTGTTCGTACAGGGTCTCGATATTCTCCGGGTAAAGCCGCACGCAGCCGTGGCTCACCCGCATGCCGACGCCGTAAGGCTGGTTCGTGCCGTGGATCAGGTAGCCCGGCATGTCGAGCTGCAGCACCCGGTTGCCCAGCGGGTTGTCCGGGCCCGGCTCCACCACGGCCGGAAGCGGGTTGCCGGCCTCGGCGTGTTCCCGACGCACCGACCACGGCGGATACCACACCGGATCCCGGGCCTTGTCGATCACCTCGGCCGTGCCGGTCGGCGTCTCCCAGCCTTCGCGGCCGATGCCGATCGGGTGGGTGATCACCGTCTGCGCCTCGTCCTCCTTCGCCGGCGGAAAATAGAACAGGCGCTTGGCGGCGATATTCAGCACGATGCCTTCCCGGGCCGCGTCCGGCAGCACGAACTGGGTGGGCAGCACGATGATCGTACCCTCGCCCGGCAGCCAGGGGTCCACGCCCGGGTTGGCCTGCACGAGCTCGTCGTAGCCCAGGCCGTAAGCGCGCGCGATGTCCGAGAAGGTGTCGGACTCCCGCGCCTGGATGATCTGCACCTCGCCGACCACGCTCTGGCCCGGCGACGCCAGCTCGAAGCGGTCGGCTGCGATCGGCTCGCGCTCCTCCAGCGTGTCGATCCAGCGCGCGTCGCCCGTCGCGCCGTCCTGGCCGCCGGTCGTGGCGCAGCCGGCCAGCGCCAGCCCCATGACGGCGGTGACGAGCGGGCGGGTCGTGCGGCGGGCTGTGGGGCGGCGGGCAGTCATCGCGGGGATTCTAGCGGATGGCGGCAGCGGCCGCCTCAGACCGGCAGCCCGAGATAGTACAGCGTGGCGAGGAACGCGAGCACCATCAGCGCCAGCGCGCCCAGGTTCATCGCCGTCCGCCACACAGACCGCCGGCGGCGCACGTCGCGCCGGATGGACTCTGCATCGGCGCCGCCGGGTCCGGCCGGGTTGAGGCGCCAGCGCTGTCCGCCCTGTCGGGGCACCGGCGTGAAGTACTCGCGCCAGCCCTGCAGGATGCGCTGGGCGCGGCCCATGTCGACGGCCGCCCCGCGGGCGATGCGCAGCACGGACAGCCCCTCCGGCGGGCCGTCCTCGAGAACCGCGGCGATGCGCTGGATGTCCGACAACAGGCGCCGGTCGAACAGCAGGGGTAAGGAGGAGGATCGGTTCATGTCGGAGGTGGATGTGTCAGTGCAAGGGGTTACGGCGGCGCAGCGACCGGATGCGCTTCAGATGCGCGACGGACGCCGGCAGGCCCGCAGCGCGAGCGGCCAGCGCACCCGGCGCGGGCGCGGCCCCCAGATCGCTTCCAGGCGGCCGGCGATGTCGCCCAGCGGATCGGCGCCGGTCGCTTCCCGACACCGCGTGAGCGCCGACCAGGTGGAGAGATAACCGAGCATCTGCCCGGCCTCCCATTCCGCCTCCATGCGAAAATCCGGCGTCTCGAGTTCCGGCCACGGCATCCCGATGGTGCCATAGCCCGCCTCGATATGCCGACGCTCGGGGGGCCACCAGGGGCCGAGCGGCCCACGGTAGAACTCGAGCACCAGCGCGTCGATAGCGGGATCGACGGTGCAGAGTTCGTAGCACCAGGCCGCCAGCAGTCCGCCATCCGCGAGCACCCGGCCCGCCTCGGCGTAGAACCGGTCCCTGTCGAACCAGTGCAGCGCCTGGGCCACGGCGACCAGGTCCGCCGAGGCCTCCGGCACTCCGGAGTCCTCGGCCGGCGCCACGCGGAAGCGCACGCCCGGCAGCGCCGGCGCCCGGCCGATCTGCGCCTCGCTCGCATCCGTCGCCTCCACCCGGCGGAAACGGGACGCCAGACCCGCTGCCGCCTGTCCGCTGCCGGTGGCGCAATCCCACGCCAGATCGCGGCCGGGGGCCTCGGCCGCCAGCCAGTCGAACAGCGCCTCCGGGTAACGGGGCCGGTAGCTGGAGTAATCGCCGGAGACACCGGAGAAGTGATCGCGGAATTTCATGCTGCGGGGTCTCTGATCCAGATCCAGCCTTCTCGCTCGGCCAGCCCCCGGTCGGACGGTGGCGGGCAGCGGCCAGCCAGGAAGTCCGCACCGGCCAGCGCCGCCAGCGCGGCGTCGAGGACGTCCGCCGCGTCCAGCAACAGTCCGCGGTGCTCGCCCGGATCGAGTTCCGCGGCGAGGCCGTCGAGGATGACCGCCCTCAGTTGCCGCGCGGCCGCGGGTTTGTAGCGTCTGGCAGGCAGGCTGCGGCTCAGCAGCACGGCGGCGGGATAGACCTCGATGGCCGCGCTGGCGGCCAGTTCGGGCGACCAGGCAAGCGGGATCGGCTCCCTCCGCAGTTCGCGCAGCCCGCCCAGCACGCCCAGGGCCGCGACGGCCGTACGGGCGATCCGGTCGGCGCCCACCTCCAGCGGCTGCTTGCCGAGCCGCCGGCGCACGAACTCGTCGGTGGCGCGGCGGAAGAGGCGGTTCGGCTCGGTCTGCCCGAGCGCGGCGCCGGCCCGATGGGGCGCGATCGTCTCGCCGAGGCAGGCCGGCCAGCCGAGTGGCGCGTCAAGGCAGAACAGCGCCGGTCCGTCGCCGGCCGCCGCCGCGGCCAGGCGGGCCACGGAACCGGGGCCGTCGCCCAGGGCCGCGTGGCTCACCCGGTAACGCCCGCCGTCCCGGGTGATCCCCACCACGCCGGTCTTGCGCGGGTCGGTGGCGCAGTCGATGCCGACAATAGTCCGGACCATGATGGTCGGGACCGTAGCGTTGTCGACGGCGCTCACAGCGCCACCACCGCGTCGGGCCCGACCGCGAACACCCGATCGCCCGGTGCCGGCCGGATGTTCTGACCGCCGGTGAAGGTGCCGAAGGCCGGCAGCACGGCGTGATCGCCGCGGAACCAGAACACGGGCAGGCGCAGCCGGTCGGCGGCGCCGCGCAGGCGCACTGCCGGATGCAGATGGCCGCCGAGACCGTAGCCGCGCCGGTCCGGGCCCGGCTCGTGCTGCAGCACGAAGGGCGGTTCCGGCCGGGGCTCTGCGAACCAGCGGAGCCGCGGATCGAGTCTCTGTCGCGTCGCGGGCCGGTCGTGGTTGCCGGCGACGATGCTGACGGCCGCGTCCACCCCGTCGAGCCAGGCGGCAATCGCATCGAGCCACCGATCCGCCTCACCGGGCGGCGCATGGGTGAAGTCGCCCAGCACGACGAGCTCCTCCGCGCCGAACTGCGCCACCAGCCGGTCGAGGCGCTGCAGATCCGACTCCGTCACGCCGCCCGGCACCGCCAGACCTGCACGGCCGAACGTCGATTCCTTGCCGAGATGTACGTCGGCTACCAGCAGCATGCGGCGGCGCGGCCAGTACACGGCCCGGTCGTGATGCAGCAGCAACCGCTCCCCCGCGCAGTCGATCGGCACGGCACCGGCGAACGTCTCGGGTGCCACCGCGCTCATGCGCTTTTCCGCCGCCGCTCGGCGGCCCGCTCGAGGCTGGCGGCCATGCGCTCGACCCGGTCGCGCCACGTCTCGCTGGACATTATCTGGCTCTGCAGGCGCTCCGCCCACAGCGGGAAGGCGAGCGGCGTCAGCCGTTCCGGCCGCTCGATGACGATGCGCTTGCCGCCGATCGCCGCCAGCGTCTCGCGCATGCGTCGGGCCTCGAGCTGACTCTCCAGCACCTCCCGGCGGGCCTGGTCGAGCAGCAGGTTATCGCTGTCGTAGCGCTCCAGCACGTCGAAGATGAGCCCGCTGGAGGCCTGGATCTGGCGGGTCGACTTGCCACGGCCCGGATAGCCCTGGAACACGAGGCCGGCGATGCGGGCGATGTCACGGAACCGGCGCCTGGCGATCTCGCTGGTGTTCATGCAGGCCAGCAGATCGGCCTCCAGGTCGCCGGGCGCAAATAGCGCGGCGAGGCGCTCCTCGTCGATGGCCGGCTCCTCGCGGCAGAGCAGTTCCAGTCCGTAGTCGTTGGCCGAGAGCGTGAAGGTGGCGGGCGTCTGCCGGGACAGCCGCCACGCCAGCAGGGTGGCCAGTCCCTCGTGCACCAGCCGGCCGGCGAAGGGATAACAGAACAGGCTGACACCCTCCCGGCTGCGGGTGAACTCCACCAGCAGTTCGTCCGGGACCGGCAGCCGGGACCAGCGCCGCTGCAGCTCCAGCAGGCCGGCAACCGCGGTCACCTCCGCGGATTCGTCCGCGCCGGATCCGGCCGCCGCCAGCACCTCCAGCACGCAGTCGGCCAGCTCGGTGGACAACGGCATGCGCCCGCCCTGCCAGCGGGGCACGGTGCGCTTGCCCTTCTTCGCCCGCCGCACCCAGGCGGTCATGTCGCGCACCTGCGCGAGTTCGACCAGGCGACCGGCGAACAGGAAGCGGTCGCCCCGTTCCAGGCGGGAGACGAAAGACTCCTCGATGGTGCCGAGCGAGCCTCCCGTCAGCCAGCGGATGTTCATCGCGGTGTCGCTGGCGATGGTGCCGATGCCCATGCGGTGGCGCTGGCCGATGCCCCGGTCCGTCACCCGGTAGCGGCCGTCCACGCCCTCCACGCGGCGGTACTGCGGGTAACCCTGCAGCGCCTGGCCGCCGCGGGTGACGAAGTCCATGACCCAGCCCCATTCCGCATCGCTCAGGCCGGCGAAGGCGTGGGTGCGGCTCACCTCGGCGCGCATCGGCTCCGCCTCGAAGCCGCCGCCGAGCGCGACGGTGACCAGGTGCTGGGCCAGCACGTCGAGCGAGCGGACCAGCGGGCGGCGTGCCTCGATGCGTCCCTGCTCTGCCGCCCGGCGGGCGGCCGCGATCTCCACCAGTTCGAAGGCGTGGGTGGGCACGCACAGCACCTCCGATACCGCGCCGGGCTGATGGCCGCTGCGCCCGGCACGCTGCAGCAGCCGGGCGACGCCCTTCGGGCTGCCCACCTGCATCACCTGGTCCACCGGGCTGAAGTCCACGCCCAGGTCGAGCGACGAGGTGCACACCACGCAGCGCAGCTCGCCTGCGCGCAGGCCGTCCTCGATGCGCGCACGGAGCTTGCGGTCGATGGAGCCGTGGTGGAGCGCGATGCGCCCCACCCAGTCCGGCCGCGCGTCCACCAGCCCCTGGAACCAGAGTTCCGCCTGGGAGCGGGTGTTGGTGAACAGCAGCGTCGAGCCCTTCGATTCGATGGCCTCGACCACCGCCGGCAGCAACCGGATGCCCAGGTGGCCGGCCCAGGGGAAGCGCTCGAGCGTGTCGGGCAGCACGGAACGGATGCTGACGCTCTTCGGCGCCTGTCCGCGCACGAGACGGCCGTCCGCGCCCGGGCCGAGCAGCACGTCGCGGGCCTCGGCGAGGTTCGCCAGCGTCGCGGACAGCCCCCAGGTCCTGAGCCCGGGCGCAATGCCGCGCAGCCGGGCGAGGCAGAGCTCCAGCTGCACGCCCCGCTTGGTGCCGAGCAGCTCGTGCCACTCGTCCACCACCACGCAGGCGAGCCGCCGGAACCAGCTGGCGCCATCCGCGTAGCTCAGCAGCACCGACAGACTCTCGGGTGTCGTGACCAGGGCCTCCGGCGGGCGCCTGCGCTGCCGGGCCCGCACGGACTGGGACGTATCGCCGCTGCGCACCTCCACCCGCCAGTCGCTGCCGAGGGCGGCCGCCGCTTCCGCCAGGTTCTGCCGGGTATCGACCGCCAGCGCGCGCAGCGGCGTGATCCAGAGCACCCGCAGACCGCCGTCCGCGCCACCCGCCGCCTCCGCCAGCGGGCCGAGCCAGGCTGCCAGCGACTTGCCGCTGCCGGTCGGCGAGTGGATCAGCCCGGACTCGCCGGCGAGGTAGGCCTCGCGGGCCTCGCGCTGGAAGTCGAACAGGCGCCAGCCGCGCTCGTCGAACCACGCCTGCAGCCGCGCATCGAAATCGCCTGTCACACTTGCCGTCAAATTCTCGCTCACGCGGAAACCAGCGCCCTCACGCTCTCGATGTCGTCGGCGTCATCCACGCCCAGGTCCCGGCGCCAGCGGGCGATGCGGGGGAACCTGAGCGCCACGCCGGACTTGTGGCGGCGGGAGGCATTGATGCCCTCGAAAGCGATCTCGAACACCTGCTCCGGCCGCACGGAACGCACCGGCCCGAAGCGCTCCACCGTGTTGCGCCGGATCCAGCGGTCCAGCTCCCGGATCTCGGCGTTGTCGAGCCCGGAGTAGGCCTTGGCGATGGGCACCAGATCGCCGTCCCGCCAGACCGCGAAAGTATAGTCGGTGTACAGGTTCGCCCGCCGCCCGTGTCCGGGCTGTGCATAGATCATGACGGCGTCGACGGTATGGGGCTCCACCTTCCACTTCCACCACAGGCCCCGCTGGCGGCCGGTGCCGTAGGGCGAGTCCAGCGCCTTCAGCATCATCCCTTCCACCCGGCGCTCCCGGGACTCGCCGCGCAGCGCGGCGTAATCCGCCCAGTCGGCAGCTTCCACCACCGGCGAGAGCCGGAGCCGGTCCTCCGCGGCCGGCAGCATTTCCGCCAGCGCGGCGCGGCGCTCGGCCAGCGGCCGGTGGCGGACGTCCTCGCCGGCGTGTTCCAGCAGGTCGTAGGCCAGGAAGACGACGGGCACCTCCGCCAGCAGCTTCGCGCCGACGCGCTTGCGGCCGATGCGCCGCTGCAGCGCGGCGAAGTCCATGACGCCGGCGGCATCGTCCCAGGCCAGGATCTCGCCGTCCAGCACCGTGCCGTCGGGCAGTGCCTCCGCCGCGTCCCGCACCTCGGGGAAACGGTCGGTGATCAGGTCCTCGCCCCGGGACCAGAGGAAGCGGCGGCCGGCGCGGCGCACCAGCTGGGCGCGGATGCCGTCCCACTTCCACTCCACCTGCCAGTCCCCCGGCGCCCCCGGCAGATCCGCGGGACGGGTGTCGTCCAGCGGCGCGGCCAGACAGAAAGGATAGGGCCGGGAGACGTCCGCCTCGCCGTCGTCCGGCGACATCAGCCGCTGGAAGAATCCGGCATCCGGCTCCCATTGCCCCATCAGCCGATGCAGGATCACCGGCCGCGGCAGGCCGGCGGCCTCGGCCAGCGCCCGCGCCGCGAGCGTGCGCGAGACCCCCACCCGCAGCGCGCCGGTCAGGAGCTTGTTCAGGAGATAGCACTGCTCGTAGTCCAGGGTGGCCCACCAGCGTTTCACGCGCTCGCCCTGGGCCTCCGCCTCCAGGCCGCGCAGGGGCAGGATCTCCGTCTCCAGCCAGTCCGCCAGCGAGCGCTCGTCGACGGGTGCGGCGCGACCGGCGTCGGTCAGCAGCGCGATGGTCTCCGCCAGGTCGCCCACCGAGCCATAAGTCTCGTCCACCAGCCAGTCCGGCAGGTCCACGCTTTCATATAGCCATTGGCGCAGGCGGGCCGGTCCCACGAGCCGCTTCATCCGGCGGCCGGAGAGGAAGTACACCGCCCAGGCCGCGTCCGCCGGCGGCGCGCTGGAGAAATAGCGGACCATGGCCGCGACCTTCAGGTTGGTGGAAGTGGTCTGGTCCAGCTCCTGGTAGAGGCGGCTGAAGTCACGCATGCCGGTGCCGACCGTTACTGGTCATCGCCGCTGCCCTCGTACAGCGTATCCAGCGCGGCCGCGTCCACGCCGCGCTCGCGCAGCAGGCGCACCAGCGCATCCGTGTGGCCGTGGGTGGCCAGCACCCGGGAGGCGCCGGTCTCCTTGATGGTCCGGAGCAGCGACGGCCAGTCCGCGTGATCCGAGAGCACGAAACCCCGGTCGTAGCCCCGCCGGCGGCGCTGGCCGCGGATGCGCATCCAGCCGGAGCAGAAGCCGGTGCTGGCCTGGCGGAAGCGGCGCATCCAGGTGCTGCCGGCAGCACCCGGCGGCGCGACGATCAGCTCCCCCGCATAGTCGCCCTTGCGGCGCAGGTCCACCCTCTCGGTCGGTAGCATGGCGACGCCCGCCTCCCGATAGACGCCCACCAGCGCATCCACGGCGCCGTGCACGTACACGCACCGGTCCGTGAACGCGGTCAGCTCGGCCAGCACACGCTGGGCCTTGCCGAGCGCGTAGCAGAACAGCACCGACGGCCGTCCGGAGGCCGCGTTGCCCTGCCACCAGTCGTGGATCTCGGCGGCGGTCTCGCGCCCCGGCTTCCAGCGGTAGATCGGCAGCGCGAAGGTGGCCTCGGTGATGAACGTGTCGCAGGGCACCACCTCGAACGGCGCGCAGGTCGGGTCGGCGTCCCGCTTGTAGTCGCCGGACACCACCCACACGCCCTCCTCGCCCTCGATGCGGATCTGGGCCGAGCCGAGCACGTGCCCGGCGGGATGGAAGGACACCGTGGTGTCGCCGAAAGCGAGGCGCTCGCCCCACTCGACCGGGCGGATGTCGGCATCCGCGCCGAGGCGTTTCCTCAGCAGGCCGACGCCGGGCGCCGCCGCGTAATAGACCTGCGAGCCCGGCCGTGCGTGATCGGCGTGGGCGTGGGTGACGAGCGCCGTCTCAGCCGGTCGCCAGGGGTCGATGTGGAAGCCGCCGGCCTTGCAGGCGAGGCCGGTGTCGGTGGCGCTGACCAGCACGCCCGGGGTCAGGACTCCGGCTTCTCGATCACGGGCTTCGGGCCGCAATCCGGCGCCTTGCCGGCGGCCCGCGCCTCGTTGTAGAGCTTCAGCGCCACCGGGTAGTGGGCAACCAGCTTGTCGATGCGGTCCTCGCTGGAGGGGTGAGTGGAGAGGAACTCGGGCGGCTCGCCCTTGTTCTCTGCGCGCATGTTCTTCCACAGCGCCACGCTCTCGCGGGGGTCGAAGCCGGCGCGGGCCATGTACTCGATGCCCACGATATCCGCCTCGCGCTCCTGGGTGCGGGTGAACGGCAGCGTGATGCCGAGCTGCGCGGCCATCTGGATGGCCGTGGAGGCGCTGCGATTGGCCATGGGCGTGCCGCCGACGATGGCGCTCAGGAAACCCACCGTGTAGCCGGTGGCCACCGCGCGGGAAGCGCGCTCGTTGGGGTGGCGGGCGGTCACGTGCGCGACCTCGTGGCCCATGACGGCGGCGAGCTGGTCGTCGTTCTCCGTCACCTTGAGCAGGCCGGTGAATACGGTGATCTTCCCGCCGGGCAGCACGAAGGCGTTCACCTCGGGCCGTTCCACCACGGCCAGTTCCCAGTTCAGCGCCGCCATCTCGCCCTCGAGCTGGCCGACGATGGCGTTGGCGACGCAGGCGACGAAGTCGATGGTGGTCCGGTCCGTCGTCAGCGGCATCTCGGCCCTGAGCTGGGTGAAGGCCGCCTCTCCCTGGGCCTGGAGCTCTTCGTCGGACTTCAGGATCAGCTGGCTGCGTCCCGTCGGCGAGGTGGCGCAGGCAGTTGCCAGAACGAGGCTGGCGGCGATCAGGCCGGCGGCGATCAATCTAAACGATCGGAGCGATCGTAGCGATGGGAACGATTGGAGCGAAGGGGTCTGCTTCATGGCGGTGCTCGTCGGGACTGGTCGGTACTGGTCGGTACTGGTGCTGTGCTCATTCAGACTGGCGGCGCCCCGCCGAGTTCCGGCCGCGCCGCCCCTGTGGAAGGCTCGGGAGAGCTTCCCGCCGGATTCTAAACCAGGCCGGCGACGGGCGCTCAGCGCAGGTAGCGGCTCTCCTGCAGGCGCCGCCACAGGATGTCGGCAGCGCGCTCGGCGAGGGCATCCATGGAGTGCAGCACTTTCTTCGGCAGCGGCTGCTTGACCTCGTAGGTGACCTTGTAGACGTCCCGGTCCTCGACCGCCTTCACCAGCAGCTCGTCGCTGGTGGCGAGTTCGTCGGCCAGCGACAGCTCGATCGCCTGGGTGCCGTACCAGTGCTCGCCGGTGGCCACTTTCTCCATGTCCAGGTCGGATCGATAGCGCCCGACGGCATCCTGGAACAGCCTGTGCACGTCCTCGAGTTCCTGGCGCAGCTTGTCCCGGTCCTCCTCGGTGTTCTTGCCGAACATCGTGACCGTGCGCTTGTACTTGCCGGCGGCGATCTGCTCGAACTCCACGCCGTGGTTGTCCAGCATGCGGTTGAAATTGGGCAGCTGCGCCAGCACGCCGATGGAACCCAGGATGGCGAACGGCGCCGCCACGATGCGGTCGGCGATGCAGGCCATGAGATAGCCGCCGCTGGCGGCCACGCGGTCCACGGCCACGGTGAGCTTCACGCCGGCCTCGCGCAGGCGCACCAGCTGGGAGGCAGCGAGGCCGTGCTCGTGGACCATGCCGCCGGCGTTCTCCAGCCGCAGCAGCACCTCGTCGCCTTCATCGGCCACGGCGAGCACGGCGCTCACCTCCTCGCGCAGGGCGGCGACGCCCGTCGCCTTGATGTCGCCCTTGAAGTCGACCACGAAGGTGCGCGGGCGGGTCTCGTCGCTCTTCGCGGCACTCTTGGCCGCCTTCTTGGCTGCCGCCTTCTCGGCCTTGGCCAGCGCCTTCGCGGCCTTGCGGTTCACCACGCTGCGCTTAAGCGTGCCCGCCAGCTTGCGGTAGCGCTCGTTCAGGTTCTCGACCTTCAGGCCCTCGCCGCCCGAGACCTTGCGCGAGGCCGCCGTGCCGGCGGCGATGATCACCAGTACGGCGGCGACGAAGGTGATTGTTTTGGCCAGAAACAGGCCGTAGCTGGCGAAGAAGTCTTCCATCCGGCGATCCCCGCGTCAGGAAGCGGCCGAGGCCGCCTCGCTCGCAATCCCTACGTTGTTCTGCTCCAGCACCCGTTCGGCCCGGTAGCTCGAGCGCACCAGCGGCCCGGCCACCACCTCCAGGAATCCCCTCGCCAGGCCGGCTTCCCGGTAGCGGGCGAATTCCTCCGGCGAGACGAAGCGCTCCACCGCCAGGTGATTGCGGGTCGGCTGCAGGTACTGCCCGAGCGTGAGGATGTCCACGTCGATGGCGCGCAGGTCGTCCATCGTCTCGCAGATCTCCTCGTCGGTCTCGCCGAGGCCGAGCATCAGGCTGGTCTTCGTGAGTACGTCGGGGCGGTAGCGCTTGGCGTGCGCGAGCACGGACAGGGTCTTGTCGTAGCCGGCGCGGGGGTCGCGCACGGGATGGGTGAGCCGGCGCACGGTCTCCACGTTCTGGGCGAAGACTTCCAGGCCCGAATCCACCAGCAGCTCCACCGCCGCGGTGTCGCCGTCGAAGTCAGGCGTGAGGGCCTCCACCGCGGTCTGCGGCCGGAGCGCCTTGATCTCCCGCACGCAGGCCGCGTAGTGCGAGGCGCCGCCGTCCGAGAGATCGTCCCGGTCCACGGAGGTGAGCACCACGTAGTTGAGATTCATGAGCTCGACCGCGCGCGCCGTGTTGGCCGGCTCCTCGGGGTCCAGCCAGCCACGGGGGTTGCCCGTGTCCACGGCACAGAAGCGGCAGGCCCGGGTGCACACCGATCCCATCACCATGATGGTGGCGGTGCCGGCGTTCCAGCACTCGCCGATGTTCGGGCACATCGATTCCTCGCAGACGGTGCTGAGGCGGTTGTCGCGCACGGTCTGCTTCACGGCGGAGTACTTCCGGCCGGCGGGCATTTTCGCCCGCAGCCAGCGCGGCTTGCCGCCGCGGGCGGCGGGCTGCTCGTCACGGCCGGTCTTGATGCCGTTCTTGATCGCGGTGAAGCCGGCATCCGTCCGGTATTTCTCGCCGCTGCGGGCGCCGCCGCGGGGATTGCCCTCGACGATGGGGATGCCGCGGAAACCTTCGGTCTTGTCTGTCATGGGTCCCTGGCCTTCTGGCCATCCGGAAGCTGACCGGCTATTGTCGCATGCCGCACCGCGGCATCAAACTCTGTCGCACTTGTGTCGTTACACGCTCTCGTCGGAGCTGCCTCATGCCACTGCAGGGACACCTCAGGAAAATGCGCGCCGAGCACAGCGCGCCGGTGAATTACCGGCTGCCCCTGGGTGACGCCGAAGAGCCCCTGAACGACTACCTGGGCCGGGAGGTCGCCCTCACCCACACCGGCGCCATCCACTGCGTCGCCTGCGGGCGCAAGACGTCGAAGAGCTTCAACCAGGGCCATTGCTTCCCCTGCGCCCGGGGGCTCGCCCGCTGCGACATCTGCATCGTGCGCCCGGAGCGTTGTCACTTCCACGAAGGCACCTGCCGCGAACCGGACTGGGGCCAGACCCATTGCATGCGCTCCCACGTCGTCTACCTGGCCAACTCCTCCGGGCTGAAGGTGGGCGTCACACGCGCCTCCCAGGTGCCCACGCGCTGGATCGACCAGGGCGCCCGCCAGGCGCTGCCCGTATTGCGGGTGGCGAGCCGCCGCATCGCCGGCCTGGCCGAGGTGGCCATCGGCCGCCACGTCGCCGACAAGACGGACTGGCGGCGCATGCTGAAGGGCGACCCGGAGCCCCGCGCGCTCGCGGAGAGCCGGGACGAGCTGCTGACGCTGGCCGCGCAGGAACTCGATGCCATTAGCGCCGAGTTCGGTGCCGGCACGATCGAGCGCGTCGCGGATGCGGAGGAAGTGGTGATCGAGTACCCGGTCAGCCGGTACCCGGACAAAGTGCGGGCCCTGAACCTGGACAAGACCCCGACGGTCGCCGGGACCCTGCTCGGGGTCAAGGGGCAGTACCTCATCCTCGACAGCGGCGTACTGAACATCCGCAAATACGCCGGCTACGAGGTGGTTTTCGAGGCCTGAACCGCGCGGGGCGGCAAAAAAACGCCCGGACAGGCCGGGCGTATCAACGGGAGGCTCGAAAGCCTGGAGAGAAACGTTCGCGGCCGCGTCCTGCCGCTGTTCAGTGCACTCTGGCCCAGCTCAGCAGCTGGACGCAGTCGGCATCGAGTTCGAAGTTGTGCGCCAGCAGGGCCTCGATGTCCTCGGGCTCCACGGCCGCGCCGTCGGACCGGCACAGCTCGACAATGCCGCTGTATTCGTCGGCCTCCCGGCTGCCGCCCTCCTTCAGGACGAACTCCGCGTAGTACTGGGCACAGTGTTTTCCCATGTGCCCGAGGATAGGCATCCGACCCGGGGCTTTTCTGTGAGCCGCTGCACAGAATCGCCCTTGTTCGGACCCCACGGCCGCATGATCGGCCCCGGCGGGCAGCGCCCGCGCCGTTGCTCTCTCTCCGCTATCGCCCTGCTCTGTCGCTGCAGATGATTCATGATCCGGCTCCCTCCCGCTATGCCCGTTTTCGGGCTCCTTACTGTTACTTGATGCAGATGAGAGCGGATTGGTTGCAACGCCCCTCCAGCGACGTAACACTATCGACCCATTCGACCCTGCAACTGCCCTATGGACAGGCTCCGCCGGTGAACGGCCGGGGCCCCGAGGAAATGCCGATGCCGCGCTTCGCCACCCGCCCGCTCTCCCTCCTGCTGTGTCTCCTGACCCTGGCCGCCGCGACCGCGGGCGCACAGGAACTCAGGGCCGCCCTGTTCGAGGACGCCGACGCCGCCCGCGCGGCCGCGCAGGAACTCCAGGCGTCCCTGTTCTCGCCCCGGCACTGGGAGCGGGGCGTCAAGGACTACGAGGCCGCGGAGGCCGGCCTCGAGCGGGGGCGCAGCGTCGACTACATCCGCGGCAAGCTGGCCGACGCCGAGCAGGAATTCCGCGAGGCCGCCGAGGCGGCGGAACTCGCCCGCATCACGCTGGCGACGGTGATCGAGACCCGCCAGGACGCCCGCGAGGCCGAGGCGCCCGCACGCTCCGCCCCCATCTGGGAAGACGCGGAAGAGCAATTCGGCGACGCCATCCGTGAGCTCGAGAGCGGCGACCTGCAGGACGCGCAGGAGCGGGCCGGCGAGGCCGAAAGCCTGTATCGGGACGCCGAGCTTTCGGCCATCAAGAGCCGCTATCTCAGCGAGACACGGCGGCTGCTCGAGGAAGCCGACCGGGCCCGGGTGGAGCGCTATGCGCCGATCACGCTGGCACGCTCGAAGCGCCTCCTGCAACAGGCCGAGAAGGAGCTGAACGAGAACCGCTACGACACCGATCTGCCCCGCAGCCTAGCCCGCCAGGCCAATTACGAGGCGCGGCACGCCATCCGCCTGGCCGACGTGGTCCGCGACGTCCGCGACGACGAACTCACGGTGGAGGAACTCATCCTCTCCTGGGAGCGCGCCCTGACGGCGGTGGCCGGCGCCGCCGACATCGTGCCCGACCTGGTCGACGGCAGCGAGGAACTCACGACCGAGCTGGTGGCCTACGTCGAGAATCTCCGCTCCCGCAATCAGTCGCTGGAGCAAGATCTGGCGGACAGCATCTCGCGGGTGGCGGAGATGGAAGAGGAGCTCCGCATCCTGGACGAGCGGCTGGGCGGCGCCACCGAGGAAAGGCGCGAACTGATGGAGCGCCTGCAGGCCCAGAACCGCATCCGCGAGCAGTTCGCGCAGGTGGAGAAGATGTTCGAGCGCGACGAGGCCCAGGTCTTCCGCGAAGGCAACGACGTGACCCTGCGCCTGGTCGGCCTGAGCTTCCCGAGCGGCAGCGCGTCGCTGGAAGCCGAACACTACCCGCTGATGGAGAAGGTGGAAGCCGCCATCAACGTCTTCCCGCGCAGCCAGCTGACCGTCGAGGGCCACACCGACAGCTACGGCGGCGACGAGAGCAACGTACGCCTGTCCCAGGCGCGGGCCGACGCCGTGATGCAATACATGATCAACGCGCTGCGCGTGCCGAGCTACCGGCTGAGCGCCACGGGCTACGGCGAGACCCGTCCGATCGCGAGCAACGAGACCGCAGACGGCCGCGCCCGCAACCGCCGCATCGACATCGTCATCAGCCCCGAGCTGGACGACATGTAGGAGGGCCTTCAGGCCCGACCCCGCTCTGCCAGACCCCGTTCTTTCCTCGCCTACCCGATGATGGGCCAATGTCGATAGAACGCGGGTCGGGCCTGAAGGCCCTCCTACAATGACGTTGCGGAGCGCCACCAGTCGGCGATCACGCCGCCGGTGGTGCGGTTGACCAGGTAGCCGTATTCGCTGTGCACGTTCAGCTCGCCGTCCTTGCGGAAGAAGTTCAGCACCTCGTAGTCCTCGATGTCCTCGATCAGCCCCGCGGCGAGCATCTCCCGGTAGTCGCGGCGGAACGAGCGGTCCAGTGCGGTGAGTTCGCCGATGGCGGCGATGTTCACCCAGCGGCGGACGTTGTCCGGGTAGCGCTCCGCGCCTTCGGCGTCACTGCCTTTCAGCCGGCGCTGCACGAAGCGCTGGCCGAGGGGGCTGCCGAGGGTGAGAAAGAGATCGACCCGGCCGGGATGCGCGTCGACGCGAGAGAGTTCCCACAGGGAATCCCAGGCGATCACCGAGCCGAGGGAATGGCCGATCAGCAACACCGGGCGGCCTTCGCGCCACGCGGCATCCAGGCGCATCTCCAGCCGGCGCCGCACGCGCCGGCCGATCTCCCTGACGTCGTTCAGATACCGGCGCACGTCCTGCAGCGTGACCTGCATGCGCTCGTCCGCCAGGTGCGGGATCAGGAAGGGCAGCAGATCGCCCAGGATGTAGGCGAACCGCTTCAGCCGCTTGCCCCATGACCGGGCCTCGGCGGCGTCCTGATCGGTGGGGCCGGGCTTCGACAGCAAATCCTCGATGGCGGCGAGATCCGGCTCGATGTCGGCGTGGGTGTTATAGAAGACCCAGGTCCAGTCCGCGAGCGTCAGGCAGTCACCGCACGCCGACATGGCATCGGCGACATCGGCGTCCGCCCGACGGACGCCCTCCAGCATGGTGCGCCAGATCTGCCGACGGTGGCGCTCGGGCTCCGGCTTCGGCTTCATGCCGGGGACGAAGATGATGACGGGGCGTGCCACGGCCCGCCCTCAGTCGGTCCCGAGCAGGTCCAGCAGGGCGTCGAAATCCGGCACCTCCGCGTGGGGCGGCTCGAGCTCGTCCGGCCACGGCTCTCCCCTGCGGTTCACCCAGACCGTCAACATGCCGGCCCGGCGCGCGCCCTCGATATCGTGGTCCGGATGATCGCCCACGTGCAGCACCTCGGCGGGCTCGCTGCGCGCGTGCTGCATCGCCTGCGCGAAGATCTGCGGATGCGGCTTGGCCGCCCCCGCCGATACGGCGGTCACGATGCCGTGAAACAGATGGCCGACGCCGATGCGATGCAGGTCCGCGTTGCCGTTGGTGACGGCGACCAGCCGATAGCGGGGATGCAGTCGCTCCAGCGCCGGCAGCACGTCCTCGAAGAACTCCACCTCGTTGCGGTGGCGGTCGAACACCTCGAAAGCCTCGTCCGCGAGCGTCTCCGCATAACCCACCGCCAGCGCCATCTCGCGCATCACCGCGCGGCGCAGGAAACGGAAGTCGTGTGCCTGCTCCGGGTTGGCTGACACGATCTTCTGGCGCAGCGTCAGCATGTCCGCCGGCTTGAACCTCTGCGGGATGCGCGGATACCGGGCGGTCAGCCACTCGCCGAGCTTCTCCTCGGCCCGGCGGATCACCGGCGCCACGTCCCAGAGAGTGTCGTCGAGGTCGATGGTGAGGGCGCGGATACTGTTGAGCATGGATTCCGGATCCGGTCGTTGATTCGCGGCGGGCATCGCCGCCTGGCCCGCTATAATGGGTGCTCCGCTCGCCGTTTCACAAGTGACCGCCGGGGTGACGATGAAATACCTGCATACCATGGTACGCGTCAGCGATCTCGAAGAATCGCTGGACTTCTATTGCAACAAGCTCGGCATGCGCGAAATCCGGCGCCACGAGAGCGAACAGGGCCGCTTCACGCTGGTGTTCGTCGCACCGCCCGGAAACGAGGAATGCCCGCTCGAACTCACCTTCAACTGGGACCCGGAGGAATACGGCGAGGGCCGCAACTTCGGCCACGTCGCCTACCAGGTGGAGAACATCTACGACACCTGCCGCCAGCTCATGGACGCCGGCGTCACCATCAACCGCCCGCCCCGCGACGGCCGCATGGCATTCGTGCGCTCGCCGGACAACATCTCCATCGAACTGCTGCAGAAAGGCGACGCGCTGCCGTCGGAGGAACCCTGGGCGTCGATGGGTAACACGGGCCACTGGTAACCCGGTAGGAGGGCCTTCAGGCCCGACTTCTTCCTGCCCGATGCCGCCTTCTATGGACGTTGGCCCGCCACCGACCGGAGCGGGCTGCGCGGGACGCTCAGTCGGACGTCCTGTCCTCCTTCGCTTCGGCCGGGCCTCCTTCCCGCCGTCATGGCTCCAGTCGGCCCGGACGACCCTCGCAGCCCGCTCCGGTCGCTGACGGGCCCGTAGCCCCAAGGACTGGCACCAGTCGGGAAACGCTACTGACTGGCAGCGCCTTCACGTCCCCAGGAGCACGGCCGTCATGCGGGGGTATCCATCGCCGCGACCTTTTGTCGGGAGCAAGATGGATACCCCCGCAGGGCGGCCACAATAGAAGGGGCCCGGCTGGAAGAAGTCGGGCCTGAAGGCCCTCCTACCGGTGCTTCGAGCCGGAGACGCTCGGCTGGTCCAGCGCCGCCGACGCCGGCTGGGACGGCGAGCGCAGCGTGATCAGCAGCACGCCGCCCAGCGTCAGCACGCCGCCGAGGACGATCCTGAGCGTTAGCTGATCGTCCAGGAGCAGCACGCCGAACATCACGCCGAACAGGGTCGACATGAGCATCAGCGGCGAGATCAGCGAGACGTCGTAGCGCTGCACCAGGTAGTAAGTGGCGCCGTGGCCGAACAGGCTGGCGCCGATGGCGGAGAAGCCGACCGCCGCCCACCCCATCGTGTCGACGCCGGCAATGACCGCCGCCTGGTTGTCCTCCAGGCCGAGGGAGGCCGCCGCCAGCAGCGGCCAGGAGATGGCCGCGAGCCAGCCCTGCAGTTCGAAAACGCTGACGCCCTCCAGCTTCTTCATCAGCAGCATGCCGCTGGCCGCCATGAGGGCACCGGCGATCACGAAGGCGAGCGCGGGCAGATAGCCGAGCACCCTGGGGTCGAAGCCGATGATCATCACGCCGGCGAACGACAGCGCGATGCCGGTCCAGCGTTTCCAGCGCACCTGCTCGCCGAGGAAGACGATGGACAGCACGGTGGAGAACGGCACGGCGAGCTGCAGCGCGATGGCCACCGTGGAGACGTCGTCCGCCAGCGCCAGCCCCTGATAGATCAGCGTGAAATGGAGCGCGCCCATGCTGAGCGCCACGCCCGTGATGAGCAGCATGCGCCCCCGGATGATCTTCAGCACCGGGAACAGCACCAGGAACAGGAGCAGGAAGCGCAGCGAGGCGAACGCGAGCGGCGGCAGCTGCTCCATGACGAATTTGGCCGCCACCAGGTTGAAGCCGAAGACGAGATTGACGGCGAGGACGAGCGCGATGTGCGGCAGGGTCATGGACGGAACGGGCGCGGCGCAAAGAGGCCGCGCAGCATAACACCCGGCCGGGCGGCAGTCAGACCGCGGCGGGCTCCGATGAAGGCCGGCAGCGCTCCCACGCGAGCATCGCTCGCTTGCGGTCCGGGCCCCAGCGATAGCCGCCCAGTGCGCCGTTGCGCCGCAGCACCCGGTGGCAGGGGATGAGCCAGGCCACCGGGTTGGCGCCGACCGCGTTGCCGACGGCGCGGGATGCCCCCGGCCGGCCGGCGCGAGCCGCGAGTTCCGCATAGTCGGTCGTCTCGCCCGGCGGCACGGCGAGCAATGCCCGCCAGACCTGGTGCTGGAAGTTGGTGCCGCGGACGTGCAGGACGTGTTCGCCCGCCCCGCCGCGGAAAATCTGGTCGAGCACGGCGCCGGCCTCCGGGTCGCGGGTGATGCGGGCGCCCGGCCAGGCGCCGGCGAGGTCCGCCAACAGCTCCGCCTCGGACCGCTCGCCGGCGAAGCCGAGTTCCACGATGCCCCGCGGGCTGCGCGCCAGGAAGGCGCGGCCGAAAGGGGTATCGCCGGTGCCCGCCCGCAGCGCCACCCCGGCACCGCCGCTCTTGAATTCGCCGGGAGACACGGCCTCGATGCTGACGAACAGGTCGTGCAGCCGCCCCGGCCCGGACAGGCCCGCTCCCCACGCGGCCTCCTCCACGCTGGCGTCGGCCAGCAACTCCGCCTCGGCGCTCGCCAGCGACAGGCGGCGCAGATAGCGCAGCGGCGAGAGCCCGGACCAGCGGCGGAACAGGCGGCTGAAGTGGGCCGGGCTTACGCCGGCCGCCGCCGCAATCTGGGCGAGCGTCGGGCGGTCCCGGTAATGGGCATCCATGAAGGCGATCGCCCGCTCCACCCGCGCGTAATCGGACTGTCTGAGAGGTGTCGTCATGGCAGCGAGGATAGTGGCGGCCGGCAGCCGGCACCACCCGGTTCTTGCGCGGGCCCCGGAATGCCGGTGCGCGTCGATTCAGGCGAGGTGATCGAGGACTTCGTCCGCCTCGCTGGCGCCGCGCCGGCGGCCGCCGCGGGTCATCGCTTCCAGCTGACGGCCGAGGGCCCGGCCGTCCCAGGTACTGGCGGAGCCGCCGTAGCGGGAACGGTTCAGAGATTCGATTTCGTCCGCCGCCTCCGATGGCAGGCGGTCCGCGAGCTCGCCCAGCGAGCGCGGCGGCGAATCGGGCCAGCGAACGGCCCCCCAGGCCAGCAGCGCGTCGATGGCCGCGCCGGAATCGCCGCGGCTGCACGCCTCTTTCACCGCCTTCAGCCGCCGCACCTCCTGCCGGAATCTCGGCGTCTCCCGCGGCGCCCGGCGCACGCGCCGGGTCCGATGCGAGTACCACCAGCCAATCAGCGTCAGCACCCAGCCGCCGGCCAGGATCAGGCTCATCCGGTACCAGAACCCTTCCCCGGCAGCGGCCGGCGCCGGCTGCATGGCAGCGGGCATCTCGGGCGGCGGCGCCGGCGGCTGCGCTGCGGCGCCCGGCAGCACTTCCAGCGCATGGGGCGGCAGCGTGGCGATCTTCCACTCGCCCGCCCGCACGTCCCACCACGGCACCTCCAGCACCTCGAACTCCACCCGGCCGGCCTCGGACGCCACCAGCGCGAAACTCTCCCGGCGAACGCCGAGCACGCCATCTTCCGCGCCCAGCGTCTCCAGCTCCGGCTGATCGGAGTAGCTGCGCACCCCGTCCGGGACCGGCAGGTCCAGCCCCGGCAGCTGGTTCGCCAGCAGCCCGGTCGCGCGCAATTCGATGCGCCGCGCCACCGGCTCGCCGGCGGTCACGGGTCCCCTGGACGGCTCCCATTCCTCGTCGAGACTGACGTCGATGGCCGGCAGCCACGCCGCGTCGGGGTGCGACGCCGGCGGCGGCGGGATCGGCTGCACGTCCACGGTCACCGGTTCCGACGTGAACACCTTTCGCACCGTGCGCATGCCTTGATCGAGCAGGCGGGCCTCAAAACGGGCCCGGCCGATCTCCAGCGTGCCGCTCGCCTGGGGGAACAGCGCGTAGCGGCGCTCCAGCACCGTGTAGGTGCGTCCGCCAATCACCGAATCGTAGCGGCGGTCGTCGTCGAAGGGCTGCACCAGCACCTCCACCCCGTCGAAGGAGGGCTGGACGAGGCGCGGCTGGCGCGACGACACGCCGACGAAGATCTTCACCGAGTAGACGACCTGGGCCTGCACCCAGGTCTCCCGCGCATCCACCTCCGCCACGAGGAAGATGTCCGCCTCGCCGGGCGGCGCCTCCTCGACCTCCTTCACCGTGACGGTGATGGGCTCGCTGGACTCGCCGCCTATGGCGAACGAGGGAATGGTCAGCTCGCCCGTGCGTTTTGCCATCAGCGACACCGTCCAGGTGCGCGACCGGCTCACCTGGCGATTGACCATGGTGGTGCTCGACGTGCGGTTCTCGCTGAGGATGTCGAAGTCCTCCTCGAGCACGGTCAGATCCGGTTCGCCGGTCACGTCGCCGCCCACCTGCACCTTCAGCGTGAACGACTCGTTGATGCGGACGTCGCGGCGGTCCACGCTCGCCGTCACCGAGGCGAACGCCAGCACCGGCAGCAGCATCGCGACTGCCCCCACCAGCGCGGCCATTGCGGCGGTTGCGGCGGTTGCGGCAATTGGTCGGGACCCGGTCACCACGGCTGCACCTCTTCCTGCTCCGTCCACAGCGGGTTGCCGTCCTGGTCGCGGCCCTCGCGCTGGTACTGGTCCCGGAACTTGCGCCGCAGCAGACCGCCGGGGTCGTTCGGCACCCGGCGCAGCCACTGCTCCATCGCCTGCATCTGTTCCTGCCGGCTGCGCTCGTCACCGGAGGCTGCCGCCATTTGGCGCGAGCGCTCGCCGCCGTCTTCTCCCGCCTCCGCGGCTTCGGCGGCACGGCGCATCTCCTCCCGCAGCTCCTCGATCGCTCGTTGCTCTTCCGCGTCCGAGGGGCTGGACTGACCATCCGCCTGGCTGCTGCCGTCCGCGCCCTGTTCGCCGGCAGGCTCGCCGTCCTGCTGCGCGCCGCCGGACTCGCCGTCCTCGCCCGCCTGCTGCCGATTCTCCGCGGACTGCTGCTGCCCGTCCTGGCTCTGCTGGCCGTCCTGGCCTTCGCCGGATTCGCCCTCGCCGCCGGGCTGCTGTTGCTGTTGCTGCTGGAGCCGCCGCAGCAGGTCCCGATTATGGCGGGCATCCTCGTGGTCCGGCTCGACCGCCAGCGCCTGCTCGTAGGCCTGCATCGCGGCCTCGAACTCGCCCTGCCGGGCAAGCGCATTGCCCCGGTTGTAGGCGGCGTCCACGCTGTCCAGTCCGGCGAAGGCCTCGGCGCTGGCCGCATAATCCCCGGCCCGATAGCGCGCAGCCGCCTCCCAGGCGGGGTCCTCGAACAGTTCGGCTGCCTCGCCGGCCCGACCCTCTTCCAGCGCGCGCGCGGCCTGCTGGTCCGGCGTAAGCCACAGATCCTGCCACTCCGCCGCCTCCGCGGGCCGCGGCAGCGGCATCGCCAGCACGACGAGCACGAGCAGCCAGCCCCGGCGGAACGCCAGCGCGGCCAGCGGCAGCAGCGCCAGCACCAGCCAGGGGCCGCGGTCGTGCCAGAGTTCCGTGAAGAACTCCCCTTCGCTGCCTTCATTGCCGGCCCGGGTGCCGGGGGCGCCCGGGCCCATCGCCGCAAGCACGGCCTCGAGGTCGCCGTCGTCCACGCTCAGGCGACGATAGACGCCGCCCCCTGCGATCGCGATCTCCTGCAGCAGGCTCTCTTCCAGAGCCGGCAGCACCATGCGGCCCGACTGATCGGTGACGAAGCCGCCGTCCGGTTTCGGCAGCGGTCCGCCCTCTGCCGTGCCCACGCCCAGCACAGACACCCGGTAGCCGGCATCCCGCAGCGCCGCGGCCGCGCGCACCGGTTCGCCGTCCGCGCCGTCGCCGATCAGCAGCACGTGGCCGCGGCTCGCGCCCGCCTGCTCGAGCAACTCTCTCGCCTTCGCAAGCGCCCGCGCGGGCAGGCTGCCCCGGCTCGGCATGATGTCGGTGCTCAGGCTGCCGACCAGCGCGGCGATGGTGTCCACGTCGTCGGTCAGGGGCGTCACCGTGAAGGCGTGGGCCGAATAGACGATGAGCGCGGTCTGTCCCTCCTGCCGGCGCTCGAGCAGATCGAGGAGTTTCAGCCGGGCCCGGGCCAGCCGGCTGGGCACCACGTCCGCCGCATCCATGGAGCGGGACAGGTCCAGCGCCAGCACCAGCGAATCGCCGCCCCGGTAGAGTTCCTGCTTCTGCCGCTCCCAGGCCGGGCCGGCCAGGGCCACGGAGGCGAGCACGCCGATGGCCGCCGCCAGCCAGTACGGCCCGCGTCCGCGGGCGGTGGCACCCCGGTCGTCGAGCACGTAAGGGCGCAGGCGCTCGTCGATCACGGCGCGCCAGCTGCCGGCGTCAAGGCGCCGGCTCGCGAGCCACCAGGCCAGCGCCAGCACCGCCGGGATGGCCAGCAGCCACAGCGGGCGCAGGAAGTGGAACTCAACCGGCACGGGGCAGACCCTCCTGCGGCGATGGCAATGCCGGCCGGGACGCGGCCACCGCGCCCGCCAGGGCACGCAGCGCCAGGCCGCCCAGCATCAGCGCGAACGCGCCGCCGAGCGGCCAGTAGAAGATGTCTACCACCGGCCGCATGCCGCCCTCGTCGGTCGCCGCCGGCTCCAGTTCGTCCAGGATGCGGTAGATCTCCTGCAGCGAGGCGGTGTCCGTGGCGCGGAAATAGCGCCCGCCCGTGGTATCCGCGATCCGCGTCAGGGTCTGCTCGTCGAGATCCAGCGACGGGTTAACCTGGCGCATGCGGTTGCCGAGCAGCGAGGGTATCTCCATGGTCTCGGCACCGATGCCGATGGTGTAGATCTTCAGCCCCACCTGGCCGGCCAGCTCCGCGGCCTTCAGCGGGCTGATGGCGCCGGCCGTATTGGCGCCGTCGGTCAGCAGCACCAGCACCTGCTCGCCCTCGGCCACGCCGCCCTCGCTCTCGTCGTGGACGCGCTTCACCGCCAGCGTGATGGCGTCGCCGATGGCCGTCTTCTCACCGGCCAGTCCAATTACCGCCTCGAACAGCAGCGTCTTCACCGTCTCCCGATCGAAGGTCAGCGGCGCCTGCAGGTAGGCGCGCTCGCCGAACAGGATCAGGCCGAGGCGGTCGCCCTCGCGCCGGTCGATGAACTCGCCGGCCACGGCCTTGGTGGCCGAGAGCCGGTTCACCGTGCGGCCGCCCAGCGTGAAATCGCGGGCCTCCATGCTGCCCGAGAGATCCACGGCCAGCATCAGGTTGCGGCCGGTCACCGGCGCTTCCAGCGCATCGCCGGTGACCTGCGGGCGGGCGGCGGCCACCACCAGCAGCATCCACGCCAGTGCCGCCACCAGCAGCCGCGGGCGCAGCGCGAAGCCGCGCTCGGTGCCCTCCGCGCGGGGGAACAGCGCCGTGGAGGGCACCCGCAACGCCGCGCTGTCGGCACCCGGCGCCGGCGGCAGCAGCCAGCGCACGAGCAGCGGCAGCGGCAGCAGCAGGAACAGCCAGGGCCACGCGAAACGGACCTCGGCCAGCCAGGCCTGAATGTCGCCGAGCCACGTCACTCGCCGGCCTCCAGGTGTCTCAGCCGGGCCCGGCAGAGTCCGAGCAGCGCCATGGCGTCGACCACCCGTTCCTCGGGATCCGGACAATACGGTGCGTCGGCAAGGCAGCGGCCGGGTCCCTGGCTGAACGGCCGGCCGGACAGGCCGCCGTCGAGCCAGGCCAGCCATTCCTCCCCGGTCAGGCCGGCGACCCGGCGGCGTTCCTCCGCCGTGATCGCGGCGCGGCGCATCAGCGTGGAGAGATCCCGGGCGAGGCGCGCCACGTCGCCGTCCGCCGCGTAGTCTCGCTCGATACGACGCAGTTCCGCCAGCGCCGCCCGCCGCACCCGGGTGCGGCGCCGCCAGGCCAGCCACGCCCACGCGGCCGCGCCCGCCAGCACCAGCGCCAGCAGCCCCCACCAGCCGGGCGCGGGCGGCCACCAGCCCACCGGTTCCGGCAGGTGGATGTCTCTCAGCGGCAGCTCGGCGGGGGACATCGTCGCCTCCTCAGCGCGGCCGCTGGCCGAGCACCCGCGACAGGAGCTCCACGGGGTCGTCCTCCGTGGAGGCGTCCACCCAGCGCATGCGGTAGCGCTCGAACAGGGCGGTCATCCCGTCGCGGCGGCGGCGGAACTCGTCGGCGTAGCGTTCCCGCAGCCGGCGGCTGTCGGTCTCCAGCGTGGCCTCGCCGTGGCCGTCGCGCAGCCGGTAGCGGCCCGGCGGCGGCAGCGCCTCCTCCAGGGGGTCGTGCAGGAAGAACACGATCACGTCGTTGTGCCGGCCGATGTCCGCCAGGCAGCGCCGGGCGGACTCGCCAAAATCCCGGAAGTCGCTGAACAGCACCACGAGGCTGCCGGTCTTGGCCACCTGGCGCAGGCCGCCCATGGCGGACTCCACGGCGGCGGCACTCTGTGAAAGATCGAAGTCGTCCCGTTCCCAGACCGGGGCCGCGGCCGTCTCGTGCAGCAACCTCAGCACGGCCCGGCGGCCGAGCCGGGGCCGAAGCTCGCGATGGAAGCCTTCCGCGAACAGGAACCCGCCCACCCGGTCGCCGTGCCCCGCCGCCACCCAGGCGAGCAGCGCGGCGGCCCGGGCGGCCAGCACCGACTTGAACCGCCCCCGGGTCGCGAAGTGCATCGCCGCGCGCAGATCCAGCCACAGTAGCACCGGTCGCTCCCGCTCCTCGCGGAACAGCTTCGTGAACGGCTTGCCGGTGCGCGCCGTCACCCGCCAGTCGATGTTGCGCGGGTCGTCGCCGTCCTGGTACGGCCGGGCCTCGGCGAACTCCATGCCGCGGCCCTTGAAGTGGGACAGGTACTGGCCGCCCCGGCGCGCGCGGGCACGCATCGCATCGAGGCTCAGCAGTCGGGCCGGCGCTGCGAGGCGGATCAGCTCCGCCTGGGTGACCCGCACCGGAGACTCGCCGGCCGCCGTCCGGGATGCCGTTGCCTGAGATGCTTTTGCCCGGGATGCCTGCCCCATACCGCTGACGTCTCTCCCTCCGCTCAGGGCACGCCGACGCCGGCGATCAGCCCGTCGATGAAGGCATCCGGCGTCAGCCCGTCGGCCTCGGCTTCGTAACTGAGGAGCACCCGGTGGCGCAGCACGTCCGGCGCCACCGCCTGGATGTCGTCCGGCCCCACGTAGTCACGGCCGCGCAGCCAGGCGTGGGCGCGGGCGGTGCGGTCGATGGCGATGCTCGCCCGCGGACTCGCGCCGAACTGGACGGCGCCCGCCAGTTCACGGTCGATCCGCTCCGGGTCCCGGGTGGCCAGCACGAGGTCCACGATGTAGCGCTCCAGCTCGTCGGCCAGGTGCAGTCGCAGGATCTCGCCCCGGGCCGCCATCACGTCCGCTTCGGGCAGCTCGGCCGGCGGGCTGAACGGATCCGACGCCCTCGCCTTCGCCTCCTCCCGGTTCAGCACCAGGATGCGGCGCTCGTCCTCGGCGCTCGGATAGTCCACCACCGCGTGCATCAGGAAGCGGTCGAGCTGGGCCTCGGGCAGCGGATAGGTGCCCTCCTGCTCGATGGGGTTCTGGGTCGCCATCACCATGAACAGCGGCGGCAGCGGATAGGTCTTGCTGCCTACGGTGATCTGGCGTTCTTCCATCGCCTCCAGCAGGGCGGACTGCACCTTGGCCGGCGCCCGGTTGATCTCGTCGGCGAGGATGAGGTTATGGAACAGGGGCCCCGCGCGGAACTGGAAGGTGCCGTCCTGGGGCCGGTAGATCTCGGTGCCGGTGAGGTCGGCGGGCAGCAGGTCCGGCGTGAACTGCAGGCGGTGGAAATCGCCCTCGATGGACTGTGACAGCACCTTGATGGCCCGGGTCTTGGCCAGCCCCGGCGCGCCTTCCACCAGCAGGTGGCCATCACAGAGCAGGGCGATCAGCATCCGGTTGACCAGGTGCTGCTGGCCGATGATCAGGCCGCTGACATGATTCTCCAGGGCCTGGAATTTCTCGTACAGATCCACGGTTTCCTCCGCACCGAAGGGGCGCGACATTGTAGGATTGGCGGCGTCGCGCGCCAAACACCCACCGGCCTGCGCACCGGACGGGGACTCTCGCTGCATGTTATTCCCTTTCTCAGAAAGCCGTCGCCGTGACCGGGCCGCCGAGCGCCTGGGCGGAAGTGTGTGGACCGCGGCTGGCGGCAAAAATTCGCTGCTGCCCGTACTCTGCCTGCTGCTGGGTGCCTCCGCCTGCGCAGGCGAAGGGGAAGACGCCCCTGCCGACACTGCCGCCGCGACGCTTGCCGATGCCGCTGCGAGAGCCTGCCTCGAAGACGGCAGCGGCTACCTCGCCGGCCGGCTTTACGGCGCCATCGACGCGCCGCTGGACTGGCGCGGCGGCGCCCTGGAATGCGAGGGCATGCCGCGTCCGGACGGGGCGGGCGCCAGGCTGCGCTTCGCCAGGCGCATCGCGCCCACGGACGCCGACCTGGTGATCATCCTCGGCATCGATGCGCTGGACCCCGACGAGACCGTCACGGGCCGGGCCGCCACCGTCACCATCATCGACGAGCATTCCAGCCGCTTCTACTCCAACAGCGGCGAGCAGTGCTGGGCCGACGTCACCCGGCAGGAACCCGCGCCCGGACCGGAGGACACCCGCGCCGTGACCGGCCGGGTCTACTGCACGGCCGCCCTGCCCGCCCTCAACGGTCAGGGCAGCATCAGCCTGGACGAGCTCGAATTCCGCGGCCGCATCGACTGGGCGCCGTCGCAGGATCCGCTGTCGCCATGAAGCGGGGATTGCTCCTGGCCCTGGCTCTGTCGCTGTCGCTGGCAGCGGGCGCCGCGAGCGGCGCACAACCCGAGGCCGGATCGGCTGCAGAGCTCGACGCCGGCTACTCCCGCGCCGTCATCACCGTCGAGGGCCGCCTGGCCTGCCACCGCGTCGGGGTCTGGCTGGCGCTAAACGCCGCCCAGCGGGCCCGCGGCCTCATGCATGTCACCGAGATGCCCGACGACCGGGGCATGCTGTTCCTCTACCCCGGCGAGCGGCGCGTGTCCATGTGGATGAAGAATACCCTGATCCCGCTGGATATGGTGTTCATCCGCGCGGACGGCACGGTCGCCAACGTGGCCGCACACACCGAACCGCTGTCGCTGGAATCCGTGTACTCCCGCGGGCCGGTCAGCGCGGTGCTGGAACTGAACGCCGGCGCGGCCGCCCGGCTCGGCATCGAGCGCGGCCGCCGTGTGTATGTGGGTCACGCTGTCCAAAACGGTTTACGGTGAGCGCCTGTCCACCGTCTGACAACCGCATTGTCTCGCCTCGGAAACTTTCTTTGGCTACTATCGGTCGCAACCAAGACCGTAGGAGGGCCTTCAGGCCCGATTGCCGATGCGCTTGTCGGGCCTGAAGGCCCTCCTGCAGGCTTCCAATACGAACAAGGTCCACCAGGAGCAGACATGAAAAGGATCAACCGATATCTCGCGGCACTGGCCGCCGCCCTCATGCTCGCAGCGCCGGCCATGGCCGTCGAAGAGATCCCGGTCGAGGACTTCTTCAAGCGCTCGCTGTTTACGAGCTTCCAGCTGTCCCCGGACGGCAAGTACCTCGCAGCCGTCACGCCGCTGTTCGAGAACGACCGCCGCAACATCGCGGTCATCAACCTCGAGACCCGGGATGCCACGGCCATCACGGGCGTGAAAGACCGCGACGTGAACGGCTACATGTGGGCCAACAACGATCGCATCCTGTTCTTCATGGACAACGACGGCAACGAGTCCTTCGGCATCTTCGCGGTGAACAAGGACGGCTCCAAACCGCGCACGCTGATCGAGCCGGCCGAGACCCAGATCCGCGGCGGCAGCCGCGTCATCCTGACCGCCTCCGTGCTGAATACCCTCGAGGACGAGGAGGACGAGATCCTGGTCTCCGTGCCGCGCCAGTACCACGACACCGTGGTGCAGGACGTCAAGCGCATGAACATCTACAACGGCAATATGCGTGGCGTCGAGCGCAACCCGGGCAACATCGCCGGCTGGCTGCCGAACGACGAGGGCGAGATCATCGGCGCCGTCGCCTTCGAGGACGGCAAGCGCAAGGTGCTCTACCGCGAGTCCGAGAAGGACGACTGGACGACGCTGATCGAATTCAAGGTGGCCGAAGGCGGCTTTACGCCCGCCTGGCTCAGCGACGACGGCGAGCGCATGTGGGTGCGCTCCAACATCACGCCGGAAGGCGAGGAGCGGGACAAGGCAGCCATCTACGAGTACGACCTGGAGAATAAAAAGCTCGGCAAGCTGATCTTCGAGCACCCGGAGGTCGACGTGGGTGGCGTCGTCGCCTCGGACGTCAAGGACGACGCCGTGATGATCACCTACAACGCCGACAAGCCTGGCTACCACTACGTGGATCCGGAGTGGGAGCGGATGATGCAGTCCATCAAGGCCGCCTTCCCGGAGAAGCAGGTCTCGATGTCCAGCGCCACGGAGGACGAGGACAAGTTCGTCTTCACCGTGTGGAGCGACCGGAACCCGGCCGCCTATTACCTGTTCGATCGCGAGTCGAACAAGATGGAAGAGCTGGCCATCGCCTACGAGTGGCTGCCCGAGGAGAGCCTGGCGAAGATGCAGCCGGTGGACATCGAGGCGCGCGACGGCCTGACCCTGCCGGCCTACCTCACCCTGCCGCCGGGCAGCGACGGCAAGGGTCTGCCCCTGGTCGTGAACCCTCACGGCGGCCCGCGGGCGCGTGACTCCTGGGGCTTCAATCCGGAGGTGCAGCTGCTGGCCAACCGGGGCTATGCCGTGCTGCAGGTGAACTTCCGCGGCTCCACCGGCTTCGGCCAGGAGTTCGACAAGGCCGGCTGGGGCAAGTGGGGCGCCGAGATGCAGAACGACATCACCGATGCCGTGCAGTGGGCCGTGGACGAAGGCATCGCCGACCCGGACCGCGTCTGCATCTACGGCGCGAGCTACGGCGGCTACGCGGCCATGGCCGGCATCACCTTCACGCCGGAGCTCTACCAGTGCGCCATCAACTACGTGGGCGTCACCGATATACCGCTGCTGTTCGAGACCATGCCGGCCTCCTGGCGGATGCAGCGGGCGGAGATGAAGCGCACCATCGGCGACTACGACGATCCCGAGGAGCGAGCCGACATGGCCGCGCGCTCGCCGATCAACCACGTCGACAAGATCCGCGTGCCGCTGCTGATGGGCTACGGCGAGGAAGACCCGCGTGTGGTGATCGATCACGCCCTCAACCTGGAGGACAAGCTGAAGGCTCACGACGTGGACTACGAGCTCATCATCAAGGAAGACGAGGGCCACGGATTCCGCAAGCTGGAGAACCAGGTGGAGTGGTACACCAAGGTCGTCAACTTCCTTGACGAGAACCTGAAGAACCCGGACCAGGGCTGAAGCGACTCCCGCGGCGGGGCGCAAAGGCCCCGTCGCCGGGGAGGATGCGAACGCCTCTCAACCAGACGGCTCCCTACGGGGAGCCGTTTTTTGTCATGAAAACAATAACCTGCGAAACCGTTTTTGCCGCGGCGCGACAAATCGACTTATGTTGTACAGCTGCAACAGAATAATCCCGGAAAAATAGACACTATCGGCGCTGATCTGCTAAATTCCGGCAAGGTCGTCGTCTTGCTGCAACAGGTCGGACGACGCCGGATAGCATAAAAAGACTGACTAGAAACCCAATGGAAACCGTCATCCGGCGGAATCCGCCAAGTGACATCCGGGAGGCTTGGTAATGAAAATCCTGAATCTGCAACGCTGGTCTGCGTTAGTAGCCAGCGCTCTGCTCGTGCTCGGTGCCATGGGCACCACCACTGCCTTCGCCCAGGGCGAAGAAGACGATGAAGACGAGGACAGCGCCGAGCTGGACCGCGTCGTCATCACGGGTTCGCGTATCACGCGCACCGCGATCGAGGGCCCGAGCCCCGTCACGGTGATCGACCGCGAACAGATCGACCGGGAAGGCTTTACCACAGTCTCCGAGGCGCTGAAGTCGCTGAACCAGGTCACCGGCCTGGCCCAGAACGAAGCGCAGGCCGGCACCTTCACGCAGAACGCGAACTCCATCGACCTGCGTAACCTGGGCCCCGGCCGCGTGCTGATCCTGGTGGACGGCCGCCGCATCTCGGACTACCCGCTGCCGTTCAACGGACAGTCGAACATCGTGAACATTTCGTCCATCCCGCTGGCTGCCGTGGACCGGATTGAGTTTCTCGCTCAGGGTGCGTCAGCCATCTACGGCTCCGACGCGATCGCCGGCGTTGTCAACATCATCCTGCGCGACGACCTCGCAAACTCGTTCGATCTCAGTGTCCGCTACGGTGACTACACCGACGGTGGCGGCGAGAATATACGCTTCGAGGGTGTCGGCGGCTTCCTGGGTGACAACTGGAATATCACCTACGCGTTCGAGTACTTCGACCAGGATCCGATTTTCGCCTTCCAGCGTGACTTCATGGACAGCACGCAGGATGCACCGCGTCCTGGCGAGCGGAACAACTCGTTCAATGTCGTTGAGGTAGACGTTTTCGCAGGAGCCGTTGGTGTGCCGAACCTGGTAGACCCGCGCCTGTTCGACCCCAATGCCTGCGACAACTTCTCAAACCAGGAACTGAGTATCCGTCAAAGTTCGGTCGGTGAGCGTGCCTACTGCGGTAACTCAACCCAGATCGCCGAGCAGTCGATCCTCAACGGCCGTGAGCAGGTCAACTTCTACACGAAGGGAACCCTGGAGTTGGGCGATCACGAGATTTTCGGCGGCGTCAATTACTTCCAGGTCGACGCCGAACTCGATACCAACTTCAACTTCTACTTCAACCTGCAGGATTTCTATATTCCGAACTCGAACAGCAGCAGTCTGCCGCTCCTCCTGGGCCAACCGGTTCCTGGCGGAATTGGCTTTATCCAGCGCATTTTCACGAATCAGGAAATCGGCGGTCCCGAAGCCAAGTTCCAGCAGTTCGATGAGGAAGTCATCGATTACTTCGTCGGGATACGTGGCCAGCTCTTCAGCCCGTATTGGGACTATGAGCTGTCCTGGAACTCCTCGAACTACGACCTCGAGCGCGAGCGCACGCTCCTCGTCGACTCCCTGGTCGAGGATTACTTTTTCAATGCGCTGCCAGGTGACTTCTTCGACTTCCCGATCCGCGAGATCGATTACCAGAACTTCTACTCGCCCATTACGCCGGAGATCTGGAACCAGCTCACCGACGTAGGGCGTACCGAGGCCGATTCATCCAACGACCTTATTCAGGCCGTGGTCACTGGCGATCTCCTTGATCTGCCTGCCGGTACGGTATCGATGGCTGGTGTTCTGGAGTGGGGTTCGCAGGAGTACGACATCAACCTTGACCCGCGGTTGGTAGCGGGCAACTACTTCTTCGGGCTGACTGGCACAGGTGGTGGCGGCGAGCGCGACCGCTACGCTGCCGGCGTCGAGTTCGCGGTCCCGGTCCTGGATACGCTCCAGCTATCGCTGGCCGGACGCTACGACAAGTACGACGACATCACGGAAGTGGATGACGCCTTTACCTACAACCTCGGCGTCGAGTACCGACCGACAGACCGTATCCTTCTCCGGGGATCCTGGGCAACGAGCTTCCGTGCTCCCGACATGCACTTCGTGTTCGCGGATCCGAGTGGCTTCTTCACGACGGTCATAGACCAGTACCTCTGCCGGGAAGAACAACCGAACCTGTCGCTCGGCGAGTGTGCAGACCTGAACCCGGGTCGTTACCAGCCGAACATCTCCGGCGCGCGCGAGGGCAACCCGGGCCTCGAAGAAGAGGAAGGCGAGTCCTTCACGGTTGGTTTCGTCATCGAGCCCATCGATAATCTGTCGATCACTGCAGACTGGTGGCAGGTCGATCTCGACAACATCGTGGTTGACAACCCGTTGACGAGAATCCTGGAGATCGAGGCGGACTGCCTGCTGGGAGTCAGGGACTCAGGTTCCGGTGAGTGTCAGGACGCGCTCGGCCGAACCGATCGCAATCCTGTGGATCCGAATCAGCTGGATTCCGGAGAGCTGGTCTCTGTCGAGACCGGTCCGATTAATGCGGCCAACAACAAAGTCACCGGTATCGACGCCGCTCTGGATTACGTCTACGAAACAGACGGCATCGGCACGTTCAGCCTCAATCTCGGCTGGACACACGTCCTCGATGACGATTTCAGTGTCTTTCCCGAGGATCCGGTGGAGAACGTCCGGGATCAGAGCATCAACTGGCGGAGCCGCGTCCGCGGGACGATTAACTGGCAGTATGGCGACTTCCGCGCCACGCTGTTCGGTGAGCGCTTTGGCTCGACCCGCTCGTATGAAGGCCAACTTGAAGACGAGTTCGCGGAGGAGCCGCGGATGGGTCCGCAGATGATCTACAACGCGTCCGTCGGCTACACGTTCATGGACGGCAAGGCCGACGTGGACCTGATCGTCAACAACCTGTTCGACGAGAAGCCGCCGATCGACCAGAACTGGTCCGGCTGGCCGTATTTCTCGTTCTTCAATTACTACCAGTTCTCCCTGGGCCAGTCCTGGGCCCTGCAGGCGAGCTACCGTTTCGACTACTGATCGAAACACACTGTCCGCATTGGACGAAAAGCCCGGCTTCGGCCGGGCTTTTTTTTGTGTGTATGATTCGTGTGAACCATCGGGATCGGGCCTGAAGGCCCTCCTACATGCATAGATTCGCCTGCGTAACCCTCGAGGGATTTTCATGCTCGTCTTCGTTGCCGCCGTCTCGGTGGCTCTCGTCTTCTCCTTCCTCTGCTCCATCTTCGAATCGGTGCTGCTATCGGTGCGCTACTCGCGGGTCGAGGAGCTGGCGCAGAGCGGCAAGCGCTCGGGACGCCTGCTCCGACGCTTCAAGCGGGACATCGACACGCCCATCGCGGCCATCCTGATCGTCAACACCGTCGCCCACACGGTGGGCGCATCGGTGGCCGGTGCGAGTTACTCCAACGTGTTCGACCCGCAGACGCTGTGGATCTTCACCATCGTCTTCACCGTCGCCGTGCTGCTGTTCACGGAGATCATCCCGAAGACGGTGGGTGTCACCTATTCCGATCTGCTCGCGACACCGGTCGCCTTCGGCATCCAGGCTTTCACCGTGGCGCTGAAGCCGCTGGTGGCGGTGAGCGGCATGCTGTCCCGGGCGCTGCGCGGCGGCGGCGAGGAGATGCCCATCACATCGGTGGAGGAGATACGCCTGCTCGCCTCCCTCGGCCGCCGGGAGGGCAGCGTGGGCCTGCGGACGGCCTCCATGATCGTCGGCGCCACGCATCTGCGCCAGCTCCGTGCCGTGGACGTGATGGTGCCGCGGGCGGCGGTGCGCTTCCTGTCCGGCACCATGAGCCGGGACGAACTGCTGCAGACCCTGAAGGAGGAGCGTTTCAGCCGCTTCCCCTACTCGCCCACCGAGGATCTGGACCAGGCCGCGGGCATCGCGCTGGCGAAAGAGCTGCTGATCCACCTGCAGGAGCACGACGAGGTGGACTGGGAGTCGCTGATCCGCGAGCCCCTGATCGTGCCCGAGACCAAGCCGGTCAACTCGCTGCTGCTGGCCTTCCAGGAGACCCGCACCCACATGGCGCTGGTGGTGGACGAGTACGGCACCTTCCTCGGCATCGTCACCAACGAGGACCTGCTGGAGGAGATCGTGGGCGAGATCTACGACGAAACCGACCGGCCGACGGAGGAGATCTGGCGCCAGCCCGACGGCAGCCTGCAGGCGCTGGGCACCGTGGATCTGCGCAAGCTATGCAGCCAGCTCGGCCTGCGCTGGGAACCGGAGGCAGACGTCGTGACCGCCGGCGGTCTCGTCAGCACGCTCCTCGGCCGACTGCCGGAAGTGGGGGACGAGGTAGAATGGCGTGGCTTCAAGCTACAGGTCCTCGCGGCCGGCCGGCGCCGCGCGGAACGCATCGCGGTGAGCAAGGTCGATTAGAAGACGAACAATAAAGGGAGAGAACCCATGCTGCGCGTGTCCATGTGGTCGATTATGGCGGCCGTTATGCTGCTCAGCCTATCAACCGAGGCGCAGGCGGAGCGATTCGGGACGGAGTTCCACGACGTCGAGGTGTCCGTCGTCACCGACGGACTCAGCCACCCCTGGGGGCTCGCGTTCCTGCCGGGCGGCGACATCCTGATCACCGAGCGCGGCGGCACCCTGCGCGTGGTGCGCGACGGCAAGGTGCTACGCGACCCGGTCGCGGGCCTGCCACCCATCGATCAGCACGGCCAGGGCGGCCTGCTGGACGTAACGCTGCACCCGGACTTCGCGGAAAACCGGCTGGTCTATCTGTCTTACGCCGGCCGCGGCGACGACGGCTACAGCACGGAAGTGCTGCGGGGCCGGCTGGAGGGCGACGCTCTCACCAACGTGGAAGTAATCTTCCGTGCCGCGCCCAGGACGGACGGCAAGCGGCATTTCGGCTCCCGGCTGCTGTTCGGGCGGGACGGCAAGCTCTACGTCTCGCTCGGCGACCGCGGCGATCGCCCGTCCGCCCAGGATCTTTCCTCCCACAACGGTTCCCTGCTGCGGCTGAACCCGGACGGGAGCGTGCCCGCGGACAACCCGTTCGTGGGCCGCGACGGCGCGCAGCCGGAGATCTGGACCTATGGCAATCGCAACATGCAGGGCATGGCGCTGAGGGCGAACGGCCAGATCTGGACCCACGAGCACGGCCCCCAGGGCGGCGACGAAGTGAACCTGATGCGTCCCGCCGTGAACTACGGCTGGCCCGTGATCACCAACGGTCGCAATTACGGCATCGGCACGAAGATCGGCGAGGGCGAGGAAAAACCCGGCATGGCCCAGCCCGCCCACACCTGGGTGCCTTCCATCGCCCCCTCGGGCATGGCTTTCTATAACGGCGACGCCTTCCCCGCATGGAAAGGCGACCTGTTCGTGGGCTCGTTGAAATTCGGCCTGCTGGTGCGCCTGACCCTGAACGGCGACGAGATCGTGGCCGAGGAGCGCATGCTCGACGATGCCTACGGCCGCATCCGCGCGGTGGCCGAGGGCCCGGACGGCCTGCTCTGGCTTCTCACCGACGAGCGCAACGGCAAACTCCTGAAACTGACCCCCGCCAAATAACACGTAGGAGGGCCTTCAGGCCCGACCGGCTCTGCCAGCCTCGACCCCGCGTTCTATCGACGTTGGCCCATCATCGGGTGGACAAGGGTCGCGGGGACGCTCGCTCGGACGTCCTGTCCTCCCTCGCTTCGGCCGGGCCCGCCACCCTTGTCCACCCGCTGACGGACCCGTAGCCGGGAGGTCTGGCACGTATCAGTAGGCGCTACTGACTGGCAGCGCCGTTACGCCACCACGAGCACGGCCGTCATGCGGGGGTATCCATCGCCGCGACCTTTTGTCGGGAGCAAGATGGATACCCCCGCATGACGGCCAGGAAAGAACGAGTCAGCGTTCGAAGAACCGCTCGTACGCCGAGTGCATGACCTCCGGCGGAATCTCCAGCACGTCCGCGGCATAGTGCAGGACGTCGAGTTCCGCCGACTCGCGGCGGCCGTCGGCGGCGATCAGCTCCAGCAGCAGCATCGCCACTTCTTCTTTCTCCGCGGGGTCGAGCAGGTTTCTGAGCGCGCGCAGCTGGGCCTCGAGCTCCTCGGGTTCCGGCGCCTCGGTCAGTGCATTAGTCAGCAGCTCCAGCGCCTCGGCGCTGCTCAGGCGGAAGTGGCTTTCGGTGATGGCGAGCATCTGCGACGTCTCGGCCGTGGAGATGGTGCCGTCGGTCTTCGCGATGCGCACGAGCAGCGAGGCGATCAGGAACTGGAAATCCCGGTCGGTCATGATGCCCTGGGCATCCACGGCTTCGCCGGACTTCAGCCGCAGGGTATCGCGTGGAATCGTGGCCATGGCTGTTCCCCCCCCGTCCGCCCCGGACGCCGCCGGGACACCGCCCTAGTTTATCCATCCTGCGGCGGAACGCCATCCATGCGCTGCGGGCGGGACGAGGCTCAGCCCGATCCGGCCGAAGAAGCCGCGGCGTCTTCCGGCCGCCGGCCGAAGAAGCGGATGACGACGTACAACACGGCACCGCCCGCCGGCAGGGCCACCCACCAGGGCAGCCCGTAACCGGTCGGCAAGGTGCCGATCAGCAGCGCGACGAGCCCGACGGCCATGGCATAGGGCAGCTGGGTGCGCACGTGTTCGATGTGGTCGCAGCCGCTCGCCATTGACGAGAGAATGGTGGTATCCGAGATCGGAGAGCAGTGATCGCCCCAGACCGCGCCGGCCAGGTTGCAGGCAATCGCCGAGTACAGGATGTCGTGGTATTCGGGCCCGGTCATGCCCGCCGCCGACATCACCGCCCATGTCAGCGGGATGATCAACGGCATGAGGATGCCCATGGTCCCCCAGCTCGTGCCGGTGCTGAAGGCGGTCAGCGCCGAGAGCACGAATACCAGCGCCGGCAGCACCGCCGGCGGCAGGGAGTCGCCCAGCAGGCTGACCAGGTAGTCCGCGGTGTGCAGTTCGTCGGCGATGCCGGCCAGCGCCCAGGCCAGCACCAGGATGATCATGGCGAACAGCATCGAGCGTACCCCCGTGTACCAGGCATCGATGACCTCTTCCAGGCCGAGTATGCGCTGCACCAGGGACAGGCCGGCGGCCGCTATCACGCTCAGCAGCGACGCCCACATCAGCGACTTGTACGGGTCTGCGCTGCCGATGATCTCGGGCAGCGTCTCGCCTTCGCCGGTGATCAGCAATGCGGCCAGCAGCGTGCCGATCAGCACCAGGATGGGCACCACCGCATTCACCGCGCGTACCGGCGCGTCTTCCGGCGGCTCAAGTTCCTCCAGGCCCTCGCCGCTGGACGCCTCCGAGGCCTCCGACCGCACGCGCCCGCCCCGGGCCCGCACTTCCGCGGCGTGCATGGCGCCGAAGTCCCGCCCCGTGATCGCCACGAGGAACACGAAGAACAG
>DASRVH010000026.1:0-19597 GCA_035655155.1 Woeseiaceae bacterium
CGCGATCTGCACCAGCGGCACGAAAGCCACCGCCAGGCCGGCGGCACCCGCCAGGGTCAGCGCCAGCACCCTCGCCAGCCCGCGCCGCCGGACGCGGCGCAGCACGCGCTCGCTGAAGCCGTCGTCGGCCACCGGGTCGAAAGCGCGCGCGAACTCGCGCTCGAGCAGCCGCTCGAATTCTTCCTCCGTCTGCCTCATCACTCGCTCGCCTCCAGCGCGAAGGACTGCCTGATGCGCGCCTTTCCACGGTGCATGTGCGACTTGACCGTGCCGAGCGCCATGCCGGTGATCTCGCTGATCTCGGCGTGAGAACAGCCGCAGCCATAGCCCAGCAGCATCACGTGCCGCTCCTCCTCCCCCAGCACCGACAGCAGCCGGGGCAGGTCGGGCAGTTCGCTGCCGGTACCGGACATCGACTCGTCCGCGGTCCGGCCCAGCGCTGCGGCATCCGCCTCGTACTCGCCCGCCAGGCGGCGCCGCCGCTGTCCGCCGCGCACCGCCTGCAGGAACTCATTGTAGGCGAGCTTCATCAGCCACGCCTGGAAGCGCCCGCGGGCAGCAAAGGTGTTGAGCCGGGTCCACGCCTTGAGGAACGTCTCCTGGGCGAGATCGTCGGCCTCGGCGACGTCGCCGGTGAGCTGCCGCAGCCAGCCACGCACCCGGGACTGGTGGCGGCGCACCAGCTCGCCGAAGGCCGCCTCATCCCCGACGGCAACCGCAATGGCGACCAGCTCCTCATCGCTCGCGGATGTCGACATCGCGTCCCGGCGGCCTCTTCGTAATCACGTATCCCTGCCCGCGAACTTCCATAACCCCAGGTACGCGAGCCCGATCAGGAACGGGATCGCCCCGATGGCGACCAGGGGCCGCATCGCATCGTGTTCGCCGAGAATGACCCCGAACGAAGCGATGCCCAGGCCGATGGCGACGGCGATGACGCCGCGCCGCAGATCCGAGTGGGGCTGCGCCCCCGTGTGGCCGAGCTTCTCGAGCAGCTCCGGAGTGAGCTCCTGGCCCTTGTCAAGAATCTGGCGCACCGTGAGCTGGATCTGCTCCCGCTGCCTGGCCCGGTACATCAGGGCCAGGGCATACACCACGGCGATACTGATGAACAACGTGATCGGCACGAGAATGTCGCTGTCGAAGTCACCCATTATCCGCGTCTCCTCTTGTGCAGGGGGAATTCCCCTCCGTCCGATAAAGAGATGACACGAGGCGCCGGATCGGATGCACGCGCGCGGTAAATTGTCCGCCGCAGCCTCGGCCGTGGGCGATTCTCAGTCGAGAAAGTCTCTATATCTTATTGTTATTACTTATTTCTTCTTCGCCGGGCTCCGGCAGTTGATCCAGCGCTTTCAGGAACATGCGGCGCACGCCCCGCACGTGCCGGTCGATGGTCTCCGGCTCCCAGTCGTCGGTGGGCACGGGCGGCAGTATCTCCACCTTGATGATGGCAGGACGCACGAAGATACCGCTCTTCGGCAGCGCATCCGTCGCGTTGTGGATCACGATGGGCACCATCGGCACGCCCGCCTGCATGGCCAGGTGGAACGCACCCTTCTTGAACGGCCCCAGCCGGTCGCTGAGACTGCGAGTGCCCTCCGGCGCCAGCACGATGGACAGGCCGCTCTTCAGTGTCTCGACCGCCGGGCGCATCGCTTCGATCGCCCGCTCCGTGTTGGCCCGGTCGATGAACACCGTCTCGGTGGCCCACATGAGCGGGCCGAGGATCGGGTTGCTCCTGAGCTCCTTCTTGGCGATACCGGTGAAATCCTGCCGCAGCAGCTTCGCCAGGATCACCATGTCCGCGCCGCTCTGGTGATTGAAGACGAACACCGCGGGCCTGTGCGACCAGAGATGCTGCTCTCCCGTCACCTGCAGGTCGAGACCCGCCAGCGCGCTGGCGAAATCGCCGAACGTCGCGATGGCCAGGTTGGCGGCATCGCGCCGGGAGCGGTTGAGGGCGAGGACGGGGACACTTGCCAGGGCCGAAGAGACGAGCGCGCCCCAGGCCAGCCCGGTGCCGAGCAGCTCGCGCACGCCGGGCAGGCCGCGGCTGTGGAAGCGCCGGATGGGCCAGCCTCTCTCCCCGGCCACCTCCTCCAGGTCGCCGTCGGGATTGAGGGGGCGCGGATAGCCGACGTGTTCGAGCAGCGGCACGTCCTCGGCACCGTCGGTATAGAAGAAGCTGTTGGCGAGCTTCAGGCGGCGCGCCTTCAGGAATTTGCGGGCCGCCACGAGCTTGCCTTCGCCATAGGTGATGGGTTCGACCAGCCGGCCGGTGAATCTGCCCTCCTCCACCTCGAAGCGGGTGCACAGCACGTGCTCGATATCCAGTTCCTCCGCCACCGGGGTGACCTGGTACGGCGTGGCCGAAGACAGCACCACCACGGTGTGCCCCTTTCGCTGGTGGGCGCGCACCAGGGCGCGGGACTCCGGATAGATGGCGCCGCTCACGTATTTGCGGAACGTCTCGCGGCCGAGTCGCACGAAGGACGCCTCCTCGACGCCCTCCAGCGTTCGCGTGGCCGCCTTCAGCATGGCCGGGAATTCGCGGCTGCGGAAGCCCTGACCGACGAACGAGACGAACTGCACGAGCGCCTGGCGCGGCTTCAGCTCGCCGGAGGTCAGACGCTCGCGCATCATCGAGGTCACCGAGAAGCCGGACAGCAGGGTGCCGTCCAGATCGAAGAAAGCGACGATCTCCGGGCCCTCCGGCATCTCGTCGATCTCCCGGGTGACGTCGGCGTACAGCTTCATGCTCGGGTTCCCGCTCGGCTGGTTGAACGGCCTATCATGCAGGCAACGACGGCAAAAATCAGCCCGGGAATCAGCCGGGGAATCAGTCCGGGATTCGGCCCGGAATCTGCAGCGAGCCGGCGCCGCTCAGCGCGACGGCAGCGCGCGCCGCCGCCGGGGCAGGCCGAACTGCTCGATCCAGCGGCCGAATACGTGGCGGCTGCGGGCTTCCAGTGCCGCGATGAGCGCGGGCGTCTCGCGTCGTATCGCCTCCGGGTCCACCTGCCCCTGCAGACGCGCCAGCAGCCGCCGGTTGACCGGCACCGTCAGCCAGCGCTCGATCAGCGCCCGATCCACTTCCAGATGGAACTGCAGACCCAGCGCCAGATCGCCGTAGCGGAAGGCCTGATTGGCGCACAGCGCGGACTCCGCCAGGTGGCTCGCGCCCGGCGGCAGCTCGAACCTGTCGCCGTGCCAGTGGAAAAGCGGCGCCGGCGAATCCAGCGCCGAGAGTACCGGGTCCGCCTCGCCGTCGGCGGTGAGCCGCACCTCGTGCCAGCCGATCTCGTGGGGCCCGTTGGGGGCCACCGTGCCTCCCAGCGCCTTCGCGAGCAGTTGCGCGCCCAGACAGATGCCGAGCACGTGGCGCTCCCGCTCCAGCGCCTCCCGGATCAGTTCGACCTCGGTGGCCAGGTTGGGGTAGTCCTCCACCTCGTCCACGTTCATCGGTCCGCCGAGGACGATCAGTGCATCGTAGCCGGCGAGTCGCGGGCGTTGCGCCGGGTCGCGGCTGAAATTGACGTAGCGGATGCGGAAGCCGTGCTCCTTCAGCAACGGATCCAGCGTGCCCAGCGGCTCGAAGGGCACGTGCTGGAAGACGAGGACCTTGGGACGTGGCACCGGGGGCTCCTGATCCGATCAGCGGGAGGCGGCGAATAACCTGCCGACGCCGGCAAGGCTCACGTGCACTATGCTTGTCGTCGTCACCACGCACTCACCCTCGTCTCAGTCCCCGGCCACCCCGTAAGGAGACCGGCATGCAAAAGCTCGCGATTGTAACCCTGCTTGTCATCGGCGTCCTGGCCGTGATCCTGATCGGCCTGCTGGCGTGGGCGATCCGCAGCGCAGACGCGGATTCCTCCGCGGCCCACGTCGCCGCCTACGAGGAGGCCCTGGCCCGCACCGAGGGGATGGGTCCCGCGCCGGGCAGCGAGGCCGAGGCCGCCGCCGTCGAGAGGCTGCGGCAGTTCTTCGGCGAACTCACGCCCAAAGGCGTCCGCCGCATGGCCCGGGAGGTCTACGCCCCGGACGCCTTTTTCAACGACACGCTGAAGACCGTGCGAGGCGCCGCAGCCATCGAGGAGTACTTCCTGCACACGGCGCAGAACGCCGACTCCGTGCAGGTGGAGTTCCACCACGTCGGCCGCTCCGGCGACGATTTCTACTTCCGCTGGCGGATGACCATGCGTGTTGGCGCGCTGGCCGGCGGCGAGCCGCTGGTCTCGTGGGGCGTCACTCACTTTCGCTTCGACGGCGACGGCCGGGTGGTTCTGCACCAGGATTTCTGGGACTCCGCAGGCGGTCTGTACGAGCATATTCCCCTGCTCGGAGGCCTGCTGCGGGCCATCCGCGCACGCTTCTGACGCGTGTCGGCAAGGCCACGGCCGGTCTGCTTGCATGACGGGCGCGCTGGGTCTAGAGTCGAAGCGTGCATCGCTTGCCGCGGTCAGGATGAAACTTCGGGCGGCCGCGCGAGTCGACATCAAGGATACGGTACTCGATCCCTCGGCAAATGGCGGGGGAAATGGCGGGGGAATCGCCGGCCGCTTCGGCCGATGGAGCGTCGCTTGACCGGGAGAGTTTCTGCCATCGTCGCAGTCATCCTGGCAGCCCTGGTCATCACGGGCTGCTCGAGCCAGGTTGCGCTCAGGGATCCCGCTCTTCCCGACCCCCTGCTGAACCAGCTGCCGCTGAAGGTGGCCGTCCGTTACTCGCCCGAAATGTCGCGCTACGTGCATGAGGAGGAGGTGCTGGGGCGGCAGAAATGGACCATCAATCTGGGAGCCGCCAACAAACTCGCCTTCCAGCATCTGTTCGAGTCCATGTTCAGCGAGGTGGTCGAGGTCGAGGCGGATACCGACGTCGAGACGGTGGGCGCCGACGCCCTCATCGAGGCGAGCATCGAGGCGTTCGAATTCGCCCTGCCCGCCCAGAGCCGCTCGGATGCCTATACCATCTGGATCCGCTACCGGCTGCGCATCTTCGACGGCGAGGGCACGGAGATCTCCAACTGGCCCATTGCCGCCTATGGCAAGGCCGGCTCCGAGGGCATGTTCAGCGCGGACGAGGCGCTGGCCCGCGCCGCGGTGCTCGCGATGCGGGATGCGGCGGCCATGATCGGGCTGCGCTTCGCCCGGGAGACCGGGCTCGGCGACCCGGGCGGCAACGGCGTGCCCGTGCCGGAGCCGACAGAGGCGGAGAGCCTGAGCGCTCGCACCGGTCCCGCGGGCGAGACCGAGTCCGGCGCCGTAACGGTGGTCGCGCCACCACAGACCGAAGACGAGGACGGACTGCCGGCCGAAGGGGAACCGGAGCAATCCACGGACGTGGCTGCGAACACGGACGATGCGGCCCAGGCAAAATTCCAGGGGAATCTCACCGATGACCGAGGCTAGAGACGGCAAAGCCGGAGCGGCAGGCGCCGGCCGGACGCTGCTGCTGGGACTGGCCGGGACGGCCGTTCTGCTGAGCGGCTGCGTCACGGCACGGATGGAACAGGAGAAGAGCGCAGCCACCGGCATCCTGGATGGAGAGGCGGTGGTGGTCATGGCACGCAGCTACCATCTCGGCAACGAGACGGAGCGCGGCTTCACCGATTGCGTTGGCGATGCGCTGGGTAACGGCCGGGAAGGCCTGGCCGTCATGCCGGACGAACAATTCGTGGACGCTCTGTTTCCGTGGCTGGAACCGCGCACGGCCCCCGCCGAGACGAAGGCGCTGCAGCGCTTCATGCAACGCCCGGGCGTGCGCGAGCGCATCCGCGACAGCGGCGTTCGCTACATCGTGTGGCTCGACGGCGATACCGAGCGCACCGGAGGCGGCGGCAGCATGTCCTGCGCGGCAGGACCAGGCGGCGGCGGCTGCTTCGGCTTCGCCTGGTGGGAGAACGAAGCCAACTACGAGGCATCCATCTGGGACCTGAAGGAACTGAAGTCCGCCGGCTCGGTGAAGGCGGATGTCTCCGGCACGTCCTATCTGCCGGCGATCGTGATCCCGGTGCCGCTGATCGCGCGCACCCAGACGGCGGCGTGCAAGAACATGGCGGACCGGCTCCGCACCTTCATCGCCGATTCCGACACGACCGGCTGAACCTGATCCGCCGGGTTCGCTGCATCCGGAAGGCCGCCGGCGCCGAACAGCAGACGGGTCATCGGACAATCCCGGGATTCGCCTCGTGCTGATCAACTTCATTCTGTTCAACGCGTGCTGGTTTGCGCTGGTGCTCGGTGCCGCCAACGGCATCGTCTGGCCGGGCATGCTTCTGGCCGGCGCGTTCCTCGCCTGGGAGCTCTCCCGGGAGTCTTCCCGCGGCCGGCTGCTGGCGCTCTGCGCCGGCGCACTCGCCCTGGGGCTGCTGGTGGACGGCAGTTTCGTCGGTTTCGGGCTGCTGGACTATGCCTCGCCGTGGGGACCGCTGGCACCGGCCTGGATACTGACCTTGTGGGTGGTCTTTGCGCTCACCCTGCGCGGCTGCCTCCGCTGGCTGGCCGGGCGCTACCGGCTGGCCGCGCTGTTCGGGGCCGTGGGCCAGCCGTTGTCCTTCACGGCCGGAACGAAGCTGGGCGCCGCCGCCTTTCCCGGCGAGCTTACGCTCGTCTGCCTCGGCGCGGCCTGGGCGGTCGTGACGCCGCTGCTGGTCTGGTTCGCCCACGCCGCACCGCTGCCGGCGCTGCTCGGCAGCGCCGACGAGCCAGCGTAATGGCCGGTCCCATTGACTGGGCCGAACGCGGCCTCGTACCCGATACCCTGATCCGCCAGGGCATCCGGCGGCTGCTGGCCGGACGCCTGGCCAACGAGCGCCTGGCGAGCGCAGACGCCCAGGACGCGCGCTTCCGGCTGCGCATCTCGGAACTCTCGGAAGGGCCTGTGGCCGTGCACACGGATGCCGCCAACGAACAGCACTACGAGGTGCCCGCCGAGTTCTTCCGACTCTGTCTGGGACGCCACCGCAAGTACAGCTGCGGCTACTGGGACGAATCCACGGCCACGCTGGACGACTCCGAGGCCCGCATGCTGGCCCTCACCGTCGAGCGCGCGCGCCTCGAGGACGGCCAGCGCATCCTGGAGCTGGGCTGCGGCTGGGGCTCGCTGTCGCTGTGGATGGCGGAACACCTGCCGAAGGCGGAGATCCTGTGCGTCTCCAACTCCGCCCCGCAGCGCGAGACCATCCTTGCGCTAGCCCGTGAACGGGGACTCGGCAACATCGACGTGATCACGGCCGACATGCGCGAGTTCGACGCCGGCGATACCTTCGACCGGGTCGTATCGGTGGAGATGTTCGAGCACATGAGCAATTACCGCGAGCTGATGCGGCGCATCGCCGGCTGGCTGCGGCCGGGCGGTCAGCTGTTCGTCCATCACTTCTGCCACCGGGAGCTGCTCTACCCCTTCCAGGTCGAGGGCAAAACGGACTGGATGGCACAGCACTTCTTCACCGGCGGCATCATGCCCTCGGCGGATACGCTGCTGCACTTCCAGGACGATCTGCGTCTCGAGGAGCGCTGGCTGGTGGGCGGACGCCACTACGAGCGCACCTGCAACGCCTGGCTGGAGAAATTGGACGCGCACCGCGACGACGCTCTCGGCATCCTCGGCGAGGATCTCGCCGAACGGGACGCGCGGATCTGGCTGCAGCGATGGCGCATCTTCTACATGGCCTGCGCCGAGCTGTTCGGCTACGGCGACGGTCGCCAGTGGCTGGTAGGCCACTACCGCTTTCGTCGGCCGGAATGAACCGGACGAGCCGGACGAAGAACGGGCCCCGCAGGGCCCGTCCGGATGGCTCGCGAATCCCGGCGGCCGCTCAGCCGAGCGGGATGCGGATGCGCTGGCCCGGATAGATCTTGTCCGGGTCCTCGATCACTTCCCGGTTCGCTTCGAAGATGCGGGGATACTTCATCGCGTCACCGTAGTACTGCCTGGCGATCTTGCCGAGCGTGTCGCCGGAGCGGATGGTGTAGAACTCCACCGGCTCCTCGTCGGGCTCGGCCTCCGCTTCCTCACCGGCCTTGCCGCCGTCCCCGCTCGCCGGCGCCCGGATGGTCATCTTGTTGGCATAAACGTCGATCACGCCTTCCACGTTGCCGGCGAGCAGCACGCACTTCTGCATGGCGGCGCCGGATTCGCACTCGCCGGACAGTCCGACCACGCCCTGGTCGAATTCCACTTCGAGATTGCGCACGCCGGGGTTGTTCTGCAGGATCAGCTCCTTGATCTTCTCCGCGGCCTCTTCGTCCTTGTTGAAGATCCGACGCCCGATATCCTTCGCGAAACCCAATAGATCCATTTTATTCTCCTCGTTGTGGCGGCAGCGGCAGTGGGATGCGGCTCCGCCGTCCTCCCTGTTCGGTGCCGCGGTTTTGCGCATAATACGCAGAATGCGTCACACCTGCCTCCTCCTGCTGGTCTGCCTTCCGCTGAGCGCCTGCCGCGTTGCCGGCGAGGCGGCCGCCGCGCCCGCGGCGGATGAACTCACGTACCGGCTGCATTACGAACTCGTGCTGGAGCCCCTGCGGGGCGCCGCGCGGGCGTCGATCACGCTCGATCAGCCGCGCCACCTGCTGCGGGAGGCCCGCTTCAGCCTGTCCGGCGAGCGCTGGACGAAATTCGCGGGCGACGGCGAGATCGAGCGCCGTGGCGGCAAGCTCGTCTGGCGCCCGCCCGAGCGGGGCGGGACGCTCACCTGGCAGGTCGCGCTGGTGCACCCTCGCGGCGAGGCCTACGACGCCCGGCTCGGTCCCGAGTGGGCCCTGTTCCGGGGCGAGGATGCCTTTCCGGCCGCCGCGACCCGCACCCTGAAAGACGCCGTCTCGCGGAGTACCCTCACGCTCCGCGTGCCGCGCGGATGGTCCGTCGTCACGCCGTATCGTGAGGAGGACGGCCGCTACCAGGTCGTAAACGACGAACGCCGCTTCGACCGGCCCACAGGCTGGATGGTGGCCGGCAACCTCGGCGTGCGCCGGGACACCATCGCCGGCGTCCGCGTGGCGGTGGCCGGGCCCGTGGACCACGGTGTGCGGCGCGTCGACGTGCTGGCGCTGCTGAACTGGACGCTGCCCGAGATCGTGCGGCTGGTGCCGGATTTCCCCGAGCGGCTCACCGTGGTCTCCGCCGGCGATCCCATGTGGCGCGGCGCGCTGTCGGCCCCGGACTCGCTCTACGTGCACGCCGATCGGCCGCTGATCAGCGAAAACGGCACCAGCACGCTGCTCCACGAACTCATGCACATCGCGCTCGGGCGCGACACCGTGCGCGGCGACGACTGGATCCTGGAGGGACTGGCCGAGTACTACAGCGTGGAGGTCCTGCGCCGCACGGGGACGGTCACCGCCGCGCGCAGCCGCGACACGTTCCGCGACCTGGCCGAGTGGGGCGAGGCGTCCGAGGGCCTGCGCCGGCGGCACTCGACCGGCGCGACCACCGCGCGGGCGGCGAGCGTGTTCCGGAAACTCGACCGGGAGATCCGCGACCGGACCGGGGGAGACGCGAGCCTCGACGACGTGCTCCGCCGGCTCGCGGACGGCGACGGACGCCTCGGCCTCGCCGAGCTGCGGGAGACGGCGGCTGCAGTCATGGACGCATCGTCGCGCACCCTCGCGTCGGAGGAATTCCGCGACGCACTGGGAGACCCCGCTACTTGATCATCGACGTTCGGGGGAATCGTCGCGAAGATGCCGGTCGAACCAGTCGATGATCAGCCGCAGCCGCTCCACCCGCTTCGACGGCGCGCCGTCCCGCGACAGGCCGTGGCTCGCGCCCGGCATCACCACCAGCTCGGCCGGCTTGCCGAGCTGCTTCAGCGCCGTGTAGTACTGCAGCCCCTGCTCCAGCGGCGTGCGGAAGTCCTCGTCGCTGTGGATGATCTGCACCGGCGTCGTCACCCGGTCCACCAGCATCAGGGGCGAGCGGGACAGGTAGCCTTCGGGGTCGCGCCAGGGGTAGTCCCGGAACCAGCGCGCGGTCACGTAGCGGTTGATGTCGGTGGTGCCGACGAAGCTCAGCCAGTTGGTGACGGAACGGTGCGCCGAGGCCGCGCGGAAACGGTCCGTCTGCCCCACCACCCAGGTGGTCAGAAGCCCGCCGCCGCTGCCGCCGGCCACGCCCAGCCGTTCGGCGTCGATATATTCGCGCTCCGCCACGGCGTCGACCACGGCCATCAGGTCGCGGAAGTCGTCGCCCGGGTAGCGGTACTGGATGACGTTGCCGAAGACCTCGCCGTAGCCGGTGCTGCCCCGGGGGTTGGCGATCAGCACGAAGTAGCCCGCCGCGGCCAGCACCTGGAATTCGTGAAAGAAGTTCGTCCCGTACATCGAGTGCGGGCCGCCGTGGATATAGAGGATCAGCGGATGGCGCTCGCGCGTGTCGAAGCGCGGCGGCTGGATCAGCCAGGCCTGTATCGGCGTGCCGTCGAAGGAGTTGACCCTGAGCTCCTCGTACTCCGCGAAGCGGGGATACTCGAGGTAGGCGCCGTTCAGGGAGGTGCGCTGGCGCCAGCCGCCGCGCTGTGCGCGCTCCGGCGGGAATGTCACGATCTGGGGCGGGGAATCCGGCCGGCTGTAGACCGCGGCGATGCTGCCGTCGGCGGCCACGTCGAACTCGCGGATGTCGCCCTCGTCGAAATCGGTGACCGGCGCGACGACGCCGTCGTCGACGCCGGCCCGCATCAACTGCACCCGCCCCTCTACGGCGGCCGTGAAGTACAGGCTGCGGCTGTCGGCCGACCAGGCGAGCCGGCGGGCCGGTCCGAAGGGCGGGTTGACGTCGCCGGCCATCGTGTCGGCCACCCCCGCCGGCCAGTCCGCGGTCAGGTTCCGCCGCTCGCTGCCGTCCGGGCGCATCACGTAGAGCTCGTCCGGCCGATAGCTGACCGGCGGCTCGCCGTCGTCGAACCCGGTCCAGGCAATCCAGCTGCCGTCCGGCGACGGCAGCGGGTTGTCGTCGGGTCCGTTGCGCTCGGTGATGGGCCGCGGCGCGGCGCTGCCGTCGGCCGCGACGGCGTAGAGCTCCGTGTCGCCCAGCGCCAGCGCCTCTTCGGAATCCCAGGCGGCGCTGAAATAGAGGGTGGCCCCGTCCGCGCTCCAGGCCGGCACCCCGGCGCCGAATTCGTGATCGGTGAGCCAGACGGGCTCCGCCTGCGCTTGCGCCATGGATACGACACCGAGCTGCGCCGCGCCCGGCCGCCGGTAGCCCTCCCGGCCGTCCCGCCGCGTGAGCAGGCGGTCGGTGACGTAGGCTGCGTCCTGTTCGGCCCCGGCGGCCGGCCGCGCCAGTATCGCGATGCGGCGGCTGTCCGGGGCCCAGGCGAAGGCGCGCACGCCCCCTTCCGCGGCCGTGATCTTCGTCGCGTCGCCACCGCCGGCCCGCAATACATAGATCTGGGCGCTGCCGTCCCGGCGGGAAAGAAACGCCAGACTCCCGCCGTCCGGCGACCAGGCAGGCGCGTAGTCGGCAGCGGCGTCTGCCGTGAGACGGCGCTCTCCGGACGCCCCGATCAGCCACAGGTCCGCGTGGTAGCCGTCCGCCTCGGCGTCGGTGCCGAAGCGGGCATAGACGATGCGCTCGCCATTGCCATTGTCGTCGCCCTGGGGCGCATAGCGGGGGCTGCCCGCGTATTCCCAGTCGAGCAGCGATTCCTCGGTGAGCGGCGCGGCCGCCAGCGGGAGGGCGACGGCCAGCGCGAGCGCGGCGGCCGGCAGTGTCGGCTTCATGGGCGGTACCTCATAACCAGCGGGATTCTAGCAGCCGACGGCAAAACCCTGTGGCGTGACCTGGCGCAAGCCCCCGCCCGCGGCGGATGGTCTAGCATGTAGCGGCACTGGCAACGAGCAACTGGCGGCCAACGGACGAGCTATGGACGAGCGCAAAGACCTCAGCCTGATACTGAACTCGCGGGTACCGATCATCGTCGTGGAGAGCCACGAAGAGGATCGGGTGCTGGAGCTGCTGAAGGACGTGAACCTCACCGGCGGCGATTACCGGCCGCTGTACCGCTGGACGGTCACCGACGGCCTGCAGCGCCTCGACATCGACATGGAGCCCCAGTTGCACAACAGCCAGCCGGCCGAGGTGCTGCGCCATATCCGGGCGGTGGAGAAGCCCGGGCTGTACGTGCTGCTGGACTTCCATCCGTACATCGACGATCCGGTCAACGTGCGCCTGATCAAGGACATCTGCATCGGCTTCCGCAACACGAACCGGCATCTGGCGCTGATCAGCCACCGTGTGCGGCTGCCGGCGGAGATCGAGCGCTACTCCGCCCGGCTGGAGCTGAGCATGCCCTGCCCCGCGCGGCGGGAGGAGATCGTCCGCAAGGTGGCCCGGGAATGGGCGCAGGCCAACGAGGGCCGTCCCGTGCGCACCGACAAGCAGGCCTTCGAACTGCTGATCCGCAACCTCGGCGGGCTGACCGCCGCCGATACCGCGCGCCTGGCCCGAAATGCCATATTCCGCGACGGCGCCATCTCCGCCGCCGACATCCCTGAGGTGATGCGGGCCAAGTACGAGCTGCTGAACCGGGGCGGCCTGCTCTCCTACGAGTACGAGACCACCGACTTCGCCGAGGTGGGCGGCCTGGGCCGGTTGAAGAGCTGGCTGGAGCGCCGCCGCGGCGCGTTCCTGAAGCCCGGCGAGAACCGCCACCTCGACCTGCCCCGCGGACTGCTGCTGATCGGCGTGCAGGGCTGCGGCAAGAGCCTGGCCGCGAAAGCCACCGCCGGCGTCTACGGCATCCCGCTGCTGCGCCTCGACTTCGGCGCGCTGTACAACAAGTATCACGGCGAGACCGAGAGGAATCTCAGGGAGGCGCTGCGCACCGCCGAAGTCATGGCGCCCTGCGTGCTCTGGATCGACGAGCTCGAGAAGGGCATCGCCGGCGGACGCGACGATACGGGAACGGGCCGCCGGGTGCTCGCCACCTTCCTGACCTGGATGGCGGAGAAGCGGGACCAGGTCTTCGTCGTCGCCACCGCGAACGAGATCGACGATCTGCCTCCCGAACTGGTGCGAAAGGGGCGCTTCGACGAGATCTTCTTCGTCGATCTGCCGCGGCCCGAAGTCCGGCGTGACATCTTCGAGCTGCACCTGGCCGCCCGTGACCTCGATCCCGGCGGGTTCGACCTGATCGCACTGGCCGACGCCAGTCACGGCTTCTCCGGCGCCGAGATCGAGCAGGCGATCGTCGCGGCGCTGTACACCGTCCACGGCTCGGACCGGCTGCTGGACACCGCCGCCATCCTCGCCGAGATCGAGGCGACGCGTCCCCTCTCCGTCGTGATGGCCGAACGCATCGACCGCCTCCGCCGCTGGGCGGACGCCCGCACGGTACCGGCCGACTGAGCCGCGTGAGGGCGCGTGCTAGACTTTTCCCATGGCATCGGAAAGAAATAACAAGATCGATGCTCCGGCCGCCGTCGTCGACGACGACCCCACCGACGAGCTGCGCGCACTGGGCGGCGGCGCGATCGACGAAGGGACGGCCGAGCTGCACGGTCTCGACGCAGAGACGGTCACTCGGGAAGAGAAGATCCTCTCCCTGCAGACCGACCTGGAAGAGCGCGGCGAGCGGATCCGCTCCCTCGAGAGCCGGCTGGAGCAGATGCAGTCCCGCTGGGACGAGGTCGAGCAGGAACTGGCCGAGAGGGAGAGCACCGCGGCAACCCTGCGCCAGGAGCTGGAGACCGCCCGGGAACGCATCGCCGCGCAGCAGGAGCAGCTGAACGATGCCGCCGACCGCGGCGACGGGCTGACCGAAGCGCTGGCCGCCGGGGAGCGGCAGCTCGCCGATGCCGGCGCCGATCGGGAGCGACTCGAGGCGGAGCTGGCCCGCTCCCGGGACCAGACGATGCGGCTGCAGCAGGCGCTGGCCGAGGCCGAACAGCAGGACTCGCGCCTGCGTTCCGGTCTCTCTCTGCTGGTCCGCACCCGGCGTGAGGCGGGGCGGGCGAAGCGTGAGTCCGTGCGCCTCGGCCGGCGGCTCGCCCGACGGGAAGCCAGCGGCCGGGCGCTCGAACGGGAGCTGGCCCGGCTCGGGAACGAGAACGACGAGCTGCGCCGGCAACTGCTCGGCCGGGATGCGCGCAGCCGGGAGCTCGAGGCCGCAGCGACCGAGATGCAGGGCCGGCTCGAGGACAGCGCCGGCTGGCGCGAGCGGGCCGAGGAACTCTCCCGCACTCTCGCCGAGGCGCGCCGCGCTGCCGCGGAACTCGGCAACCGCGTCGGGGAGCGCGACGAGACCATCCGCGGGCTGGAGGCCGACAACGAGCGGTTGGGCCACGAGGCCGACGGGCTGCGCGCCGCGCTGGAAAAGGCCGATCAGTCCCGGACGGAAGCCCGCGGCGAACTGGAGCGGCGCAACGGGGAACTGGCGCAGCTCCGGCAGGAACTCGGCAGCCGAATCGACGGGCAGGACGAGGCCATCGGCCGGCTGGAGGCCGACAACGAGCGCCTCGGCGGCGAAGCCGCCGCGCTCCGCACCGCCCTGGAAGAGGCGAAATCCGCGGCCGCCGCAGCGGAAACCGCCCGTTCGGAGGCAGCCGGCGAGCTCGAGGAACGCACCGAGGAACTACAGCAGGTCTGGCACGAGCTGTGCGAACGCGACCAGGAACTGGAGAAGACCCGGTCGCGACTCGTGCAGATGGAGGACCGGGTCGACGACCTGAAGGGCCGGCTGGCCGCGCGGGAGTCCCGGGAGCAGGCCGAGGCCGCCGCGATCGAGTCGCTGCGTGGGGAGCTGCATGACACACGCACCGAACTCGCCGAGGCCCTCAACCGCAATGGCGAACTGTCCGCCGAGCTCGAGCAGCTGCGCGAGCACATCGCCAGGCTCGGCACGATCGAGGCCTCGATGGAGGACCTCGATGCCCGCATGGCTCGCAGCATGGCCGGCGAAGACGAACCGAGCCCGGAGCAGGGGCGGGTCGGCCGGTCGCTGGTCGCCGAGGTCAACGGCCAGGATATCCGCTATCCCCTGTTCCGCGAACGCATCACCATCGGCCGCACCGCCGGCAACGACATCCAGCTGAAGACCCCCTTCGTCAGCCGCTTCCACGCGGCGATCATCAACGAGGCCGACCGGGTGCACGTGGTGGACCTGGGCAGCAAGAACGGCATCTACGTGAACGGCGAACGCATTCCGCGGGCGGATCTGAGACCCGGCGATACGCTGGTGATCGGCGACAGCCGTTTCCGCTACCAGGAGACGCCCCGGGATTCCGGCGCCGACAGCTGATTACGCCTTATTACGCCTGATTGTGAGCCCAATCACGGACCAGGTTCGCTGCGTGCGCTAGTCTCGGCGACGCTGGGGAGACCGCACGAGGTCGGGACGGATGCGCCACTGATGGGCAGCAGGGAAGCACAGGCAACGGAGGCGAGCACGCTCCGCGTAAGGAGCCGGTTGCTGGCGAGCCGCCGCGTCTGGCTGCCAACCCTGCTGTACGAGGCCCTCCCCTATTTCTACATAACCGCCGGCTTCCTGGCGCTGTTCGCCACCCTTTACGTCAGCGCCTGGTACTGGGTCGTGCCCTACTACCTGCTCTTCTCGGGCTGCTGCCTCCATCTCGGCGCCCGCATCTGGCGCCGGCGCCGGCGCGAGCGCCTACGGCCCTGAGCCGGACTCCGCCCGCCGCAGCAGCGCCTCCAGCGCGAACACCTCCTCCTGCTCCGACGCACCGAGTCCGCGCAGCGCCTCGGCCAGACGGAGCACGTACTCCGAATTCGGACCGCTGGGACCGACGCTCGACCGGATCTGCCGCGCCATCTCCGCAAGCGGGGCCGCGCCCAGATAATGCTCTCCGCCCGGGTCCGCGACATAGGTGATGGCCTCGCCGCGGCGGCCGTCGTCCAGTTCGATGCCGAGCGTGCGCTTCAGGTAACCGTTCTTCTCGCGATGGTCGAGGTAGGCCAGCACCTCCTCACGCGAGCCGGACTGGATCCGGTAGGCGACCCCCCGGCAGCGGGCACCCGGCTCCGGCGTCAGCGTCGCGACCCGGCCGGGCCGGGCCGGCGTGCCCCGATGGTCCGTAGAGGCCTGCCAGAAGCGCCGCTGCTGACCCTCGCTCCAGGCCGGCACGGCCTCGGCATGGGCGAAGTCGGGCCGCCACACCAGCGAGCCGTAGCCGAAGATCCACAGTTCGTATTTGCCACTACCGGCCACGCGCACCTCACGATATCGCTCTGCCGTCGATCCCCGGGAGTCGTCCCGGGGGCTTGATTCCGCCGGGCAACTCGCCGAGGATCGCCGCTGGATAGTCGCCGCATCGCCGCCGCATCGCCGCTGGACAGACGGATTCTCGCAATGGCAGACGAAAAAAACGACATTGGCGCCCTGCTGAAACGCGAGTCGCTGCTGGCCGTCGTTCTGGTACTCGGCGGCGTGCTACTTCTGCCGGCCGCGGTCTACGGGGTCGGCTTCCTCATTTTCGGCGAATACCCGGACGGCCTCGGGGGCTTCTACGGCGAGATCTGGGGCGCGCTGGGCCGGGGCAATCCCGGCACCGGGTTCCTCGTGCTGAGCCCCTGGCTGGTGGTGACCGTCACCCGTCTGACCTGGCGGGCCATGCGCCGGCCGCGAAGCCGGATTCCCGCATGAACGCGCCCCGCCGACGGGGCCGCAGAACTGTGAACCGGGTCACAGAACTCTCACTGAATCAGTGAATTGACGGGTAATTTGACAAAATTATGTAAAGTTTCAGGTGCATACTGACGAGCGGGTCGGATAATCGAACTCTCCGCAAAGGCATCGGCCTGCCACGAAGAACAACCCGACAAATGACCTCGTACCTCAAGAAACTGCTGGAAGAGCGACTGCTGGACCGTTTCCGGTCACAGCCCACACCCGCGCCGGCGCGCGGCGCCACGCCGCTGTTGAACCAGGTGCTCGCCGAACAACGCGCAAGGCAGCGCAGAGAGTCGCAGGGCCGCGAAGAATCGCCTCCGTCGCCGCCTCCCCGCATCGATCATCTGCCGGCGGGCAGCCGGGTCGTTTCCAACGGCAACGGCAAGAACGTTTATCTGGGTGAGATTCCGGCCGACGACCGCGAAGAGCTGCTCAGATTGCTGGACGACCCTTCACTATCGATCGACGAGGACCACGCTTTCGACCCCTACGACCACTCCGACTCCTGGCGCCGGGACGACCAGCGCTGAGCGCCGCGGGCGGGGCCGGCCGAGGCGCGTTGCCGGTCGACGGCACACGAACCCGCCGCCCTCCGCCTTGTTGACATAAGCTCTTGAATTAACTCCGGGTTGTGACCTGATTCCTCGTTAGTCGCCACCACCCGGTGCCAGACTGGCCGCCGCTGTCCCTAATGACGGAGGGTGCGGCCGATGAAGACTCCACTGATACTCGCGGCGGCCTGCCTGCTGGCGCTGCCCGGCGCCAGGGCGGCGGCCGACGAAGCGCCCGGCCGTCACGACCCGGCCACCGGCGCGGCCATCGCAGCGGATGCGGCGACGGTGACGGGCGTCCGGGAGGCAGGCACTCTCCGCTACGCCCTGCTCCCCGCGCGCTTCCGCCACCGGGCCGTGCCGGCAGCACGCCCTGACGCCCGCATCCCGAGGGACGCCGGCCCCGGCATCCGGCCCGTTTACTACCGGGACCGCGCCCCGCTCATCACCCGGCTGAAGGAACTCGACGGGCTGCGCCTGCTCACGTTCTGGGAGACCCGCGCCTTCGCCGTCTTCTTCGGCGTCTCCCGGGACGGCATCGCCGGCCTGAACATCGCCCAGAAGAAAGACGGCGCGCCGGAGCGCGACGAGGAAGAGGCGAACCCGGTCGATCCTGCCCCCGAGCCCGCCTTTCTCGCCGCGACGGCCTATCGCCAGCAAGAGTCGATGGACGCCGACGGGCGCCCATAAGCCTCCGCGAAGCGCCGCTCGCCTTCAGCCGCCCTCGCGGGCGGAGGCGGACGCGTCGCGGGCCGCACGGAACTCGTTGCCCTCGACCCAGTTCGGCCAGTCGCGCGTCGCGGAGAGGGCCCGGCCCACCTCGAACAACAGCTCGACGTCTTCGATCACGCCGCGCAGGTCCCAGTCCTCGCTGTATTCGTCGCTGACCTTGTGATAGTGCTCGCTTACCCACGCACTGTTGTAGGCGAGCCCGTATTCCCTGCCCTTCTCGCGGTGGTCGACGCCGCCGCGCAGGTAGAGCGCCGGCACGCCGCGCTTGGCGAAGTTGAAGTGGTCGGAGCGGTAGAAGAAGCCCTTCTCCGGCGTGGGCTCCGGTTCCAGGTGCCGACTCTGGATCTCCGCGGCGCGGGCCGCGTACTCGTCCAGTTCGGAATTGCCATAGCCGATCACCGTGATGTCGTGACTGGGGCCCACCAGCGACATCGCGTCCAGATTGATGTTGGCCACCGTGCGCTCCAGGGGGAACAACGGATGGCTCGCGTACCAGTCGGAACCGAGCAGGCCCGATTCCTCGGCGGTCACGGCCAGGAACACGATGCTGCGTTTCGGGCCGGCCTCCATCACGGAGAAGGCTTCCGCGATCTCCAGCATGCCGGCCACGCCGGTCGCGTTGTCCACCGCGCCGTTGTAGATGCGGTCCTGCAGCACGGAGCGCGCCACGCCGAGGTGGTCCCAGTGCGCCGTATAGACGATGTACTCGTCCGGATGCTCGCTGCCGGGCAGCATGCCGACGACGTTGGCCGACTCCATGCTGGACAGGCTGTTGGTAACCGCGACGCTCGCCTGCAGACCCAGCGGCCGCGCCTCGAACTTCCCGCTCGCCGCTGCACTGACCGCCTCGTCGAAGTCGACGCCGGCCGAGGCGAATACCGAGCGGGCCGCCTCGCCGGTCAGCCAGCCCTCGATGGCCACCCGCGGGGGCGCGGCATCGCCCAGATCGAGATCGAACTGCTCGCCGCTCCAGCTGCCGCTCACCACCAGCCAGGGATAACCGGCCGCGTCCGTCTCGTGGACGATCAGCGCGCCGGCGGCACCCTGGCGGGCCGCCTCCTCGTACTTGTAGGTCCAGCGGCCGTAGTAGGTCATGGCGCGGCCGTTGAACAGCTCCGCATCGCCGGTGGCGAAACCGGGATCGTTGACCAGCATCACGACGGTCTTGCCCTCGACGTCGAGACCCTCGTAGTCATTCCAGTCGTACTCGGGCGCAACGATGCCGTAGCCCACGAAGACCATGTCGCTGTCGGTCAGGGACTCGGCTTCCCGGTAGCGCTTGGTCCACACCATCATGTCCTGCTGGTAGCGGAACGACAGTGATTCCTCGCCTCCCTCGACCGCAAGCGGCGTCACCTCCGCGGCGGTGATGGAGACCAGCGGCACGCCCTGCAGATAGCTGTCGCCGTTGGCCGGCTGCAGCCCGGCGGCGCGGAACTCCGCGGTGAGATAGTCGACCGTGTTGCGCTCGCCTTCGCCGCCCGGCGCCCGGCCCTGGAACTCGTCCGAGGCGAGCACTTTCACGTGTTCGGCAAAATCGGCCGCGTCGATCACGCCGGCCGCCGTGACGGCCTCCGCGCCGGTGGTCGGCTGCTCTGCCTGACGGGGCTCTTCCTCGCCGCCACCACCACAGGCCGCGGTGAGAGTGATGGCCGAGGCCAGGGCCGCCCAGCGCGACGCG
>DASRVH010000027.1:0-37984 GCA_035655155.1 Woeseiaceae bacterium
CTGGTCTGTATTTCGAAGAATTCACCGTCGGACAGACGTTCGACCATCCCATCCGGCGCACCATCACGGAAGCCGACAACGTCTTCTTCACGGCCCTGACCCACAACCCGGCCGCCATCCACCTGGATGCCGAGTACTGCAAGGGCACGGAATTCGGCCGGCCGCTCGTCAACAGCGCCCTGACCCTCGGGTTCATGGTGGGCATCTCGGTGAACGACACCACCCATGGCACCACCGTCGCCAACCTGGGCTGGGACGAGGTGCGGTTCCCGCATCCCCTGTTCCACGGCGACACCATCCGGGTGGAGTCCGAGGTGCTCGAGGTGCGCGAGAGCCGCTCGCGGCCGGAGAACGGCATCGTCGTCTTCGCCCACCGGGCCTACAACCAGGACGGCGTGCTGGTGGGCAACTGCCGGCGCAGCGCGCTGATGCTGCGCAAGCCCGGGGGCGCCTGATGCGCTCTTACCTCTTCGTCCCGGCCGACAGCGAGCGCAAGCTGGCGAAGGCGGACGAAGCGGGCGCCGACGCCCTGATCCTCGATCTGGAGGATTCCGTCGCTCCGTCGCGGCGCGAGGTGGCGCGCCGGCTCGCCGCCGAGTTCCTGGCCGGGCCGCGTGGACGGGCCGAGCGCTGGGTGCGCATCAACGGCCTCGCCAGCGGCGCGGCGGGTGCGGACCTGCCGGCGGTGGTCGTCGAGGGGCTGGACGGCGTGGTCGTGCCGAAAGCCGGCGGCGCGGAAGACGTGCTGCGGCTGGACCGATGGCTCGGTTCGCTCGAGGCCGCTGCCGGCATGACGCCGGGCGCCGTGCGCATACTGCCGATCGCCACGGAGACCCCGGCCGCGGTATTCCGCCTGGGCGAATATGCCGACGCAGGCCCGCGCCTGGCCGGGCTGTCCTGGGGTGCGGAGGACCTGTCCGCCGCCATCGGCGCCATGAGCGCGAGGGACGGCCATGGCCGCTGGCTGCCCACCTTCCAGACGGTGCGTTCGCTGTGCGCGCTGGCGGCGGCGGCGGCCGGCGTTCCGGCCATCGACACGGTCTATACGGATTTCAGGGACACGGACGGGCTGCGCGCCTGCGCCGGCGCTGCCCGCCGGGACGGTTTCCTGGGCATGCTGGCGATCCATCCCGCCCAGGTGCCGGTGATCAACGAGGCATTCACGCCGACGAAGACCGAGGTGGCGGACGCCCGGCGCATCGTGGACGCCTTCGAGGCGCAGCCGGACGCCGGCGTGCTGGACCTGGACGGCCGCATGGTGGACCGTCCGCATCTGCTGCAGGCCCGGCGCGTGCTGTCGCTGGCACGGGCCGCGGCCGGGCGCTGAGGCCGGCCGCGCGCATCCGTTACACTGCGGCTGGAGAAAGGGGCCATAGAATTCGGCCAGAGAATCCAACAAGGAACATGGCAGTCATCGAGGAGGGGAGCTGATGAGCAAGGTCTATCCGGTCAACGACTACTTTCGTGATCGCGCGTACATCGACGAGAAAAGCTACGACGACATGTACCGGCGTTCTCTCGCCGACAACGAGGGCTTCTGGGCCGAACAGGCCGAGCGCATCGACTGGATCAAGCCCTTCACCGAAGTGAAGGACGTCTCCTACGCGGCCGACGACCTGCACATCCGCTGGTACGCCGACGGCACGCTCAACGTCTGCTACAACTGCGTCGACCGGCACCTGGACGACAAGGGCGACCAGCCGGCCATCCTCTGGGAAGGCGACGACCCGGCGCGGGACGAGACCATTACCTACCGCCAGCTGTACGAGCGGGTCTGCCGGTTCGCCAACGTGCTGAAGAAGATCGGCGTGAAGCGCGGCGACCGGGTCACCATCTACATGCCCATGATCCCGGAGGCGGCCGTGGCCATGCTGGCGTGCGCGCGCATCGGCGCGGTGCACTCGGTGGTGTTCGGCGGCTTCTCGCCGGACGCGCTGGCCGGGCGCATCGTGGACTGCGACTCCAACGTGGTGATCACCGCCGACGAGGGCCTGCGCGGCGGCCGCAAGGTGCCGCTGAAGGCGAACGTGGATGCCGCAGCAGCGAAGCCGGGCGTGAGCACGCTGGAGAAGGTGCTGGTGGTGCGCAACACCGGTGGGGATATCGAGTGGGACGCCGGCCGCGACGTGTGGCTGCACGAGGCGGAGCAGGACGTGGACGCCGAGTGCCCGCCGGAGGAAATGGGCGCGGAGGACCCCCTGTTCATCCTCTACACCTCGGGTTCCACCGGTCAGCCGAAAGGCGTGCTGCACACCACCGGCGGCTATCTGGTTTACGCCTCGCTCACCCATCAGTACGTATTCGACTACCACCCGGGCGACGTCTACTGGTGCACGGCCGACGTGGGCTGGGTGACCGGTCACAGCTACATCGTCTATGGCCCGCTCGCCAACGGCGCCATCACGCTGATGTTCGAGGGCGTGCCGAACTACCCGGATTCCAGCCGCTTCTGGCAGGTCTGCGACAAGCACGACGTGAACATCGTCTACACCGCCCCCACCGCCATCCGCGCGCTGATGCGCGAGGGCGAGGAGCCGGTGAAGAAGACCTCGCGGAAGTCGCTGCGGCTGCTCGGCTCCGTCGGCGAGCCCATCAACCCGGAGGCCTGGGAGTGGTACTACCACGTGGTGGGCGAGGACCGCTGCCCCATCGTGGATACCTGGTGGCAGACGGAGACCGGCGGCATCCTGATCACGCCGCTGCCCGGCTCCACGCCGCTCAAGCCGGGTTCGGCCACGCGGCCGTTCTTCGGCATCCAGCCTGCGCTGGTGGACAACGACGGCAACGCCCTGGACGGCCCCGCCGAGGGCAACCTGATCATGAAGGACAGCTGGCCGGGCCAGATGCGCACCGTCTACGGCGACCACCAGCGCTTCGTCGACACCTATTTCTCGACCTTCGAGGGGGCGTATTTCACCGGCGACGGCGCCCGCCGCGACGAGGACGGCTACTACTGGATCACCGGCCGCGTCGACGACGTGATCAACGTCTCCGGCCACCGCATGGGTACCGCGGAGGTGGAGAGCGCGCTGGTGGCCCATCCGAAGGTCGCCGAGGCGGCGGTGGTGGGTTATCCCCACGACATCAAGGGTCAGGGCATCTATGCCTACGTGACGCTGATGGAGGGCGTCGAGGCCAGCGACGAGGTGCTGGCCGAACTCAGGCAGTGGGTGCGCAAGGAGATCGGCCCCATCGCCTCGCCGGATCTCATCCAGTTCGCGCCGGGGCTGCCGAAGACCCGCTCGGGCAAGATCATGCGCCGCATCCTGCGCAAGGTGGCCGAGAACGACTACGGCAACCTGGGGGATACCTCCACGCTGGCTGACCCGGGTGTGGTCGACGACCTGATCGAGAACCGGCGCAACCGCTGAGCGGTCCGCGCCGGCCCGGCGCCGGCCCGGTGCGGTCCGAGCGTCGCCGGGCAGGAAGGCTCAGCGGCCGGCCTGCCGCGCCCGGTCGTCGCCGTCGCCGCGCTTCTGCGCGTCTCGCTCGAGACGCTCCAGGTGTTCGGCATAGGCGCGGGCGAAGTCCTCGCCGAACTGGCCGGGCAGTTTGCCCTCGGCGTGGCGGGTCAGCACTTCGTAGAGATCGGAGTAGAGGTCCCAGTACTTCGCCTTGTTGTTGCCGCCGAACAGTGAACTTCGCTTCAGCGTACTCTCGAATTTCTGCTCCAGGTCCTCGGGATCGAAGCGGTCGGCGAAGTCGTCGAGTGCCTCGCGCATGGCGCAGATCACCGCGATCTCGTGGTGCTTCAGGTCCCGCACGGCCTCGCGGACGCTGTCCACTGCCGGCCCGTACTCGTTGCGGCTGCCCGTGAGCAGCGTGCGCACGGCGTCGTCGGCGCTGGCCGAGAACTTGAGCGGGTTGTTCGAGCCGGGCTGGATCGTGGTCTGCTCCAGACGGAAGCTGTTCTTGACCGCGGCCCGGTTCTGCAGCAGTTCCATGGAGCCAAGCACGAACTCGCGCAGTGCGAGCCCGGCGTTGTGCAGTATGCGCCGGCTGTCCGCATTGCCCAGGTCCCCGGCGCTCATGCCGAGCCCGCGCAGGAAGGCCTCCACGGCATCCTTCGGCAGCGGCGTGCTCTCCCGCGGCGGCGCCGTCGCCGGCGTCTGCTCGGGCCTGGCGGGCTTCTTGCCCTCGGGCCGGGGCATGCGGGTCACCTTCGCGCTTTTCCGCTCGGCTTTCTTGTCCGCGGCCTTCTGCCGTTTTACGTAGCTGTCGGTCACGGTGTCGCCGAACAGCCGCGAGCTCAGTTCCCGGGCGCCGGTGATCTCCTCGGCATCGACCAGGGAGAACTCGTCGGAGTCGTCGTCCAGCTGCACCAGGTCTTCCCGGGCGATGGAGCTCCTGTGGTCTTCCTCTTCGGCCAGCAGCCCGAAGCCCTCGTCGATGGTGACGCTGATGATGTATTCGCCCATGCGCAGCACGTCGCCGTCGAACAGGCGCTGGGGCTTCGCGCGGCCCACGGGCACGTCCGAACCGTTGACGTACACGCCGTTCATGCTGGTGTCGATGAGGTAGTAGCTGCCAGCCTGGAAGTCGATGGTGGCGTGGTGGCTGGAGATGTAGCGTTCGGAATCGGGCAGGCGCCAGTCGTTGTCTTCGGCGCGCCCGATCGTGCCGCCCTCGCGGCCGAACTGCCGGACCACGTGATCGCCGAGCCGGTCCCTCTGCGCGCGGCTGGTTACTTCGAGTGTCAGTGCCATCGTCGGCCTCTCTGTCGGTGGGGCCCAGGTGCGCCCGGGTGCCGTGACTTCCGTGTACACGGACGGACAGTGGCCTATTCTGGTGATTGCGCAGCGTGGCGGCATTGTCCCAGTTCACATTTACGCGAGCCGGGCCGTCGGAACCCCTTGAAATGCCGTCCGCATGCCCGGCCCGGCGCCCCGGGGCCGGGCAGCCGGCGGCGGAATTCGGTTAAACTCGCCCGCAGAAAACGGAGCGTCCCGGAGCCATGTCAGCGAAACGCATCTACAGGATCTCATTCGTCAACCAGGGCAAGGTCTACGAGGTCTACGCCGGCGGCGTCAGCCACGGCGACCTGTTCGGCTTCCTCACCGTCGAGGACCTGCTGTTCGGCGAGCGCAGCAGCGTGGTGGTGGACCCCTCGGAGGAGAAGGTGAAGGCCGAATTCGAGGGGGTCAGCCGCACCTATCTGCCGCTGCACTCGGTGCTGCGGATCGACGAGGTCGAGAAGCAGGGGGCGAGCAAGATCAGCAAGGCGGAAGGGGGCAACGTCACCCAGTTCCCCATGCCCCTGTACTCGCCTCCGGGCGACAAATCCTGAGCCGGCCGGGCGGCGTGGCGAACCTTTCTGCAGATTCCGCTCCGGATTCCTTTCTGTTCGTGCTGGCCGGCGGAGAGGCCCTCTCCGCGTTCCGTCTCGAGCGCCTGCGCGACACGCTGAAGCCCCTGCTGCCCGGGCTCGACGGGCTGCAGGCCCGCTACCGTTACTTCGTGGAGGCGGGCCGGGAACTCGACGACGCCGAGCGCGAGGTGCTGGGCGCGCTGCTCGGCGCACGGTCCGGCGACCCGGCCGAGCCGCAGGATGCCCCGACGCTGGTGACCACGCCGCGCATCGGCACCATCTCGCCCTGGTCGAGCAAGGCGACGGACATCGTGCACGCCTGCGGCCTGGATGCCGTGCGGCGGGTGGAGCGTGGCATCGCCTGGCGTCTGGCGGGCGTGCGGGCGGAGGAGGGCATCCTGCGCGCCGCGGCCGAGCGCCTGCACGACCGCATGACCGAGAGCGTATTCCGGGATGCGGCCGAGCTGGCGGCCATGTTCGCCCACCGGGAGCCGGCGCCGCAGCGCAGGATCCCGCTGGCCGCAGACGGCCGCGCCGCGCTGGCGCGGGCCAACGGCGCGCTCGGACTCGCGCTCGCGGACGAGGAGATCGACTACCTGGCCGAGGCCTATGCCGGCCTGGGCCGCGACCCCACGGACACCGAGCTCATGATGTTCGCCCAGGCGAACTCCGAGCACTGCCGCCACAAGATCTTCAACGCCGAGTGGACCGTCGACGGCGAGCCGCAGCCGCTGAGCCTGTTCGCGATGATCCGGGAGACCGCGAAGCGGAGCCCGCACGGGATCCTCTCCGCCTACAGCGACAACGCAGCCGTGATCGAGGGCTGGCGGGCGCCGCGGCTCATCCCCGAGCCGGACTCGCGGCGCTACCGCTACGTGGAAGAGCCGGTGCACATCCTGATGAAGGTGGAGACCCACAACCATCCGACGGCCATCTCGCCGTTCCCCGGTGCGGCCACCGGCGCCGGCGGGGAAATCCGGGACGAGGGTGCCACCGGCCTGGGGGCGAAACCGAAAGCCGGACTGACCGGCTTCACCGTCTCCCACCTGCACATCCCCGATGCGCCGCGGCCCTGGGAGCGGGACAGCGGCCGGCCGGACCGCATCGCCCCGGCGCTGGACATCATGCTGGAAGGGCCCATCGGCGCGGCGTCTTTCAACAACGAATTCGGCCGGCCCAACCTGGCCGGCTACTTCCGCTCTTGGGAGGCGCAGCCGGACTGGCTGCCGGACGGCGAGAGCCGGGGCTACCACAAGCCCATCATGATCGCGGGCGGGCTCGGCAACGTGCGCGAGGGCCACGCAGTGAAGCGCGAGGTGCCGGCCGGCACCCGGCTGGTGGTGCTGGGCGGCCCGGCCATGCTCATCGGCCTCGGCGGCGGCGCGGCCTCGAGCCTGGCCAGCGGCGCCAGCAGCGAGGAACTGGACTTCGCCTCGGTACAGCGTGGCAACCCGGAGATGCAGCGCCGGGCCCAGGAGGTGATCGACGGCTGCTGGGCCCGCGGGGATGACAACCCCATCGTGCTGATCCACGACGTCGGCGCGGGCGGGCTGTCCAACGCCGTGCCGGAGGCGGTGGACCACAGCAAGCGGGGCGGACGCTTCGAGCTGCGCGAGGTGCCAAACGACGAGCCCGGCATGAGCCCGATGGCCATCTGGTGCAACGAGGCGCAGGAGCGCTACGTGCTGGTGATCGCCGAGGAGCGCCTCGGCGAGTTCGGCGAGCTGTGCCGCCGGGAGCGCTGCCCCTACGCCGTGCTCGGCGAGATCACCGACGACGGCCGGCTGACCGTCACCGACCGCTGGCTGGGCGAGCCGGCGGTGGACCTGCCCATGGAGATGCTGCTCGGCCGCACGCCCCGGCTCACCCGGGAGGCGGGGCGGCTCGTGACGCCCGCGGCGGCGCTGGAGACCGGCGACATCGATCTGGCCGAGGCCTGCGCCCGGGTGCTGGCGCATCCGACGGTCGCCGACAAGTCGTTCCTGATCCATATCGGCGACCGCACGGTCGGCGGCCTCACCGCCCGCGACCAGCTGGTGGGCCCCTGGCAGGTGCCGGTCAGCGACGTGGCCGTCACCTGTACCGGCTTCCGGGGCTACACGGGCGAGGCGATGGCCATGGGCGAGCGCACGCCGCTGGCGCTGCTGGACGGGCCGGCGTCCGGCCGCATGGCGGTGGCGGAGGCGGTGACCAACATCGCGGCGGCGGCCATTGGCGAGACGGGCGACACGGGCGAGACGGGCGATACGAGTCACAAGGGCGGCACCGGTGCCGACGGCGGCATCGGCCGCATCCGCCTGTCGGCGAACTGGATGGCGGCGGCGGGCCACCCGGGCGAGGACGCGAAGCTCTACGATACGGTGCGCGCCGTCGGCCTGGAACTCTGCCCGGCGCTCGGCATCGCCATCCCGGTGGGCAAGGACTCGCTGTCGATGCGCACGGCCTGGCAGGAAGACGGCCGCGACCGCCAGGTGGTGGCGCCGGTGTCCCTGATCATCTCTGCCTTCGCGCCGGTGGAGGACGTGCGGCTCACGCTGACGCCGCAGCTGCGCCAGACCGACGAGCCCTCGCACCTGCTGCTGATCGATCTGTCCGCGGGCGCGAACCGGCTCGGCGGCTCCTGCCTGGCCCAGGTCTATAACCTGGAGGGCGGCGAGCCGCCGGATCTGGACGACCCGGCGCGGCTGCGCGGCTTCTTCGCCGCCGTGCAGCGGCTGAACCGGGAAGGCCGCCTGCTGGCCTATCACGACCGCTCCGACGGCGGCCTTTTCGCCTGCGCTGCGGAGATGCTGTTCGCGGGACGGATCGGCATCGATCTCGCGCCTCCGGACGGCGCCAACGGCGCCCTGGGCGCGCTGTTCGCCGAGGAGCCCGGCGCCCTGGTGCAGGTGCGCGAGAGCGAACTCGAGGCCGTGCAGGCGGTGCTGAAAGAGGCGGGACTCGCCGGCTGCGTGCACCGGGTGGGCCGGCTGCGGGACGACCAGCGCCTGGTGATCCACGCGGACGGCGAACCCTTCGAATTCGAACCCGTCACCTTCGAGCGCGGGCCGCTGCAGCAGGCGTGGGCGGAGACCAGTTACCGGATGCAGGCGCTGAGAGACAACCCGGAGACCGCCGCCGAGCAGCACGGGCAGATCGCGGACGACGACGACCCGGGGCTGAACGCGGCACTCACCTACGACCCTGCCGAGGACGTGGCCGCGCCGTTCGTCACCTCGGCTGCGCGGCCGAAGGTGGCCGTGCTTCGCGAGCAGGGCGTGAACAGCCAGCACGAAATGGCGGCGGCGTTCATGGCGGCCGGATTCGAGGCGGTGGACGTGCATATGAGCGACCTCGCGGCCGGCCGGGACAACCTGGCGGACTATGTCGGCCTCGTCGCCTGCGGCGGCTTCTCCTACGGCGACGTGCTCGGCGCCGGCGGCGGCTGGGCCAAGTCCATCCTCTACGACGAGGCCATGCGCGAACGCTTCGCCGCGTTCTTCGAGCGCGGCGACACCTTCACACTCGGCGTCTGCAACGGCTGCCAGATGCTCGCAACTTTAAAAAGTTTAATACCTGGTGCCGGACACTGGCCGCGGTTTCTGGCCAACCGCTCGGAGCAGTTCGAGGCCCGCCTGTCGCTGGTGCGGGTGGAGGCCTCGCCGTCGCTGTTCCTCGCCGGCATGGCGGGTTCGCGGCTGCCCATCGCCACCTCCCACGGCGAGGGCAGGGCGGCGTTCGAGGGCGAGGGCGATCGCCGCGCCTGCGAGGAGGCGGGCCTCGTGGCCGTTCGCTACGTGGACAACCGGGGCGAGCCCACGGAGCTCTATCCGGCGAACCCCAACGGCTCGCCCGGCGGCATCTGCGCGCTCACCACCGCGGACGGCCGCGCCACCGTCATCATGCCTCATCCGGAAAGGGTGGCCCGCACCGTGCAGAATTCGTGGCATCCCGCCGACTGGGGCGAGGACGGCGGCTGGCTCAGGATATTTCGCAACGCCCGGGTGGCGGTGGGCTGACGTCGGCTGACTGTCAGCCGATGTCGCGCTCGTTCGGCGTCTCGCGGACGAACAGCTGGCGTACCTTCAGCGCGCGGGTGAGTTTCGAGCGGCGCACGAACAGCTGATAAAGCATGTCCTTCGCCAGCTCCAGCAGCACGCCCGCCTCGGCGCGGCCGAGCTCCGGCAGGGGCGCGTTCTCGGGCGAGCCGTCGAACAGCGTCCGCCGGGCCGGCTGGAAGATCTCGTCGTCCAGGCCCGCCAGCTTCTTCGCCGACATGACGATATCGAAAGCGGCGAGCTTGCCGCCGTCGCCGGCGGCGGCGAAGGCGCTCTCCGCGGTGCGCCGGCACATCGAGGCGAAGGCGTTCAGGTGGCCGTCCGCATAGCAGCCGAGCGCCTCGCGGAACAGGCCCTGGGTCTCCTCGGGCAGGTAGTTGAACGGAAACTTCTCCTTCGGCCGCTCCAGCTCGGCGAAGTTGCTGTAGAGCTCCACCCGCTGGCCGGCGTATTCGCGCACCGAAAAACGCAGGAACACCGGCGCGGCGCAGGAATCGCACTGGAACACGAGCCCCACGCGGGTGGGCCGGGTGCGCAGCAGCTGGTCCACGTCGGGCACCGACTGGGGCGTCATGTGCGCGTAGACGTCGCAGTAGGGGCACTCCAGTGCGAAGTGGCCCGCGTCTGCCGTGTGCAGCCCCTGTTCGGCGTCCAGGTAGAAACTCATGCCGTCCCCCTCAGGCGCTCAGCCTCCGGTAGCGTATGCGTTGCGGTCGTTCCGCGCGGTCGCCGAAGCGCCGTCTGCGGTCTTCTTCGTATTCCTGATAGTTGCCGGCGAACCAGGTCACCTGGCTCTCGCCCTCGTAGGCGAGGATGTGGGTGGCGATGCGGTCCAGGAACCAGCGATCGTGCGAGATCACGATGGCCGAGCCCGGGAACTCCAGCAGCGCCTGCTCGAGCGCGCGCAGCGTCTCCACGTCGAGGTCGTTGGTGGGCTCGTCGAGCAGCAGCAGGTTGCCGCCGTCGCGCAGCACCTTGGCGAGATGCACCCGGTTGCGCTCGCCGCCCGAGAGCAGCCCGATCTTCTTCTGCTGGTCGGCGCCGCGGAAGTTGAAGCGGCCCACGTAGGCCCGGGACGGGGTCTCGTAGTTGCCCACCTTCAGGATGTCCTGGCCCTCGGAGATCTCCTCCCAGACCGTGTTGTCGTCGTTCAGGCTCTGGCGTGACTGGTCCACGTAGGCGAGTTTCACCGTGTCGCCCAGGCGTATGGCGCCGGCGTCCGGGTCTTCCGCTCCGGTGACCATGCGCAGCAGCGTGGTCTTGCCCGCGCCGTTCGGGCCGATGACGCCCGCGATGCCGCCGGGCGGCAGGCTGAAGGAGAGCTCCTCCATCAGCAGCTTCTCGCCGTAGCCCTTGGTGACGCCGTCGAGTTCCAGCACCACGTCGCCCAGGCGCGGGCCGGGCGGGATGTAGATCTCGTTGGTCTCGTTGCGGCTCTGGTAGTCCCGCGAGGAGAGCTCCTCGAAGCGGCGCAGCCGGGCCTTGGCCTTGGCCTGGCGGCCCCTGGGGTTCTGGCGCACCCACTCGAGCTCGGCCTGCATGGCCTTGCGGCGGGCCTGCTCGGTCTTCTCCTCCTGGGCCAGGCGGAGCTCCTTCTGCTCCAGCCAGGAGGAGTAGTTGCCCTGCCAGGGGATGCCGTGGCCACGGTCCAGCTCCAGGATCCAGCCGGCGACATTGTCGAGGAAGTAGCGGTCGTGGGTCACGGCGATCACGGTGCCCGGATACTGCTCCAGGAAATGTTCCAGCCAGGCCACGGATTCGGCATCCAGGTGGTTGGTGGGCTCGTCGAGCAGCAGCATGTCGGGCTTGGACAGCAGCAGCCGGCACAGCGCCACCCGGCGGCGCTCGCCGCCGGAGAGCTTCGTCACGTCCGCATCCCATTCCGGCAGTCGCAGCGCGTCGGCGGCCACCTCGAGCTGGCGTTCCAGCTCCCAGGCGTTGGCCGCGTCGATGGCGTCCTGCAGCTTGCCCTGCTCCTCGAGCAGCGCGTTCATCTCGTCGTCGTCCATGGGTTCGGCGAACTTCATGCTGATCTCGTTGAACCGCTCGATCAGCGCCTTGGTCTCCGCCACGCCTTCCTCGACGTTGCCGCGCACGTCCTTGTCCGGGTCCAGTTCCGGCTCCTGGGGCAGGTAACCGATGTTGATGCCCGGCTGCGGCCGTGCCTCGCCCTCGAATTCCTTGTCGAGGCCTGCCATGATGCGCAGAAGGGTGGATTTGCCGGCGCCGTTCAGCCCCAGCACGCCGATCTTGGCGCCGGGGAAGAACGACAGCGAGATGTCGTGCAGGATGTAACGCTTGGGCGGCACCACTTTCGCCACCCGGTTCATTGTGTAAATGTATTGAGCCATGTTCCGCTATCTTTTGAACCCGGCGCCCATTATCGGTGATGGCACAGGTGCTGGCCAGCGCGGGGGGAGGCCTGCGGCGTCATGACGGAACGCGTGCGCGTCTACAAGGGCGGGGCTCTGGCCCGCTACGGCTTCGGCGAGGACCATCCGTTCGGGCCGGACCGCCACGACGTCTTCCACGACGGCCTCATGGAGGCCGGCATGGACATCGAGGTGAGTTACGCCGACCCCTGCGACGGCGACCGGGATCTTCTGGCCCTGTTCCATACCGACGCCTACATCGATCGCGTGGCCAACGCGTCGGCCACCGGCAGCGGCTGGCTGGATGCCGGCGATACCCCGGCCTTCCCCGGTGTCTACGAGGCCGCCGCCACCGTGGTCGGCACCGTGCGCCACGCGGTGGATGCCATCATGGCCGGCGAGTGCCGCACCGGCTTCGTGCCCATCGCCGGCCTGCACCACGCGCGCCGGGACAGCGCGGGCGGCTTCTGCGTTTTCAACGACTGCGGCATCGCCGTGGAGTATCTGCGCCGGCAGCACGGACTCAAGCGCATCGCCTACGTCGACATCGACGCCCACCACGGCGACGGCGTCTTCTACGGTTTCGAGGACGATCCGGACCTGCTGTTCGCCGACATCCACGAGGACGGCCGCTTCCTCTACCCGGGCACCGGCCATCGCTGGGAGACCGGCAAGGGCGCCGCCGAGGGCACCAAGCTCAACATCCCCATGCCGCCCAGCGCGGACGACAGCGTGTTCCGCGCGGCCTGGAGCCAGGTGGAGACCTATCTGGCCGAGAACCGGCCGGAGTTCATCATCCTGCAATGCGGCGCCGACGCGATGGCCGGAGACCCCATCACCCATCTGGCCTACACCGAGGCCTCCTATTCGCTCGCCGCCTCCCGGCTGTGGCAGATCGCCGCGGAGCACTGCCAGGGGAGGCTGCTGGCCACCGGCGGCGGCGGCTACAACCGGCCGAACCTCGCCCGCGCCTGGCGGGCGGTGGTTAGAAGCCTGCTCGACGCCCAGTGACGCTCGCCCGCCCGGGGCATACAATTACCGGATTTTCCGCCCAGAGACCGGAGGACCGGATGTACCCACAGACGATGAGCATCGCCAGCTTCGACGAGGAACTCGCGACGGCCATGGCCGAAGAGTCGCGGCGCCAGGAGGAGCACATCGAGCTCATCGCCTCGGAGAACTACGCCAGCCCCCGGGTGCTGGAGGCCCAGGGCTCCGTGCTCACCAACAAGTACGCCGAGGGTTATCCGGGCAAGCGCTACTACGGCGGCTGCGAGTACGTGGACATCGCCGAGCAGCTCGCCATCGAGCGGGCGAAGGAGCTGTTCGGCGCCGACTACGCCAACGTGCAGCCCCATTCGGGCTCCCAGGCGAACGCCGCGGCCTATCTGGCGTTGCTGAAGCCCGGCGACGGCCTCCTGGGCATGAGCCTCTCCGACGGCGGCCATCTCACCCACGGGGCCGCGCCGAATTTCTCCGGCAAGCTGTTCGACGCCCACCAGTACGGCGTGGACGAGGACGGCTACATCGACTACGACCAGGTGGCGGAGCTTGCCGAGACGCACAAGCCGAAGATGATCGTGGCGGGCTTCTCCGCCTATTCGCGGGTGGTGGACTGGCAGAAGTTCCGCGACATCGCCGACCGCGTCGGCGCCTGGCTGCTGGTGGACATGGCCCACGTGGCCGGCCTGGTCGCCGCCGGCGTCTACCCGAACCCGGTGCCGGTGGCCGATGTGGTCACCACCACCACCCACAAGACCCTGCGCGGGCCCCGCGGCGGGCTGATCCTTGCCCGCGAGAACGACGAGATCACCAAGAAGTTCAATTCGCTGGTCTTCCCGGGTACCCAGGGCGGGCCGCTGATGCACGTGATCGCGGCGAAGGCCGTGGCCTTCCTGGAGGCCATGGCGCCGGAGTTCCGCGACTACCAGCAGCAGGTCGTCGACAACGCCCGCGCCATGGCCGACGAGCTGATCGGCCGGGGTCACAAGATCGTCTCCGGCGGCACCGACAATCACCTCTTTCTGCTCGACCTCATCGCCAGGGACATCACCGGCAAGGACGCGGACGCCGCTCTCGGCGCCGCCAATATCACCGTGAACAAGAACACGGTGCCGAACGACCCGCGCTCGCCATTCGTCACCAGCGGGCTGCGCATGGGCACCCCGGCGGTCACCACCCGCGGTTTCGGCGAGGCCGAGTGCCGGCAGCTGTCCAACTGGATCGCGGACGTGCTCGAGGACATCACGGACCAGAGCCGCATCGACGCGGTGCGCCGGCAGGTGCTCGAGATCTGCGGACGATTCCCGGTCTACGGCTGATGCCCTGGCCAACGGCCTGGTCAGGGTTCTGAGGGCGCCGCCGTGCATTGCCCGTTCTGCGGACACGCCGAGACCAAGGTCATCGACTCCCGGCTCGCCGCGGAAGGCCGGCAGATCCGCCGTCGGCGCCAGTGCGAGGACTGCCGCGAGCGCTTCACCACCTTCGAGACCGCCGAACTGGTCATGCCGCGCATCATCAAGCGCGACGAGCGCCGCCAGCCCTTCGACGAGGAGAAGCTCCGCGGCAGCCTGGCGCGGGCGCTGGAGAAGCGGCCGGTCAGCGCGGAGGCGCTGGAGCAGGCCATCGGCCATCTCATCCACCGGCTGCGCACCCTCGGCGAGCGTGAGATCTCCTCGACCCTGCTCGGCGAGATGGTGATGGAGGAGCTGCGCGAACTGGACGAGGTGGCGTACGTGCGCTTCGCCTCCGTTTACCGCAGTTTCCAGGACGTGACCGAGTTCCAGAAGGAGATCCGCAAGCTGCAGGCGCTGTCCGGCGCCAGCCGGGAGCAGATGTCGCTGCTGCCGGCTCTCGAGGGCAAGGCGGGCGGCAAGGCCGGCGGGAATGACGGCCGTGGTGATGGCAATAATGCCGGCGGGAACGACGATGACGGCGACTGAGTTGGACGTGCACGACCGGGTCTGCATGGCCCGCGCGCTGCGTCTGGCGGAGCGCGGCCGCTACTCGACGGCGCCGAATCCGCGGGTGGGCTGCGTGCTCGTGCGCGGCGGCGAGGTCGTGGGCGAGGGCTGGCACGAGCGCGCCGGCGGGCCCCACGCCGAGATCGTGGCGCTGGCGGCTGCCGGCACAGCGGCGCGGGGCGCCACCGCCTACGTCAGCCTGGAGCCCTGCTGCCACCGCGGACGCACCGGTCCGTGCACGGAGGCCCTGATCGAGGCCGGCGTGGCCCGCGTGATCTATGGCGCCGACGACCCCAATCCCCGCGTGGCCGGCGAGGGCGCGGCGCGGCTGCGGGCGGCCGGTATCGACGTGGCCGGCGGCTTGCTCGCCGCGCAGTCGGAACGCCTGAACGCGGGCTTCATTATGCGCATGCGCCACGGCCGGCCGCGGGTGACGCTGAAGACGGCCTCCAGCCTGGACGGGGCCACGGCCATGGCGAGCGGCGAGAGCCGCTGGATCACCGGCGAGGCCGCACGGCGGGATGTGCAGCGCCTGCGGGCGGCCAGCGGCGCCATCCTTACCGGCATCGGCACCGTGCTGGCGGACGACCCGCGCCTCACGGTGCGGGGCGAGGAATTCGGTGCCGAGCCCCGGCAGCCCTCGCGCATCGTGCTCGACAGCCGCCTGCGCACGCCGGCGGGTGCGAAAGTGCTGGCCGGCGCCGGCGCTCTGCTCGTTCACGCTCCGGCGGCCACCCGGCCGCAGGGGCTGCCCGCCACCGCCGAGTGCGTGGCCGTGCCCGGCGGCCCTGCGGGTCTGGATCTGGGCGCGGTGCTGGCCCTGCTCGCGGAGCGGGAAATCAACGACGTGCTGGTGGAGGCGGGCCCGGAACTCTGCGGCGCCTTGCTCGCCGCCGGCCTCGTCGACGAGCTTGTGATTTACCTCGCGCCCCATATCATGGGGAGCGAGACCCGCCGCCAGTTCGTCACGCCGGCCTGGAGCCGGCTGGCCGAGCGCGGCGAGGTCGACGTCATCGACGTCCGGCAGTTCGGGCCGGATCTGCGCATCACGGCCCGGCCCCTGGGCCGGACCCGCGCGGCAACCGACACGGAGACCTGACATGTTCACCGGTATCGTGCGCGCCGTCGGCCGCATCGAGCGCATCGACCAGCGCGGCGGCGATGTCCGCCTCGCCATCGCAACCGGCCCGGAGCTGGACTGCAGTGTGTACGGCACCGGCGAGAGCATCGCCGTCTCCGGGGTCTGTCTCACGGCGCTGAATCTCCATGCGGGCGGCTTCGAGGCGGACGTCTCCCGGGAGACGCTGGGCGTCACCAGCCTGGGCGGGAAGGGCGTCGGCAGCCGGGTCAACCTGGAACCCTCGCTGGCGCTGGGCGACCGGCTCGGCGGCCACCTGGTCACGGGTCACGTGGACTGCCTCGCCCGGCTGGAGAGTCGCAGCGAGGACGCGCGCTCGGTTAGACTCACGTTCTCGCTGCCGCGGGAATACGCGCGCTACGTGGCCCGCAAGGGTTCCGTCGCCGTCGACGGCGTCAGCCTGACGGTGAACGAGGTCGGGCCGGAGCGTTTCGAGGTGAACATCATCCCCCACACGGCGGCCGTCACGACCCTGGGCGAGCTCGCCCCCGGCGCCGCCGTGAACGTCGAGGTGGACCTCATGGCGCGCTACGCCGAGCGGCTCCTGAGCGCGGAGGGCGGCGGCGTGGACATGGATTTACTGAAGGCCAATGGTTATGCCTGAGACCGCAAAGAAAGACACGGGCGAGAAGATCCGTTTCTCGCCCATCGACGAGATCGTCGCCGACATCCGTGCCGGGCGCATGGTGATCATGGTCGACGACGAGGACCGCGAGAACGAGGGCGACCTCATCATGGCCGCGAACTGCGTGCGGCCCGAGGACATCAACTACATGGCCCGCTACGGGCGCGGCCTGATCTGCCTGACCCTCACCCGGGAGCGCTGCGAGCAGCTGCGCCTGCCGCTGATGGTGGGTCACACCAATGCGATGCACGCCACCAATTTCACCATCTCCATCGAGGCGGCGGAGGGCATCACCACCGGTATCTCGGCCCATGACCGGGCGCGCACCATCCAGGCCGCCGTGGCGCCGGATGCGAAGCCCGAGGACCTGTCCCAGCCCGGCCACATCTTCCCGGTCATGGCCCAGCCCGGCGGCGTGCTGACCCGCGCGGGGCATACCGAGGCCGGCTGCGACCTGGCCCGGCTGGCCGGCATGGAGCCTGCGGCGGTGATCGTCGAGATCCTGAACGAGGACGGCAGCATGGCGCGGCGGCCGGACCTGGAGGCCTTCGCCAACCGGCACGGCCTGAAGATCGGCACGATCGCGGATCTGATCCGCTACCGGCTCGAGAAAGAGGTCTCCGTCGAGCGCATCAGCGAGCATGCGGTGCAGACCGGCGAGGGCGAGTTCCGCCTGTTCTGCTTCGAGGACCACGTGAACCGCACCGTGCACGTGGCGCTGGTGCACGGCACGATCCGGCCGGACTCGACGCCGCTGGTGCGCGTGCACATCCAGGACACGCTCGGCGACGTGGTGGGCGTGCGCGACCCGGCCTTCGGCTGGCCGCTGCGCGACGCCATGCGCCGGGTGGCGGCGGAGGAGAGCGGCGTCATCGTCATCCTGCGCGACCAGGAAGGCCCGCGTGAGCTCATGGAGGCCGTGGCCGCCATGGAGCGCCCGGTTGAGGAACTCGAGCGGCGCCGCGACGGCGCGGCGGTGCTGCGCACCTACGGGGTGGGCGCCCAGATCCTGCGCGATCTCGGCGTGCACCGCATGCGGGTGCTGTCGGCGCCGAAACAGATGCACGCCATCTCGGGCTTCGGCCTCGAGGTGGTGGATTACGTTCAGGGCCGTTGAGCGGCCACCGGGCGACGGACGGGAAACCGATGGACACTATCAAGACCGTGGAAGGCGACCTCGTCCTGCGCGATGCCCGCATCGCGATCGTGGCCGCGCGTTTTAATGACTTCATCGTCGATCGGCTGGTGGGCGGCGCCCTCGATACGCTGCTGCGCCACGGCGCGGCCGAGGCGGACCTGGAGCTGATCCGGGTGCCGGGCGCCTGGGAGATCCCGCTGGCCGTCGACAAGGCGGCGGCCGGGCGACGCTTCGAGGCGGTCATCGCCCTCGGCGCGGTGATCCGCGGCGCCACGCCGCATTTCGACTACGTGGCCGGCCAGTGCGTGAAAGGCATCGCGGCCGCGGGCGAGCGCCACGGCGTGCCGGTGGCCTTCGGCGTGCTTACGGTGGACACCATCGAGCAGGCCGTCGAGCGGGCGGGCACCAAGGCGGGCAACAAGGGCGCGGAGGCCGCGCTGTCGGCCATCGAGATGATCAATCTGCTCAGGCGTCTCGACTGAGCCCCGCATGAGCCCCGAATGAGCAAAGCCCCCGCAATCTCCCGGCGCAGCCGCTCGCGGGAACTCCTGGCCCAGGCGCTCTATCAGGCGCAGCTGACCGGTCAGGAGCACGCGGAACTCGCGGGGCAATTCGTCGAGCGCGACGAGTACGCGCGGGTGGACAAGGACTGGTTCCGCGAAATCCTGAAAGGGGCCATGGCGCACCGGGCCGAGCACGAGGCGGACATCTCGGAGTTGGCCGACCGCCCGTTCGACCAGATCGATCCGGTGGAGATCGCCGTGCTGCTGGTGGGCCTGGAGGAATTGCGCCATCACCCGGAAGTGCCGTTCCGCGTGGTCATCAACGAGGCGGTGTCGGTGGCGCGGCGTTTCGGCGCGGAGGACGGGCACAAGTACGTCAACGCCATCCTGGACAAGGCCGCCGCGCGCTACCGCCAGCCGGAGAAGGCCGTCGTCCGGCGCTAGCCCCTCCGACCCGACGCCCGGGGACCCCGTGGACGAATTCCAGCTCATCGAACGCTATTTCCGCCGCCCGGCGCCGGGCGGCGCCGGCGTCGAGGTGGGCATTGGCGACGACGGCGCCATCGTGCGGCTGCCGCCGGGACGCGAGCTGGTCGTGGTCGTCGACACGCTGGTCGCCGGCGTGCATTTCCCGGCGGACATGGTGCCGGCGGAGGTGGGCTACCGGGCCCTGGCCGTGAATCTCAGCGACGTCGCCGCGATGGGTGCGGAGCCTGCCTGGATGACGCTGGCGCTGACGCTACCCGCGCCGGACGCCGACTGGCTGGAGGGCTTCGCCGCCGGCCTCTGGGATCTGGCCGGGCGCCACGGCGTCGCATTGGTCGGCGGCGACACGACCCGGGGGCCGCTCACCGTCAGCGTGCAGGTGCTGGGGCATCTGCCCGCGGGCACCCGCCTGCTGCGCGGCGGTGCCCGGCCGGGCGACCGGGTCTTCGTCAGCGGCACGCCGGGCGACGCTGCGGCGGGCCTCGGCCTGCGCTCGCCCGGCAGCGAAGCGGAACGCCGGTTGCGCGCGCGCTTCCTGCGGCCCGAGCCCCGGCTCGGCCTCGGCCGCGCGCTTGCCGGCCGGGCCAGCGCCGCCATAGCCGCCATAGACGTCTCCGACGGCCTGCTGGCCGATCTGGCCCACATCTGCGAGGCCAGCGGCACGGGCGCCGTGATCGACGAGGAGCGGCTGCCCCTGTCGGCGGCACTCATCGAGTTTGCCGGCCGCGAGCGTGCGGCCGAGCTCGCGCTGACCGGCGGCGACGACTACGAACTCTGCTTCACGCTGCCGCCGGAGGTGGATGCGCACGACCTCTCCGCCGACGTGGAGGTCGCCGAAATCGGCGTCATGACGCCGGAGCCCGGCATCCGCCTGCGCCGGCACGGACGCGAGGTGCCGCTGCCGGCCGGCGGCTACCGGCATTTCGGAGACGACCCGTGATGCGGCCGTCGGCGCGCACCGTCTTCGGCGACCCGATCCATTTCCTCGCCTTCGGCGCGGGTGCCGGCCTGGCGCCGAAAGCACCCGGCACCGTGGGCTCCCTGTGGGGTGTCGCGCTCGCCTGGCTGACCGCCGGCTGGGCGCTGCCGGCGCAGCTCGCGCTCGCTGCGGTGCTGATCGTGGCCGGGTTCGGCATCTGCGGCGAGAGCGCCCGGCGGCTCGGCGAACATGACCACCCCGGCATCGTGTGGGACGAGATCGCGGGCTGCTATCTGACGCTGCTGGTGGCGGGGCCGGAACCCGTGTGGCTCGTCGCGGGATTCGCCGCCTTCCGGCTGTTCGACATCTGGAAACCCTGGCCGATTCGGGACCTGGATCACAGACTCCACGGAGGCGCCGGAATTATGCTCGACGACGTCGTTGCGGGAGTCTACGGCGCCCTCGCTCTCGCCGCCCTCGAATGGATCAGCAGCACCTCGTTAAGTTAAATGGGACAGCCAGTCGCCACACACGCCTCTTCGTCCGCCGTATCGTCGACGATACCGGAGAAGATCGGCAAGTACGTCATCATCAACGAGGTGGGGCGGGGCAGTACGGGTAACGTCTACCTGTCCCATGACCCGTACTACCGGCGCGACGTCGCCATCAAGGTCTACAACATCGGCAACGACGAGGACGACGCGGAGCGCACGCGGGTCACTCGCAAGATGTTCTTCAACGAGGCCCACATGGTGGGCATGCTGCAGCACCCGAACATCCTGCCCATCTACGATGCCGGCGAGGAAGACGGCAAGTACTACGTGGTCACCGAGCACGTCCACGGCGCGCGCACGCTGGCCAAATACTGCAAGCCGGACAACCTGCTGCGCATCGACGACGTCGTGGAGATCATCTACAAGTGCGCGAAGGCGCTGCACTACGCCCACAGCCGCGGCGTGATCCACCGCGATATCAAGCCGAGCAACATCATGCTCACGACGGACAACGACGTGCGCATCATCGATTTCGGCATCGCGCTGGTGAACGACTCCGACGTCTCCCAGATCCAGGGCATTGCGGGTTCGCCCAGCTACATGTCGCCGGAGCAGGTGCAGTCCTACGCGCTCACCAACCGCTCGGATCTCTACTCGCTGGGCGCCGTGATGTACGAGCTGCTGACCGGCTTCCGGCCGTTCCGCGCCAACAACCTCTCCAAGCTGCTGCATCAGATCGTCTACGCCACGCCCCAGCCCATCCTGCGCTACCGCGACGACATCGGCGAGGAGCTGGAAAACGTGGTGGCCGTCGCGCTGCAGAAAGATCCGGACAAGCGTTACGCCAACGGTCTCGCGCTGGCGGCGGAACTCACCCGGGTCTATCAGCAGCTGCGCGAGCGCTACGACAGCCTCGATAACAACGAGCACTTCAACCTGCTGCGCCAGCTGCGCTTCTTCCACGACTTCTCCCACAGCGAGATCTGGGAAGTGCTGCGGGCGAGCGACTGGCGGGAATACAAGGAAGGCGAGGAGATCGTGCGCGAGGGCGAGATCGACGACCGCTTCTACATCATCGTCGCCGGCCAGGTGTCGGTGTCGAACCACGGCCGCGAGGTCGGCCGCCTCGGCCCGGGCGAGTGCTTCGGCGAGTCGAGTTACGTCAGCGGCGCGAAGACCCTGGCCTCCATCAGCGCGCGCAAGCCGCTGACGTTGCTGAGGGTGAGCGCCACCCTGATGGAGCAGGTGTCCTCATCCTGCCAGCTTCGCTTCAACAAGGTGTTCCTGCGCTCGATGATCCACCGCCTGCAGCTCGCCAGCCAGCCGCTGGAAGACACCGCGCCCCACGACGTGCCCCCTGCCGACTGACTCTGCTACTCCCCCGGTTCGAACGGGGCGGTCTCCTCCTCGCCGCCGGCCTTCTTCAGCAGGACTTCCACCTTCTGCTCCGCGTCGCGCAAAGCCGTCTGGCACTGGCGCGTGAGCGTGATGCCGCGCTCGAATTTCTTCATGGCTTCCTCCAGCGGCAGGTCGCCGGTCTCCATCTCCTCGACCAGCGACTCGAGTTCGCCGAGCGCCTGTTCCAGATTGATATCTTTGTCTTTCTTGCCGGCCATGGGCGTTCCCCTTGCAGATTGCGGCTACGCTACCGGCGCCACCCCGGCGGGTCAACGCGCGCCCGCACGCGGGCGCGCGCTTGACAGGGGCAGGGGGCCTTTCTAGACTTCTTCTTAACTTTAGACTCAGTCTAAACCCACCGTTCACCCAACCTGCTTGAAGGAGCATCGAGATGGAACTGAAAGGCAGCAAGACCGAACAGAATCTGAAGGACGCGTTCTCCGGCGAGTCCCAGGCCAACCGCCGTTACCTGTACTTCGCGTCGAAGGCCGACGTGGAGGGCTACAACGACGTGGCCGCCGTGTTCCGCTCCACCGCGGAAGGTGAGACCGGCCATGCCCACGGCCACCTGGAGTACCTGGAAGCCGTCGGCGACCCGGCCACGGGCGAGCCCATCGGCGACACCGCCTTAAACCTGAAGGCTGCCATCGCCGGCGAGACCCACGAGTACACCGACATGTACCCCGGCATGGCCAAGACCGCCCGCGACGAAGGCTTCGACGAGATCGCGGACTGGTTCGAGACGCTGGCCAAGGCCGAGCGCTCGCACGCCAACCGTTTCCAGAAGGCCCTGGACACGCTGGACAGCTGATCCGGCTGAAGGGGGCGGCCGGGCCGGCGCGGTCCGGCCGCCCCTTGTCTTTTCTGAGGTCTTTGCTGCGGGAGAACAAGAATGAGCGACGAGCGTCGGGAAGGCAGCCTGGAGGCGCCCACGCGCCATCCCATCGACTGGAAGAACCCGGAATTCTGGGACGAGGGTGCGCTGTTCGACGAGATGGAGCGCGTGTTCGACATCTGTCACGGATGCCGCCGCTGCTTCAACCTCTGCCACTCCTTCCCCACGCTATTCGACGCGGTCGACGAATCCGAGACCATGGAGCTCGACTCGGTGCCGAAGAAGGCCTACTGGGACGTGGTCGACCACTGCTACCTCTGCGACATGTGCTACATGTCGAAGTGCCCGTACGTGCCGCCCCATCCCTTCAACGTGGACTTCCCGCACCTCATGCTGCGGGCGAAGGCGTTCCGCTTCCGCCGCGACGGCGCTTCCACCCGGGACAAGATCCTCTCGTCGACGGATACGGTCGGCAAGCTGGCCGGCATCCCGGTGGTGGTGCAGGCGGTCAACGCGGCCAACCGGAGCAAGACGGGGCGCAAGCTCCTGTCGAAGGCGCTGGGCGTGCATCCGGACGCGCCGCTGCCCCCCTATCACTCCTCCACGGCCCGCAAGCGGCTGAAGTCCCACCAGGGCCGCAGCGGCGAAGGCGCCGAGCCCGCCGGCCGCACGAAGGGCCGGGTGGTGCTGTTCACCACCTGCTACGGCAACCGCAACCTGCCTTCCATGGACGAGGACCTGGTCGCCGTATTCGAGCACAACGGCATACCGGTGACGCTCGCCGCGAAGGAGCGCTGCTGCGGCATGCCGAAGCTCGAGCTGGGTGATCTGGATGCCGTGGCGAAGGCGAAGGACATCAACGTGCCGGAACTCGCGCGCTGGGTGGACGAGGGCTGGGACATCGTCGCGCCGGTGCCCTCCTGCGCGCTGATGTTCAAGCAGGAACTGCCGCTCCTGTTTCCGGAGGACGAGCAGGTGGCGAAGGTGCGCGACGCCATGTTCGACCCGTTCGAGTATCTGGCCATCCGCCATAAGGCGGGCAGGCTGAAGACGGATTTCTCGAAGCCGCTGGGCAAGGTCTCCTATCAGATCCCCTGCCATCTGCGGGTGCAGAACATCGGCCAGAAGACGCGGGAGATTCTCGGGCTGGTGCCGGATACCGAGGTGAAGGCCATCGAGCGCTGCTCCGGCCACGACGGCACCTACGCCGTGAAGCAGGAGTTCCACGACACCTCCGTGAAGATCGCCCGCCCGGTGGTCCGCCAGGTGGACAGCGCGGCGCCCGATCACTTCGTGAGCGACTGTCCGATGGCCGCCGAGCAGATCGCCCGCGGCACCGACAAGGTGGACGCCAACCATCCCATGAGCCTGCTGCGCAGCGCCTACGGCATCTGACACCGACGACCGAACCGAACACAGGGACGCGAACACTATGGACAAACTGACCGCCGACGACCTGATGACGCTGGAGACCTACGCTCGGGAACGGGCCGACTTCAGGACGAAGGTGCTGGAGCACAAGAAGAACCGGCAGATCAACCTGGGCGAGAACGCCACCCTGTATTTCGAGGACCGGCTGACCATGCAGTATCAGGTCCAGGAGATGCTGCGCATCGAGAAGATCTTCGAGCCCGAGGGCATCGCCGAGGAACTGGACGCCTACAATCCGCTGATCCCGGACGGCAGCAACTGGAAGGCCACCTTCATGGTGGAGTTCCCGGACGAGGAGGAGCGGCGCGAGCAGCTGAAGCTGCTGCGCGGTATCGAGGATGCGGTCTGGCTGCAGGTGGAGGGCTGCGACAAGATCCGCGCCATCTCCGACGAGGATCTGGAGCGCGAGGACGACACCAAGACCTCCGCCGTGCATTTCATGCGTTTCGAACTCACGCCGGAGATGGTCGAGGCGCTGAAGGGCGGCGCGAAACTCTCGGCGGGCATCGACCACGACCGCTACAAGGCCGAGGTGGACCCGGTGCCGGAGGACACCCGGCGCTCGCTCGCCGCCGATCTCGACTGAGGCGCCGCACCGCACCCCGCTGCAACGGCCCTGGCTGGGTCTGGTTGGCTCTGGCGGCTCTGGGCATATCTGCCGGTTCGCCGGGGTTTTTTCTGCCCAGCGCGGCCGGCCATCCTGCTAGAATCCCGGCCGTGACACTCGCCGTCCCGTTGCGTAACACCGTATGAATCAAAGATACAGCGCCGCCGACATCGAGGTGTTGAGCGGTCTGGAGCCCGTGCGCCGTCGCCCGGGCATGTACACCGACACCACCCGCCCGAATCACCTCGCCCACGAGGTGGTGGACAACAGCGTGGACGAGGCGCTGGCCGGTCACTGCCGGCTCATCGAGGTCACGGTGCACGACGACGGCTCGGTGCGGGTCAGCGACGACGGCCGCGGCATGCCGGTGGACATCCACCCCAAGGAGAAGATGCCCGGCGTCGAGCTGATCCTCACGCGCCTGCATGCCGGCGGCAAATTCTCGAACAAGAACTACCAGTTCTCCGGCGGCCTGCACGGCGTCGGCGTCTCGGTGGTGAACGCCCTGTCGAAGAACCTGGAGGTCTGGATCCGGCGGGACGGCAAGGAATACAACATCTCCTTCGCGGGCGGGAATAAGCGCAGCAAGCTGGAGGTGGTCGGCAGCGTCGGCAAGCGCAATACCGGCACCACCATCCGCTTCTGGCCCGATCCGCAGTACTTCGACTCGCCGAAGGTGTCGCTCTCGCGGCTGCGCCACGTGCTGAAGGCGAAGGCCGTGCTCTGCCCCGGCCTGACCGTGCGGCTCACCGTCGAGAAGACGGAGGAGACCGAGGAATGGTGCTACCAGGACGGCCTGGAGCAGTACCTCACCGAGGCCGCGGGCGACGTGGAGCACCTGCCGGAGACGCCGTTCACCGGCAGCATGAGCGGCAACCAGGAGGCGGTGGACTGGGCGCTGTACTGGCAGGCCGGCCAGAGTGACCAGGGTGGGACCGGCGTGGGCGAATCCTACGTCAACCTCATCCCCACCCTGCAGGGCGGCACTCACGTCAACGGCCTGCGCACCGGTCTCACGGACGCCGTGCGCGAGTTCTGCGAATTCCGCAACATCCTGCCCCGGGGCGTGCGCCTCGCGCCGGAGGACGTCTGGGACGGGGTCGACTACGTGCTGTCGGTGAAGCTGGAGGATCCCCAGTTCTCCGGCCAGACCAAGGAACGGCTGTCGTCGCGGCAGTCGGCGGCGTTCGTCTCCGGCGTGGTGAAGGACAGCTTCGGCCTGTGGCTGAACCAGCACCCGGAGACCGGCGAGAAGATCGCGGAACTGGCCGTCGGCAAGGCCCAGCGGCGCCTGAAGGCGGCCAAGAAGGTGGTGCGCAAGCGCGTGGTGTCGGGACCTGCGCTGCCCGGCAAGCTCGCCGACTGCACGGCCCAGCAGCCGGAACTCTCGGAGATCTTCCTGGTGGAGGGCGACTCCGCCGGCGGCTCCGCCAAGCAGGCACGGAACCGGGAGACCCAGGCGGTGATGCCGCTCAGGGGCAAGATACTGAACACCTGGGAAGTGGACACCGCGGAGATCCTGGGCTCCCAGGAGGTGCACGACATCAGCATCGCCCTGGGAGTGGACCCGCTAACCGGCGACACCGCCGGCCTGCGCTACCACAAAATCTGCATCCTGGCCGACGCCGACTCCGACGGCCAGCACATCGCGACCTTGCTGTGCGCGCTGTTCCTGCGCCACTTCCCTGGCCTGGTGGCGGCGGGCCACGTCTACGTCGCCATGCCGCCGCTGTATCGCATCGACGTAGGCAAGGAGGTCTATTACGCGCTGGACGAGGGCGAGCGCCGCGGCATCCTCGACTCCCTGGCCGCTGAGAACCGCAAGGCGAAGGTGGCGGTGACCCGCTTCAAGGGCCTCGGCGAGATGAGCCCCGCGCAGCTGCGCGAAACCACCATGAATCCGGATACCCGGCGGCTGGTCCAGCTCACCGTGGAGGGCAAGGAGCAGACCGACCAGCTGATGGACATGCTGCTCGCCAAGAAACGCGCCTCCGACCGGCGCCGCTGGCTGGAGCAGAAGGGCAACCTGGCGGACGTCTGACGGCGGCCGCCGCCCCCGCGGGGGACAGAGACAACCGGTCAACACTATGCAGAACACCCTGAATCTCGAAGGCGTGGAACGCCAGCCGCTGAAGGAATTCACCGAGAAGGCGTACCTCGACTACTCGATGTACGTCATCCTGGACCGGGCGCTGCCGCGCATCGGCGACGGCCTGAAGCCCGTGCAGCGGCGCATCATCTATTCCATGAGCGAGCTGGGGCTGTCGGCGGCCTCCAAGCACAAGAAGTCGGCGCGCACGGTGGGCGACGTGCTCGGCAAGTTCCATCCCCACGGCGACGCCGCCTGCTACGAGGCCATGGTGCACATGGCCCAGTCGTTCTCCTACCGCTATCCGATCATCGACGGCCAGGGCAACTGGGGCTCCACCGACGATCCCAAGTCCTTCGCCGCCATGCGCTACACGGAGGCGCGGCTGACCCCGTATGCGGCACTGCTGCTCGCCGAGCTCGGCCAGGGCACGGTGGACTGGGAGCCAAACTTCGACGGCTCGCTGGACGAGCCGCTGGTGCTGCCGGCGCGGCTGCCGAACCTGCTGCTGAACGGCACGACGGGTATTGCAGTGGGCATGTCCACGGACGTGCCGCCGCACAACCTCACCGAGGTGGCCGAGGCGCTGGAGTTGCTGCTGGATAAGCCGCGCTCGACGATCAGCGACCTCATGCAGCACATCCGCGCGCCGGATTTCCCCACCGGCGGCGAGCTGGTGTCGTCGGCGGCGGACATCGAGCAGATCTATGCGACGGGCGGCGGCACGCTCAGGCTGCGCGCGGCGTGGCGGGAAGAGGGCGAGCACATCGTCGTCACCTCGCTGCCGCACCAGATCTCCGGCTCCCGGGTGCTGGAGCAGATCGCCTCCCAGATGCGGGCGAAGAAGCTGCCGATGGTGGAGGATCTGCGCGACGAGTCCGACCACGAGGAGCCCACGCGGCTGGTGATCACGCGGAAATCGCAGCGGGTGGACAGCGAGCAGCTCATGTCCCACCTGTTCGCCACCACGTCGCTGGAGCGCACGCTCCGGGTGAACCTGAACGTCATCGCCCTGGACGGCCGGCCGCGTGTGTTCGACCTGAAGTCGCTGCTGGCGGAATGGCTGGAGTTCCGCAAGGCCACGGTGACCCGGCGGCTGGAGTACCGGCTGAAGAAGGTGACCGAGCGCCTGCACATCCTGGAAGGCCTGCTGATCGCCTACCTCAACATCGACGAGGTGATCGCGATCATCCGCGAGGAGGACGAGCCCAAGGCCGTGCTGATGGAGCGCTTCGGCCTGACCGACGCCCAGGCCGAGGCCATCCTGAACCTGCGCCTCAGGAACCTGGCCAAGCTCGAGGAGATGAAGCTCAGGGGCGAGCAGGACGAACTCGCCGCCGAGCGCGCGGACATCGAGAAGACGCTGGGCAGCAAGGCGCGCCTGAAGACGCTGCTGAAGAAGGAGATACGGGCGGATGCCGAGCGCTACGGCGACGAGCGGCGCACCCGCATCGTCGAGCGGGAGGCGGCCCAGGCACTGGACGAGACGGAGCTGGTGGCGAGCGAGCCGGTCACGGTCGTGCTGTCCGAGCACGGCTGGGCGCGCGCGGCCAAGGGCCACGAGATCGACCCGACCAGCCTGAACTACAAGTCGGGCGACGGCTTCCGCGCGGCTGCGCGGGGGCGCAGCAACCAGACCGCCGTGTTCATCGACTCCACCGGCCGCGTGTACAACGTGCTCGCCCACCAGCTGCCCTCGGCGCGGGGGCAGGGCGAGCCCCTGTCCGGGCGCTTCAACCCGCCCGACGGCGCGAGCTTCCAGGGCGTCATGATCGGCGACGCCGACGATCGCTGGGTGCTGGCGAGCGACGCGGGCTACGGTTTCGTGGTGACGCTGGGCGAGCTGGCGACCCGCGCCCGCGCCGGCAAGGCGGTGCTCAGGGTGCCAAAGGGCGGCAACGCGGTGGCCCCGGCGCCCACCGAGTGGGTGGAGGGCGAACTGCTGGCTGCCGTGAGCAGTACCGGCCGCCTGCTGGTGTTCGATCTCGACGACCTGCCCGAGCTGGCCCGGGGCAAGGGCAACAAGATCATCGGCATTCCCGCGAAGAAGTATCAGAGCGGCGAGGAACGGATGGTGGCCATCGCGGCGGTGCCGCCGGGCGCCGGGCTGGTCGTGCACTGCGGCAACCGCCACATGACGCTGAAGGCCGGCGACCTGGAGCACTACCTGGGCGAGCGGGGCCGCCGCGGCGCGCTGCTGTCGCGAAACTACCGCAAGGTCGACCGGCTCGGCCTGGACTGAGCCGCGGCGTCAGACGTCAGGCGCGGCGCTTCTCCGACAGGGGGATGACGGCCGTCTCCCGGTCGCTCTCGTCGTCCTCGTCCTCGGCGACCGCAGTCCGGGCGGCCGGCTGGTCTGCGGTCGGGAGCTCGGCCGACGGCAGCTCGGCCGTGGCGGCAGCGTAGACGCCCGTGTGCTCCACCGTATCGCCTGCATCCTCGCCCGCGTCTGCCGGTTCCGTCGGTATCTCGGTGGTCGCGTCGTCGGCCGACAGCACCGCGGTCTGGTCGCCTTCATCGATGATGTCGCCATCCCGGTCCAGGACGGCGGTGACGCCGGTTTCCTCTATGTGGTCGGCCCCGGCCTCTGCCCTCGACGCGGCGATAGTCTCGGCAATGGTCTCGGCAATGCTTTCGTCGATCTCCTCGCCGTGGGTGGAGATTTCCTGGTCCAGGGCGATGGCTGCGTCGGCGAGTTGCTTCGCCAGCCGCTGGGTGGCCGTGAATTCCTGCTCGTAGTCTTCCTCGAGCATCTCCAGATCGGCCACCGTGGCGAGGCTGCCGGTGTCGTCCGCATTCCCGTCGCCGGTCTTCCGGGCGTCCGTGTCCGCGGCCAGCTCGGCACCGGTATCCACCTCCATGATCATGCTCTCGTCGACGCGCTCTTCGGGCGGCAGCACGGCGGCTCCGTCCGTTTCCTCCACGCTCTCACTGTCGTCGAAATCGGGGAAGTTCATGCGGGCGACGGCCAGCTGCTGCTCGGTGATGACGTCGTCCGACAGGTCGACCGTGCCGGCGTCGTCTTCCTCGTCGCCGAAGTCGAGATCGAGGGATCTGAGCTTCGACTGGGCGGCGTCCGACCACTCCTCTTCGGAGACGATCACGTCCGGCTCCTCCCGCTCGAAGACCGGCGTGGCGATCACGTCCGTGTCCCCGCCGTCGTCTGCGGCGCCGTCGTCACGCCCGGCCACGGCGGCAGCGCCGACCGCGGTCAGGCCCCTGCGTCCAGCCGCGGGCGTGGGTGTGCGGCGGAAGAACTCCCGCAGGCTGGAGCGGAAGATCACGAGTCCGAGCAGCAGGCCGATGCCGGCGCCGAAGAGGGCGGCGAACAGCGGGCTCACGGCGGAGCGCGGCGCCGGGTCGGCGTCCGCGATGGGGGGCGCCGGACCGGCGGGCGTCTGCACCATGCCGGTGTTACCGTCGGCCGCATCGTCGGCGGCCTCCGACTTGAACGGACTCCGCGGTTCCGCGGCCATCTCGTCCATGGCCTGGCGCACGGCGGGCCGGATCCGTTCCGCCGAAGAGACCGATGCGGGCGCCGCAGTCGACGGGACCGAGGCGGCCGCTGCGGTGGCGGCAGAATTCGCTGCTTCGGCATTCTCGTCGCCCGCGCTCGCCGGCGCGGAGAGCGCGGGCTCCCCGGCCGCCGCGGATCGGTCCGCGGGCGGCGCAGCCGGTGTCGGTGCCGCAGCGGCCGCGGCCGTCGTCGCGGGCGTTGCAGCGGCCGGTCCGGCAGCCGCCGGCCGCCGGTCGGTCGCGGGGATCTCGAGTACGCTGCCGGCCCGCAGCCGATCCATGTCGCCGGCGATGAAGGCCTCCGGATTGGCCGCGAAGATGCGCTCGGCCGTCGCCCAGATGCCGCCGGGGCGGTCGGTCACCCGCTGGGCGATCGTCGACAGCGTGTCGCCCACCCGCACCCGGTATTCGCTGCCGGGGCTCAGCGGTTCCGTCGGTGCCGGCACGCTCGCCCGGCTGGCGCGCCCACCGGCGGGCTGAGCCGGAAGCACGGCCGCCGGCTCCGCCGGCGTGCGGCGGGGCGCCGGCGCGGGCGCGGGCTGCGCGGCGACCGGTGCGAGGCCGGGCGGGTCGATGATCAGCGTGTAGGAACGGATGATGAACGGAGTCGATGCGCAGTCCACCTTGAGGTTCATGCCCAGCAGCGGTTCGCGGATGCCGCGGTCGCTGCGGATCACCAGGCGGTTGCCGGCCGTGGAACTCACCCGGCCGGCCGTCAGCACCGGCAGGCCGGCGGGATCGTCAGGCTGGCCGCGCACGAGACTCACGCAGTCGGCCGTCAGCCGTTCGTTACCCCACGTGGCGTAGGGGACGACCACCTCCAGCGGCTGGCCGAGCCCGGAGCGCACGACCGGCTCGCCCAGTTCCAGGGCGGCGGCGGGTCCGCCGGCCAGCAGCGCGCAGACGCAGCTCGCTACCAGGGTCGATCGTGGCGTCGATTGCCGCGTCGATTGTCGTGTCGATCGCGAGCCGGACCGTGCACTGGCCCTGAGTTCGCGGTCGGCCCGATGGGCGCGGCCCGCCCGGTGGACGGCCGTCCCGGTCGCCTGCTTGGTTTCGTCGTTCATCGGCGGCGATATCCTCGTTCGCTGTGACCCCGCAATGCGCGCTTCGCGGGTGAGTGTCGCAGGAGCATCGCCGCTCGCGCGGGGGCGCACCATGAAACCCGTCATAATTTCGGAAAAAAGCGGGACCGTACGTCCCGTATGCGGACAGAGTGTGAACCGGGTCACACGGGGCGGACGCCCTCAGGCGGTCTCCTGCAGCACCACCTCCGGCTCGTGGACGTAGTAGCCCTGCATGTAGGAGATGCCGAGCTGCCAGAGCACCGCCATGGTGTTGGCGTCCTCCACACGCTCCGCGATGGTGCGGGCACCGACGGCGCGGGAGCGTTCCACCAGGGTCTGCACCTGACGCTGCAGGGCCTCGTCCCGGGCCAGCGACTGGACCAGCGAGCCGTCGATCTTGACGTAATCCGGTTCCAGCTTTTCGACCGTGCGCAGCGAGCGCTCGCCGGTGCCGACGTGCTCGAGCGCGAAATTCGCGCCGAGGGTGCGCAGCGTGTGGGCGAGCACGGAGAACTGGTGCAGGTAGCGGATGGCGTCCTCCTCGGCCAGCTGGAAGCAGAACTGGCCGGGTTCGGCGCCGAAGGCGCTGAACTGCTCCCGCAGCCAGTCCGGCAGGGTCTCGTCCACGATCGAGTGCCGGGACAGGCGCACGAACAGCTTGCCGGCCTGGCTCGAGGCGGCCAGCTGACAGGACGCGCCGATCACCCAGCGGTCGATCACCTGCATGAGATTGTTGCGTTCGGCCGCTGGCAGGAACTCGGACGGCAGCACTTTGTTGCCCTGCTCGTCCAGCATGCGGATGAGGATGTCGAACATGCCCTGCTGCTCGCCGTCCAGGCTCGCGATGGGCAGCTGCAGCAGCCGGAAGCGGTTGTCCATCAGCGCCGATTTCAGGTGCCGCACCCAGATGGCGTCGTTGCGCCGCATGCGGGTATCGGTCTCGGCCGTCTCGTTCATCAGCACCGTGGCGCCGCCGGCGTCGCGGCCGTGGGCGTGGGCTTCCGCGGCACTCGCGATCAGCGGGCCGGATTCCCGGATCATCCCCGTGGCGGCACACAGGCCGATGGTGCAGGTGAGGCCGACCGCGCCCTCTTCCGCCGAGAAGCGGTGCGCCTTGACCTTCTCCAGCAGGCGCTCGCCCCAGCGCTCCGCATCCCGCTCCGAACCGCGCTCCAGCAGGGCGAGGAAGGTCGTGCCCTCGAAACGGCCGGCCAGCTCGTCCTCGCCCAGTTCCTCGCGCAGCAGTGCCGCGAACTCCGCCAGCACGTCCTCGGAGCGAAAGATGCCCACCTTGGACTGCACGTCGCCGAAGCGGTCCGGCTTCACCCAGGCCAGCACGCGCACGCCGGATTCCATGGGTACGGCCAGACGGGCATTCAGCGCGTCGACGAAGTGCTTGCGGGCGAGCAGGCCGGTGGTCGGGTCGGCGGTGAGGGCCCGGTGCACCATCTCGCCCGTCGCGCCGCCTTCCGGCGCCGACGGGGCGATGGAGACCTGGATGGCGGGCTCGCCGTCATGCTCCGTCTTCTTCAGCTCGAGCTCCACGGCCAGGTCCGCGCCGTCTTCGGTCACGGCCTGCGCCTGCAGCACGTCGTCCTTCCACTTGCCCTTGTCCGCGGCCACCAGCGCGCCCTTCAGCGGACCCTGGGAGGCGGGCGAGAAGCTGTCCATCAGCGGCATGCCAACCAGCGCGCTGGCGTCGGCGACGCCGAACAGCTCCAGCCAGGCCGGGTTCACGTCGACGACGATGCCTTCCTGCACATAGGCAATCGCGTCCGCCGACTGGTTCATGTAGGCGCGCAGCTGGCGCTTGTATTCCGTGGCCGACTCCAGGGTGGCATTGAGCGCGCGCTCCATGCGGTGATTTCTGAGTTCGCGCTCCAGCACGGCCTGCAGGCGGTGACGCTGGTCGAACGAGACGAGGTCCCGGGCGCCCGCCTGCATGGCGGCGGCGATCGCGTCCTCGTCGACCACCCGGCCGATCAGCACCAGCGGCGTCTCCGGTGCGTAGCGGTCGCGCAGGCGGGCCACGCTGGTGACCTCGGCGATCTGGTCGTCGAGCACCTGCAGGATCAGCTCCAGATCGTCGGCGAGGGCCGCCTCCAGCTGCTCCGTGCCGCGCACCCAGACGCAATGGGCCGCGTGGCCCGCGTCGCGCAGCGCGCTGTTGACGCGTTCGACGTTGTCCTGGGTGGCGGTGAGGACCGCCAGTGGTACGCCTGTCTTCTGGGTCAACCTGGAGGGCTCCGGTTACGGCTCTGCGGCGGCCGCGCAAGGCGTCGGGGGTGTGTGCTTACCCCAAATACTCGATCGACAGTCAAGGGCCGCCCTAGTCGGTCCGGATACTACATCAGCGTTTCCGCCGGTTGTTTTCGGCGTCGCAAAAACGTGACACAGGTCATGCGGGGACCGCGACGGGCGCCGCCGGATCGGCAGCGGCAGTGCCTTACGCCGGGCGCGTCCGTCGCGCTATCATGGCGGGATCGAGCACACTCCTCGCAGGAACATGATGGCGACGACCCAATGGCAACATACAGCACCAACGAATTCCGCTCCGGCCTGAAGATCATCCTCGACGGCGATCCCTGCAACATCGTCGAGAACGAGTTCGTCAAGCCGGGCAAGGGCCAGGCGTTCAACCGGGTGAAGATCCGCAACCTGAAGACGGGGCGGGTCGTGGACAAGACCTTCAAGTCCGGGGACAGCGTGGAGGCCGCCGACGTGATGGAGACCGAGATGCAGTATCTCTACAGCGACGGCGAGTTCTGGCACTTCATGGTGCCCGATACCTTCGAGCAGTACGCGGCGGACGAGAATGCCATTGCCGAGGCGCGCCAGTGGCTGAAGGAGCAGGACATGTGCGTCGTGACCCTGTGGAACAACTCTCCGCTGGCCGTTGCGCCGCCGAACTTCGTCGAGCTGGAGATCGCCGAGACGGACCCGGGCATCCGTGGCGACACCGCCCAGGGCGGCGTGAAGCCGGCGAAACTGGAGACGGGGGCCACGGTGCGCGTGCCGTTGTTCCTGGAGCGGGGCGACGTCATCCGCGTCGACACGCGCTCCGGCGAGTACGTCTCGCGCGTGAAGGACTAGCGTGAAGGACTAAAAGAGCCGGTCGGCAGTTACAGCGACCGTGCCGCCGCGCCCAGGTGCGCGGTGAGCAGGGCGGCGGCCGCTTCCAGCCGCGCGACGTCGTCGTCGGTGAAGCGGCCGGGCTCCGGGCTGTCGACGTCCAGCACGCCGTAGACTTCGCCGTTGCGGATCAGCGGCACCACCACCTCCGAGCGTGAGTCCGGGTCGCAGGCGATGTGGCCCTCGAAGGCGTGCACGTCCGCCACGCACAGCGTCTCGCCTCGCTCGGCGGCAGTGCCGCACACGCCGCGGCCGAGCGGGATGCGCACGCAGGCGGGCTTGCCCTGGAAGGGGCCCAGCACCAGCTCGTCGCCGCGGCGGATGTAGAGCCCCAGCCAGTTGACCCGCGACATACGCTCGTAGAGTGCGGCGACGAAGTTCGCGCAGGTGGCCAGGGGGTCGTGCTCGCCGGCCAGCAGCGCCTGCAGGGCCGTGAGGAGATCGTCGTCGTCGGCAGTCGATGCGCGGCTCATGATTCCTGCTCCGAGTCCTGCTCCATGTTCTGATCCGTGTTGTGATTCGTGTCCTGCCCCGGCACGCCGTCCCGGTCCGGGTCGATGACCGGGAAGGACTGCACGCGGCGGATGTCTTCGATGCCGGCCGCGGCCATCACGACCCGGTCGAAGCCCACCGCCACGCCGGCGGTCTCGGGCAGGCCGTGCGCCAGCGCCGCCAGCAGCGCCTCGTCCGGCAGCATGTCCGGTCGGCCGCGCGCGCGCCGCGCGGCGCGGTCGGCCTCGAAGCGGGCCCGCTGCTCGCCGGCATCGGTGAGTTCCACCCAGCCGTTCGCCAGTTCCCGGCCGTCGAGGAAGACCTCGAAACGCAGCGCGAGCCGCGGGTCGGCGGGGTCCAGGGCGGCGAGCGCCGCCTGGGGGGCCGGGTAGTGGGTCACCGCGGTGAGCGTCCCGGGGTCGGCGAGGGCGGGTGCGACCACGCTGCCCATGAGGAAGTCGAGTGCCGCATCCCGGTCGTCCGCAGCCTCGCCGCCGCCGGCGACGGCCGCCGCCGCCGCGAGCACGGCCTCGTCGCCGGCCTCCACCGGGTCGACGCCGGCGGTGTCGCGGAAGACGTCCCGGTGCCGCCGCGTGGCCGTGCGCAGCCCGCCCCGCGAGGGTCCGATCAGCGTCGCCAGCAGCGACAGGGTATCGGCGACCGCGGCGTCCAGGTCCTGGCCGTGCCGGTACCACTCGATCATGCTGAACTCGGGCTGGTGGCGGCGGCCGTGCTCGCCGTCGCGGAAGACGTGGCAGATCTGGTAGATGTCGGGCGCGCCGGCGGCCAGCAGCCGCTTCATGGCGTACTCGGGCGAGGTGTGCAGGAACCAGCGCCGGCGCGGCGCGGCCGCGAGTTCAGCGCGTACGCTCTCGATGTTGGCGTCCGTGACGCCGCGGGGCGTCAGCACCGGCGTGTCCACCTCGATAAGGCCGCGTTCGGCGAACCATCCGCGGGCGGCGGCCAGCAGACGGGCGCGCAGGGCCAGCACCGGCCAGTCGGCGCCCGGCCGCCAGTTCGCCCGATCCGCGCTCACGGTGGCGCAGCGGTCAGATTGCCCACCACCTGGCCCGTGCGCAGGCGGGTGCCCGGCACCAGGCCGGCCGAGAACTCCGCGGTGCCGGCCGGCAGCAGCAGGATCACGGTGGAGCCCATGTTGAACCAGCCCAGTTCGTCGCCCCGGGCGAGTTGCGGCGCGTCCGCATCGCCGCGCCAGTCCCGGCGGGTCGGGAAACGGCTGCCCGCCCGGTACTCGGGCTGCCAGACGGTGCCGATGGTGCCCACGTTCAGCGCGCCCACCAGCACCACCGCCATGGGCCCGCAGGCCGTCTCGAATACGGTGACGAGCCGCTCGTTGCGCACGAACAGCCGCGGCACGCCCGCCGCGGTGGCGGCGTTGACGCTGAACAGGCGGCCGGGCACGTGGGCCGTGCGGACGAGACGGCCTGCCAGCGGCATGTGCACCCGGTGATAGTCGTAGGGCGCGAGATACACGGTCAGGAAGGCGCCGTCGGTGAAAGCCCCGGCGAGCGCCGGGTCGCCGCCGAGGAGTTCCGCGGCATCGTAGTGCCAGCCCTTCACCTGCAGCAGGCGGCGTCCCTCCAGCGGTCCGGACTGACTGATGACGCCGTCGCAGGGGCAGGCCAGTGCCCGGTCGTCCTCCGGCTGGGGGCGCAGCCCCGGCTTCAGCCGGCGGGTGAAAAAGTCGTTGAAGTGCTCGTAGCCGTCGGGCACCGGCCGCCCGGCCTCGGACGTGTCCACGCCGAACTGCCAGCAGAACCAGCGGATGGTGGCGTTGCGGACGAGGCGGTTGCGGATGCGGGTGAGGCGGTAGACGAACCGGGTCAGGAGTTGCTGGGGCGTGACGTACTGCGCCAGCACGAACAGGCGCGGCCCGAGGCCGAGTGACGTGCCGGACACGGCTCAGTCGGCGCCGCGGCGCACCGGCGCCTCGAAGGCCAGCACCCGGCCGTCCGCGAATGCGAGCTCCACGGTCACGGCGCTGCCAGCGGCGGGCAGCGCGTCGGCGAACAGCATCAGGTGGCGGCCGCCGGGGGCGAACGCCGCGGTCTCTCCCGCGGGTATGGTCACGCTGTCCAGCCGGCGCATGCGCATGACGCCGTCGGCCATCGTGGTCTCGTGGATCTCTGCCCGCCGGATGCCGGCGGCCGTCACCGCCTCGAGCACCAGATCCTCGCCGCTGCCGTTCTCGAGGACGAAGTAGCCGGCGGTGGCCGAGGCGCTCGGCGGCACCGCCCGTATCCACGGGTCCTGGACGGCGATGCCCCCGGTCGGCGAGTCCGGCTGACAAGCGGCCAGCATGCCCGTTCCCGCCAGCACGGCGAGCGCCGCGAGCAAGAAGGCTGGCGAGCGCATCAGCCCGTGCCTCCGGGGGCGGCGGGCACCGCCCGGCCCTCGAGGATCGCGGCGAGATCGCGCGCCATCGGCTCCACCCGGTGGGGCGTGCTGAAGACCGCCCGCAGTCGTGCGTCTGGCCCGATCAGCAGCACCGAGGCGCTGTGATCCATGGTGTAGGCCGACCTGTCCTCGTTCCAGACCTTCGCGCTGATGATGCCGAGTTCGCGGGTGAGTGCCTCGATGGCCTCCGGCGTGCCGGTGGCGCCCTGGAAGGCCGGGTCGAAGTAGCGCACGTAATCGGCGATCGTGCCCGGGTCGTCGCGCTCCGGGTCCACGCTCGCGAACAGCACCCGGGGCACCGGGTCGCCCTCGCTCTCCAGCCGGCGTTTCACCGCCGCCAGTGTCTCCAGGGTGGCCGGGCAGATGTCGGGGCAGTGGGTGAAACCGAAGAACACCAGCGACCAGTCGCCCTCGAAATCGGCGCGGGTGAACGCGCTGGCGTCCTCGCGGACGAGTTCGAAGGCGGGCAGGGGGCGGCCGGGGGAGAGCAGGGTGGCGCTCTCCACCTCGACGTCCCGGGGCAGCACCAGGCCGCCGATGACGATCCCCGCCACCAGTGCGAGAGCGGCGGCGGGCAGAAGTATCGTGCTGGATCGGGTCATGGCGAGAAGCTCGTCGCTGGCAATGATGCAGGGGTTTGACGGATGAATTCGTTCGGGGTTCGGTCGCGGATTCTACCGTGTTCCACCTCCCGCTTCGCGTTATCATTAGCGGTTATCGGCCACGACTCCGCCCTCGCTCCGCCCTCTCCCGAAACGCCCGCGCGCCAGACACATTCCAGGTCCACGTCAGATGAGCCCCGCCACCACGGCCGGCAACCCGGCCCTCGCCGCTGCCCGCATCCCGCGCAGGGTCGCCGACGCCATCCCCTGGCTGGCCGACTGGTTCGATGAGGCGGATCTCTGCTACGGCCACGGCACCGACAATTCCCTGGACGAAGCCGCCTGGCTGGTGCTGTCGGTGGCCGGGCAGATGTCGGGGCAGTGGGTGAAACCGAAGAACACCAGCGACCAGTC
>DASRVH010000028.1:0-4753 GCA_035655155.1 Woeseiaceae bacterium
AAATCGGTGAACGGAAGCGGGACCGGCTCTACCGGTACGACAGGTATTTGCGGCTGCTGGAGTAGCGGTGACAAGCCTGGTTTCCGCGCTGGCCGTGAGAGCGGAACAACCATTACTGTGCTCGAACGAAACGGGCCCCTCACCGAGGGGCCCGCGCGTCTCCTGTCGGGCCTGAAGGCCCTCCTACGGGTGGTGCTACGGTATCTCCACCGGCTCGTAGTCCTCTACGATGTCTTTCCAGCCGAACTTCGACTGCCGCTGTCCGATGCGGATGAATTCGCCGGCCCAGTAGCTCAACTTCGTGCCGTTGGCCTCCTGGGTGTAGAACAGGAAGGGTTGCGGTTCAGGCGAGTTCGGAGAGGCCGCCGTCACCTGGATACCGCCGTGGGTGTCGTCGCCGCTCACGATGAAGCGCTTGTAGCGTCGCGGGAAGGCCTCGTTCAGCGCGCCGTGCTCCCTCAGGATCAGCTCGCGGTACTCCAGAGGATCCATCCGTGTTCCGTCGCCCTGGGCGAAGAACCGGTTGGTGGCATCAGAGTCGGTCTCGTAGAACGCCTCGCGGATGGTCGAGTCGTTGGCGAGCCGCCAGTGGATGATGCCGGTCTGCTGACCGAAGGCGTTGCAGAGGCCCTCGGCAACACAGCTGGCCGGGTAGAACTGCTGGAACTGCCAGTCATTGGCACGTGCGGCCACCGACAGCCACGTGAAATCGGGCGGTGTGGTGGCCGTGGGCGGCGTGCCCAGGTTGACGGCGATCGGCCCGGCGTCGTTGTACACGGTCAGCTTTGCGTTGTTGCCGAAGGTAAAACGCGCCAGGAACGGTGCGAACGCGGCCGCAGCGACGCCGCCGGCACTGTGGCCCATCACCGTGATCTGCTTCGCTTTCGGGAACATCGCCCCTGCCACGTCCATGCCGGCGCTGAGGTTGCGCAGCCCGCGGTGATAGCGGTTCGGGCCGAACGGAAACGCGGCGTCGCCCTTCACGTCGTTGTCGCCGCCGAAGGTGGAGCCGTCGCAGTACGGCATGTAGACCACCGAGTAATCCGCGAACGGGTTTTCCGGGTTGGTGGGATCGAAAACACCCGGGAAAGGGCCCTGCGCGGGCGGAAACTGTGCTTCCGCCAGGATGTTGCACCTGGGGAAGTTCTGCCAGCAGGCCCCGCCGCCCTGCATGAAGACCAGCAACTTCTTCGGATCGCCCTGCCGGGTAAACACGGAGTAGGGCGTGCCCGCGATGCAGACCGGCCCGTCCGGGCGCAGGCCACCAGGGTAGGACGGGTCCGGCGAATACTGAGGATCGAAATCGTGTTTCGTCCAGACGCCGTATTCACTGGTGATCGACTGAGCCGTCCCCAGATATTTGTCGACGCCTGCCGCCTGCAGTTCGTCCACGGCCTTGTCGTTGAGGCCGGACGGGGCTGCCAGCGCCGATCCGGACGCAATGGCAAGGCACAGGACGAGGATCGAATGGATGGTTCTTTTCATTTTGCTTCCCCCTGAACGCTATTGGTTGTTTTTCGGCAGCGTTCGTGAGGGATCAGTATAGATCAAAGCGGCAAGTCTTCCGGAGGATTATCTGGCGCTCGACATCAGGCCAGATTATGTAAGCTTTCTTGCGGAACCGGCGACCGACTTTCCTGGGTGAGATTGCCTTTTTTGTCGAGAGTCGAGTTTGTCTCCTCCGTGTATTCTGACCATTACGACGTCGCTCCACCCGGTGCGAATCCGTTATCGAACTAATTGGTTACGCTTGACGTAACTAGTGACGCCTCGCATAATTATTCCCAATTGACGATCAAAACTTGGGCCAATGCCGATACGAAGGCGATCTTCAAAGGCGAAAGCCCGCGGATCGCGCCGGTCAGTTCAGTATCCGCATCAACAGTCAGTATCGTGTCTGCTTCGTCTGGCGTTCCGGTGACGCCTACCAGGTAGAGATCGTCGACTATCACCGCTAATCAAGGGTAATGCGATGGCCAGGCGAGACCCGATCCACCCCGGCGAGATCCTGAAGGAAGAGTTCCTCGAGGAACTCGACCTCTCTGCCTATGCGCTCGCGAAAGCGCTCAAGGTACCCGTGAATCGAATCACGGGAATCGTGAATGGCGACCGGGCCATCACAGCGGATACCGCGCTGCGTCTGTCCCGCTACTTCGGTAATTCGCCGGAGTTCTGGCTCAATCTGCAGGTGCGCTACGATCTGGAGTTGGCGCGCCGACTCTCGGGTGACCGGATTCGAAAGGAAGTGGCTGTTGCATCGGCTGCCGTCTGACAAAATGAAAGCTTGGCGACCGAACTTGGCGCTAACCTGATAGCGGCCTCAGGGAGAAATCCAGCAATGCGATACGCAATAGTGATCGAAGCGGCTGAAAACAATTTCTCCGCCTATGTTCCAGATCTGCCGGGATGCGTCGCGACAGGAGCGACCGTTGCGGAAACCGAGTCGCAGATCCGTGAGGCTATCGAGTTTCATCTGGAAGGCCTGCGGGCCGATAATCTGCCGATCCCTCCGGCGTCTAGCCGTGTCGACTACGTCGAGGTACCGGTCTGAGTCTGGGTAAACCTGGCGAAGCTCCCATTCGAGATGCTGCAACCGCCCCGGCCGAGCATCATTCGTTGATAAACCCTAGAGCTCGCCTCTTAATCTCCTCGTGAGACACCGTCCGCACCTCATCAGCCGCCTTCAGCCCGGCCTCGATCTTCTGCCTGACACAGAGCCGGTACGTCAGATCGTCCCACGTGGCGTCATCCGGCAGACTGTTGATGACGGATCTCGCGGCCTCTTTGACGCTTGTCACCGACCTTCTCACGCCGCACTCAACGGCCGTATCCGTTGGACCTCACTTCGCGGATTCGATGAGGGCGATATCTTGCTTTAGCAGTGCGTTAACCAATTCGTTCAGTTCCACGCCTTTCTCCCGTGCACGATCCTGCAGATATTCGAGCACGTCCTCCTCCAGATACACTGGCAACTGCAGCTCGGCGTCCTTCCGGAAGAACTTACCGCGCTCGCCTTTCGAAAAGTCGTATTCTCTCCGCATAGCCGTCACCTGCTCTCGTACTGCCGCCGTTCGTTCCCGGTCGCCACGCGCACCGAGATCAATCGAATGTCGGCAGCGTCGTTGTCTGTCTCCTCGAAAGTGTGTACCACGACGAGGAGGGATCCGTTTTCCGCCTGACCCAAAGTGATCCAGCGTTCGTCGTCATGCCCGCTATGCTCTGCATCGTAGTCCGAGATTGCCAACGGATCGCGGAAAACTGTTGCAGCCTGCTCGAAGCTCACACCGTGCTTCTTCCGATTCGTGGCCGCCTTCGCCGGATCCCAGGAAAAGCGATACTGATACTTCACCTGTCCCCCGCTCATTGATCCATCGGAGCTGGCGCGCGAACGATGACCGCCCAAAGGGTCGGCGGCTTCCACCGATGATTCAGCTTAAGGGAGGCGCCAACACCTGTCTACAGACCAAAACCGGCCTATTGCTACAGAAACTCTCGGCCCAGAAGCCGTGAGCCCCGTGCCTGCGCCTCTGCTAACCTACCCCAAGCACCACCACTCCGAGCCCCCATGCCCACCCCCATCACCCGCCGCACCCTCCTCACCACCACCTCGGCCGCCCTCGGCCTCACCCTCCTGCCATACCCCCTCCGCGCCGCGGCCGACGAGACCTGGGACCTCATCGTGGTAGGCGGCGGCACCGCCGGCATGCCCACCGCTTACTTCGCCTCCAAACGCATGCGCGTGCTGGTCATCGAGAAGGCGGGCATCCTGGGCGGCACGCTCGACCGCTCCACCGGCCAGGTGGCCGCGGCCAACACCGTCTGGCAGGCAGAGAAGGGCATCGAGGACTCGCCGGACGCCCACTACGACGACATCATGCGCATCAACCACGGCACGTCGGACCCCGCGCTCACGCGCCGCTTCGTCGAGCACGCGGGCGAGGCGCTCAACTGGCTCGCCCGGCACGGCTACGAGGTGCTGCCGGAGCATCCCGTCACCGGCTCCGGCCACGAGCACTTCCGCACGCCGCGCTACCAGTGGGGCGCGAAGGGCGGCTGGTCCATCTACGAGGCCATGCTGCCGCTCGTCGAGGAGCAAGTGCGCAGCGGCCGTCTCACCACGCTCATGAACACCAGCGTGGAGGAACTCACGCTGGACGAGCGCGGCGCGGTCACCGGCGTCATTGCGCGTCCGCTGGAGGGCGAGCCCCGGCGCATCCGCGCCCGTAACGTGGTGCTGGCCACCGGCGGCTGCGCCGGCAACCCCGAGATGTTCGAGGCCCTGCACGGCGTGCCGCTCAGCTGCCGCATCGCCCATCACAACGCCCAGGGTATGGGCATTACGCTGGGCGAGTCCGCCGGCGGCTACGTGCGCGGCGGCGAGCACTACCTGCCGCTCGCCGGCGGCGTGCTCGCGAGCCCCGACATGCCGGCGCCGCTATCGGCCTATGCCGTTCTCAACCCGCCCGCGCGCCAGCCCTGGGAGCTGGTGGTGAACGCGGAGGGCGAGCGCTTCGTGCGCGAGGACCACCCGAGCATCCACCACATCGAGGTGGCGGTGGGAGGCCAGCCCGGCGAGACCCACTGGGCCGTGTTCGACGAGGCCATCCTCGCCCAGGCGCCGCCGCTGTTAAAGGAGTGGACCCGCGAACGCATGCGCGAGGCGGTGAGCGATCATCCCATGATGTTTCGGGCGGAGACGCTGGGCGAACTCGCCGAGGCCACCGGCCTCCCGCCCGGGCCGCTCGCCGGGACC
>DASRVH010000029.1:0-20987 GCA_035655155.1 Woeseiaceae bacterium
GCTCGGCGGCATCCGCCTGGTAACCGATTTGATGGCGAGCCCGCGGGACCGCTTCTCCTACGCGCTGGAGGCGAAGCTCGACGTCGGCCGGTTCGCGCCGGCGATCCGGGTGCGGGACGAAGGCGAGATCGCGCTGCAATAAATCCGCGGATCGCTCCGTAGGATTTGCGGCTCAGAGAAACGCCTCCTGGCAAGTCTGCTGACCGAGGCTCGTGCCGTCGAAATCGTACAGCACGACGGCAAGCCGATAGGTCTCGTCCTGCCCCTCTTCCAGTTTGCCGGCAACAGCCGGAATCGGCTCGCTGTCGCGACTGAGACAGAAGCCGTCGCGCAGTGAACGTATTGCATACGTGCAGGCGCCATCCGATCCCGATCCCGCGCAAGTCACGCGCACCCGCTGGACCTTGGCGGACACCAGTGCCGGCTCGCCGTCCTCGCCCGGCAGATCGTTCCAGGCCTCTCCGAAGACGTACTTGCCCGGACCGACCGGGTTCACCTCATTGGTCGGGAGGTCCCAGGCGAGCTGCCGCAACGGCCTTTCGGCCATGACGACGCTTCCGCTGCTGTCGAGCAACTCGATGCGCATGCGGTCGTCCCTCGTGATGCCCTGATCTGCCGCGGCGATGAACGGCAGCGGCTGACCGACGACGAGCAGGACCGTATCGCCGGTGAGGCTCTCGCTTATCTGTGCGTCCGCGTCAGGCTCCACCACGACTTTGTAGTCGCCTTCCGGGATACCGGCGGGCAGTCTCACAGTCGGCCCCGTGTCCGGACCCGAGGCAGGCTCGATGACGTCGAGTCCGAAGTCACCGCCGAAGCCATCGTCGCGCTCCAGCCGCCAGTCGGCCAGGTCGCCGAACACACCGAGATTGCTGCCGATGATCGTGAGCTGCTCCCCCGGCTTCGCCAGCGGCTTGCTGAAGCCGATGATCTTCGCCTTCGTGCTCAGTCTCATCTCATCGCCGGGCACGGGGATGCGCAGCTTCCCGCCCGGGTAGCTGAGGAAGCTGCCATCGGCCACGGCCAGCTCGACCCGGATCGGACCGCTGGCCAGCTCCTGCAACGGGGACGCGAGTTGGGAGTACGGTATCTCGAGAATCTTGCAGACAGGTCCACAGGCGCTCGGGCCCGGCTCGATATTGGTTTCGTCCAGTGGCACGACGGCAGTCTGACCGAAGCGGTCGCGCACCACCAGTTCGGGGCACCAGCCGTCTCCGCCGCAGGGCGTCGATGCATTGGGATCCGTTTGCGCCAGCCAGTCGCCGAGGATCCCGAGGCTCTCGTCACTCTCGTAGAGATCTATCGTCTTCGGGGTGATGCCTGTGATCTCGGCGACCGGCTGCACCCGAAAGACAAACTTCTCCGGTGTCAGGACAGCGCTGCCCAGGTTCCGGACGAACGAGAAGATCTCCGAGAAAAGCGCCAGACCCGGCAGCTCCGGCAGCTTATCCGAGATACGCTCCTCGATGACACCTGCCGCTACCGCATCGGCGGACTTGACCGCGCAGTCGATGAAGTCCGTGCCGAGTTCGCCTTTCACGTACTTGCGTGCCCAGGGCCCCAGCGTCGCGTCGATCGCGTCTGCGAGCTCGTCCAGGGGGTTGGCGAGTATCTTGTCCTCGTCGCGGCGGATGCGCGCGAAGAGGTCATCGGCCGCGTCCGTGAATTCGCGGCTGTCGAGCAAGTCGTCACGCAGGCAATTGACCACGTTCTCGTCAACACCGATACCGGCCAGGCCCAGCATCCAGGGAATGAGCCTCTCCACCCACATCCGCTGGCGCAGGAACTTGACGATCTCCTGCTGGGAGGGCGTCAGAGACACGGTGTAATAAGCACCGTAGCCGCTGGTGATGACCTCGATGTAGCACTGCTCCATATGGCAGAGTGGCGAATTGTCGTCGGACTTCAGGTAATAGCCGCCTTCCTTCAGCTGGTACTCGGAATCCGCGAACGTCGGCCTCGTGTGCCGCCTCACCATCTCATCGGGCAGGGAGTCCGGGCCAGAGGCAGAGGCTGCCTGATCGAATATCTGTCTCGCTTCGCCGAAAGCCGGCTGCACCACGGCGGCGCTCGCGAATACGAGCCCGTCGATCTGGATACACAGATCGGAGCGCCAGAGGCGCCGATAGACGTCGGCGCTCTGGTTGCGCAGGGAAGCCCAGCCATTCTCGTCGGGTGAATAATCGCAGCCCTGCGGACCCGTCCAGCTCAGCCGCTCGAGGGTGTCGTCTCCGTGCTGCAGGATGATGATCTGCGAATAGGCATTGCCGATCGTCTCCGTCTCATCGGGGTAGCGTTCGCCTGCCTCCGTGCCGGCCTCATCCTTGTCGATGGGTCCCTCCCCCAGATAGGTCACGGTGGATGTGACGATATCGTCGAGGTCGCCGTTCCATGAAGTCGTCGGCTTGGCGGAAGAGGCGTTGGTCGGGGCGTCACCCGCCTTCGCAGTAGCCGTCGCGCGATCGGCCGACGGTTGCCAGGCCTGGATCACTGCATTCACCAGTCTGTCATCGGGCGCCGGGCCGCGGCCCGCGGCATGTTCTGCCAGGGTGCCCAGATAGTCGGAGGCCGCCGCGGTGGTCAGGGCGGGCTCGAGTGCGGCCCGGATTCCCTGCCAGGTACCGGGATCGGAGTCGAGCAGGTTGTCCCGCAGTGCGACGAGCCTCGCCAGCAGTGTGCTGCGAGCGGAGACTTCCAGGCTCCCTGCGCCCGGTAGAATCGTCGCTTTCAGTCGACCCGAGGATCGCACGGTGTCGCCGGCCGCAATGTCGAAAGTCAGCGAGAGTGGCTTCCAGGCCGGTGCCTGCAGGCGGAGCTCCTCACCGTGGCGCAATCGATGCTGCCGACCCTCGGTCCAGAAAAGCAGGCTCTCACCCTGGGCGAGCGCGAGCTCCGGCGCGACGCGCAACGTCACTTCGTGACGCAGATCCATTTCGATGCCGTTGCTGGTGGTCGTCGCACTGCGCGCGACCACCCGGTTGCCCTGGCCGGTCTCCGGAAGTCGAACGGTGATTCCGCGCGAAGACCGCTCACCGATCTGCAACGGCTCTCCGGCCAGCGCAACCGCGGTGATGTGGTCGAGATTGAGACCCTGCAGCTCGATCTGCGAGCCCGCGATAACGGTGCCCTCCACAGGGAAAAGCAGCGGTGCGGTACGTTGCAGGGTCTGCATCTCCCGGGCAGGGCCCCGGACGGAGCCTGCTATGACATGAGCCTGCGTAGCGCCGGGCGCCGGTATCACCTCCAGCAGGCCGTTCGCAATAACCTCTGCCTTTGCCGCTCGCAGACCATCACCGGTCCGGAAAGCAACCCACACGGGAGTCGCGTCGTCGAGCGCTATGCCCCTCACACGCAGATTCAGGACGCTTCCCTCACGGGCCACATCCTCCACCGTATATCCTTCGACATCGCTCCACGCGCGCTCTATGAACAGTGATCGCGCGGAAACCGGATCGGCGTACACAGGGCCGGCATCCGGCCGCGGATCCGATGCGTCTTCGATGCCGTCGCCGTCCGCGTCGCTGACCAGGAAACCGCTACTGATCCAGACGTCCAGATCCGGCGCCGAACCGGCCTTGGACAGGTCGGGACCGGTGTCGGGATCCTCGCCAGCATCACCGCCGGAGTCCTCGCCGGAGTCCTCGCCGGCCTCTCCCCCGTCTGCCTGACTGTCGTCGTCATCGGCGTCACCGCCGCTGTCCGGTCCGCCCGCATCCGGCGGTGCGCCGCCTGTTTGCGGCGGAGTGGACACCGCCTCAGGACCGCCGCCGCCTCCGCAGGCCGATAGCGTGATGGAGAGGAAAAACAGCAGGATTATCCCCGGCCGGTTGCGCCTGATCATCACGGTTCAATCACCTCAATATTCACTGGCAGCTCGATCGTGAACTCGCCGTCGGTGACCTCGATCGAGAACGAAGTCGGGCCGGTGGTCGCCTCGCCCGCGCCGAGGAAGATCAGGTCATCCGGTATGGAATCGCCATCGTCGGGATTGTCGAGTTCATACAGCGCTCCGGCCCCCGGCACCGAGGCGTAGCGCTGACAGCTCGCGTTCTCGGCTCCCGGCTCGAAAGTCGGCAGCTCCAGAACATCGCAGACTCCGACGGTACCGGTTTCGACGAACACACCGAAGGTCTCCGGTCCCGCGACCAGGAAGTCGTAGGGCGCACCTTCGGCATCGCCCGACACGGTTGCGTAGAGCCCGAGCGGCGAAGTCGCGCCCGGCAGCGGATCCACCACATAGATGAGGCGGGCCGGTGTCGAGTCGAAGGCCTGAACCTGCCAGTACAGGACCCCGTCCACGGTAGCCAGCGCACCCATCCTGTCCTCCAGGGTCGGCAGGCCGCCGGTATCGATCTGGGTCATCGTCAGATCGGCGGGATCCCCCGACCAGGTCCACATCTCCAGCGGCTGACCGTCCAGCCCGGCCGCGGCAGAGGGCGCCAGGATGATGACCACGCGTCCGTCCGGCATCACCTCGACTTGGGGCATGACACCCACCGGCAATTCGCGCTCGAGCAGCACCAGCGGCTCTAGCGCCGTCAGCGGGTCCGTGGCCGTCGGATCGAATCCGCTCTCGTCGATCAGGTAGACGCCGATCGCCTGCGGTATTGACGACTCTTCGCGGATGACGAACAGCAGCGCCGAGTCGCCGGCGGGCACGAGCCCGACCAGGCGGTGATCGCCGGCACCGAACGCGGCGGCTTCCACTTCCGCGGCCCAGGCGGAACTGCCCGTCCCGGTGCAGACGAGGTTGCTCTGGCCGAAGACCACACAGAATCGCTCGGCCACCGGCGCGCCGATCAGGTCCGCGCTGCCCGGGCAGTTGCCGACCGGCTCGGACGCCGCGAGGGTGTCGCTGTCGACCCGGACCCAGCCGGGCAGGCCGAGGACCGGATCCGCCCCGCCGCAATAGACCAGGTCGCCGTTCCGCGGGTCCACCGCGGTGGCCGCCAGCGAGGCCGGCAGGCTCCCCGGCGCAGCGGCCGAGGCGAAGGTCTCGGTGGCAAGCGCGTCGTAGCGATGCAACTCGCCCGGCAGCGTGAACCAGCCGGCCGACGCGCGCGCGCCGGTCCGGAATTCGCTCGGCGCAGCTTCCAGCAAGAGCTCGCGGACCCGGGTTGCGAGATCGAAAGCGACGACCCGATCGGTACCCGGGAAGTCGCCGGCCGGACCCGACTCGTGCAGCAGCAGCTGCTGATCGTCACCGAGCAACTGCCAGGTAACGATCTGTGGCTCGGAAACCCGTGTGGCGAAGAGGTCGGTCGGCGTGTAGGCCGTATCGTAGTACGTGGTGAAGACCACATCGACACCGCCGTCGAACAGATTACCGCCGCCCTCGATGACGGCTCCGTCCGGGTATTGGCCCGGCACCAGTACGCCCATCACCAGAGCGTCGGAGATGAGGAACTCCATGGCGTAGGATTCGCCCGGCACCAGTTCGACCGCCGGGAAGCGGAATTGCATGGTGCTACTTCTCGGGACATCCGCCAGCGTCGAGGTCACGAGCGGCTCGCCGACGCGCAGCGCCTCCTCACGCCAGACCTTCACGGTCACATCGGAACTGAAGGCAGCCGTGCCACTCAGGAAGGCATCGATACCAATTAGATTCGACTGCCGTGGCACGAAGGTCTGCACCACCGGATCACCGAGACCGCCGGTCACGGGGCCCGGGCTGACCTGGTCGGGCAGTGGCACCTGCAGCGGGACGGTCGGGTCATAGTAGGTGCGGAAGAACACGTCCGATCCCGGACGGCCCACGATCTCGCCGTCAGGATAGGTATCCAGATTCGTCCCGATCAGCAAGGTCGAAAAACGGAACTCCAGCGCATACGACTGGCCGGGGATGACCTGGATCGGATCGAACCGGAACGGGATCTCGGTCAGGCGGGGATGATCGGGGATGGTGGCCGTCACCAGCGGCTCGCCGATACCGACGGCGCCCGCCGGCCACACATTCAGCGTGACATCGGCGGTGAGGCTCGAGGTCCCGTTGAGATACGCGTCGACGCCCGCCAGGTTGAACTGCTGCGGCACAAACGTCTGCACCACCGGTGTACCGATGCCGCCAGAGATACCGACTTCGTTCACCTGGTCCGCGACCAGTGTCGGCTCTACGGACGAGGAATAGAGGAAGCTCGTGCCCGTATCCTCCACCCGGCCGATCGACGGCTGGGTCAGGATCGCGCCGGTCGTCAGGGGATCGTTGTCCGGATCCTCGACGAACGCCAGCAGCGTCTCGTCCGCGAACTCGAGCGTATCCCCCGTCACGACCTGCTCGGAAGGCTCGGCGGTCACGAACGGCGGATCGTTGACAGGATTGACGGTCACCGTGACCTGATCGACCGCAGACAGTCCGGAATCGTTGGTCACGACCACCTCGAACTCGAGGTCGACGGGGTCGAGCGTAACCGGCGCGGTGAAGCTCGCGACCGCCGAATCCAGGCCCTGCAGCGTCACGGCGGGCGCGGCAGTGGCGATCTGAGCCCAGGAGTAGCTGAGCGACTCGCCGTTCGGGTCCGTGCTGGCGCTGGCGTCCAGGCTCACGTTCTGACGCTCGTCGGTGATGATCGCGTTGCTGGCCAACTGCACGTCGGGCGGCAATGCCGTGGCCTCGCTGTCGTTCAGCGTGACCAGCACGGTGCCGTCGTCGGCGACGGTGCCGTTCTCGACGCTCGTGATATTGACGGTGAACGACTCCGCCCCCTCTGCGGCGCCGTCGGCATAGATCGGGACCTCGATCAGTGCGCTCAGCTGGCCGGGCTCGATGACCACACAGCCGGTGATGGCGTCGAAATCCTCGCCGGCGGTCGCCGTGTCGGTCGTGTCGACCAGAGCCTCGTAGCAGACAGTGACGGGTTCGTCGTAGAGCCGGTTCATCTGCACCGCCACCAGCGCCGTACCCGTTGCGGCGGACGGCTCGAAGACGACGAGATCCGCCTCCACGGTGATGGTCGGCAGCACCGGATTCGGGCCGCACTCGTCCAGCGGATCATTCGGACAGCGGTCGTCGCCGTCCGCGATCGAGTCGCCGTCGCTGTCGGCCAGCCAGGGCAGCGTAACCTCGTCCACCGGAACGCTGACTTCGCTTACGTTGAAATAACCGTCGGCATCGGAATCCGTCTCCCGGGTCAGCAGCGTGGCGTCGGCCGCCACCTCCGCCGGCGCCTCCGGCAACAGGTTGAGCCGCACCTGGTAGCGGCGTTCCCGGTCGTCCTCCAGCCGCTGGGCAATGCCGGTTTCGTCGAACCAGGCGGGACAGCGGTCGAGGAACTCCGACCAGCCCTCCTGGTTGGCCTGCAGGTCCGCAACCAGATCCGCACGAACGAAGCAGCTGCCGTCGAAGCTGCGGCGCAGCTGCCTGGCCATGTACTCGTCGGAGACGGTGCCGGGCACTCCTTCGTAGAAACGCGCCCGCAGCCAGTCGCCGACCGCGGCCAGCGGATTGCCCGGAGTCAGGGCAGTGGTCACGGCGTCCAGGCTCTGATCCAGCGTGAAGTCCCCGGTTGCCAGCCGGCCCAGACCGAGCTCCCAGTTCTCCGCGTAGGGCGAGGGATTGGCGGCGGGGCTGGCGAAAACCGACTCGAGAGGCTCCCAGAGATAGACCGGCTGTCCGGGCTGGAATACCGGCGTCAGGAGCTGCAGCGCGTCGTCACCCGAGAGGTGCGCCTCCTCGCTGAGCGCCGACTCCATGACGGCAACGGCGAGCGTGCTGCTCTCGTCGAGGGAGGGCGCGGCCGGAATCACCAGACGGGATTCCAGATAGGACACGAAGGCCGCGCGCCACTCGTCCGGCGTCTGCCAGGTGCCTTCGCCCTGATCGGTCAGCATGTCCACCGGTGTGACATCGGAGACGCGCGGCAGCCAGAGTTTGTGGACACGGCTGTAATCGGCCGGCGGCTTCCAGTTGGCAGCCGATACCGAGCGGTGACGGTGTACCGCAGCGAGGACGAGGCTCTCGCCGGCCGGCAGGCGCATCACGGGCAGCTCGTCGGCGAGCAGCGCCGCCTCGAGTGTGCTCATGCGCCGCCTTGCTGCAATATCGCCGGCAGCGAGGCCCGCCGCGACGATCTCGCTGTCACGCAGCAACGTCGAACCGTCGTAGGACACCCGACCGTTCAGATCGGCCGCACCGACGTTCCACCAGCGGGAACCCGGACGCTCGCCGCCTGCCCCGTTGGCGAACGCGGTATCGTGCAATACGCTGATCACGAGGTCGGTATCGCCGGCCGTCTCGACGCCGTCGATTGCTGTGACAGCGCCGCCCGCGAGCGTGTCGGCGCCCGTGCTCACCAGGGCCGCCGTCTCCTTGCGGAATTCCAGATAGACGGTCTGCCCGGTCTGCAGCGGGACCGCTTCGAAACGGAAGCTGACGGGCGTCGCGGCGGACGGGTCGATGCGGACGTCTCTCAGCGTCTGCGAGGCGAGCAGTTCACCGTTGCGACGTGAGTCCTGCCAGACATTCAGCGTGAGGTCATCGAATAGCGGCTCTTGCTCGCCGGCTGCGACGAGCACATCGATGCCGGCCAGATTGGTCTCGGCCGCCGTGAACGTCTGGACGACCGTCCCGCTATAGGACTCAGTACCGGCACCGGCGCTCTCCAGTCCGACTGTCAGCGCCGCCGGCGGTCGCGCGACCAGGCTGCCGGCCCCGACGGCGACGACCCTTTCCACCTCGTACAGACGCTGGGCACTCGGGAAATCCTTGAATCGCAGCCGCTGGCGCTCGGCCGCCTCGCTCAGATCACCATCCGTCTGTGGCGGAGGCGGAGGTAACGGTTCGCTGACACAATCCGCCGGATCGTCCGAGATAACGTAGTTGCCACCGAAGGCACGGTAGTCAGGATCCGTAAAAAAGGTTCGCAGTGCGAAACTCGCGACCCGATCGCCCGGCGAGAATGGTTCCGTACCCACCGGTACACTGCCATAGACGTGCCAGTCGAATCCGGCAATCTTGTCGATGGTGAAATCGGCGATGGGACCGTCCAGCCAGCGGTCGGGCGGCAATACGCCGCTCCCGTCCGCGCTGCTACGGACGATCGGACTCTGGCGTGTTATCTCACCTTCCTGGCCGAAGTTCACCCGGATGGCTTCGGCGCCGCTCTGGAAGGGGAAGCTGTCGGCACCGACCCCCAGAATGACGTCCTGCCCCACCTCGTCGCCCGCTGCAGCGTAGAAATAGAGATCGAAATAGAAGGTCGAACCGTCGGTACAGAAAGCCGCCGACTGGATGCTCGGCGGGAGGATCTCGGCGGTACCGCCGGTGTCGCCACCGCCGTCCGATGGCGGTTCGCCCAGCACGCCGTCGAGCTGCGGCTCCGGGTCCAGGTGGTTGGTATCCCGCAGGATCTCGTCGAAGTCCGACCAGTTGTCCGCATCGCTGTCCAGCGGCAGCCCTTCGGCATCCAGGCAGGCGGTATCGCCGTCCACCGGGGTGCCTGTCGCGGGATCGAGGCAATAGCGGCGCAGCCACTCGTCGAACTCGGACCAGCCGTCCCCGTCGGCGTCCAGCGTCCAGTCGTCCTCCAGCGGATCGAGGCCCATGTCGATCTCGACCAGATCCGGGATACCGTCGCCGTCGGTATCGCGTCGGCGCTGCGAGGGGTCGATCGCGAGTGTGAATGAAGCTTGCCGGCTGGCCACGAGCGCACCCGAGCTGCGGAGTTCGACGGTGACGTTGAAAGTGCCGGCCTCGACCAGATGGAAAGTCTCGGTGGCGAAACCGCTGTCGCCCGCGTCCCCGGTCTGAGGTCCCAGCGTGGCGCCGCCGCTGACGACGGTGGCGAGCGTATCGGTATCCACAGCCTGCCAGCTCAGCTCGTGCACGCCCTGCCTGAGGAGTTCCCGGCTGACACCGACATCCACTGCGGTCGTCGCGGAAAAACTACCGCCGTCGGGCGTGAGCAACAGTTCCCGGCGACCTTCCTTGCCATCCGCGAGATTGACGGCCGACTCGCCCACACCGATCAACGAGACCGCTGGCTGTCCCGGTGTCATCGGCACGGAACTCGAGGGCAGCAGATTGATCAGCAACGCCTCGCTGCCGCTCACGTTCAGCGCGCTACTGGCGTTCAGTACGTCGATCGTCGACCAGAAACCGACGTTGTAACCGCTGATCCGACCGGTTTCCGGATCGACCAGCCAGAGATCCGCCGTGGTGCCTTCGAAGAGCGGGCTGTCCGCTTGCTGTGCGGCAGCGGGAACGGCCGAGAGTGCCAGCAGCAATATCGCAGCGGCGAATCCGGCAGATCGTCTTTGCATCATGGAGCCCCCCGGAACCAGTCGCTGATCCACCACTTCTCGGGACGATTCGCATCATCGAAGTAGACCACCTGATAGCGGTACTCTGGTGCGCCCTGGAGCTGGAAATTGCCGCTGCCCAGCAAGGCCGGATAGCGGTCGACGAATATGACGTCGATGCGCGAGGCGTCACCGTTTTTTACGATCTCTATGTAGGGATCGTTCAGGGTCCAGACCGAATCGAGCCGGCCCTTGATAATCTCCCTGGTGCTGCGGTCGAAATGCACGTAATCGATGAGCGGCGATACCTGGATCCAGGCACCGGCCGCGCCACCGATGCGCCTCTGGCGATAGACGACGAAGCCCAGCTCCTCTTCGAGGACACGGCGGAACTTCGCCAGCCCGCCGGTGAAGCACTGATAGCCGGTGAAATCCCGGCCGGCCAGATTCGAGTCGGGTACAACGTTCGGGTCCGGCTGCCCGGGCGCCAGCGTCACACAATCATCGAATTCGAACAGGCCGTTCGGTGACGACGCCAGCTCCTCGCTGCCGGCGAGGAAAATATAGAGGAACGGCGGGAGCAGACCGAAGTCGAGCGAGTCCGGCGGATCGATGAACGCGGCGACCTTCGGGTCCACCTGTGGCACGCCCGGAACGGGCGGCCAGGGAAGATAGGCGGGCAGATCCTCGCCGGTGGCAGTCCTCGTATAGCAGCGCTCGGGCCCCCAGTCGGAAATCGGGGCATCGCCGGTACCGTCATCGCGGCCCACCGCGAGCATGCTCAGGCAGTAGCGGTCCTTCGTCGCCTGGAGCGCTTCGACCGGTATCGTATAACTGACGACCGACGCCGGTTCATCGTCGATGACCGGTATACCCTCGACGGTGCGCTCCTCGGTCCCCAGCGGCGGCTGATAGACCAGACGCGCGAGTGCCACCGAGGCCTGCTCCGCGGGGAGGCGGAAGCTGAAGCGGGCGAAGTCGTCGTCCACCTCGAAGACGAGGATCTGCGGCGGACCGGGCGGCTTCGGGTTGGTCGGCGTCAGGGTGCAGGGAATCTGCACCGTCGCCGAGATATTGTTGTTCTCGTCGCTTACCACCGCGTAGCCGCAGAACTGGCCGCCACTCGGCGTATACGTCACTTCCGGGTCCGTGCAGCTGTCCACCACCCGGGTGAAAGAGCCGTCGATGTTCTCGTAGAGGGCGATGCAATAGTTGCCGCCGTCCGGCACTTTGGCCGTGACCGTCGCACCGCCGGGGACGAGGTCGCCCGGCTCTACCGGGATGCCCTCGACGAAATCCGGCACGATGCTGACGGCACCGGACTGGCAGAATTCGACGTCGTTCGGGATGTCGACCTCGCACTGCACGTCGCCGGTATTGGCCGTGCCACTCTGGAACGTCAGCGTGACGTCCTGGGCGTCGCCGCAGGTGCGTTTGATCTCCCGGCACGCGGCGCCATCGGGTAGCTGGACCTGACTCTCGCTGTAGCTTTCCGTGGCGCAGCTCAACCGGAAGGTGAGTTCCTTCTCGGTGCTGCCATCATCGATGTCCTCCTCGAAACTCCAATCCTTCTGGCTGGAATCCGCTTCGATACGGCAGCCCTGCGGACGCTGACCCGGCTTCGTCACCTCGACATCGGGCGGCGGCGGCGTCTTTCGGTTCGGGAAGATGCCGCGCTGAGGCGCACTCATGTAGCTCAGGCGTCCGACCGGGGCCGGCGTGGTGGCCTCCGACATGACGCGATACCAGTACACCTTGTCCCGGTTGTCGATGGGCTCGCCAGTGTCCGGATCGATCTCGGTGCCGGCCGGTACCTGATCCGTCAGGCGCACGATGGGCAGTGCGTTGGGATTGAACTGACGCGCCTGATCGGCACGTACCAGCCGGGGCTGACCCGGACCTGCTGCCTGGCCATCCGCCCAGATGAGGTAGTTCGGCGCGTTCGGCGGCTGCAGCAAAGGGTCGCACTGCGTGCCGGCACTGCGCTCGAAGGCGTCGTAGCGCCCGTCACCGTTGATGTCCGGCATCTCCGCCGAGTCCTCGACACCATCGCCGTCGCTGTCCTTGAAGCGGCCTGCGACGTCGAAGTTTTCGAACCGGTACACCCGGTAGTCGCCGATATCCAGTCGGATGCTGCGACGCCTGCCGTTCTCGCAGGTCTCGCCAATCGGCACGTACTCCAGGATGCCGGTGCTGCGGGCCTCTGTCGCGTTGCAGAACAGGCGCGTACCCTGCTTCGATTCGATGTAGGTCTCGAGCTCGATCTCGTCCCAGGTCAGCGCCAGCGTCCTCGGCTCGCCGGTCAATGCTGCGGTCGTGCGGTCGGCGAAGGTACGTATGTTCCAGGGGGCGGGAGGCCGGGTCATCAGCGGCACCTGCACGACGGTCGCGGCGGTCGGCCCGTAGTTACCCGTGAAATCCCGGGGTACCAGGTAATAGGCACGGCGGTCGCCCGGCTTCAGACCGGCGCGCATCAGCCGGTCGCGCGCCTCGATCCACTTCGGATCCACCGGCGGCTCGTCGGGACCGATGCCGTCGAGATCGAAGCCCTGGTCCAGCAGCAACCGCTTCGCGGCCTGCCAATCCTCGTCCACGGCCGGTTTGCCCGGATCCAGCAGCAGAGTCACGTTGACCTTCTCGAGCCCCTGCATCTCGAAACGGCCACGGCTGTCGTAGCCGGCGGACGCCGTCAGCGCCGCGATATCCCGCGCCGGTGCCACCGTGACGGCCGGGCCCAGATTCTCCGTTGTGCGGTAAAGATCGAAACCGGCCAGATAGGTCTGCGCAGCCACCCGGTCCGAGATGACGTCGGCGCCCGGCGAGGTCCAGTCCAGCATCACCGTGTAATGATCCTTGGACGCTTCGGGCACGGTGCAGTCCCGGGCCGTCAGCAGAATCTGTCTGAAGTCCGTCGCGCCGAGCGGCTGCTGCGGCTCGTCGAGATCGATGCGCACCTCGCCGACCTTCACCTCGGTATCCGATGCGTTGACGGCGAACAGCTCGTAGGTGGCCTCGTTGTCCGCGCCGGCACCGACCGGTGCCGTATCGATCCAGGCCCGGTTGCGGGCCCGCGCGATGTTGAAATCCGTCTTCGAGGCAAGCAGCGACCAGAAGCGGTCCGCCGGAGCGGACGAGCTGATGCGCGCGTGCAGTTCGCTCGCGAACCGGTTCGCCGAGAACGGGTCGCCACGCTCGGCGGCCAGCTCGGAAAGCCGGGTTATCGTCTCGAGCTTCATCCGCTGCCAGCCGGGTTCGGCGTAGAAAACGGCGATCTCGTCGACGCTGCGCACGGCGGTCGCCGGCAGATCGGGACCGATGTCGACGCCGTTGCGCCGGATGCGGAACCGCTCGACGTCCGGGGGGAGCTGTCCCTCGAGTACGTCCCAGCGCAGGTAGACCTCGGTGCGCGGGGTGGCGACGTCGTCGTTGATGACCGTGCGCCCGAGAAAATAGAGCTGGCTCTGCCGGGCCTCGGCAACGGTGGCCGCCAGCAGCAGGACGGCCGGCAGCAGCAAGGCAAGCGAATTGCGTAGCGTCGGCATCATAATACCCATCAGAAGATCGCAGCCGGGCTCGGCGGCGTGAACTGCCAATTGCCGTTGTCGAAGGTGGCGTTGAACTGCACGTCGCCGGTGCCGCACCAGGAGTCGCCGCGGCTGCGCGGCACGCTGGTCCAGGTACCGGGATCACAGTCGAAGCCGACGCCTGCTACACCCCACGCCTCACCGCGCAGCTTGAGGTCGCCGGCAGTAGAAACGGTGCCGCCGACCCGCACCTTGCCCTTGATCGAAGCAATGCAGAGTACGTCGCCGCGGGCGCCGCCGCCGACCAGACCACCGATCTGCAGCGGGTTGTTGGCGAGGATCCAGGAGCCGAAGTCCGCGGAGACGCCCACGTTCAGGCCGCAACCGCCGGGGATGATCGGGATGGTTGCGCCGCCGCGCAGATAGGCGCCGGCGAAGCCGGATGCATCCAGATTCGGCAGGAAATTCGCCGCCTGCGGATCGAGGTCGTTTAGAACGGTATTGCCGGGACAGACCTTGCCGATCAGGAAGGCGACGTCTGCCTCGAGGCCGCTGAACGCCGCGCCGGCGGAGGCACCGATATAGGTCTGACGCGTACCGAGGCCGGCGCCGAAGGCGGGATCGAACACGATGGCATCGGTGAAGCCGATCTCGCCCAGCGTGCTGATGCCGCCGAACACACCGACCGGCGTCAGCGCAAAGCCGCTGTTGCCGCCGCTCTGCAGCGTAAAGCCGAGATACAGCTTCTCGATGTCGATGTCCGCGGCCAGAACGTTGATCGGCAGCCCGTAAGCGGAGATTTTCACGTCCAGCAGACTCTCGCTTTCGCCCACGGCGCAGCCCGTGTCCGTCTCGTCAGTGCCCAGCTCCGCGTTGCGGGCCGACCAGCTCTCTGCATCCAGCGCCGCCTTGAAACCGGTGGAATCGCTGTCGTCCGAGCCCCGCATGGTCCAGCCGGCGGAAAGGTGCGCACGCTCGAGTTCGTTGCCGGCGATGGTGGCGTAACCGTCCATCTGCGCCGCCTGGAGCGGGATGGCGCGCACCACGGAGGTGGCCTCGCTGAGGGCGTCGTTGATCGGCCCCGTCACGCCGGCCAGCGCCGCCTGGATCGCCTCGTTCAGCTGATCCGTGTACTGCAGCACGATGTCGTTCATGGCAGCACCAATAGCGCCGAAGTGCTCGTCCATGGCGAGACGCAGCTCGTGTATGGGCTCGCTGCCCATGATCTCCGAGACCACCATGCGCCGGAGCTCCTCCGGGCTCATGTAGGCGCCGGGCAGCTGATCGGCGGTCCAGTCCACGAAGGCCTCCTCGGCCCCGCCGATGATGCGGTCCGTCTCCTGCCGCAGGCTGTCGAAGACGTAGTCGGCCAGGTCGCGCTGCCCGCTCGTTTCCGCGGCCAGCGCATTCACGCCCAGATCGCCCTGAGGCAGGCTCGCCGGCGGTGCGGGCGTATTGATGTCGCACGCCGCGTCGAGATGGGTGGCGTCGTAGAGGATGCAGCCGACGAGGTCCACCAGCTGCTGCCCGTCCAGCTCGTCGGCCTGCACGCGCACCTGGCGCAGTGCCTCGGACAAGTCGGTGACGGGGTCCAGCACCGTCTCGCGCAGCGCGGTATGCAATTCCGCCAAATCCTGAAGCGGCGCCGTGCCCCGCAGCACCAGCTCCTCCAGTTGCAGCGAGAGAGCGCGGATATCCCCGGTGATGTCGAACACCCTGGCGGTGACCAGGCCGATCTGATCCGTCTCGCAGATGACGTCGCGCACCGCCTGGTCCGCGGCGGCCACGAACTCGACCAGCTCGTCGGTTGCATTGCGGATACGCTGCCGCGCGTTGCCGAGACGGCGCTTGACGTCCTGGTTTTTCGCCACCGCCTCGGCGGCGCCGAACAGCTGGTCGGAGTTGCGAATGAGAGTGGTTACCTGGCGGATAGTCGTAAAGCGCACGGCGACGTCGTTCAGATAGCCGTTGCCCTCCGCGCTCGCCACCAGGCCGTCGCTGCAGGCGGAATCCGCGAAACTCACCGCCTGGGAGACTGCGAGGTCGATGTCGATCGTCGCCTCCCGCAGTGCCTGCAGGCGACCGCGCGCCTCGTCGCGCAAGCCCCTGGCCTGGACGATGACGCCGTTCACGGCGGCGTCCACGGCGAGTGCCTCCGCCTCCAGCCGCTCCACGAACTCGAGCGCGCCGCCGAGTGCGTCATCGAGCTCCGTGACACCGGCATTCGCCGGCAGATTGCGGATATTCCTCTGCAACGCCAGCAATTCGTTGCGCAGATCCTGCTCCATGGAATACAGACGCCGTTCGATGGGATTGCGCAGCTCCTGGCGCACCAGCGCGATCGCCTGCTGGGGTACGCCCTGTACCCCGGCCAGCAACTCGCTGGCGGTGACGAAGGGGTCCTTGCCATTCGGCGTGAGCGGCGCGGTGGCCTCGCCGATCTCTTCCAGGGCGAGTTCCAGCCCCCGCTGCATCAGCTCGTTCATGCCCCGGTTCGCGTAGCGGTTGACGACGTTCACGGCGTCCAGGAAGTCGGTCAGCGCGGGCTCGAACAGGGGCCCGTTGATGATGCCGAGGTCCTCCAGCGTTCGGTCCACGGCGGCGGCGCTGTCCGGGTCAGTGATGTCCACGCGGAAAGTCAGCCCCTCCAGGCGCGTGAAATCGGCGCTGGCGCCGAAACTGAGCTTCGTGCGCTCCGGCTCGATGAAATTGACGCCGGCACGGGCCTGGAGCACGAACAGGTCGATCTCTTTATCGCGGCCCAGGAAGCGTGACTGCCGGCCGCGAGCGTCCGGGTCGCTGTTGCCGCTATCGAGCTGCCAGGGCTGATAGTAGACATCCAGGTTGAAACCGAAGCCGGTGTTACCCCACTCGTAGCGGGCCGTCAGGCTCTCGCCGTCGGCGATGGCCTGCTCGATGAGGCTGCGGTTGCGCTGAGCGAAATCCCGAACCTCGCCGTTCGGCCGGTTCTTCAGCGTATTGGCGGCCACCACCGCTGTCGGTTCGGGGGTGATTTCGCCGAAGCGCCGGGCGTTCGCGATGCGCAGGTCCGCCTCCAGCGAATTCCAAAACGGAACGCCCACCCGCGTGTTGCCGAATGCGACCCAGCCGTAACCGTCACTGTCCACCTCGGCCACACCGAGCCGCGCATCGGTGGTCCGGACGGGGAAGCCCTTTCCTTCCTCACTGCGATCGAAGCGGTAGGTATCGAGCTGGCCAGCGGCCTGGCCCACCAGATTACCGGCCGGATTCCACAGCGTGTCGAAGGCCACCGGATCGTTCAGGGCCTCGAAGTGCAGATGGTGATTGAGAGCGAAGTCCTGGGCGCCGGCTGCACATACCTGGCCGGCGTCGCCGCCGTCGAAGCCGGCGCTGAAGATGTCCATCGACGCCTTCCAGCTGTAGAGTTCCGGCCCGCAGTTCTCGTCCGCCGTACCGTTGCCGTTGTTGTCCTGACCATCGCAGCGCTCGTAGAGCAGGTCCACATTGCCGAGCCGGGCGCTGCAGTCGATCTCCAGGTTGGTGAAGAACAGGTCGAGCCCCTGGGGGCCGCCCGCATCTCCGTTGAGTGCAAGACGTCCGTCGATCCAGTTGAAGGTGTCCAGTACGTTGTCGACCGCGCGTACGGCAAAGCGCTCGAGATCCAGCTGATAGCCGTAGAACTGCGGTGCGTTCGAGCCGAGGCTGCCGCTCTGCACGTTGAACACGCCGGTGATGCCGGCATTGCGGATTACGTATTTGACGCCCGGCGACGGCGCCAGCGCAAAGACCGGATCGACGCCGTTGTCCAGCAGGAGCTGCCCGCCGAGCCGACCGAGGTCCTGGCCGTCGCCCTCGGCGGGCTGCCCGTTCGGGCCGCGATAGATTTCCGGGCCGATCGACAGACCCGTGGGATGGTAGTTGCCGTCAACGAAGGCGTCGGTGCCGGCGGGGTAGCGGGTGATGTCGCCAGGCTGGCCGGCCTCGTCGAGGTGGGCCAGCAGATAGCCGGTGACCGGTCCGTCGTCCGGGATGACATAGCCGGGCAGCGCCAGCTTCAGCTCCGATTGCAGCGTGAGATCGTCGGGCCTTGTCCAGGCGTAGGTGCCGTCTCCGCGGATGCCCCAGCGAGGCACGTCGTGCGGACCGCTGTTCAGCGCATCGCCGATCGAGAAACCCTCATTGTCCAGGGCCAGCGTGCCCACGGAGACGGTGAAGACGTCTGCCTCCCCGCCCACGCAGTCCGGTCCGGCGCAGGAGCTCCGCTGGCGCAGCGTCGCCTCGTCGAGCGTGACGGTCGTCGGCTGCAGTTCGCTGTCGACGATCTCCTGGCTGAATGTCTGCCACTGGAGACGCAGGCGGGGGAAGGCGGTCGTGGAAGCAGCCGCGCCGCCGCCGAATACGCTGAAGCCGCCATCCACGCCGGCGGCGTCGAGGATCAGCCGCCCGCCCTGGCTGACCGGACTCTGCCCGCTGCGGTCGACCACCCCGCGATAGAACGCATCGTTGCTGTAGAGTCCGCCGCCCTGGGCGCGCGGATCCTCGTCGGAGTAGCCGACGTCATGGATGTAGCGGATATTGTCGTAGTCGAGCGAGACGCCCTCCGGTGTCAGCGCGAAGCGGGCGATCCGGAATGCGATGGGCCAGCCCGGTGCATGCAGCTCGTAGGTCGCCTCCTGACCGCTCAGTGCGGCCGGTGGGAGCAGCGCGAGGAACGGTGAAGTCGTCACCGTCGGTGCGACGCGTCCCAGACTGTCGGCGAGCGTGGTGATCTGATTCAGACCCTCGGGCAACACATAGAAGACCAGATCCAGCGGACCGCCTTCGAACAGGGCGAGCTCACCCTCCACCATGACGGCGGGCGTGGCCGCTGCAGCAGGATTGAAATCGACGCAGAGCGTGCCGGAACCCAGCCCGGCAGGAGCGGCCGCACTGCCGTAGTTGCCGGTGATCGCCCACTGGCTCTGGCTGCAGCCGGCATCCGCACCGGGCACCACTTCCGTGACGGCGAGGATGTCGACCTCCGTGTCGCCCACCAGCACCGTGTCCGGTACCCGCAAAAGGGACGGGAGAGCGATTGCTTCTGCCACCTGGTTCGCGCTCTCACTGCCGATACGGGCCTCGAGTTCCAGGTCCCAGCCGTTGGCCGAGGCGTCCGAAGCCAGCGTCACGGCAGCGATATCGTCGAGACGGACCAGTGCGCCGCGCGGGGCCGGCTGCGTACCAATCAGCTGCAGAGACCGACGGTCATAGATGTAAGGCCCCAACGGCACTTCGCCACGGGTGCCGACGCTGTCCCTGGCCACCAGGTAGAAGTCCACCCGCCAGTCACTGGACTGCGAGGGGCAATTGCTCGGATCGCTGCAGTCCGCGGCCAGATCGAGAGTGGTATCGCCCAGGGTCACCTCACCGTCTATGAGGCCCAGCCCGGCCTCCTGCCCGGTCAGATCCACGCAATCGTCCCCCACGGGATTCGCGCCAGGCACGCACAGCTGATCCAGCGTGAAGCTCAGCACCTGGATGTCGGCAGCGTCTTGGTTGTCCAGGCTCGAAGGCGCCCCGTCGCGGATTCTCAGGGTCGAGCTGCCCTGATAGACGGAATACGTGCTGCTGTCGGAGGTGATCGTGACCGCGATGTCCTCGGTGCCCTCGGCGAGTGCGTCGATGACCAGATCCGTCGAGACCGGGAAGGAACTGCGCCCAACCGGGATGGTGATCTCGCTGGTGCCGTCGAGGAAATCCTCGTCGACCGTCGCCGTGGCCGATTGTGTGCGAACCTGGATGGTCACCGGCTCGATGGCCGCCTCACCCAGGCGGATGACGAAGGCTGCGCGCCCGCTGGCTTCCCAGACGGTATTGCCGCCGACGGAGATCGACTGCGCCGGCGCGCTCTGCCAGTCGCAGGTCCCGTCGGCGATGCAGGTCAGAATCGGCGTATCGACCCCGCCGAAGGGATTCGGCGGCAGCTCGTAGCCGGAATTCTGCGCCGCGGCGTCGTAGATGTTGGTCGCCGACAGGCCGGACAGCAGATTCAGCGCACTCTGCGCCTCCTCCAGGCTCTCGGCGACGAGGAAGTCCTCCAACAGGTCGCCGAATCCGCCGGTGAACAACTGGTCGCTCTCCAGCTGCTGCACGATGCCGCCCGAATAGATGAGCAGCGACAGACTGGGGTCGGTGAGGTCGGAATCCTCCGTGATGTCGTTGAAGTCGAGCTGCGAGGGATCGGTGCCCTCCGGGAAGCCCAGCACGTCGCCCACCAGCGCATCCTGCTGGTCGATCAGGTCGCTCGCGGAGAGCTCCGTCGTGGTCAGGTCCTGCAGGGCCAGCTCGGCCGAGAGTGTCGTGGCCAGGTTGATGTTGGCGTCGATGTCCTCGGTGCCGGCGTCCACCAGCGCCAGCAGGGGTTCGTCGAGGACGACGGTTTCACCCGTGAACTCACTGGTGAAAGAGCCCGTGGCCTCCAGCAAGGTGAGCTGACCGGACTCGACCTCGACGGAGAAGTCCTGGTCCGTGACGGTGGCCTCGATCGGATCGCTGAAATCGCCGGTGCCATCGTCGAAACCGAAGGCCGAGACGTCCAGGTCGTCGAACAGGCCCTTCTGGACCGTGCCGGAGATGGTGATGGTGGTCGGCGGCGGCGGACCCGGCGGTGGCTCCGGGAATTCGTAGTCGTCGCCACTGCCGCCGCAGCCCGCGAGTACGAGACTCGCGCACAGCCCCCAGACTAATGTTGCTCCCCTGCCCCGATTTTTCGTCAGGTGCCGGAGTGCCTTCCCGTCAAGCACTCGTATGCCCACCCTGCTGTCGTCGTTATGCCGCCCCGTGGCGGGAGCGATCTTTTCTTGTCGCGTACGAACGCTAGCAAAGTTGAACTCGCCTGCGGTGGCCGTACATACCCAATTTTTTACGGGTGCATACCTATTTTTCGCGGTATTCCGCCTCGACTTGACGTAATGCGGGCGGGAGGGCCTTCGGGCCCGATCACGATTTCAGTCGGGCCTGAAGGCCCTCCTACAACACGGCCGTGCGTGGGATACGGGCGATGGCGAGCAGCGTTATCCCGTAGAAGATCAGATCGACACCGAGGAACAGACCGAGCACCCACATGGCGGAGCCCGGCAGGCCGAATCCGATCAGTGCGGCGAGGACGACGGAGAGCAGCCCGCCCGCGATCATCCAGCCGCGGCCGGCCGTGCGCTGCAGCCGGGAGGCGAACCAGAGTTTCAGCACGCCGCTGGCCACCAGGAA
>DASRVH010000030.1:0-57252 GCA_035655155.1 Woeseiaceae bacterium
AGCTGGGAGGTGGCCGCCTACGGCAAGAACCTGACCGACGAGGAGTACTTCCAGAACACGGTGCGCTTCACCTCGCTCAGCGAGGGCAATCCGGCTGATCGCTTCAACATCGGCGCAGGGCTGGGTTACCCGGCTCCGGGCCGCTCCTGGGGCGTGGAAGCCACGCTGAGGTTCTGATCCGCATGGCGAGCGTCGCGCCGCAGGCCCGAGCGCCGGCGGCGCGACGCCCGCAAACGGGGGATGCGCATGGCCGATAAGGAGGCCAATACCGAGATCCGGGCCCGGCAGGGCGCGGTGCCTGCCGCACCGCCCATGGCCTGGTATGCCGTGGGCATCCTGACGGTGGCCTACACCTTCTCCTATATCGACCGTCAGATTCTCTCCCTGATGGTCGGCCCGATCCGCGCGGACCTGGGCATCAGCGACTCGGCCTTCAGTCTCCTGCACGGGCTCGCCTTCGCCGTCTTCTATACGCTGCTCGGGGTGCCCATCGGGCGCCTGGCCGACCGCAGGAACCGGCGCAACATCATCGCGCTGGGCGTGGCGTTCTGGAGCCTGGCCACCCTCTGCTGCGGACTGGCCCGCTCGTTCTGGCAGCTGTTCGCCGCGCGGGTCGCGGTCGGCGTGGGCGAGGCGGCGCTCTCTCCCGCCGCCTATTCCATGCTGGCGGACCTGTTCCCGAAGGAGAAGCTGGGCCGGGCCATCGGCATCTACTCCAGCGGCGTGTTCGTGGGCATCGGGCTGTCTTTCATCATCGGCGGCGTGCTCATCGCCACCATCGAGGCGATGGGCGGCATCACGCTGCCGGTGGTCGGCCACCTGGCGGCCTGGCAGGCCACCTTCATCATCGTGGGTGCGCCCGGGCTGCTGGTGGCGCTGTTCATGCTGACGCTGAAGGAGCCGGAGCGCCGGGGCCGGGGCGACCTGGTCGGCTCCATGCCCGTATCGGAGGTGATCGCCTACGCGGTTCGCAACCGCCGGGTGTATGCGCTGCACTTCGTCGGTTTCGCCATGATCACGCTGATGTTCAACGGCATCATGGCGTGGGCGGCCGAGTATTTCATCCGCATCCACGGCGTGGACCGGGGCACCATCGGGCCGCAGCTCGGCCTCCTGACCGTGGTCTTCGGCGGGCTGGGCATCATCTGCGGCGGTCTGTTCTCGGACTGGCTGTCGGCCCGCGGTCATACGGACGCGCCGGTGAAGGCAGCGCTCACGGGAGCCATCTGCCTGACGCCGGTGGCAGTCACGGCCACGCTGGTGCCCGACCCGCGTCTGTCCCTGTTCCTGTTCGCCCCGGTGCTGTTCTTCTCCAGCTTTCCCTTCGGTCCGGCAGCTGCCGGGCTCCAGCTCATGACCCCGCCCGCCATGCGGGCGCAGATGTCGGCGGTGTATCTTTTCGTCGTGAATCTCACCGGCATCGGTTTCGGCGGCACGGCCACGGCGCTCGTGACCGACTTCGTCTTCCGTGACGACATGATGCTGCATTGGTCCATCGCCACCATCGCCCTGGTGGGCGGGATACTCTCGATCGTCCTGCTCACCTTCGCGCAGAAGCCGTTCCGGCGCACCATCGCCGAACTCTCGGCACCCGTCGGGGAGGCCGCCCGGTGACGGCGGCCTGCCGGCTGCCGGTGGACCACGTGGGCATCCTCGGCGAGGCCATCGCGCCCCTGCAGCGGGACTGGGAGGCGCTGGGCTTCCGGGTGGTGGGGCCCGAGGAGTTGATCGGCATCGATGCCGCCGGCGAGCCCCGGGGCCTGGGCCAGTTCAGCGCCCACGTCATGTTCGCGCGGGACTATATCGAACTCACGGCGGTCGAGCGGCCGACCCCGGATCATCATCTCGCCCGCTTCCTCGACAGCGGCAGCGGCCTGCGCCTCGTCATCCTCGCTGCCGGCGACATCGAGTCCCGGCGGGCGGCGCTGGAGGCACGGGGCCTCGCGCCGGGGCCCGTGAGCGAGGCGGCCCGCGACATCCATTACGGCGCCGGCGGCACCGCGCGGTTCCGCTGGTTCCCCGTCGCCGCCGAGGCCTGCCCCGAGGTACTGATGGCTTGCGTGCGCCACGAGACGCCGGAGATCGTCTTCCAGCCGGAGGTCGCCCGGCACCCGAACACGGCGACCGGCATCACCCGGCTCCTGTACACCGGGGAACGTCTCCCGGACGGTTACGCCGCACTCGCTGCCGACGAAGGCATAGCGCTGGAAGCCCGGCCGGTCGCGGCCATGGCCGCCCTGTTCGGCGATGCCGTCGAAGGCTGTCCGCCGTTCGCCGGCATCGGGGTGGCCGTGCGCGATCCGCAGGCGGCGGCGGCCGTGCTGACGGCGAATGCCGTGCCGTTCCGGCAGGGGACGGAAGGGCTGGCCGTCGCGCCGGATCGGGCCGGCGGCGTGGGCGTGGTGTTCGAGCCGGAGCGCCCGTGAGGCTTTTCTACTCGCCGTTCCACGACTTCGCCCACAAGGTGCTCGTGGTGGCGCACGAGGCCGGGCTGGCCGGCGAGATCGTGACGGTGCCGTCCTTCCCGTTCCGCAATCCGGACGGGGAATGGGTGGCCGGCCGCTACGACACGACGCCCCTGAACCCGCTCGGCAAGGTGCCATTCCTCGCGCTGGACGACGGCACCGTGCTGTACCAGAGCCAGGTGGTGGTGGAGTATCTCGACAGCCTGTCCCGCGGCGAGCCCCTGTATCCGGCCGGCGGTCTCGCCCGCTTCGACGCACTGCGCCGGCTCTCGCTGGGCGATGCCCTGTTCGAGTGCGCCGTGCAGATGAGCATGGAATGCTGGCGCGAACCGGCGGAGCGCCGGACCGCCCTGTTCGAATGGCTGTGGCCGAAGGTGACCCGCTCGTTCGACGTTCTGGAGCGGGAGGCTGCGGACTGGCGCCGCTTCGACATCGGCCATGCCGGACTCCTGCAGGGCGTGAGCTACATTGATGGCTGGGCCGGCGGCCGCGACGACATCCCCGGCAATCCGTGCGGCGAGTGGCGCAGCCGCTGGCCGGGCCTCGCCGAGTGGTTCGCCGCGGCCTGCGAACGACCGTCGGTGCGCAGCCATTACCGCCGGCCCTACGACGGCGACACCTCGCCGGAGCAGCACCGGGCAGCGGTGGAGGCGGTGCTCGCCGCCCGGGAGGCCAGCGCATGATCGAGTTCTATTACTGGCCGACGCCGAACGGCAAGAAAGTGGCGATCCTGTTGGAGGAGTGCGGGCTGGACTACGAACTGCGGCCGGTCGACATTCTCAAGGGCGAGCAGTTCGAGCCGGAGTTCCTGGCCATCAGTCCCAACAACAAGATCCCCGCCATCGTCGACCGGGACGGACCGGACGGCGCGTTTCCGCTGTTCGAGTCCGGGGCCATTCTGCAGTACCTGGCCGAGCGCAGCGACCGCTTCCTGCCCCGGGAGACGGCGGCCCGCTACCGGGTGCTCGAATGGCTGAATTTTCAGGTGGCGAGCCTGGGGCCGATGCTCGGCCAGTGCGGGCACTTCCTGGGCTACGCCCCCGAGCGCATCCCCTATGCCATCGAGCGCTACCGCAACGAGGCGCTGCGTCTGTACGGCGTGCTCGACCGGCGGCTGGCGGAGCGCGAATGGCTGGCCGGCGACTATTCCATCGCGGACATGGCGGTGTATCCCTGGATCGACGTGCGCTGGCTGCACGAGATCGATATCGAGGAGTTCCCGAACGTGCGGCGCTGGTTCGAGCGCGCCGGCGAGCGCGCGGCGCTGCGCCGGGGCATGGCGCTGCTCGCCGACCGGGAGGTCATCGGCAACCCCAGCGACGAAACCCGGGAGGCCTTCTTCGGGCGCAGCCAGCGGGAGCAGGGGAAAGGCTGAGCGGCGCTCTTTACGGCCGCCGTATTCGGCGTATGCTAGCGCTCCTCGGCGCCGCGCCGCGGCCGGTCGACTCGCCGCATTGGCAACCAACCTCCAACTCGAGATCGTCCCCCAGCCGGACGACATGACCTGCGGGCCCAGCTGCCTGCATGCCGTCTACGCCTACTGGGAAGATCCCATCGCACTCGACCGCCTGCTCGCCGAGGTGCGTATGCTGCCGGCCGGTGGCACCCTCGACGTGTTCCTGGCCAATCACGCGCTGGCCCGCGGCTATGACGTGACCATCTTCACCTACAACCTGCACGTCTTCGATCCGTCCTGGTTCCCGGCCGATGCGGCTGCGCTGGCGGAACGGCTGCGGCGCCAGCGCGAAGTCAAGCCCGACGGCCGGCTGCAGGCCGCGACGGCGGGCTACCTGCGCTTCCTCGAGCTCGGCGGCAAAGTGCGCTACGAGGACCTCACCACCAGTCTGATCCGCCGTTACCTGAAGAAGGGAGTGCCGATCATGACCGGGCTCAGCGCCACCTACCTGTACCGCAGCGCACGGGAGATTCCGGACACGATGGTCTCGGACGACATCCGCGGCGAGCCCTGCGGTCATTTCGTGGTGCTCTCCGGCTACGACAGGCGCACGCGCCAGGTGAAGGTGGCGGATCCCTACCGGGCCAATCCCTATTCTGCGGACGGCTATTACCCGGTGGACATCCGGCGGCTGATCGGTGCGGTGTTTCTCGGCATCGCCACCTACGACGCCAACCTGCTGGTCATCCGCCCGCGGGGCAAGCGGCCGTGACCAACCTGATCGTCGTCGACGACCGCGAGCGCTGGCCCGGCGAGATCGCCGGGGCCCGGGTGGTGGATGCGCTCACCTATCTGACGGCCGAGGAATTCAGCCGCGGCCGCGGCCTGCGTGTGTTCAACCTCTGCGCCTCCTACCGCTACCAGCAGTACGGCTACTACGTCTCGCTGCTGGCGACGGCCCGCGGCCAGCGGCCGCTGCCGGACGTGGCCACCATGCAGGACCTGAAGACGCGCACGCTGCCGCGTCTCGCCAGCGACGACCTGGATGCGATCATCCAGCGCAGCCTGCACACCCTGGAATCGGACGAGTTCACGCTCAGCGTGTACTTCGGCCGCAACGTCGCCCGTCGCCACGAGCGGCTGGCGAGGGCGTTGTTCAACCTGTTCCCGGCGCCGCTGATCCGGGCCTCGTTTCGACGCCGCGACGCCAAGTGGCTGCTGGAGAACGTGCGCGCGGTGCCGGTGGGCGAGATCCCGGAGTCCCACCGGGATTTCCTGCTGGAGTCCATCGAGGCCCACTTCGCCCGGCGCAGGCCGAGCCGCCGGCGCGAGATTCCGGGCGGCTACGACCTGGCCGTGCTCGTGAACGCCGACGAGGCGTCGCCGCCGTCGGATGCGCAGGGGCTGCGCCGCATCACGCGCGCCGCCCGCCGGGCCGGTTTCAACGTGGAGCTGATCGGGCGGGACGATTTCGGCCGCCTGGCCGAGTTCGACGCGCTGTTCATCCGCGAGACCACCAGCGTGAACCACCACACCTACCGCTTCGCCCGGCGCGCCGAGCTGGAGGGGCTGGTGGTCATCGACGACCCCATCTCGATCATCCGCTGCACGAACAAAGTCTATCTCGCCGAGATGATGCGCCGGCTCGGCGTGCCGACGCCGAAGACACTGATCGTCAGCCGCAAGAACGCGGCGGCCATCGCCGAGGGGCTCGGCTTCCCCTGCGTGCTGAAGCAGCCGGACTCCAGCTTCTCGGCCGGCGTCACCCGCGCGGACGACCCGGCCGAGCTGGACGCCGCCCTGAAGGCCATGTTCGAGAAGTCCGACCTGGTCGTGGCCCAGGCCTTCCTGCTGACGGACTTCGACTGGCGGATCGGCGTGCTGGACCGCCAGCCCCTGTACGCCTGCCGCTACTACATGGTGGAGCGGCACTGGCAGATCTACCGGCGCTCGAACACCGGCCGGGTGAGTTCCGGGCGCTGGGATACCATGCCCGTCGACGACGTGCCCGCCGAGGTCACGGACATCGCGCTGCGGGCGGCCAACGCCATCGGCAACGGCCTCTACGGCGTGGACGTGAAGCAGACCGGGAAGCGCTGCTACGTGATCGAGGTGAACGACAACCCGAGCCTCGACGGCGGCGTCGAGGACGCCGTGCTCGGCGATCAGCTCTACGACCGCGTCATGGCCGTCTTCCTGGCGCGGGTGGAAGCCCGCAAGCGGGGCCGCACGAATGGCTGACCGGGACACGCTGGGCCTGTTCGAGGGCTACGGCATCGAGATCGAATACATGATCGTGGATGCCGCCAGCCTGGACCCGGCGCCGGTCTGCGACTGGCTGCTCACCGAGGCCGCCGGCGAGCTCACGGACGAGTACGACAACGGCGCCATCGCCTGGAATAACGAACTCGCGATGCACGTGGTGGAGTTCAAGACCAACGGGCCGGTGCCCTCCCTGGACGGGGTGGCCGGTCACTTCCAGGCGAACGTCGCCCGCGCCGGCGAGATACTGGCCGGCCGCGGGCTGCGTCTGCTGCCCGGGGCCATGCATCCCTGGCTGGAGCCCGCCACCGACATCCGTCTGTGGCCCCACGGACAGCGCGACATCTACCAGGCGTTCGACCGCATCTTCGACTGCCGCGGCCACGGCTGGGGCAACCTGCAGAGCATGCAGATCAACCTGCCGTTCCGCGGCGACCGGGAATTCGCGGCGCTGCATGCAGGGGTGCGGCTGGTGCTGGCGCTCCTGCCCGGCATCGCGGCCAGCTCGCCCGTCATCGACGGCTTCGTCACCGAGCGCCGTGACAACCGGCTGCGCGTCTATCGCAGCAACTGCGCCCGGGTGCCCTCGGTGACCGGCCAGGTGGTGCCGGAGCCGGTTGCGGGCATGGGCGACTACCACGAGCGCATACTGGAGCGGATCTACGGCGACCTCGCGCCGCTCGATCCGGACGGCGTGCTGCGCCACGAGTGGGTCAACGCCCGCGGCGCCATCGCCCGTTTCGACCGCATGGCCATCGAGATCCGCGTTATCGACAGCCAGGAGTGCCCGGCGGCCGACCTCGCGATCGCGGATCTCGCGGCGGGCGTGATCCGCGCGCTGGTGGAGGAGACCTGGGCGCCGCTGGCGACGATCGCCGCCTGGCCCCAGGACGACCTGGTGCGATTGCTGGCGCTCACCGAAGAGCGGGCCGAGTCCCTCGAGATCGCGGACTCCCGTTTCCTGCGCTGCTTCGGCTACGACGGCAGCTCGGAGACGGTGAGCCACCTGTGGGGCCGGCTGGCCGAGGACCTGAGCGCGCGGGGCTGGCTGCTGCCTGAATCCGAGGAGCCGCTCGAGTTGTATCTCCGCCACGGGACGCTGGCGAGCCGCATTCGCCGGGCGCTGCCGCCCGAGCCGGGCCGCAACGAGCTGCGGGAGGTCTATCGCCAGCTCGCCGACTGCCTCGACGCCGGCCATGGCTTCGTGCCCTGAGACCCGTCTCGTCCTGACCAGCGAGCACGGCACGGCGAGCGTGCCGGCCCGCTATTCGGAGCTTTTCCGAGGGGCTGAAGAGGTGCTGACGAGCCACCGCGCCGTGGATCTGGGCACGGCGGAGCTGACCGCCTATCTCGCGCGCCGCACCGGCGTTCGGCCGCACCGCGCACGGGTGACCCGGCTGCTGGTCGACTGCAACCGCTCGCCCGGCCACCCGGGGCTCTACTCCGAATTCAGCCGCACCCTGCCGGCCGACGAGAGGGAGCGCCTGCTCGAGCGCTACTATCGGCCCTACCGCGACGCGGTCGAGGCGGATGTCGCACGCGGCATCGACACGGGGCAGACGGTGCTGCACGTCTCCGTGCACAGCTTCGCGCGGGTGCTGGACGGGCGCGAGCGGAACGCGGACGTGGGTCTGCTGTACGATCCGGGCCGCAAGCGGGAAAGGGCGCTCTGCGGCCAGTGGCAGGCCCTGCTCCGGGCAGACCCCGGCCTGCGCGTTCGGCGGAACTATCCTTACCGGGGCGTCGCGGACGGCCTGGCGACCTGGCTGCGCCGGCGTTTCCCCGCTGCGCGCTACCTCGGCATCGAACTGGAGGTCTGCCAGGACATCGCGGCCGGGGGCGATACACGCTGGGGGCGGCTGAAGCGGCTGCTGGGCGACAGCCTGGAGGCCGTCATGGCGAGCGCTTGCTCCGCTTCTGCGCGTACATGAGCGCATCGGCCTCGCGCAGCATGCTGTCGAGATCGTCGTGGCGCTCACGGTCGAACAGGACGCGCCCGACGCTGTAGGCCAGCCGATAGTCCTGTTCCCCTTCCGCGTTGCATTCGGTCACGCGCCGCGCGAGTCGCTCCAGCGGGGCGGCCAGGTCCGCGGCGGAGAGATCCGCTGCGAATACGCAGAACTCGTCGCCGCCCAGCCTTGCCACCACGTCGGAGTGGCGGAACGATTTCAGCAGCAGCCGGGCGAAGGTGCGGATGGCGCGGTCGCCCTGCTCGTGGCCGTGGGCGTCGTTGATCTCCTTCAGGCCGTCCAGGTCGATGACCAGCAGGGCAGCCGGCTTGTCGTGGTTGGCGCACAGGCGCATCAGACGCTCCGCCGTGCGCAGGAAACCCCGCCGGTTGGCCAGCCGGGTGAGTTCGTCCGTGACCGCCAGCGTCATGTTCTCGAGTTCCGCCTCCACCATCTCGCCGAGTTCGCACAGCATCTCCATGTCCTCCACGGAGAACAGACGCGGCACACTGTCGACGGTGAAGAAGGTGCCCACCCGGGAGCCGCCCGGCGCGGACAGCGGATAGCCGGCGTAGAAGCGGAAGCCGGCGCCGTCCGCGAGCAGCGGGTGATCCGCATAGCGGGGGTCCGCCGCGGTGTCGTGGACGACGAAGACGTCGTCGGCCGCCAGCGCGGCGGCCGGGTCCGGTGCCACCGGCACGCCGTCGATGGCCGCGCGCTCGCCGTCGAGGCGCACCCGCGCCACCGGCGTGCCGAACAGGCGCTTTGCCAGCCGGGTCACCCGGTCGAAGCGTTCGTCCTCCGGCGCATCGAGCATGCGCAGGGAATGGAACAGCTGCAGGCGCGTCGTCTCGCCGCTGGCATCGGTGGGTGTCGGCATCACTCGCGGGTACTCCGTCTCGGTCGTTGCGGCCACCCTACATAATCGGTCCCGGCGGCGGTGTGATCCGCGGCACATAAGCGCGCCGGCCGTCGGGGCGGAACTGGATCACGGTTTCGCGACTCACTTCTCAGGTCGGGAACTGAGCGGCCGCTAAGATTCCCTGCGAGACGATGAAGGACGGTGGACACGCCGTCGAGGACCGGCAGCCGGGGCAGCATGGAAGAACAGCAACAACGTATCGGCCGATTCGAGGTGAAGCAGCGTCTGGGCCGCGGCGCCCAGGGCTCGGTGTACCTGGCGCACGACCCGTCGCTGGAGCGGCTGGTCGCGGTCAAGCTGCTGAACGCCAGCAACCCGGAGCTCGCAGCCGTCGACGAGGACGGGCGCACGCCGCTCGAGGGGCGCATCGCGAGCCGGCTGCGCCATCCCAATATCGTCTTCATCTACGACGCCGGCGAGTACAAGGGCCTGCCGTACCTGGTCTTCGAGTACGTGCAGGGCAAGACGCTGCGCCACATCCTGAGCCAGCACGGCGCGCTGCCGCTGGAGCGGGTGTGCGCGCTGATCGGCCCCATCCTGGAAGGCGTGGCGGCGGCCCACCAGGAGGACGTGATCCATCTCGACCTCAACCCCCGCAACGTGCTGCTGGACAAGGACGAGCGGCCCCGCATCATGGATTTCGGCCTGTCGCAGGTGGTGGGCCGGGTCAGGCGCAGCAAGGAGACGGCCACCGGTACCTTGCGCTACATGGCGCCGGAGCACTTCCGCGGCGGCGACCTCGGGCCGGCGACCGACGTATTCGCCCTCGGCAGCACCTTCTACGAACTCGTCGCCGGACGCCCGGCGATGCAGGGCGATTCCGCGCCCGCCATCATCCATCACCTCTGCGAGAAGCCCGTGGACATGTCGCCGCTGCAGGGCTGGCCCGCCGGCGAGCTCTTCGCGGCGTTCCTGAAAGGGGCGCTGGAAAAAGAGCCGGAAGCCCGCTATCGGGACGCCGGCGCCATGCGCGAGGCCTTCCGGCTGTTCCTGCAGGAGTCAGGCCTCGGCGAGCAGGCGCAGTCCCAGTCGCACAGCACCGTGGAATTCCTGCTGCGGCGGATGCAGCGCAAACAGGACTTTCCGACCATCTCGCGCACCCTGGTGGACATCAACCGGCTGACCGCCAGCGGCAGCGACGCCCCGGCGGAGAAGCTCGCCAACGTGATCCTGCGCGACTACGCCCTCACCAGCAAGCTCCTGAAGCTGGTCAACTCCGCCTTCTACGGCCACATCGCCAGCGAGGTCACCAGCATCTCCCACGCGGTGATGCTGCTCGGCTTCGAGAAGGTGCGCATGATCGCCAACAGCCTCACCTTCTTCGGCCGCATGCAGGGCAGCCCGGAGCTGAAAGACGCCACCACCCGCTCGTTCATGTGCGGGCTGATGGCCCGCCACCTGGCGCGGCGCCGAGGACTCGCCGGGGCCGAGGAGGCGTTCATCTACGGCCTGTTCCGCAACCTCGGCGAGAATCTGGTCATCTATTACTTTCCGGAGGAGCACGGCGAGATCTGCCGTCTCATGGTGACCCGCCAGCTGTCCAAGATGGCCGCGTCCCGGGGCGTGCTCGGTGTGAGCTACGAGGATCTCGGCGCCGCCGTCGCCCGGGTTTGGAAACTCCCGGACGCCATCATCGACGTGATCCGCGGACTGCCCAACGACGAGCCGGAGGAGCCGGCCTCGGAGGCGGACCGGCTGCGGGACATCGCGATCTTCGCCGAGGAACTCTGCGACGTGGCGGGCATGGACGACTACGAGGCCCAGGACGCGGCTCTGGTCCGGCTGGTAGAGCGATTCTCGCCCAGCGTCGAGGTCGATGCCGAATTCGCCGGCAGGCTCGTCGCGGCCGGCGCGGACAAGCTGCGCCAGTACGCCCCGGTCTTCGAGATCGACGTCGCCGGCAGCGCGTTCTGCCGCTCCGCCATCGCGTGGTCTCGCCGCTATTGTGAGGGCGCCGAGGTCGGCACGACAGGCACGGCCGTCCAGCAGCAGGCCGGCTGACCCTGCAGCCATGCATCTGACAGCCGCCGGTTTGATGGTATATTCGTCCGCACGGACAACCAAAAACCGGAGAAGGAACAGGCAATGGCTGGCAAATTCGAGATCTACAAAGACAAGAAGGGTGAGTATCGTTTCCGTCTGGTGGCGGGCAACGGGGAGAATCTGCTCGCGAGCGAGGGTTACAAGTCGAAGTCGAGCGCCATGAACGGCGCGGAGTCCGTGCAGAAGAACTGCGGCGACGCCAATTGCTTCGTCAAGAACACGACGCCGACGGGCAAATTCCGCTTCAACATGAAGGCGAAGAACCACCAGGTCATCGGCACCAGCCAGAATTACGAGTCGGAGTCGAGCCGCGACAACGGTATCCAGGCCGTCGCTCGCGCCGCCAAAGGGGCGAAGCTCGTCGATCTGACCTGAGCAGGCGGCGGCTATCCTGCCGCCACTGCATCGGACAGACGGATCGGACGGAGGCGGATCCGGCTGCAGGGTCCGCCTTTTCTTTTTTCGACAGGTCCGCGCTCCGCGTGCAGAGTCGGGCGGGCGTGGCAAAATAGCGGATGATCCCCTTGCCCGAAACGCTCATGACCCGGACCGCCGCATCCCCCGAGGAACCGCCCCGCCTGATCCCGTTCGAGCGGGCGCCGAACTTCCGCGACCTCGGCGGCTACGCCACGGCCGAAGGGCGCCGCGTCGCCTGGGGCCGCGCCTTTCGCAGCAGTCATCTCGGCTGGCTGACGACTGCCGACCGCGAGCGCTTCGCCGCGCTGAACATCGGCGAGGTGTTCGATCTCCGGCGCACCAGCGAGTCCGAGGCCTATGCCAACCGGATCCCGCCGGGCATCCGCAGCCACCATTTCGATATCGACGTCGGCAGCACGAAGAGCTACCGGCGGCGGCTTGAGGCCGGCACGGCCACCCGCGAGTCCACCCACGACATGATGGTGGACGCCTACCGCAGCTACGTCACCGGCTTCGCGGAGCGCTTCGGCCGCCTGCTGAAACTGCTGGCCACCGCCGACGAGCACGCCGTGGTCATCCACTGCATGGTCGGCAAGGACCGCACCGGCATCGCCTCCGCCCTGTTGCTCGGCGCCCTGGACGTGCCGCGCGAGGACATCCTCGAGGACTACCTGCTCTCCTCCACCTATTATCCGCCGGAAGAGATCCTCGCCCGCATCCGCCGGACCATCGAGGATTCACTGGCCGGGCCGTGGGACGACGAGACGGTGGCGCCGTTCTGCTCCGTCCACGAGGACTATCTCACCGCGGCCTTCGAGGAGATCGACCGGCGCTACGGCGACACGGAGGCCTACCTGCGGGCGGCGCTCGGGCTGGACGAGGCCGATCTGGGACTGCTGCGCGAGCGCTTCCTCGAGTAGAGCGGGGACCGGAGCGGGCGCGTCAGCCCAGCATGGCGAACAGCCGCTGCCAGGCACCGGGATCGGTGACGGCCACGAATACCAGACCCGAAAGCGCCCCCCAGAGGTGGGCGTCGTGGTTGATCCTGCCCGCGGCGCGCCGCGCCGAGTACCAGCTGTAGACCACATAGGCCACCGCGAACAGCGGCGCCGGTATGGGCACCGGCAGCGGCAGGATGAAGATCGAATAGGTCGGGAAGTAGACGATGAAGGCGAACAGCACCGCCGAGATGGCGCCCGAGGCGCCCAGCGAGGCGTAGGCGGGATTATCGCGGTGCTTTACGAAGGTGCCGGCATGGCTCGCCAGCAGCCCGATCGCGTAGAGGATCACGAATGGCACGGTGCCGATGTGGCGCTCGAGTGGAAGGCCGAAGAAGAAGAACGTGATCATGTTGAAGGCGAGGTGGGGCACGTCGCCGTGGATGAAGCCGCTGGTGACGGTGGTGTGCCAGTCGCGCCCCCGGCGCAGCCGGGCGGGACGGAACAGGTTCGCCTCGATAATGCGCGGGTTGGCGTACAGGCCCGCCAGGCTGACCGCGAGGGTCAGCACGAGCAGCGCGAGCGAGGCGGGATTGGCGGCTAATGACATGGGTCGGCTCCGGGCTGGCCCGTATGCTAGCACCCGGTCGGCACCCCGATGGGCCGTTCTTGCCGGCGAATGGGCATCTGCGCGGGGCATCTGCTAGTGTCGAGCGGATGGACGAAGGCGACTACAGGGACCTTTTTCGCGACTGGCGCGTGCCGCTGCCCCCGGTCACCGACAACCCGGACGGCGAGCCCCGGCGGGTGGGCGTCGAGCTGGAGATGATCGGTCCCGGCGTAGCCGAGGTGAGCCGGCTGGTAGCGACGCACTTCGACGGCCGGGTCGAGGAGAAGAGCCGCTACGAGCACCTGGTGCACGGCGATCCCGCCGGCGACTGGGGGGTCGAGCTCGACTACGAATACCTCAAGCAGAAGGGCCGGGAGGAAGACCCGGAGTCCGACCTGGCGGCCTTCATCGACGAGGCTGCCGAGAGTCTCGTCCGTGCCGGCGCCGAGGCGGTGGTGCCGGTGGAGGTGGTCAGCCCGCCGCTGCCGATGGAGCGCCTCGCCGAGGTGCAGTCGCTGATCGCACGGCTGCGCCATGCGGGTGCCCGCGGCACCGGGGCCGGCATCTCCTACGCCTTCGGCCTGCAGCTAAACCCGGAGCTGCCGTCCCTGGATGCCGGCACCATCGTCGCCTATCTCAAGGCGTTTTTCTGCCTGTACGACTGGCTGGAGGAGCGCTCGGCGCCCGATTTCACGCGGCGCCTGACCCGCTTCATGGCGCCGTTCCCCGCCCGCTACGTGCGCAAGGTGGTCGACCCGGAGTACCGACCCCGCCAGGCGCGCCTGATCGACGACTACCTGACGGACAATCCGACGCGCAACCGGGCCCTGGACCTGCTGCCGCTGTTCCTCTATCTGGACGAGGAACGAGTGCGGGCGGTCGTGGACGACCCCCGGGTGAAGCCGCGCCCCACCTTCCATTACCGCCTGCCGAATTGCGAGATCGACCGGCCTTACTGGGGCATTCATCTCGCCTGGGCCGACTGGCTGAAGGTGGAGGCGCTGGCGGCTGACCGGGCGCGGCTCACGCGCATCTGCAGGGCCTACGCCCGCTGGCTGGACGAGCCGCTTGGGCACCTGCTGGAGGACTGGGCACGGGAGGTCGAGTCTTGGCTGGGCCAGACGGCAGGCCGCTGATCGGCGTCACCGGCCCGCGCCGGGGGGCGTGGGGACCGCGGATCTGCGTGCATGTCGGCGTGCTGCTGGCCGGCGGCCGGCCCCGGCACCTGCGCCCCGGCGACCGGGTGTCCACGGGCGACCTGGACGGCGTGATCGTGACCGGCGGACACGACGTGGAGCCGGTGCTCTACAAGGCCGAGGCCGAGGTGGAGGGCCGCTACGACCCGGAGCGCGACGCGTTCGAGTCCGAGATCATCGACTGCGCGCTGGCCGACGGCACGCCGCTGCTCGGCATCTGCCGCGGCGCGCAGCTTCTGAACGTGCGGCTGGGCGGCACGCTGTTCCAGGATCTGCGCAGTCGCCGCCACCGCACCTCCCACCGGCGCACGCTGCTGCCGCTGAAGACACTGTGCGTGAGCGCGGGCACCCGGCTGGCCGCGCTTCTCGGCGGACAGGAGCTGAAGATCAACAGCCTGCACAACCAGAGCATCGACCGGCTGGGCGAGGGCCTGGAGGTGTCCGGCCGCGATCTCGACGAGATCGTGCAGGCCGTGGAGGAACCCCACCGCCGTTTCCTGATGGGCGTGCAGTGGCACCCGGAGTTCCTGCTCTACCTGTCCCGCCAGCGGCGGCTGTTCCGCCGGCTGGTGGCGGCGGCGCGGGATTATCGGTCGGGGGTCCCGCACGCTTGATAACCTACCTCGGGCTCTTTTTCACCGCGCTCCTGGCGGCAACGCTGCTGCCGTTCTACTCGGAGGTCCTGTTCGCCGGCCTGCTGGTGGAAGGCTACGACCCGCTGGCGCTGTGGGCCTGGGCGACGGCCGGCAACACGCTGGGCGGGGCGGTGAACTGGGCGCTCGCCCGTTTCTTCCTGCGCTTCGAGGACCGGCGCTGGTTCCCGTTCCGGGAGAAGAACCTGGGCCGCGCCCAGGCCTGGTTCCAGCGCTACGGCGTCTGGTCGCTGCTGATGGCCTGGGCGCCGATCGGCGGCGATGCGCTCACCTTCGTCGCCGGGCTGATGCGGGTGCGCTTCTGGCTGTTCCTGCTGCTGGTCGGCATCGGCAAGGGGGCCCGCTACGCCGTCGTGCTCTGGATGGTGGAGGGCGCGAGCCGGGCCGTCGCCTGAGGCGGCAGAAATTGACAGCCCGGTCGGTATTCTGCATCTTTCGGCGGCGGCTGACTCGGGGGAGCGCCGCCGGGGGTGCGAGCCCGGCACGATCGCGGGGGAAAGACGTGGATGCCCGACCGCCCTTGAGTCTGGCGGATAACCGCTACGCCCGTCGGGTGTTGCTCTGCCTGCTGTATTTCACCCAGGGATTCCCCTGGGGTTTCGCCACCGTCGCGTTGCTGGCCATTCTGAGCGAGGCGGGTCACGACAAGGCCCAGACCGCCACCGTCACGGCCATGGCGATCCTGCCGTGGAGCTTCAAATTCGTCTGGGCACCGATGATCGATTCGCTGCGGTTCCCGGCCATGGGGCTGCGCCGTCCCTGGCTCATGTTCGCCCAGACGGCCATGGCCGCGACCCTGCTGGGCGCCGTGTACACGGGCGCGCTGGAGAGTACCGGCACGCTGACCTGGATCGCCTGGGTGTTCTTCATCCACAACTGCTTTGCGTCGATGCAGGACGTGGCGGCGGATGCGCTGGCGGTGGATCTGCTGGACGACAGCGAGCGGGGCCGGGTCAACGGCTTCATGTGGGGCTCGAAGCTCGCCGGCATCGCGGTGGGCGGCGCCGGCATGGGTTTCGTGGCCGCGCGCTGGGGCATACCGACGGCCGTCATCATCCAGGCGGTGATGGTGATCGCGGTGCTGGCGGTAGTCGTCGCCTGGCCGGAGCGGGCGGGCGAGAAGCGGCTGCCCTGGAGCCCGGGGCAGGCCCAGGGCGTCGGCGCCGCGCGGGATTTCGGGCCGCTGGTGACGCTGAAGGAACTGAAGCGCGCCCTCTCCAACCGCACCACGGCCACCTTGCTGATCTTCGGCATCATCCACGTCTCGACGGAAGGCCTGTTCTATCCCCTGACCACGGAGTTCTTCGTGCAGGGGCTGGGCTGGAGCGCTGAGCGGTTCTCCCGGGCCCAGGGGACCTGGGGCGTGCTCGGCGAGCTGATCGGCGCGCTGGCCGGCGGCTATCTCTGCGACCGCTACGGGCGCCGGCGCATGGCGGCGGCGGGGCTCACGGTGCTCGCCGCCTCCATGGGCGGCTTCGGCCTGCTGTTCGCCGGTTCCTTCGATCCGGACGGAGGCCACGTGGTGCTGCTGCCGGCCTTCAAGGGCGCCATGGCGTTCTCGACCGTCGCCATGTTCTCGCTCTACATGAAGGTCTCCTGGACGGCGGCCGCGGCCACCCAGTTCACGCTGTACATGGCCATGGGCAACCTGGGCTATGCGCTGGGCGCCAAGCTGCTGACCTGGCTGGATCTGGCCGGCTACGACCTGCGCCTGGACGAGCTCTACATGCTGGGCGGGATCATGCCGCTGCTGGCGCTGGCGCTGCTGATCGGCCTGGATCCCGACGGCGTCGAGCGGCGCAAAATCGCCGAACGCGAGGCCCTGGCGGCCAAGGCGATGACCAAGGCGATGACCAGGGCGACGACAAGGGCGCCTGCCGCCGGCTGAGTTAGACTGGGGTCATGGACGACGGGGCCCCAAGACCCTCTTCCCAGGGCATCTACATCCTTGCGGCGCTCTGGGCGCTGGTGATGCTGTCGGCGGCGGTCGCGCCGCGGCTCGTGCCGGCGGCTGAAGGACCGGCATCGGGCGCCACTGCAACCCTGGCGGTGCTGGCGCTGCTGAGCCTCGCCGCGCTGATCGCCGTGTGGCTGCTGCTGCAGACATTGCCCCGCCTGCGCGCGCTGGGCGGGCTCGCGCGGGTGCTCGGCATCCTCCCGGCCGTCCTCAATATCCTCGCCATCGCCTGGGTCTGGCACCTCATCACCGTCTGACGCGGGGCCGATTCTTCCGTATCATTGGGGATTGGCCCGGCCCGCCGAAGGGCCCGAGAACGAAGAACTCAACGTGGAGAACCCTATGAAGATCGGTGTGCCCCGGGAGACATGGCCCGGCGAGAAACGCGTGGCCAGCACCCCCGACGTGGTCGGTCAGCTGGTCGAGCTCGGATTCTCGGTGCAGGTGGAGAGCGGCGCCGGCAGCGACGCGGATTTCGCGGACGACGCCTACAGCGAGGCCGGTGCGAGCATCGTCGAGAACGCACACGAACTCTGGAAAACCAGCGACATCGTCCTGAAGGTGCGCCCGCCGGACGGCGAGGAAGTGGAACTCCTGCAGGAGGGCCAGACGCTGGTGAGTTTCCTGTGGCCGGCCCAGAACGAGGATCTCGTGAGCCGGCTCGCCGAGAAGAAGGTGACGGCGCTCGCGATGGATTCCATTCCGCGCATCTCCCGCGCCCAGAAGATGGACGCGCTCTCCTCCATGGCGAACATCGCCGGCTACCGCGCCGTCATCGAGGCCGCCCAGCATTTCGGGCGTTTCTTCACCGGCCAGATCACCGCGGCCGGCAAGATCCCGCCCGCCAAGGTGCTGGTGATCGGCGCCGGCGTGGCCGGCCTGTCGGCTATTGGTGCGGCCCGCGGCATGGGCGCCATCGTGCGCTCCTTCGACACGCGGCCCGAAGTGAAGGAGCAGGTGGAGAGCATGGACGCCGAGTTCCTGATGCTCGACTTCGAGGAAGAGGGCTCGGGCGAGGGCGGCTACGCCAAGGTGATGAGCGAGGAGTTCATCAAGGCCGAAATGGCGCTGTTCGCCGAGCAGGCCAAGGACGTGGACATCATCATCACCACGGCGCTCATCCCGGGCAAGCCGGCGCCGAAGCTCATCACCGCGGAGATGGTGGAGTCGATGAAGCCGGGCAGCGTCGTGGTCGACCTGGCCTCGGAGCAGGGCGGCAACTGCGAGCTGACCGAGCCGAACGAGGTGGTGGAGCAGCACGGCGTGACCATCATCGGCTACACGGATCTGCCGAGCCGGCTTGCGGCCCAGTCGAGCCAGCTCTACGGCACCAATCTGCGCCACCTGCTGACCGACATGACGCCGGAGAAAGACGGCAACGTCGTCGTCGACTTCGACGACGAGGTGGTCCGCGGCGCCACCGTGGTGAAGGAGGGCGAGATCACCTGGCCGCCGCCGGCGCCGAAGATCAGCGCGGCGCCGCCGCCGAAGGCGGAAGCCGAGCCGCCGCCACCGCCGGTCGAGGAGAAGAAGCCGAGCGTGTGGGGACCGGTGATCCTGTTCGGCGTGGGCGCGCTGGCGATGCTCGGACTCGGCGCGGTTGCGCCGCCGTCCTTCATGCAGCACTTCACCGTGTTCGTGCTGGCCTGCTTCGTCGGCTACATGGTCATCTGGAACGTGACGCCGTCGCTGCACACGCCGCTGATGAGCGTCACCAACGCCATCTCCAGCATCATCATCATCGGCGCGCTGCTGCAGATCTCCTCGCCGGTGGGCTGGATCGCCTGGATGGCGGGCTTCACCGTGCTCATCACCGCGGTGAATATCGCGGGTGGTTTCGCCGTCACGCAGCGCATGCTGCAGATGTTCCGCAAGTAGGAGACAGACATGCCACAGGGAATCGTCACCGTCGCCTACATCGGCGCCACCATCCTCTTCATCCTCGCGCTCGGCGGGCTCTCCAACCAGGAGACCGCGCGGCGGGGCAACTACTACGGCATGACGGGCATGGCCATCGCCCTGCTCGCCACCATCTTCGGCATCGTCACCGACAACTACGTGCTGCTGCTCGTGGCGCTCGCCATCGGCGGCACCATCGGCCTGCTGGTGGCGCGGCGCGTGCAGATGACGCAGATGCCGGAACTGGTCGCCATCCTGCACAGCCTCGTGGGCCTGGCCGCCGTTTGCGTCGGTTTCGTCAACTTCGGCGACCCGTCGGTGCACTTCACCGGCGTGGAGAAGACCATCCACGACGTGGAGACCTATCTCGGCATCCTCATCGGTGCCGTCACCTTCTCCGGCTCGGTCATCGCCTTCGGCAAGCTCTCCGGGCGCATCGGCGGCAATCCGATGCTGCTGCCCGCGCGTCACTGGCTGAACCTGGGCCTCCTGATCGGGGCCATCTGGTTCGGTGCCGAGTTCGTGCAGCAGTCGGCGGCCGGCGGCGGGTTCTGGCCGCTCGTCTTCATGACCCTCATCGCACTCGCCTTCGGCGTGCACATGGTGATGGCCATCGGCGGGGCGGACATGCCGGTGGTGGTCTCCATGCTGAACAGCTACTCGGGCTGGGCGGCGGCAGCCACCGGCTTCATGCTCAGCAACGATCTCCTGATCGTCACCGGCGCGCTGGTGGGCTCGAGCGGCGCCATCCTGTCCTACATCATGTGCCGGGCGATGAACCGCAAGTTCCTGAACGTGATCGCCGGCGGCTTCGGCACGGGCGGCGGCGGCATGGCCGCAGCGGGCGAGGGCGAGGAGGGCGAGGTCAATCCGATCAGTCCGGAGGACACCGCTGCCCTGCTGGACGACGCGAAGGAGGTCATGATCGTGCCCGGCTACGGCATGGCCGTGGCCCAGGCCCAGCACATCGTCTACGAGCTCACGCGCATCCTGCGCGAGAAGGGCGTCAACGTGCGTTTCGGCATCCACCCGGTGGCCGGCCGGATGCCGGGCCACATGAACGTGCTGCTGGCCGAGGCAAAGGTGCCCTACGATATCGTGTTCGAGATGGACGAGGTCAACGACGACTTCCCGGACGTGGACGTGTCCATCGTGATCGGCGCCAACGACATCGTGAACCCCTCCGCCCAGGAAGTGCCGGACAGCCCCATCGCCGGCATGCCGGTGCTGGAGGTGTGGAAGGGCAAGACCACGATCGTTCTGAAGCGCAGCATGGCCACGGGCTACGCCGGCGTGCAGAACCCGCTGTTCTTCAAGGAGAACACGCGCATGCTGTTCGGCGACGCCAGGGAGAGCCTGGATGCCGTCCTGAAGGCCCTCTGAGCGCTCCGTGGCCGAAAAAACGATCACGAAGATCCTCGTCGCGAACCGGAGCGAGATCGCGATCCGGATCGTGCGCGCCGCCTACGAGCTGGGGCTCGAGGCGGTCAACGTCTATTCCGACGAGGATCATCTCACCCTGCATCGCTTCAGCGGCCACGAGGCCTACCGGATAGGCCACGGCCTCACGCCCACCGGCGCCTACCTGGACATCGACGAGATGCTGCGGGTGGCGCGCCAGTCCGGCTGCGATGCGGTGCATCCCGGTTACGGCTTCCTGTCCGAGAACCCGGACTTCGCCGAGGCCTGCGCGCAGGCCGGCATCACCTTCATCGGCCCGAAACCGGAGGTGATGCGGCGCCTGGGCAACAAGGTGCAGGCCCGCGAGATCGCCGAGGCCGCCGACGTGCCGGTGATGCCGGCCACGGCGCCGCTGCCGGACGATCCGGCCGAGATCTCCCGCCTGGCGGGCGAGATCGGCTATCCCGTGATGCTGAAGGCGAGCTGGGGCGGCGGCGGCCGGGGCATGCGGGTCATCGAGGACGAGCGCGAGCTGCACAGCCAGATCGACATGGCCCGCCGGGAAGCGAAGGCCGCCTTCGGCAACGACGAGGTGTACCTGGAGAAACTCGTGCGCCGCGCCCGCCACGTCGAGGTGCAGGTGCTCGGCGACGAGCACGGCAACGTGGTGCACCTGTTCGAGCGTGACTGCAGCGTGCAGCGCCGTCACCAGAAGGTGGTGGAGCGCGCGCCGGCGCCCTACCTGGACGACGCGGCCCGGGAGGACATCTGCGATGCCGCGCTGCGCCTCGCCCGCTCGGTCGATTACACCAACGCGGGCACGGTCGAGTTCCTGCAGGACGTCGACAGCGGCGCCTACTACTTCATCGAGGTCAACCCGCGCGTGCAGGTGGAACACACCGTCACGGAGCAGGTGACCGGGCTCGACATCGTCAAGAGCCAGATCCAGATCGCCGCCGGCGGGCGCATCGGCGACCCGGCCACCTGCGGCATCCCGGCCCAGGCCGACATCCGCATGCGCGGCTCGGCGCTGCAGTGCCGGGTGACCACCGAGGACCCGCGCAACAACTTCATCCCGGATTTCGGCCGCATCGTCGCCTACCGCAGCCCGGCGGGCCCGGGCATCCGCCTGGACGCGGGCACCGCGTATTCGGGCGCGGTCATCACCCGTCATTACGACAGCCTGCTGGTGAAGGTCACCGCATCGGGGCAGAACGACCTGGAGGCCGTGCATCGCATGGGCCGAGCCCTGGGCGAGTTCCGCGTGCGCGGCGTGGAGACCAACCTCGAGTTCCTGCAGGGCCTGGTGACCCATCCGCGCTTCCTCGAGGCCGATTACAACACCCGCTTCATCGACGAGACGCCGGAGCTGCTCGACCTGCCGCTGCCGCAGACCCATGCCACGAAGCTGGTGCACTACATCGGCGAGGTGATCGTCAACGGCAACGCCCAGGTGGAGGGCCGCACGCGGCCGACGAGCCGCCGGGCGCCGGAGCCGCCGCCGCTGCCGGATCTGCCCGTGGCCGCCGGGGTGCGCCAGATACTGGAGCGCGACGGGCCCGAGGCCGTCGCCCGCTGGCTGAAGGCGCAGCCGGTGCCGGTGGTGACCGACACCACGTTCCGCGACGCCCACCAGTCGCTGCTCGCCACCCGCATGCGCTCCATCGACATGCTGCGCATCGCGCCGCATTACGCGCGCCTGATGCCGGGCCTGTTCTCGGTCGAGTCCTGGGGCGGCGCCACCTTCGACGTGGCCATGCGCTTCCTGAAGGAAGACCCCTGGCAGCGCCTGGCGGACCTCTCCGAGGCCATGCCGAATCTCATGCAGCAGATGCTGCTGCGGGCATCGAACGGCGTCGGCTACACCAACTACCCGGACAACGTGGTGCGCCACTTCACCCACCGTGCGGCCGAGGCGGGCGTCGACGTGTTCCGCATCTTCGACTGCCTGAACTGGGTGGAGAACATGCGCGTCGCCATCGACAGCGTGCGCGAGACCGGCAAGATCGCCGAGGCGGCCATCTGCTACACCGGCGACATCCTGGACCCGGCCCGTCCCAAGTACGACCTGGCCTACTACGTGGAGCTGGCGAAGGAACTCGAGGCGGCCGGCGCCCACATCCTCGCCATCAAGGACATGGCCGGGCTGCTGAAGCCCGCGGCCGCGACGCAGCTGATCACCGCGCTGAAGCAGGAGATCGGCCTGCCCATCCACTTCCATACCCACGACACCAGCGGTGCCGCGGTCTCCAGCATCCTGGCGGCGGTGGCCGCCGGCGTGGATGCCTTCGACACCGCCATGGACGCCATGAGCGGCCTCACCTCCCAGCCCTGCATGGGCTCGGCGGTGGCGGCGCTGAAGTTCACCGACGACGACACCGGCCTGGACGAGACCCACATCCGCACCCTGTCCAATTACTGGGAGCAGGTTCGCGGCCAGTACGCGGCGTTCGAGCCCGACATCCGCGCGGGCGCCTCCGAGGTCTATCTGCACGAGATGCCCGGCGGTCAGTTCACCAATCTCAAGGAACAGGCGAACTCGCTCGGCATCGGCCGGCGCTGGCACGAGGTGGCGCGCGCCTATGCCGACGTGAACGAGGCCTTCGGCGACATCGTCAAGGTGACCCCTTCCTCGAAGGTGGTGGGCGACATGGCGCTGATGATGGTGACCCAGGACATCACCATCGAGCAGGTCTGCGACCCGGAGCGCGAGATCTCCTTCCCCGACTCGGTGGTGGCCTTCTTCGCCGGCGAGCTCGGCCAGCCGCCCGGCGGTTTCCCGCGCGATCTGCAGAAGAAGGTGCTGCGCGGAAGGGAACCGCTCACCGACCGGCCGGGCAAGCATCTGGAGCCCGTGGATCTCGAGGCGCAACGCGAGAAGTTGTCGGAGGCCATCGGCCGGCCGGCCTCCGAGCTGGATCTGGCCAGCCACAACATGTACCCGAAGGTGTTCGGCGAGCTCGAGGCCCACTGGCAGGAGTACGGTGACGTGAGCGTCCTGCCGACCCACGTCTTCTTCTACGGCATGGAGCCCGGCGAAGACATCACGGTCACCATCGCCGAGGACGGACGCCAGGCGGTGATCCGTTATCTGACGGCCTCCGAGGCCGACCCCGAGGGCGTGCGCCACCTGTTCTTCGAGGTGAACGGCTGGCCGGCCTCGGTGCGCATCGCCGACAACGCGCTGGCGCACGACAAGGTCACGCGCGAGCGCGCCGATCTGTCCAATTCCAGCCACGTGGCCGCGCCCATGCCGGGCCTGGTGGTCTCCGTGGCGGTCGAGCCGGGCCAGAAGGTGGAGCGGGGCGATCCGCTGCTGACCATGGAAGCCATGAAGATGGAGACCGCGGTCTCGGCCGAGCGGGACGGCACGGTCAAGCGGGTGGTCGCCGGCCCCGGCGCCCAGGTCGAGGCGAAGGATCTCCTGATCGAGTTCGAGTAAGGCCGGCTCAGGCGAGGAAGGCGTCGATGCCCGCCAGGCAGGCCGGCTCGTTCAGCATGGGCACGTGGCCCCGGTTCGGCACGGACAGAACCTGCAGATCCGGTTTGGCGGCGCGCATCTTCTCGATGATCTCCTCCGTGAGGATGTCGGAGAGCACGCCGTGGATTACCAGCGTGGGCGTTTCCGCCAGGCTGGCGAACAGCGTCCAGGGATCCTCCAGTTCTCCGCCGACCTCGCGCAGCGCATCGCCGATCCTCGGGTCGCAGTCGAGCCGCGGCACGCCTTGCTCGTCCTCCCGGTAGCCGGTGCGCGCGTAGGCGAGCCATTCCTCGTCGGTGAGGTCCGGATAGGCGACGCCGTAGTTGGCCTTCGACAGGGCGACGGCGTCCTCCCAGGAGCGGATATCCGGCGTCCTGCCCGCGTAGCCCATGATGCGCGCGAGGCCTTCCGGCGCGATCTCGGGGCCGACGTCGTTCAGGATGACCCGGTCCACCAGCTGCGGCTTGCGCTGGTTCAGCGTCATGGAGACCAGCCCGCCCAGGGAGGTGCCCAGGCACGCGATACGCTCGAAGCCGAGATTGGTGACGAGCTTCTCCACGTCGCGGACGTAGGTCAGCGGATGGTAGTTCCGCCATTCGGGGTCGTAGTCGGACAGGCCGCGGCCGCGGAAGTCCGGCGAGATCACGCGGCGTCCGGGTGAGAGGTCGTGCGACAGATGGCGGGCAATGGCCTCGAAGTCCCGGCAGTTGCGGGTGAGGCCGGGCAGGCAGAATACCGGCGGCCGGTCATCGGCGCCGCCCGGCGGACGATAGTCGCGGTAATGCAGACGCAGCCCGTCCTCGCTCTCGTAGTACTCGTCGCTGTAGTTGCCGGCGTCGGCACGGTCACCCGGGTCGCTCATGGCCCTGCTCTCACAATGTCGTGTCGGCGTAGTCCTTGCGCAACTCGCGCTTCAGCACCTTGCCGTTCGGGTTGCGCGGCAGCTCGGCAACGAAGGCCACGCCGGCCACCCGCTGCTGCTTGCCCACCCGTTCGTTGATCCACGCCGCGAGCGCTTCCGCCTCCACGTCGGCGTCTTCACCGCGCACCACCACCGCCAGCGGCGTCTCGCCCCACTTCTCGCTGGGCACGCCGATCACGGCCACGTCCGCCACGGCGGGGTGGCGCGCCGCCACGGCCTCGATGTCGGCGGGGTAGATGTTCTGCGCGCCCGACAGGATCATGTCCTTCTTGCGGTCGACGAGATAGAGGAAGCCCTCCTCGTCCAGGCGGCCGATGTCGCCGGTGCGCAGCCAGCGCCGACCCTCGGCATCGGTCCAGGTGGCCTCCTCGTTGGCATCGGCTCGGTTCAGGTAGCCGGCCATCAGCAGCCGGCCGTAGCCGACGATCTCGCCCGGTTCGCCCGCGGGCATCACCTCGTCGTCGCTCCCCAGGATCACGATGTCCTGGCCCGGGCAGGGCCGGCCCACGGAGTTCATGCGCAGCGCGGCGTCCTCCGGCTGCAGCGTGGTGACCAGCCCCTCGGTGAGGCCGTAGAGCTCAATGAAATCGCCGCAGATCTCGTCGTAGACGCGCTGCTTCAGCGCCTCGTGCAGCGGCGAACCGCAGCACATGAGGCTGTGCAGGCTCGAGAGGTCGTGCTCGCCGAAGGCGGGATGCTCGAAGATGCGCTGGAACTGGACCGGCACCATCGCCGAGTGCGTGATGCGCTCGTCCTCGATGGTCGCCAGGAACTCCCCTACGTCGAAGGCAGGCATGACCACGATGGTGCCGCCGCACCAGAAGGTGGCGAGCATCGCCACCCAGGTGATGTTGGAGTACAGGCCCAGCGAGCACAGCGTGCGCGCGCCGCCGTGGTAGCGCAGCGCCAGCGCCATGTCGTACGCCCAGGCCGCCCGGCATGCGTGGGAGTGCACGATGCCCTTCGGCAGACCGGTGGTGCCGGAGCTGTAGATGATGTTGCACTCGTCGCCGGCGGCCACCGGATGACCGCTCTCTCGGGCGGGATGGTGATCCCGCCATTCGGCGTACTCGACGAAGCCCTCGGCCGGTACGCCGGCGCCCGTGTGGCCGATCATGCGGCCGGCGAGCGAAGCGGGCAGCTCCTCCCCCATGTCGGCCAGCCGCTGCACGTGTTCGTGGGAGACGATGACCGCCTTCGCGCCGCTGTCGCGGATGAGCGTGAGGATGCCCTCGTCGCTCACGGCGACGTTCAGCGGCACGGCCACGAAGCCGCCGTAGATCGTGCCGAACAGGGCTTCGGCCATCTCCAGGCCGTTGCGCATGAGAACGACGACCCGGTCGCCGGGCTCGAGACCCAGCGCCGCCAGGCCTGCGGCCACGCGCCCGAGGCGCTCGCGGTACTCTGACCAGGAGAGCGTCTCTGCCTCGCAGATCACCGCCGGCTTGCTCGCCAGCCAGCGGGCGTTCAGGTCGATAATGCCGGGCAGATAGGCTTCCCCGGCGCTGAACCAGGTCATATGCGATCCCCCTGTCGCAAATTTCAACGCTCGTTGAAGCGTATTTCAACATTTGTTGAGTTGCAAGGGGGCGGCCCCTAGAATGCAGGAGCACTGAACGCACGGTGATATGGATGGCGAAGAAGCAGCGCAAGACCGAAGCGACCCGGGAACGGATACTGAACGCTGCCGAGGAGTTGTTCGCCCAGCACGGCTTCGACGGCGTCACCGTGCGCCAGATCATGCGCAAGGCCGGCGCCGACGTCGCGCTGGCCTATTACCACTTCAAGTCCAAGCGCGACCTCTTCGACGCCGTGCTGCTGCGCCACGCGGAGGTGCTGAACGGCATCCGCCTGCAGGCGCTGGAGGAGGTCGAGGCACGGCACACCGACGACCTGCCGAGCGTGGAGGAGATCATCGCCGCCTTCACCAACCCTCTGCTGCAGCTGCTCGTGGAGGACCACGAGAAGTGGAAGCACTACTTCGCGCTGATCGCCCAGATCAACAGCTCGCCGGAGTGGGGCGGCGAGCTCATGACCCGCTTCTTCGATCCCCTGGTCAAGCGTTTCCTGGAGGCGCTGATGCGGGCGAAACCCGAGTGGTCCGAGGCCGAGATCTACTGGTCGTATCACTTCCTCTCCGGCGCACTGACGCTCACCTTCGCCGAGACCGGCCGCATCGACAACCTGTCCGGCGGCCTGTGCCGCTCCACGGACATGGAGGCGATCAGCGAGCGCATGCCCCGCTTCGTCGCCGCCGGCTTCCGCGCCCTGGCAGAAGGGTAGGAGGGCCTTCAGGCCCGATGCGCGGTTCTATCCGCGCTGGCCCGCCATCGACTGGGGTGGACTACGGGGGACGCTCAGTCGGACGTCCTGTCCTCCTTCGCTTCGGCCGGGCCTCCTTCCCGCCGTCCTGGCTCCAGTCGGCCCGGACGACCCCCGCAGTCCACCCCAGCCGCTGACGGGCCCGGATCGGGCCTGAAGGCCCTCCTACAGCCGTTGGCCTGCGGTCTTGTAATTCAACCAGCGTTGAAATAGGATTCATTCAGCGTTCGTTGAATTTCGGCTGCAACGGCCCGAGCGCGCGGGCACTCCGGTGCCGCTATCACAACCAACGGGGGAATCTGTCATGCCTATACGCTACCGCTATGCCCGGAGATCGGGTGCAGTTCTGGCCGTCGCGCTGTCCGTGACCGGTTTCGGTCCGGCCGCCGTCGCCCAGGAGGCCGAGCAGGGCGCTCGCGCCATCGAGGAAGTCGTCGTAACGGCCAGGCGCCGGGAGGAGTCGCTGCAGGACGTGCCGCTCTCCATCACGGCGTTCAGCGGCGAGGAGCTTGCGCGGATCGGTGCACTGAATATCACCGAAGTCGGTCAGACGACGCCCAACGTGACGCTGGAGGTCTCCCGCGGCACGAACACCACCATCACCGCGTTCATCCGCGGCGTCGGTCAGCAGGACCCGGTACCCGGCTTCGAGGCCGGCGTCGGCATCTATGTCGACGACGTCTACCTGAACCGCCCGCAGGCGGCAGTACTCGATATCTACGACGTGGAGCGCATCGAGGTGCTGCGCGGCCCGCAGGGCACGCTCTACGGGCGCAACACCATCGGCGGCGCCATCAAGTACGTGACGAAGCGTCTCTCGGACGAGCCCGAGGCGAAGGTGAAGGTGGCAGTAGGCAACTACAACCAGCTCGACACCGTGGTCACCGGCTCGACGCCCGTCGGCGATACGCTGCGCATCGGCGGCTCGGTGGCGCGGCTCACCCACGACGGTTTCGGCGACAACCTGAACCTGCCGGGCATCGAGAACTACGCGAAGGACCTGCTGGCCGGCCGCTTCAGCGTCGAGTGGCTGCCCAGCGAGACCCTGTTCTTCCGCCTGACCGGCGACTACCTGGACGACGACTCCGATCCCCGCCAGGGCCACCGCCTGACCGTCGGCAACCTGACCGGCGCTCCCATCCTGGACGACGTCTACGACACCCGCGCCGGCCTCAACAATCCCACCCAGGAAGTGCAGGCGCGGGGCATCTCCCTGACGGCCGAGTGGGACATCAGCCCGGCGTTCACGCTGAAGAGCATTACGGCCTACCGGGACGACGAGACCTACACGCCGATCGACTTCGACAGTCTGCCTGCCGCGGACCTCGACGTGCCGGCCGTGTACGAGAACGACCAGTTCTCCCAGGAACTGCAGGTGCTGTACGAAGGCGACCGCCTGTCCGGCGTGGCCGGCGCCTACTACCTGGATGCCAACGCCTTCACGGCCTTCGACGTCATCCTGGGAACCACCGGCGACCTCCTGGGCCTGCCGGGGCTGAATGCCTTCACGCTGGGTGACGTGGACACCGATACGTGGTCCCTGTTCGCTGACTTCACCTACGAGCTCTCCGACGTCTGGGCCCTCTCCGTCGGCGGCCGCTACACTTCGGACGAACGCAGTTCGCGGGTGCTCCGGCAGACGTTGATCGGCGGCACCTCCAGCTTCTTCGGCGGCTCCGCCGTTCCGATCGCGACCACGTCGGACTTCGAGGGCAGCGAGACATTCACCGAGTTCACGCCCCGTTTCTCGGTGAGCTATGCACCCAGCGATACGCAGAACCTGTACTTCACCTGGAGCGAGGGTTTCAAGGGCGGCAGCTTCGATCCGCGCGGCCAGACCAGTTCGGCGCCCGATCTCGACGGCGACGGCGACGTCGACGAGCAGGACATCTTCGAGTTCATGCTGTTCCAGCCGGAAACCGTCAGCTCCTACGAAGTCGGCGTCAAGTCCTCGTGGCTGGACAACACGATCAACACCAATATCGCGGTGTTCTTCGCCGACTATCAGGACGTGCAGATCCCGGGCTCCGTGGGCATCGACTCGGATAACGACGGCGTCGTGGATACTTTCATCGGCATCACGTCGAACGCCGCGGACGCGGACATCTTCGGCGTGGAGTTCGAGGGTGCCGCGCAGCTGTCGGATGCGTTCCGGGTGAACTGGATGCTCGGCTACATCGACGCGGAGTTCAACGAGTTCATCGACGCGCTCGGCAACGACGTGGCGGAAGAGCGCGTGTTCCAGAACACGCCGGAAGTGACCGCGAGCGCGACGCTCGTGTACGAGCGGCCGATGGAGGTGATCGGACGCGACGCGAACTTCTCGGTCCGCAACACGCTCTCCTACCGGGACGACACCAGTCAGTTCGAGGTGCCGACGCCGGAACTGGACCAGGACGCCTACACGCTGTGGGATCTGAGCTTCGTGCTCGAGGACCCCGACGGCCGGTGGCGGCTCGGCCTGCACGGCAAGAACCTGACCGACGAGGAATACAAGGTGGCGGGCTATTTCTTCCCGAACCTGGGCCTGGAGAGCAGCATCACCGCCTTCTACGGCGACCCGCGCCGGGTGATGGGAACGTTCGAATATCGTTTCTGAGGCAGCTTCCCCCGCCTCCGGAATCGGCCCCGTCTGACGGCGGGGCCGATTTTTTTTGCGGGCGCGGCTAAACTGGCGCTGCCATGTCCGAAGACCGCCCCCGCCTCACCGCCTTCCTGCATCCCCGCTACTGGCCGACCTGGCTCGGTATCGGGCTGCTGAGACTGGCGTGCCTGCTGCCGTACCGCGTGCAGATGCGGCTCGGCCGCACGCTCGGCGGGCTCGCCGCCAGGCTCCTGCCGAAACGCGTGGCGGTGGCCCGGCGCAACATCAGCCTCTGCTTCCCGGACAAGTCGGCGGAGGAGGTGGAGGTACTGACCTGCGCTCACTTCCGCTCCCTCGGCATGTCGCTGATGGAGACGGCGAGCGCCTGGTGGCGCAGCGACGCCTTCGTCGCGCGGCTGGCCACTATCGAAGGGGCCGAACACGTGCACCGCGCGGTCGGGGAGGGCCGCGGCGCCATCCTGCTCACGGCCCACTTCACGACGCTGGAGTTCAGCGGCCCCGTGCTGCATATGAACCTGCCGCCTTTCGATGCCGTGTACCGCAAACACCGCAGTCCGCTGGTGAACGAGATCTGGCGCCGCGGCCGTGAGCGCTCGGCCCGGCGCACCATCGAGAAGAGCGACATCAAGAGCATGGTGCGCAGCCTGCGGGAAGCGGTGCCGGTCTGGTATGCGCCGGATCAGAGCTACCGGCGCAAGCAGTCGGAGCTGATCCCGTTCATGGGCGAACCCGCGATGACCAACACCGCCACCAGCGCGCTGGCCAAGCTCGGCAAGGCGGCCGTGCTGCCGCTTTTCCCGCGCCGGCTGCCCGACGATGCGGGCTACCGCATCACCGTCTATCCGCCGCTGGCCGATTTTCCCTCCGGCGATCCGGTGGCGGATGCGGCCCGCTACAACGCGATGGTGGCGGAGTGGATACGCGAGGCGCCGGCCGAGTACTACTGGGTGCACCGCAAGTTCAAGGGCAGGCCGGACACGCTGCCGGATGCCTACGCCGACCTGAAGAGTCCCGGGAGGGCCTGAACGAGACTAACCGAGGCCGCGGTACAGCGTCTCCAGCCGGTCGGCGACGCCGGCGACCGAAAACTCGCCGAGCCGGCGCCGCGCGGCGCCGGTCAGTCGCTGCCGGAGTTCCTCGTCGCCGTACAGGCGCTCGATGGCGGCGGCCAGCGCGGCCGCGTCCCGCGGCGCCACCAGCAGTCCGGTCTCCTCGTGGCGGATCAGCTCGGGAATGCCGCCCGTATCGCTCGCGACGATCGGCGTGCCGGCGGCCATCGCCTGGAGCAGCACGGATCCGAGCCCTTCGTGATGGCTCGGGAAGGCGAACACGTCGAAGGCCGCCAGATAGTCCGCCACGTTGTCCACGAAGCCGGTGAAGTGAACCCCGCTTTGCCCGGCGGCGGCCGCGCGGATGGTCTCGCCGTCGTGGCCGTCACCGACGAAGACGAAGCCCGTGTCCGGATGCCCGGCCGTCAGCGTCTTCGCCGCCGCGAGCAATTCGAGCTGGCCCTTCGCCACGTCCAGCGCCGCGACGTTGCCCACCAGGAAGGGTTCGGGCAGGGCCGCACGGATCTCCGCCACCCGGCGCGGATCCGGTTCGGCCGCGGCCAGTGCGCTGGGGATCACGGTGGCCTCCAGGCCGGGAAAACGGTCCGCCAGCACGTCGGCGATGGCGCGGGAGAGGGCGGTCACGGCGGCCGCATCCCGGTAGATACGTGAGGTCACCGCGCTGCGGGACGGCGGCTTCATGACCCGGCGCGTCAGCACATAACGGCAGCCGCGCAGCTTCGACGCGACCCAGGCCGCCTGCGCGGCCCGTGCCTCGTGGGCATGGACCAGCGGCGCGGCCACCCGGACCGCCGCCCCCAGCACCCCGCCGACCGGCGTGATGGTCAGGCCGTCGACACCCGCAAGCCGCTCGACGAGCGGTTCGCCGCCGCGGCCGATGAACTGCTGCCGCCAGCCGCGACCTGCCAGCTCCCGCACCAGCAGCAGGGTCTGGCTCTCGCCGCCGCGGAAACCCCGGGCGAGGTTGATGTGGGTGATCTCGGGTCGCTCGGCCGGCATGGGCGGAGGCGGATCAGCGGCCGGCTGCGGCCCGTTCCCGGGCCGTGGCCTTCATGTGTTTGTAGAACACGCCGTCCGCGTCGCCCCAGGCGATGACCAGTCCGCGCCAGCCTTCCAGGAAGCCCAGCCGGATGAAGTAGGTCCGCAGGAAGGCCCAGACCGCACGCACGAAGATCAGCGCCGGCGGCTTGGCGGCATGAGCGCGCCCGGCGCGGATCTCGGAGTAGCGGTCCGCCTTCTGCAGGAAGGCGCCTAGGCGCTCGACGGCCCGGTGATACAGCGGCGAGCGCAGGCGCACCACCCTGGTGCCGACCTGGGGCTCTATGCGCTCGTGGACGCTGGCCTGGTTATAGGCGTGGCGGTCGCGGTGATAGAAGCGCGGCAGCCAGTCGTTGCCCCAGCCGGCACGGCGAACCCGGCGGCCCATGAAGTAGTTGTGCCGGTCCAGCTCGTAGAGCCGTGCGGGATCCGAAAGATCCAGCGCGTCGAGTTCCGCGATGAGCTCCTCGCTGGCCGCCTCGTCGGCATCGATGGACAGGATCCAGTTCCGCTCGGCCAGTCCGGCGGCGTGGTTCTTGGTCGGCCCGAAGCCCATGAACTCGCCGCTGAACCAGCGCACGTTGCCGTGCGCGCGGGCGATGTCTTGCGTGCCGTCCGTCGAGCCGTTGTCGTAGACGACCACCTCCGGGAGACGGGCGAGGCTCGCCAGCGTCTCGGCCAGCGTGGCCTCGGCGTCCCGCGTGATGATGACGGCGGCGATATCTTCTAGCGGCATGCGGTGGATCCTTGCGTTGCCGGCGAATGTTAACCCGGAACGGCCGCAGGCGGCGGGCCGGTCGCGGCCCCCGATGCCCGATTTCGGGAACTGCGCATTGGACTGACGCCGCGGCATGGGTTCTAATCGCCGCATGCGCAGGCTGACCGCCATCGCCGTGATCGTGAGCATCCTGGCCGCCTCGGCCGGGGAGCTGGCACACGCCTGCGCGATGGACGTCCTGCCGCAGCCCGCCGCGCAGACCATCGCTGCGGCCGCAAGTGACGGGGATTCCGCCATGCCCTGCCACGGCGCCGAACCGCAACCCGCCGGCCTCACCATGGATCCGCCCATGGATCAGAACATGGACTGCTGCGACCAGGATGCCCCGGCCACCCACTGCATCGATTGTCTCTGCACCGCGGTCAGCATGCCGCTGAGCGCGCTGGAGACGGCGATGCCCCAGGCCCTGCCGCCGGCTGCCCGGCATGCGCTGCCGCTCTCCGCCGCGCCGCCCCCGGAACGCGCCCCCGAGTACCTCCTCAGACCTCCGATCGTCGTCTCCTGACAGTCCGCCTGGCGGCGGACCGCTGTCGCACGCGTCCGCGCGGCGACCGAACGAAGACGAATGACGGAGACTTCACATGTTTATCCGACACTGCGTGGGTATGTTGCTCACGCTGAGCCTGACGGCAGTATTCCTGCCGCGAGGCTGGGCCGCCGACGAGGCGCCGCTCGCCCTCACGGCGGAGATGCTCACCGAGGAGGTGCTCGCCGCGAACCGGGCGCTGGCCGGGCGGCGCGCCGCCACCGCCGCGCGGCTGAGCGAGGCCGAGGCCGCCGACGACCTCGATGATCCGCGCCTCATGCTGGGCACCGCGCCCAACACCTTCGGCCACCGGGTGGACGGCCGCGGCCTGATCCAGTTCAGCCAGAGCCTGCCCTGGCCCGGCAAGCGCGGGCTGCGCGGCGACGTCGCGCTGGCGATGGCCGACGCATCCGGCGAATCCGAGCGCGTACTCGCCCGGGAGCTGGCGGCCCGCGCCGAAAGGCTCTGGGCGGAATGGTGGTACGTGCACGAGGCGCTGGCTCGCAGCGCCGAGGAAATCCGTCTGGTGGAAGAGCTAGAGCCCGTCGCCGAGGCGCAATACGCCGCCGGCCTGGGGCTGCAGCAGGACCTGCTGCGCGTGCAGACCCGGGCGCTGCGGCTCGAGCATCAGCGCCTCGCGCTCGAGCAGCGACGCACGGCGCTGGTCGCCGAGATCAACGCGCTCAGGGGACGGGCGGCCGATGCGCCGCTGCCGAGTCCGGCACCCATGCCGCCGGCCCCGCTGGTGGCGCCGGAGGACGAGCTGGCCGATGCGCTCGTCGCGACCCATCCGGCACTGGCGCAGATCGATGCCTCGCTCGCCGGCGCCCGCGCCCGGCTGCAGCTGGCCCACAAGGATTACTGGCCCGACTTCCGCGTCTACACGGGCTATGTCGGCACGCTGGACCCGGCGCAGAAGCGCTGGCAGATCGGCGCCGAGATCAACCTGCCGTTCGGCGGCGACAAGCGGCGCTCCGCGGTCTCTTCCGCGGAACTCGAGGAGGACCGCCTGCAGGCCGAACGGGAGGACCTGGCGTTCCGGCTCCGCGCCGAACTGCGCTCGCTGCTCGCCCGCCTCGACGAGGCCGAGCAGACCGTCGCGCTGTACCGGGACCGGCTCGTGCCCCTGTCGCAGCAGGGACTGGACGCGGCCCGCGCCGACTTCGAGTCCGGCCGCGGGGAATTCGCCAACGTGATCGATGCGGAGACGGCTCTGCTCGATGCAAAACTCACGCTCGCCCGCGCGCGCGCCGACCGGCTGATGACCGTCGCCGGCATCGAGGCGCTGACGGGCATCGACGCCGACGTCGGGAGGACATCCCCATGAAACCACAATCCATGTTCTGGGCCATCGTGATCGTCGTGACGGCCATCTCCGGGGTGCTGGGCTTCTGGCTGGGCGGCACCGATGGCGGCCAGGCGCCCGGCGCCGCAGCCGATGCCGGCGACAGCGGCGAGAGGGAGATCCTGTACTGGGTCGCGCCCATGGACCCGAACTACCGCCGGGACGAGCCCGGCAAGTCGCCGATGGGCATGGATCTCGTGCCCGTCTACGCGGACGGGGCCGGCGGCGACGACGCCGGCATCGCCGTCTCCTCCGCCGTGCGCCAGACGCTGGGCGTGCGCACCGCAACGGCGGAGCGGGGGGAGTTCGCCCGCCGGTTGGACACCGTCGGCTACACCGTCTGGGACGAATCCACGGTGACCATGTATCACCCGCGGGCAGAGGGCTGGCTCGAGTCCTTCGCCGTCGCGAGCGTCGGCGATCGCGTGGAGGCCGGGGAGGTGCTGTATACGCTGTTCTCGCCCAAGCTGATCTCCGCGCAGCAGGAACTGCTGACGGCCCGGGCCTCGGGCAATGCGTCGCTGACCCGCGCAGCGCGGGATCGTCTGCGTGCGCTCGGCCTCACCGCAGAGCAGATCGCGGGCATCGAGCGCGGCGGCAGCGTGCAGCAGAACTTGCCGAGACGGGCGGGGCAGGACGGCGTGGTAATCGCCATGGAGGGCCGGGACGGCAACTACGTCACGCCCGCCACCCACGTTCTGACCATCGCCAATCTCTCGACCATCTGGGCCGAGGTGGAGGTCTTCGAACAGGACATCGGCTGGATGGCCGAGGGTCTGCCGGCCCACGCCCGCTTCGAGGCCTACCCCGGTGAGACCTGGGAAGGTCGGATCGCCTACATCTATCCGGCCCTCGATCCGGAGACGCGCACCCTCAGGCTGCGTCTGGTGTTCGAAAACGCCGACCGCCGGCTCCGTCCGAACATGCTGGCCAAGGTGCGCATCCAGGGCGAGCCCCGGCCGGACGTGCTCCACATCCCGCGTGAGGCGGTGATCCGCTCCGGCGCCGGAGAGCGCGTGGTGCTGGACGCCGGCGACGGCCGCTTCCGCGTGCAGCCGGTGGTGACCGGGCTCGCCAGCGGCAGCGACGTCGAGGTGCTCGGGGGTCTGGCCGCGGGCGACCGTGTGGTGACCTCGGGGCAGTTTCTGCTGGATGCCGAGGCCGGCGGCGAGCAGGCGCTCGCGCGGCTGGAGGAGCCGGATCCCCATGCCGGCCACGACATGGAGGGGATGGATCATTCCGACCACGACATGGAGGGCATGGATCACTCCGGGCGCGACATGGGGGGGATGGATCACTCGGATCACGACATGGAAGGCATGGACCACAGCGGCCATGACATGAGCGGCAACGGCAACGATGCGGAGTCCGGCCGATGATCGGCGCAATCATCGGCTGGTCGATCCGCAGCCGGGGCCTGGTCCTGGCCGGCCTGGTCGCGCTGGCGATCGCGGGCACGCTGAACCTGCGCACACTGCCCGTGGATGCGATCCCGGATCTGTCCGACGTGCAGGTGATCGTGAAGACGTCCTACCCCGGCCAGGCGCCCCAGGTGGTCGAAGACCAGGTGACCTATCCCCTTACCACGGCGATGCTGTCGGTGCCGGGAGCGGAGACCGTGCGCGGCTACTCCTTCTTCGGCGACTCGTACGTCTACATCATCTTCGACGACGATACCGACCTGTACTGGGCGCGCTCCCGGGTGCTCGAGTACCTGAGCCAGGTGGCGCCGCGGCTGCCGGCCGAAGCCCGGCCGGCCATCGGGCCGGACGCCACCGGGGTGGGCTGGATTTACGAATACGCCCTGGTGGACCGCACCGGGCAACACGACCTCTCCCAGCTCCGCGCTATCCAGGACTGGTTTCTGAAGTACGAACTCCAGACCGTGCCCGGCGTGGCGGAGGTGGCCACCGTCGGCGGCATGGTGAAGCAGTACCAGGTGGTGGTGGACCCGGATCGGCTGCGTTCCTTCGATCTCACTCTGCCGGCCATCCGCGACGCCATCCGCCGGGGCAACTCGGAGGTGGGCGGCTCGGTCATCGAGATGGCCGAGACCGAGTTCATGGTGCGCGCGACGGGCTACATCAAGGGCCTCGAAGAGCTGCGCCAGATTCCGGTGAAGATCTCGCCGGAAGGCACGCCGGTGCTGCTGGAGGAGGTGGCGGAGATCCGCCTGGGGCCGCAGCTGCGGCGCGGCATCGCCGAGCTGGACGGCGAGGGCGAGGTCACCGGCGGCATCATCGTCATGCGCTTCGGCGAGAACGCCCAGCGGACCATCGATGCGGTGAAGGCGCGCATCGAGGAGCTGCGCCCGAGTCTGCCCGAGGGCGTGGAGATCGTGACCACCTATGACCGATCGGAGCTCATCGGCCGCGCCATCGACACGCTGCAGGGCAAGCTGGTGGAGGAGTTCCTGCTGGTGGCGCTGATCTGCGCCATCTTCCTGCTGCACGCCCGCTCGGCGCTGGTGGCCGTGGCCACGCTGCCCCTGGGCATCCTCGCCGCGCTGCTCATCCTGCGCGCGCAGGGCCTGAACGCCAACATCATGTCCCTGGGCGGCATTGCGATCGCCATCGGCGCGATGGTGGATGCCGCCATCGTTATGATCGAGAACACCCACAAGCACCTGGCGGAGGACAAGTCCGGACGTAACCGCTGGGAGGTCGTGGCAAAGGCGACCACCGAGGTGGGGCCGCCCATCTTCTTCTCGCTGCTGATCATCACGCTGTCGTTCCTGCCGGTATTCACGCTGGAGGCCCAGGAGGGCCGTCTGTTCGCGCCGCTGGCCTGGACCAAGACCTGGGCCATGGCCGCCTCGGCCGCGCTGGCCATCACCGCGGTGCCGGTATTGATCGGCTACCTGCTACGCGGCCGCATCCGGCCGGAGGAGGCCAACCCGGTGAATCGTGCGCTCACCGCCGCCTACCGGCCGGTGATCGGCTGGGTCAGCCGGGCGCCGTGGCTGTTCGTGGCGGCGGGTCTGCTGCTGATGCTCTCGGCGCTGTACCCGGCCAGCCGGCTCGGCACCGAGTTCATGCCGCCGCTGGATGAGGGCGACTGGATGTACATGCCCACCACCCGGCCGGGGCTGTCCATCGGCGAGGCCGGGCAGCTGCTGCAGCAGACCGACCGGCTCATCAAGAGCGTGCCCGAGGTGGCCCAGGTGTTCGGCAAGATCGGCCGGGCCGAGACGGCCACCGACCCGGCGCCGCTCACCATGATCGAGACGCTGATCCGCTTCAAGCCGGAGAGCGAGTGGCGCGAGGGTTACGACATCGAGGACATCCGTGCCGAGATACGCGAGCGCGTGCAGCTGCCGGGGGTGACGAACGCCTGGGTGATGCCCATCAAGACCCGCATCGACATGCTGGCCACCGGCATCAAGACGCCGGTGGGCATCAAGATCAACGGGCCCGACCTGGACGTGATCCAGGGGCTGGGCGTGCGCATCGAGGAGCTGCTGCCCGAGGTGGAGGGCACCGCTTCCGTGTTCGCCGAGAAAGTGGCCGGGGGGCGCTACGTGGTGGTGGACATCGAGCGGGGCAAGGCGGCCCGTTACGGGCTGAACATCGCCGACGTGCAGACGGTGGTCATGAGCGCCGTGGGCGGCATGAACGTCACCGAGACCGTAGAAGGTCTGCAGCGCTTCCCGGTGAACCTGCGTTATCCCCGCGCCGTACGCCAGAACGTGGAGGCCATCCGGGATCTGCCGGTGGTGACGCCCGGCGGCGCGCGCATCCGTCTCGGCGACGTGGCTCGCGTGGAAGTGGAGGACGGCCCGCCCATGCTGAAGAGCGAGAACGGTCGGCTGACCGGCTGGGTGTACGTGGACATCGACGGGCGCGACGTGGGCTCCTACGTGGAGGCCGCTCGGGAGCTCCTGCGCGAACGGCTCGATCTGCCGGCGGGCTATTCGCTGCACTGGTCGGGACAGTACGAGTACATGGAGCGGGCGAAGGAGCGCCTGGTACTGGTGGTGCCGTTCACGCTGGCCATCATCGCGTTGTTGCTGTATCTGGCGTTCCGGGGCCTCACGGAGGTGCTGATCGTCCTCGGCACGGTGCCCATGTCGCTGACCGGCGGCATCTGGCTGCTGTACTGGATGGACTTCGACCTCTCCGTGGCCGTCGCGGTGGGGTTCATCGCGCTGGCCGGCGTCGCCGTCGAGATCGGCGTGCTGATGCTCGTTTACCTGGACCTGGCGCTGGGCCAGCGCCGGGAGGAGGGCGGTCCGCTGGACCGGGACGGGCTCCGGGACGCCGTGCGGGACGGCGCGTTGCGCCGGCTGCGGCCGATCGTGATGACCATGGCCTCCATCACAATCGGCCTGCTGCCGATCCTGTGGGGCGGCGGCACCGGCGCCGAGGTGATGCAGCGCATCGCCGCGCCCATGATCGGGGGCATGGTCAGCACGCTTGCCCTGGCCCTGCTGGTGATCCCGGCGATCTATCTCATCTGGAAGCGCCGGAGCCTGGCCACGGGCTGAGCCGGGTCAGGCCGCGGCGCTCTCCGGGCGGTTGGAGTGGCGGTCGAGGAACTCCGCGATGCGCCGGATGGCCTCGCGCGCCTCGGCCGAGACCGGCTCGAAGATCTGCCAGACGTGGACCATGTCCGGCCACAGCTGCAGTTCGGCCGGGGAGCCGGCGGCCCGTGCCTTGTTCACGTAGCGGCGGCAGTCGTCCGTGAGCATCTCGCTCGTCGAGGCCTGGATCAGCGTCGGCGGCAGGTTCGAGAGGTCGCCGAAGATGGGCGAGATGAGTGGGTTCTGGGGCTTCATGCGGGCCAGGTAGAGCGTGGCGTAGGCCAAAGCCCAGCGTGGCACCCTCATCAGCGGCCCGAGCATCGGGCCCAGCATCTCGTCGGTCACGATGTTGGAGCGCATGCTGGGGCTGGAGTAGGTGCTGTCCGTGATGGGCGACAACGCGACAGCGGCGTCCGCCTGCCGCAGGCCGTGATCGCGGATCCAGGCGATCAGCGCCAGCGTGAGGTTACCGCCCGCCGAATCGCCGGCCACGTACGCATCCGCCGGTTCGCTCTCGCCGTCCGGGCCGTGCCCGAGCATCCAGCGCCAGGCCGTCTGGCAGTCCTCGATGCTCGCGATGCGCGGGTGCTCCGGCATCAGCCGGTAGTCGACGGCCAGCACCGAAACACCGCAAGTGCGCGCCAGCGCCGCCGTCAGCGTGCGGTGGCTCGCCGGACTGCCCACGTAGAACGCGCCGCCGTGGATGTAAAGCAGCCGGCGGGAGGGATCGGAGTCCGGCGCCAGCACCCATTCCCCGGGGACGCCGTCGGCCGTGACCGTGCGACGGTCGACGCCCAGCTTGTCGTCCGGGGCGATTTCCGGGAAGCCCCGGTCCACCAGTTCACGGATGGTATGCAGCCGCTGCTTGCGCGGCGCCGCGTCGATCTGCGATCCCAGTTCCTGCAGCATGCGGGAGATCTCCCGGTTGTCCTCCCCCGGCTTGTCGCTGGCACTCGCGAGCTTGCCGGCCGGCTGGTCCCAACGATCCAGGTTCGGGCCGCGCAGGAACACGCGGGCGCCGAGCCACAGCAGCGCGATGACGAGGATGACGTAGAGGATGATCTGCAGGAGGGTGTCCATGGGGTCTCCGTCGGCGATTGTTCCGGGCAGTTTACCGGAACGGGGGCGGTGACTTCAGTGGGGAGCCCCGGGACGGTCTGGAGACCGCTTTGCGGAGCGGTTTCCCGGCAAACTGTGGAGATTTTCGTGTGGCACGCCGCCGCGCGCCGGGAGAAGATGATCGATGCCCGGCGCAGTTGCGGCCACGTGTGGATGTGGCCGGTGAGTTCGTCCGGGGCTATACGTCGGTATCGCCCGGCGGACCGCCCTTCGGGTCAACTTGCGAGTGCGACTTCAATTGGATTCGAGAAGATGTTTCAGCGGAAACGCGGGGTTAGGTTGCCCTGCTGTTCGCTTCTGTCGGCGAAGCGGACCAACGGTTTTATCGTGTCTCTCGTGTGCTTGCGTGGGCTTTCGGTTGCGGGAATCGTGCCCGTAGTGAGAGGAAATGGTTGCTCTCCGGCCAGGAACGTACCGAGTGGCACCGCGACCGTACATCAGTGGAAGCCCGGGTCCCGGTGCAGTCGTTACGCCGGGGTTGGCGCCGCTCCGGATAGAACGGCGGCGGGCGTTGCCCGCCGCCTCCCTGCGTCTATCGCTCGTCAGTCACGAATCTTCCCCGACCGTATGCTCTCCACCACATACACCCGGGCATCGTCACAGTCGTCGATCCTGGTGAAGATCTCCTGAGACACGTCGCGTCCGCCTTGATTGGCGAAGTTTTCTATATCGGACCCGACCTCTTCGAAACTGGCGTAGGCAGAGACGACTTTGTAGTCGAATTCGGCATCGCCGCCGCCGAACATCGGCATCCAGTGATAATAGGCAGCCTTGGAGCCCGACTTTTCGAGGTGGTCCATCCATTTCAGCTCCGCCGCCTTGACGTCAGTGTATCGGTATCCCTCATTGAGCTCGCAGTCCATGATGCTGATAACTCCCGACCCGGGCGCTCCACCGGCCGGAGGTGCCTTATACATGGCGGACGAGTAGGCTACGTGCGCGCCGCAATCCAGCACCTCTTCGAATGCCGCATTCATTTCCCTGCCGTCCGATATCCAGTTCTGCAGGCCCGCACCCATGGCATTGCCATCCGCGTAGGCGCCTAGCCAGAGGATGTCGAAATCCTGCGCCGGCGTGTAGAAGAACGGCCTGAGTAGCCAGGCAGAATAATCGTCCATGTCATTATCGTCGGCGAACTTGTTCCACCGTTCGATCACCTTGGACAGATCCGTATCATCCTTACCCTGCTGGAAGTTGCACGCATACAACTCGACCGGTAAGACCTTGCCCATGCCCTCGGCGCTGACCTGAGCGAAACCCGGTGTGGCGCTCAGCAGCAGGCTGGCAACGGCCCAGCAGATTACGGTTTTAAGACCTTGCATAACTCTCCCCCTGTGCCTGTTCGGCGTTTTGATGTAACCGCTCATCGGCGGTCGGCTTTTTCGCTCCCCTACCCCCGGATGTGCCGTAACAGGGCGGATCGGTGAAATTAGTTGAACAATTGGACAATGTCCAGCGGAATCCACGACGATGGCGGCCCGGGCGAGCAGTCCCAATTTCCGGACCGGGTCGCCGGGCCGTCAAGGGACCGTTTGCGGGCGATGTCCGGCGCCCGATGCGAAGGGACCGCTCGGGGCAGATAAGGGAATCCCGCCGCCCCGCTCAGGGAGCCCTGTCGTGTTCGACGAAGATCAGTTCGGACGTGTCGTACCCTGCCGCCTCGGCTTTGGAGAGCAGCTCTTCGAGCGTCGCCGGGGGTAGCTCCGGTTCCCTCGCGAGAATCCAGAGATAGGAGCGGTTTGGGCCGGCAACCATCGAGTATTCGTAGTTCTCGCCGAGCTCGAATATGTTGTAGGCGCCGTAGAAAGGACCGAAAAACGAAACCTTGAGCCGTCCGATGCTGGGGTCGCCGATAAAGTAGGCTTTGCCTTCAGCCTCGTCCCACTCGCCGCTCTCAGTGCGATAACCGCGGTTCAGTACGCGGACGCCGCCGTCGTCGCGCATCGAGTAGTTGGCAGTCACATTCGACAACCCACGCTCGAAAGGGTGATCGAGACGCGCTATCTCGTACCAGGTGCCGAGGTACGGTTCGAGCTCGAAGTCATCGACCGGTTCGATGCCTTCGGGGATGCCGGTGCAGCCCGCTAGTGCGAACAGGGCAACCAATAGCAGCCTTCGCAGCCAGGTCATGCGGGCGGCATTCTCTCGTAGCGCGGCAGCGAATCTCCCAGGTCGACCCACGGTTGTTTCGCCTCCGTGAAGATGTGCATGTCGGGCTTCACCCATCCTGCATCGTCGAGGGCGCCCGCCTTCAGGAAAACGTAGCCCGGGTCGGAGTCGCATTCCAGCCAGAGGCCCGATCCACACGCGGGACAGAAATGCCGGCGCACGTCCTTGCCCGAGTCTCCGACGACCGTGTAGGACTGTGATTCCCCCTGCGCGTCGAACGATTCCGAAGAGACCATCAACTCAACGGAGAACGGACTGCCGCCGGTGCGCTGGCAGTCAGTGCAATGACAGAAGAAGGTGTACTCGGGCTCCGCGCTGCAGGAAAAGCGGACGCTTCCGCAGAGGCATCCTCCGGTGTATTCAGTGGCCATGTCGATGTCCTCGCTTACGCTGGTGTCCCGGGTCAGATGTTGCCGTTTACGCGATCCCAGAATTCCTCCCGGTGATTGGTGCGGGGGAATTCTTCGGCCGGGACCGGCACGCCCAGAAAGGCGCAGAGCGGTTCCCATCCCTGCTTTACCTCGAAGACGAGGAGCTGGTCGGCCGGTATGGCCTCTCTGACGGCCTCATTGTGCGCGCTGAAGGCCGCAACCAGTCCGTCGCGATCGAGGCCGGGCGGAAAACCCGTCCTGGCGATCACACTGGCGGCCATGTCCAGCCAGGCGCGCATCTCCTCGGGAGCCTGGTCTTTGCCGGCAAGCAGGGTATAGATCGTCGCGCCGAAGCTGTCGGCCCATCTCTCCGGATCGCGCAGCGTCAAAACGAATTTCGCGGACGGGTATTCGGCCGCCAGTTCGCGGAAGAAGCCGGCGGTGGGCCAGTCCACCGCGCTGCCGTAACCCGCGTACATCTGCGACCAGTCCGGCGTCCCGGCGGCGGCCGCCGTCCAGAGCGGCACCTGGGCGGGCATGTTGTGGAGGACTTCCTCCATGTGATGGCACGGGCCCACGCCGAGGCGGTTGAGTGCCAGCTTCAGCGAATAGGTGCCGGTCCGGCCGACCCCCGTTCCGATTACGCTCAGTGTCATTGTTTTTCTCCCCGCTGAAGGTTCCTGTAAGCAATACGATCGCCCGCGAACGTGCCCACCCACAGTTCGGCGCCTGCCTCGAGCGCGATGGTGATATTGCTGAAGTGTTCGTGGGCCGGTGAGCTCGCGACAACGCTTCCCTGCAGAGACTCCGGATCGATGGAGAGCACCGTAAAGGGTCTCGGGCAGCTCGCGAATTCCTCGAAATCGAATTCCTGCGACATCGGAACTTCACCGCAGACGGGGTCGGATATTTCCAGCCCGGCAGTGATCAGGTTGCCCTCGTCGTCCCTGTGCAGATTATCCGGGATGAAAGAGAACTCGTCGCTCGCGCGCAGCAACCGCGCGGGATTGCTGTTCGAGAATGCCAGTACCTGCCGCAGCCCGGATGACGCGACGTAGAACTCCCGACCATCGTCGGATGCTTCGATGCCGTTAGCGTAGGGCATCTCTGTGCCCTGGATCTTCGTGAAGCCGGCATCGCCGGGTGACCATTCGTAGACGGCGCCGGAAGGCCTGTCGCCGAATATCTCGTTGATGCGGATACCCGGATAGAGAGGAATCGTGGCGACCAGCGAGCCATCGCCAAACGAGGCCACGCTGTTGGCCTCCATGCCGTCCGGCGTCATGACGCAACCGGTCCAGGTCAGCACCGGCTCCGTGCCACTCGCATCCAGCTCGAAAACCTCGATGGCTTCGCGCTCGCCGTGGCCGACGACGTATAGCGTGGAGTGGCCGTCGCCTCCGGGACGAATGTTCAAACCGTGGGCCACGAAAGCATCGGGATCGGGCGACCCCGGGCATGCACCGTAGGTAGCCATATTCTGCCGGGCGCGCGGTTCGTCGGTCGGGTAGAACTCCGCCCAGGTCTTGCGCTCCGAATCGATGAGGTACAGCGACGCATCGCCGCCGAATCCGCTCGCGATGATCCATTTCGTGTCCGGAATGAGGACGAGGTCTTCCGCGTTCACGGGGCCGCAAAGGTACGAATAGTCGCCCGAGCCTTCACAGCCGTCGTCCGCTCGCAGCATCGTCGAGAAAGCGAGTGCGGGGAGTGTGATGATGATGGCAGGCAAGCGGAACCTGCCGGCGAACAACCGGGTCGTCTCAACGGGCATCTTCTTGTTCTCCTTTTCACTGCGGGACCCGCGATCCGCTTCGCGGGATCATGCGGCTCGCGGCGCCAGTGCAATTGAGCGAACAGGACTCCGCGGGCTGTCCCTGTGCCGAACCGAGTCGACAGGGCATGAGCGGGCGTATTCCTGCCGATAGACTATACTCGATGCCATTCGGGCCCGCGCTGCAAAAGGTATATATCATGAGTTCTTCATCCCTGTTCGACCTCAGCGGCCGCGTTGCTCTGGTCACCGGTGAGACCATACGAGTCGACGGCGGATACGCGATTTACTGATCGACGCTGCGTTATTCGCTTACGCCGACGACAGCGACGCTGCCGTAGAATGGCCTCATGAGCGCGGACAGCCCGTCCGTCGACCATCGCGTCGACTCGTACGAACTCCCCGACGGGGCGGGGCGGATCGCAGTGGTGCTGGGTGCGAGCGGCTACATGGGCTCCAACCTCACGCCAGCCCTCGCGCGGCACGGCTGGCACGTACGCGCCGTTGCGAGGAACGCGGCCGTGCTGGAAGCGCGGGAATGGGAGGGCGTGGAGTGCCTGTCCGCGGACGTGCTGAAGCCGGAGACCCTGGCCCCGGTGCTCGAGGGCGCCGACGTCGTCTACTACCTCGTGCACATGATGTGGAGCGGCGGCGACTTCGTGCCCGTCGAGCGGCGCGCCGCCGAGAACGCGCGCAAGGCCTGCGAGGCCGCCGGCGTGCGCCGCATCGTCTATCTGGGCGGCATCATGCCGAAGGAGGAGCGATCGCGGCACATGGAGGGCCGCGCCGTGGTCGGCGATGCGCTGCGGGGCGGCTCCATCCAGGTCATCGAACTGCAGGCGGCCATGATCGTGGGTCCGGGATCGGCCGCCTTCGAGGTGATCCGCGACCTCGTCAATTACCTGCCGCTGATGATCACGCCGAAATGGGTGCGGAGGCGCTCGACGCCCATCGCGCTGGAAAACGTTCTCACCTACACGATCGCCGCCGCGGATCTGCCGCTGGAGGGTGACCGCACGTTCGAGCTGGCGGGGCCCGACGTCCTGACCTATCAGGAGATCATGGATATCTACGCCGGCTTCGTCGGCAAGAACCCGCTCGTCATCCCGGTGCCGGTGCTGACGCCGAAGCTCTCGAGCTACTGGCTCTACTTCGTGACCTCGGTGCCTCCGACCACGGCGATGTCGCTGGTGGAGGGGCTGGCCCACGATTACGTCGGCGACGACGAGGAGATCCGCCGCCTCGTCCCGCAGCGGTTGCTGACCTTCCGCGAGGCGGTGGCCGCCACGCTGGAAGCGGAGAAAAACCACGACGTGCCGGCGCGCTGGGTGGAAGGGTCGATCGCCTGCCGGGACTGGAACCCGGAATACTCGTTCTACGCCAAGCGCTATTGCGGAGAAGCCGGGACCACGGCGAGCCGCGAGTCGATCTTCCGCGTGCTGCAGGGCTTCGGCACCGGCGGCGACTTCTTCTCTTACCGGTTCCTGTGGCGGTTGCGGCGCGCGTTCGACTGGCTGATCGGCGGGCCGAGTTTCCGCACGGGACGGCGCGACCCCGACGCGGTGCGCATGGGCGACGTGGTCGACGGCTGGCGCGTGCTCGGGATCGAACCCAACGAGCGGATCACCTGGTCGATGCTGATGCGAGCGCCGGGCGCAGGCCTGCAGGAGTTCACCATCCGGGAGCGGGACGGCGAATCGTCCGGCCAACGGGTGGTCGAGCTCTGCTGCTACTGGCATCCCGCCGGCATCTGGGGGCTTCTATACTGGTACGCGCACCTGCCGTTCTACGGGCCGCTCGTCGGCGGCGCCGTGCGGGAGATCGTGCGTCGGGCCGAACGGCTCGAAAGCTGAGCCCCGGCCGGCGCGCTGCCGGTCAGGCCTTCGATTCCTCCCTCATCGGCAGCACGAGGATGTTGCAGTACAGGCCGTCGATGACCTTCTCGGCGGTGTGCCCGAGCTTCGTGTCGGCGTCCGGCTGCGATACGCGTGCGATGACGACCAGATCCGCCTCCAGTTCCCTGGCGGCCGTGGCAATCGCCTCTTCCGGCTTCCCCATCTCGGCGCGGACCTGGTTGCGCGGCAGGCCGCAGCGGTCTGCGAAGCGCTGCCGATCCGGATAATCGCTCGTGTCCGGGTAGACCGTGACGACATTGAGTTCCGCACCGACGTTGGTGGAAATCCTGCGTCCGGCCTCCAGCAGGCGATCGTTCGCGGCGCGATAGGTGTCTGTCTCCGGACGATGCTTGATGGCGACGAGGACCTTGTTGATGTGCCGGCGGGCATAGGACTTCACCAGCAGCACCGGGCACTTTGCGTCGCGCAGCAGCCGCCAGTCCGAGGTTTCCCTGAGCCAGCGCCGGAGCCGCGACTGATTGGTCATGTTCTTGATCGCCAGCGTACTCGAGGCGCGTGCGATCGCATCCACGATGGCCTGGCGCCAGTCAGGCTTGATCTCCACCTCGGTGTCGACCTGCAGGCCCTTCGCGCGGCCATGCTCCGCCAGCCGCTCCACCCAGCTCTCGATGCGGGACAGTTCTTCGGCGATGGCCGTCGCATCCGCTATGTTCGGCGGCCGGCGCACCTGGTCCTCCGGTATGCAGCAGTAGAGGTGCAGCGCGACGTCGCCCGCGTCCGAAGCCTGCTCGTCCGCGGCGATGGTCTCCGCCATGACCAGCGACGGCTGGTTCATGGTGGTGGGGTCCAGGATGACGAAAATCTTCTGCCGGTCAGCCATGTCTACTCTCCCGAAATAACGCTGCGAAGGATAGCAAAAACACGCTCGGAGGGCTGAAGGATCGGTCTGCGCACCGGTGTAGGAGGGCCTTCAGGCCCGATCCGGCTTTCTATCTGCGTTGGCCCGCCATCGGCTCAGGCGGACTGCGGGGGACGCTCAGTCGGACGTCCTGTCCTCCTTCGCTTCGGCCGGGCCTCCTTCCCGCCGTCATGGCTCCAGTCGGCCCAGACGACCCCCGCAGGGCGGTCAGGAAAGAAGGGGATTGGGTAGGGAGGAATCGGGCCTGAAGGCCCTCCTACGTGCTTCAGGCGAGGCCGTCCACTTTGCCGTCGGCGTCGATGCGCATGTTGCGCGCGGCCGGGCGGCGGGGCAGGCCGGGCATGGTCATGATGTTGCCGCAGATGGCCACCAGGAAGCCGGCGCCGTTGGCGAGTCGCACCTCGCGCACGGGCACCACGTGGTTCTTCGGGATGCCCTTGACGTTGGGATCCGTCGTGAAGCTCAGCGGCGTCTTGGCGATGCACACCGGGAAGTGGCCGTAGCCGGTCTCCTGGTAGCGGGCGATCTGGTCTCGCACCTTCTGGTCGGCGATGATGCCCTGCGCGCGATAGATGTTCTGGGCCACCGTGCGGATCTTGTCCCACAGCGGCATGTCCTCGGGGTAGAGATAGCGGAACTCGGCGCCATCCTGCTCGATCAGGTCCACGACCGCCTCGGCGAGCTCGGTGGCGCCCGCGCCGCCCTCCGCCCAGTGGTCGCAGGCCACACACAGGATGTCGAGTTCGGCGCAGGCCTGGCGCACCATGTCGAACTCCGCCTTCGTGTCCGTGGAGAAGCGGTTCAGCGCGACCACGACGGGTACGCCGAAGCTGCGGGTGTTCTCGACGTGCCGGGCCAGGTTGTCGAAGCCTTTCGCCACCGCTACCAGGTTCTCGTGGTCGAGCTTGTCCTCGGTCACGCCGCCGTGCATCTTCAGCGCCCGGATGGTGGCGACGATCACGGCGCAGTCCGGTTTCAGGCCGGCGCTGCGGCACTTGATGTCGAAGAACTTCTCGGCGCCGAGATCCGCGCCGAAGCCGGCCTCGGTCACAACGTAGTCCGAGAGCTTCAGGGCCGTTCGCGTGGCCAGCACGGAGTTGCAGCCGTGGGCGATGTTCGCAAACGGGCCGCCGTGGACGAAGGTGGGCGTGTGCTCGAGCGTCTGCACCAGGTTCGGCTGGATGGCGTCCTTCAGCAGCACGGTCATCGCGCCGTCTGCCTCCAGGTCGGCCGCATGCACCGGGTTCATCGCGCGGTCATAGCCCACGATGATGCGCCCGATGCGTTCGCGCAGGTCGGTGAGACCCTCGGCGAGGCAGAGGATGGCCATGACCTCCGAGGCCACGGTGATGTCGAAGCCGTCGGTGCGCGGATAACCGTTGGTGACGCCGCCGAGGCCGGCCGTGATCTCCCGGAGCGCCCGGTCGTTCATGTCCATGACCCGGCGCCAGACGACCCGGCGGCTGTCGATGCCGCACTCGTTGTCCCAGTAGATGTGATTGTCGACCAGGGCGGCCAGCAGATTGTGGGCCGCGCCGATGGCGTGCATGTCGCCGGTGAAATGGAGGTTGATGTCCTCCATGGGCACCACCTGGGCGTAGCCGCCGCCGGCCGCGCCGCCCTTCATGCCGAAGCAGGGACCCAGCGAGGGCTCGCGCAGGCAGATCGAGGCTTGCCGGCCGATGCGCCGCAACGCGTCGCCGAGGCCGACGGTGGCCGTGGTCTTGCCTTCGCCGGCCCTGGTGGGGGTGATGCCGGCCACCAGGATCAGTTTGCCGTCCGGGCGATCGCCGAGGGTGCGGATGTAGTCCAGCGAGACCTTGGCCTTGTCATGGCCGTAGGGCAGGAGGTGCTCCTCGCCGATGCCGAGCTCCCCGGCCACCTCGATGATCGGACGCAATTCGGCCTGCCGGGCGATCTCGATGTCCGGCTTCGGCGATACGTGCTGTTCGCTGCCCATGATGGCTACTCCGACACTCTCCCGCTCCGGGCCTAGCAGATGCGCGGCAGGGGATCGTCTTCCAGTTCTTCCAGATAACGCTCGCCGCCCAGCTCGGTTTCGAGGACGACGCGCTTCGCGGCGTCGGTGACGTGGCCGATGCGCGCGGCCATGTCGCCGCCGGGGAGTTCTCTCAGCGCCGCCACCGCCTCGTCCGCCTGGGCGGGGTCGAGCACGGCGACCACGCGGCCCTCGCAGGCCAGGTAGTAGGGGTCGTAGCCCAGCATCTCGCAGACCGCCTGCACCGGCTCGCGCACCGGCACGTCCGGCGCCCGCAGGCGCACCCCCAGGCCGGTGATAGAGGCGATCTCGTGGGTGACCGTGGCCAGGCCGCCGCGGGTGGGGTCGCGCATGAAGCGCAGCCCGTCGAACTCCAGCAGGCGCGCCGCCAGCGGCGCGATGCTGGCGGCGTCCGACTGCAGATCGCCGCGCAGGCCGAAGTCCTCCCGCGCCAGCATCACCGCCGTGCCGTGATCGCCGATGGGCCCGCTGACGATCAGCGCATCGCCGGCGCGGATGTTGTCGAAGGAGGGCTTCACGCCGGGCAGGCGCACGCCGACGCCGGTGGTGGCCAGATACAGCCCGCCGCCTTCGCCGCGGCGCAGCACCTTGGTGTCGCCGGCGGCGACACGCACGCCGGCCTCTGCCGCCGCCCGCGCCAGACTGGCAACGATCCGGTCGAGTACCGCGATCTCCAGCCCCTCCTCGATGAAGGCGTTCAGGCTCAGGTAGCAGGGGCGGGCGCCGGCCACGGCCAGGTCGTTGCAGGTGCCGTGCACGGCCAGGGCGCCGATGTCGCCGCCGGGGAACTCCAGCGGCTGCACGGTGAAGCCGTCGGTGGTGAACAGCACCTCGCCCTCGTCGAGCTTGAGCGGCACGGCGTCGGCGCGCACGTCCAGATCGTCATTGGCAAGGTGGCGCGCGAAGATCTCGTCGATGAGTTCGCGCATGAAGCGTCCGCCGTTGCCGTGGGCGAGACTGATACGATCGTCTTCCATTGTTCTCCCATCGGGCTAATGCCCGTCTCTTGGGCCAGGGCCGGTGCCCGTGACTGTCGCTGGCGTCCTATCCGGACCGGGCCGCGTACTCCGCGGCCTGACCGAAGCAGATGGCGGCATCGTTCGCCGGCAGCGAAGTGCCCATGACCGCCGTGTGGCCCGCGGCCGAGAGGCGCTCCAGCACGCCATCGGCGAGGACCCGGTTCTGGAATACGCCGCCCGTGAGGCCGATGCGTTCGAAGCCTTCCCGTGTCGCGATCATACCTGCCTGGACGGCCAGTGCCTCGGCCATCGAGGCGTGGAAGTCGGCCGCGCGCTCGGCGGCCGGGCGCCCGGCATCGCAGAGCATCGGCAGCAGGGGCGCCCAGTCGGTGCGCAGGACGCCGGCCTCGTCGGCGGCCACCGGCAGCTCGACGGGGTTGCCCGGGCCGCTGGCGGCGAGTGCGTCGACCGCGCCGGCGGCACCGGCGGCAATGGACTCCAGCATCATCGGCCCCTGGGCCTCGAAGCTCGCGGTGCCGATGCCGCAGACCATGGCGGCGGCGCCGTCGAAGAGTCGGCCCACCGCGCTGGAGACGGGGCAGTTCAGCCCGTGTTCCCAAGCGATGCGCGCGAGATCCATGTGCTCCGGCCCGTCCGCGTAGTCCAGGCCGCAGGCCCAGTGCATGGCGGCGGCGCTGCGCCAGGGCTCGCGTCCCGCCTTGTCGCCGCCCGGAAGCGCGATGGTGCGCATGCTGGCCACACGGCGCCAGGCGCCGGGCCGGCCGACGAGCGCCTCTCCGCCCCACAGGCTGCCGTCCTCGCCATAACCCACCCCGTCCCAGGCGAAGACCAGCCAGGTCCCGCCGCCGCCGTGCTCCGCCGCCACGGCCGACGCGTGGGCATGGTGGTGCCAGACCGTCTCCACGGGCAGGCCCGAGCGCCGGGCCCAGCGGTGGGTGTCGTAACCGGGATGGGCGTCGGCCAGCACACGGCGGGCCGCCACGCCGTACAGGGACTGCAGGTCGCCGGCCACCTGCTCGAAGACCTGCATGCTGCGGGGCGTGCCCATATCGCCGATGTGGGGCGAGACCACCACCCGGTCGTCCCAGGCCAGCGCCAGGGTGTTCTTCATGTGGCCGCCGACGGCCAGCACCGGCTCGGGCTGGCGCCAGGGCAGGGTGAGCTCCCGTGGCGCGCAACCGCGGCCGATGCGGATGGGCCGCACCCGGCCACCGACGCGCCGCAACACCGGGTCGTCGGCGGGCCGGACGATCGGCCGGTCGTGCTGCAGGAAGGCATCGGCGATGCGCTGCAGGCGCCGTTCCGCCTCGTCGGGATCCGTCAGCACGGGTTCGCCGCTGACGTTGCCGGAGGTGGCCACGAGAGGCGCGCCGAAATCGCCGGTAAGCAACTGGTGCAACGGACTGTAGGGCAGGAAGATGCCGAGTTCGCCCAGGCCGGGCGCCAGATTGGCCGCCAGCGGGCAGTCGCCACGGCGGGCGGCGAGCACGATGGGACGCACGGGGCTCAGGAGTTCGGCGGTGTCCTCCGGCCGAAGGTCGACGGAGCGGCGCACCACGTCGAGCCCGTCCCGGCCTGCCAGCGGGAACATCACGGCCAGCGGCTTGTGGGGCCGGGGCTTGCGCTCGCGCAGACGGGCGACCGCGCCGGCGTCGCCCGCCGCGCACATCAGGTGATAACCGCCGATGCCCTTCACCGCCAGAATCTCGCCGGCACGCAGGCGATCCACCGCGTCGGCAATCGCGTCCTCGCGCGCCGCCAGGGTCCGGCCGCCGGCGCGCAACTTCACCGAGGGCCCGCAGACCGGGCAGGCGACGGGTTCGGCGTGGAAGCGGCGGTCCGTCGGGTCCAGGTATTCGCGTTCGCAGTCCGCGCACAGCGGGAAGGCCGCCATGCTGGTGTTGGGCCGGTCGTAGGGCAGGGCCTCGATCAGCGTGTAGCGGGGCCCGCACTGGGTGCAATTGATGAACGGATAGCGGTGGCGCCGGTCGGCCGGGTCGGCCAGCTCGCCCCGGCAGTCCTCGCACATGAAGTAGTCCGGCGGCACGAAGATGCGCGGGGATTCGGAGGCGGCACTCTCCAGGATGCGGAAGCTCTCGAACTCGCCCTCGTCAACGGCCTCGTCGGCGCTCAGTTCCGGCCGGGACAGGGGCGGCGCGTCGGCGATCAGGGCGTCGCGGAAACGGGCGACCGCGTCGGGCGCGCCCTGCGCCCGCAGCTCCACTTCGCCGAGCTGGTTGCGCACCCAGCCTGCGATGCCGTGTTCGTGCGCAAGGCGGAAGACGAACGGGCGGAAGCCCACGCCCTGGACGTGGCCCGTGAGGCAGATCCGGCGCGTCTCGCGGGCGGCGGCGGGCGCCACCCGCTCAGCCGGCGGCGGTGCCGGCTTTCTTGCGGCCTTCCCAGACATTCTCGCGCATGCCGGCGGACCACCAGATGCGGCAGGCACCCTCGTCGGAGACCATGCACGGCCCGATGGGCTTGCGCGGTGTGCAGGCGGTGCCGAACAGGCGGCATTCGTTGGGGTAGATCTTGCCGAGCACCACCTTGGCGCAGTCGCAGCCCGGCGGCATCTCGCCCACGCGCTTGCGGGAGTCGTCCGCGTAGGAAGGGAACTGCCTGCGCGCGTCGCAGTGCTCGTACTCCGGGCGCAGGCCGTAGCCCGACTTCGGTATCACGCCGATGCCGCGCCAGGTGGCGTCTTGCACCTGCATGACCCGGTCCAGGCACTCGCGGGCCACCGCGTTGCCGCCCGGGCGCACGACCTCGGGGTAGCAGTTGTCCAGAAAGCGCTTGTCCTCGATGAGCTGGCGCAGCACCGAGTACATGGCGGCCAGCAGGGTGTCGGCGCGGAAGCCGGCAACCGCAGCCGGGATGCCGTGCTTCTCCGGGACGAAGGCCCATTCCTCGGGGCCCATCACCGTGGAGACGTGGCCGGGCGCGATGAGGGCGTCGAAGCCGGGCTCGCCGGACTCGAGCAGCATGGCCACCGCGGGCCAGGTGAGCCGGCCGGACAGCAGCACGCTCAGGTTGTCCGGCGCGCCCTCGGCCAGCATGGCGGCCACCGGCGCGGTGGTGGTCTCGAAGCCGGCGGCGAAGAACACCACCTGGCGGTCCGGGTTGTCCCGGGCGACCGCAGCCACCTCCGTGGGGCTCGCGACGGGCCGGATGTCGGCGCCTGCGGCCTTGGCCTGTTCCAGTGATCGCGGTTCGCGCTTCGGCACGTTCACCGGCACCCGCAGCATGTCGCCGAAGGCCACCAGTATCACGTCCTCGTTCAGGGCGAGCTGCATGGCCTCGTAGACGTCTTCCTCGGGACAGATGCACACGGGGCAGCCGGGCCCCGGGATGAGCTCGATCCGGGACGGGATGGCGGTACGCAGTCCCGCGCTCGTGATGGAGCGCTCGTGGCCGCCGCACACGTTCATGATGCGGACGCGATCGGGCAGCGGCAGGGCCTTCAGCCGGTCCAGCCAGTAGCGCGCGTCGTGTGCCATCTCGGTATCCCCCTGCTCGTCGCTGTTGCGGTCGAACTGTTGGCGGTTCTCGGGCTATGGTTAGCCGTCTCTATCCGTCTCTATCCGTCTATCGGGCCGTAGCGCCGGCGTCCGCGTGCAGATGGGCGCCGTCGGGCTGCACCGCCGGGCGCGCCGACTCGCCCCGTGCCACCCGCTCGACCTGGCCGGCGTGTTCGGCGCGGAGCCATTCCAGCCACTCGGCCATGCCCTCGCCGTTCTTCACGGATACCGTCTGCATGACGGCGGGCGTGGCGAGGTCCCGGACGCAGGCGCGGGCCCGCTCCGGGTCGAAGTCGTCCAGCACCGGCAGCAGGTCGCTCTTGGTGAGCAGGATCCGGTCCGCCGCGCGGAACATCACCGGGTACTTGGCCGGCTTGTCGTCGCCCTCGGGCACCGACAGCAGCGTGATGTTGCGGTGCTGGCCGAGGTCGAAGCTGGCCGGGCACACCAGGTTGCCCACGTTCTCGATGAAGACGATGTCGAGTTCGTCCAGCGACAGCTCGTGCACGGCGTCGTGCACCATGTGCGCATCCAGGTGGCAGGCGGTGCCGGTGGCGATCTGGATGGCGGGTACGCCGTGGCGGCGGATGCGCTCGGCGTCGTTCTCGGTCTCGAGATCGCCCTCGATGACGCCCACGCGGAGTTCCCCGGCCAGCGCCTGGATGGTCGCCTCCAGCAGCGCGGTCTTGCCGGCGCCCGGCGAGGACATCAGGTTGACCGCCAGCACGCCGTGGCCGTCGAAATGCTCCCGGTTGTGAGCCGCCTGGTGGTCGTTCTCGCTCAGCAGCCCCCGCAGCACGTCGATGGATTCGGCGCCGCTCGCGGTGTGCTGGAACTTGCCGCCGGGGCGGATGAGGTGCTGATTGCCGGCCGTGATGTTGCAGCCGCAGGTATCACACATGTCTGGAGTCCTCCGTGGTGGCGCCGGTGTCTCCCTGTTGGACGCCGCCGGTGCGTTCGAGTTCGAGGCGGGTCAGCAGCATCTCGTCGCCGCTCACCAGCCGGGTTCGCCAGTCGCCGCATTCGCCGCACAGCAGCCGGTTGGCCTTGGCCGCGGACTCGGCGCCGCAGACCGAGCATTCTACCCGGATATCGGCTGCCTCGATGAGGAGTTCCGCTTCCTCGGCGATGGTGGCGCCGGCGGCCAGTGGCCAGGCACGGCGCAGCAGTTCGGGTTCGACGCCCGAGAGCGGCCCGATGGCGAGGTGTATGGCGGTTACGCGGGCCGCGGATTCACGCCGGGCGATGGTCTCGACCTGCCCGATGAGAGCCTGGCAGACGGACAGCTCATGCATCGGCTGCCGCAAGAATCTCGTCGAAGAGCTCCCAGCTGGAAGCCGCCTCCTCTTCCGAGACCTTCTGGATGGCGTAGCCGACGTGCACGAGGACGTAATCGCCGGGTTCGACGGTCTCGCCCCGCAGCATGAACAGGCTGACCTCCCGCTCGACGCCCTTGGCCTCGCAGCGAGCGCTGAACTCGTCCATGGACTTGATCTGCATCGGGACTGCGAGACACATGCGTAAACCCCCTGCACGCGGCGTTGGATTAGCGATGACGCGAGACTGCGCCGAGTGCCGAGGATAACGAGGCGGAGCGCCGCTAACCGTAAGTAATAACGCCTATTCTCATACGCGCAGCGGCCGGTAAGTTACGCAAAAGAGGGGTGAATCCGTGGTTTCAGGCCGCCGGCGGGGTGATGCCGGACCGGTGAGTCCGCAAAATCCATTACACTGTGCCGCGCGCCGCCGGGCGGGAGGCTAAGCGGCCTGTTTTTGCGGAGGATCGGGTGATGGACAGAGGCAGGGTGTGTTTTTCGGGGGTATGGAGATGAGCGCGGACAAGACGGCCGTCATCGAGCCGCGCGCCGGCGATTTCGGCGACAGCCGGCTCAAACGCCTGTTCCATGCGACCCGCCCGAAGTTCTTCCCGGCCTCCGTCCTGCCGGTGCTCGCCGGCACGGCCTGGGGCGCCGTGCAGGCCGGCGGCATCGATGTGGTCGTGGCGCTGCTCGCCCTCCTCGCGACCATGCTGGTGCACGGCGCCGGCAACGTGCTTAACGACGTCGGCGACGAGACCGGTGGCAGCGACCGGCGCAATATCAGCCGAATCTATCCTTATACCGGCGGCTCGCGCTTCATCCAGAATCAGATCATGTCCACGGGCGAGATGGCCCGCTGGGGCATTCAGCTGCTGGCGATCGCGGCGCTGATCGGCCTCGTGCTGATCTGGCTGCGGGGCATCGGCGTGCTGTGGTTCGGTCTCGCGGGCATCGCCCTCGGCATCGTCTATTCCCTCGGACCGGTGCGGCTGTCCTCGCTGGGCCTCGGGGAGCTGGCGATCGGTATCGCCTTCGGCGTGCTGCCGGTGAGCGGCGCCGCGTGGCTGCAGACGGGGGTGGTCGACCTCCCGCTGATCGTCTTCGCCCTCCCGGTGAGCGCCTGGGTGGCGGCGATCGTGCTCATCAACGAGGTGCCGGATCTCGACGCGGATGCCGCCGTGGGCAAGGCCACTCTGCCGGTGCGCTTCGGCCGCACGGCGACGGCGGCCATCTACGTGGGCCTGCACCTGATCGCGGCGGCCTCGACGCTGTGGCTCACGGCGGCGGGCCATCTGCCGCTGCTGGCGCCCGCTGTGCCGTTCGTGCTGCTGGCGCTGTCGCTGCGGGTGGCCGGCGCGGTGCGCCGTTCCGGCTCCGACCCGGCCGGCGTGCTCGGCGCCATCGAGTTCACGCTCGCGAGTCATACGATCGGTTGCCTGTGGGCGACCGCCTGTATCCTGTTCACAATCTGGTGGTCATGATCCCGTGACAGAACGTCTCTCATTCCAGATCCGCAAGGGCCTCGACATCCCTCTCGCCGGCAAGCCGGAACAGGTGATCGAGTCCGCTCGACCCGTCGGCAGCGTCGCGCTCGTCGGCCTCGACTACATCGGCCTGAAGCCGCGGATGGAGGTCAAGCCCGGCGACCGGGTGCGGCTCGGCGATCCGCTGTTCAGCGACAAGCAGACACCCGGCGTGACCTACACGGCGCCCGGTGCCGGCGTCGTGCGGGACGTGAACCGGGGCATGCGCCGGGTGCTGCAGTCGGTGGTGATCGATCTCGACGGCGACGAGGCGGTGGATTTCGGCAGCGTCGCGGCCGGTGACCTGGACGGCCTCGACGGCGAGGCGGTGGAAGAGAAGCTGCTGGCGGCCGGCCTCTGGCCCGCCTTCCGCACGCGTCCCTTCAGCAAGGTGCCGGCACCGGGGTCGCGTCCGCGCGCCGTCTTCGTCAAGGCCACGGACACCCATCCGCTGGCGCCGGACCCCGAGGTGATCGTGGCGGATGCGGCCGACGAGTTCGCGGCGGGCCTGCGTCTGGTGGCGAAGCTGACCGACGGTCCGGTCTACGTCTGCACCGGACCCGACTCCCGCATCGCGGTGCCGGGCGAGAAGCCTTTCGTGCACGCCGAGTTCTCCGGCCCCCATCCCGCCGGGCTGCCGGGCACCCATATCCACTTCCTGGACCCGGTCAGCGAGAACAAGACCGTATGGACGATCGGCTCCCAGGACGTAATCGCCGTGGCCCGGCTGTTCGCGACCGGCCGGCTGCCGACGGAGCGGATCGTCTCCATCGCCGGGCCCATGGTGCGACGGCCGCGGCTGCTGCGCACCCGGGTGGGCGCCAACACCGAGGATCTGATCGCCGGCGAACTGGACGACGACACCGATACGCGGGTGATCTCCGGCTCCGTGCTGAGCGGCCGGCGCGCCAGCGACTGGGCGGCGTGGATGGGCCGCTATCACAACCAGCTGACCGCGCTTCCGGAG